>NZ_JBYHFS010000002.1:0-1064458 GCF_057669685.1 Leifsonia sp. Y878 | reverse complement strand
CGCCGTTACAACGGCGACTCTCGGCACAAACGGCGACTCTCGGCGCTTCGGCTACTGCACGGCCGAGGTCAGGCGCGCCAGATTGTCGAGCACTGTGGAGCGCAACGGCTGCTTCATCCACTCGTCGAGCGTGAGTTCACGGCTGTCGGCCCGGTAACCGTCTTCGATGGCGCGCAGCTCAGACACGAATGACTTGCCGCGCACCATCAGCGAGACCTCCATGTTGAGGCTGAACGAGCGCATGTCCATGTTGCTCGAGCCGATGACGGCGACTTCGTCGTCGATCGTGAAGTGCTTGGCGTGCAGGATGTACGGCGCCTTGTACATGTAGATCTTGACGCCGGCACGCAGCAGCTCTTCGTAGTACGAGCGCTGCGCGTGGTAGACGAGGGCCTGGTCACCGATCTCCGAGACGAAGAGCTCCACGTGCAGCCCGCGCTGGGTGGCCGTGGTGATCGCGTACATGATCGACTCGTCTGGCACGAAGTACGGGCTGGTGATGATGATGCGTTCCTGCGCGTAGTAGAGCAGCGCGAGGAAGAGGCGCAGGTTGTTCTCGCCCTTGAACCCTGGACCGCTCGGCACCACCTGGCAGTCGATGGCGTCTGGCACGTTGCGAGGACCGACAGGTTCAACGCTCCGGGTGATCAGCTCGTTCGTCTCGCTGTACCAGTCGGTGATGAAGATGGCGTTCAGTCCGGCAACGATCGGGCCTTCGACCCGCGTCATCAGGTCTTTCCACTTCAGGCCCCGACGGCGGTTGCGGCGTGAGTTGTACGTGCGGTCGATGACGTTCTGCGACCCCATGTAGCCGACCGCAGCGTCGACGATGAGCAGCTTGCGGTGATTGCGGAGGTCCGGGCGCTGCCACTTGCCCTTGAGCGGCTGGATCGGCAGCATCAGTTCCCACTTCACGCCGGCGCGGTCCAGGCGCTTCAGCGTACGGCGATACCCCACCTGCCGCATCGACTGCAAGTGATCGAACAGCACACGAACGGTCACGCCACGTTTCACCGCGTTCTCGAGGGCGTCGAAGAACGGCGCCGTCGTCTTGTCGAAGGAGATGATGTAAAACTCAACGTGCACGAACTTCTTGGCCTTGTTGATGTCGTCGATCATCGCGTTGTACGTGCCCTCGTAGCTGCTGAGCAGGCTGGCGGTGTTGTCGCCCACCAGCGGCATCGCGCCGAGGTTGCGGTTCAACTCGACAACGGATTCCAGCCATATCGGCCACGGGTGATCGCGCCTGACGCGCTCCATGCCATCCGTGCTGTCGAGGATGAACTGGTTGATCTGGTCCTGCTTCTGCAGGCGCTTCTTCGGAAGCGTCCGGTATCCGATCAGCAGGAAGAGGATGGCACCGATGTACGGCAGGAAGAAGATGGCAAGCAGCCAGGCCATGCCCGATGTGGGGCGGCGGTTGCGCGGTACGACAATGACGGCGACAACACGAACAGCAAAATCAATGAAAAGCGCGACCAGAATGGCAATGGTCGTGATGTCCCAGCCGTCCATGCAGGCCTAGGCGGCGGGTTTGTCGAGCCCGAGGCGCGCGCGCTCTTCGGCCTCAACCTCGGCGTAGACCTTGCGCTCAGTACGATCGGCATGCACGATCGCACGCATGATCACCCAGAAGGTCAGCCCGACAAGGACGGTCGGTGCAAGTGACCACAGCGCATTAGCCCAAAAATTGTCCATAACACTCTAAGGATACGCGTAGTTTCCTGTGCGTTGCTGGCGGCCGCTTGGCCCCTTTTTACGGGGCTGCCGGGGCTGGCAGGGCTGGCGCGCTCGAACCAGAGCGGATGCCACCGAAACAGGCGTCGCGAAAACAGGAAACATTGCCGTAGAGAGCGCGATCCGTCCTGTATTCGGTGACGGATGCTCGATTCGTCCTGTTTTCGCTACGCCCCGACCGGCGTCACAGGGCGACCGCTGGCAAGGATTGTGCGGATGACCTCGATGCATAGCGGCATCTGCTCGAGAACCTGGTTGTAGCGGAATCGGTGCCATCGGTAGCCGCGCAAGACTAGTTGCGCTTCTCGTCGGCGATCCTCGTCCTGTGAGGTCTCGTCGTCGTGCCACTCGGCGCCATCGGTCTCGATTACGAGCCAGCCGTCGATCACCAAGTCCACCCGGCCAACGCCGCTGATCGATACCTGCACCTCGACGTTCCATCCCTCGGCCAGGGCAGCGAGCCGCAGCAGCGTCTCCAGCCCAGACTCTGCGCGCCGATTCATCCGCTGGGCCAACCGCCGACATCTTCGCGGCAGCCGTTCGAGGACGTCGGCGAGGTCGCGCTCCCGCAGGATGCCTGATTTCAACGCGCTGTCGAAAGCGGCGATCGTGTCGTCGGCCGACGCAATTCGCGCATACTGGGCGAGCGAGTCTCGTAGCGACATCCGCCAGAGCCGCTCATCGGTGACTGGGAAGAACTCTCGTACCCACAATCGGTGTTCACCCGGCCCCGGCTGGGCAAGTCTGCTTGCCCTCTGTGGCGACGCCACCCAGAGCCCTGGCGATCGCGTAATCCATACGCCGTAGCTGCGCAGAGCGGATGCCGCTCCGAGACGTCCTCCCAACACCACCGCTCGCATCGCCGGCCCGTCAGCGTTGCGGCACGCTACCCAGCTGCGCCCGAGCGGCCACAGTTCCCGTGCGGCAAGTGCGTTGCGAATATTTCGGTCGGTATGCCCGAGGTTTCGCAATTGGGCTCTCGTAGCGAGATTCCCGAATCGGAGCATGTCCTGGTTGAGTGAGCGCTGCATCCGTCGATATTCGCCCGGCTTGCCCCCTCGTCACGCAGGGCGCTCGGGAGTGTGAGCACAGCGCACAGCTCGCACTGTGTGGAGGACGCGTGCTCGCGCCCCGGCGCGGGTGCGGGTGCTGGTGCGGGTTCGGGTGCGGGTGCGGGTTCGGGTGCCGGTGCGGGTGCGGGTTCGGGTGCAGGTTCGGGTGCCGGTGCGGGTGCTGCGCGGATCTGCCCGTCGCGAAAACAGGAAACATTGCCGCAGAGAGCGCTATCCGTNCGGGTGCGGGTTCGGGTGCAGGTTCGGGTGCCGGTGCGGGTGCTGCGCGGATCTGCCCGTCGCGAAAACAGGAAACATTGCCGCAGAGAGCGCTATCCGTCCTGTATTCGGTGACAGATGCTCGATTCGTCCTGTATTCGCTACAGGAACGACAGGAGCGGGACTGCTCCGCGCGGTGTGGAGGACGCATGCTCGCGCCCCCGGTGCCGGTGCGGGTGCGGGTGCGGGTGCTGCGCGGATCCGCCCGTCGCCAAAACAGGAAACATTGCCGCAGAGAGCGCGATCCGTCCTGTATTCGGTGACAGATGCTCGATTCGTCCTGTATTCGCTACGCGCACGACGAAACGGCTCCGCACGCCGCAGCAAGCCCACAGCCCACAGCCCACAGCCCACAGCCCACAGCCCACAGCCCACAGTCTGCAGCCCGCAGCCCGCAATCCGCAGCCGAACTGGTCACAGCCGAGCGGATGCCGCAAAGCCAGATGCGACGCCGCCAGGGGCGGCGGTCGCCGGCCGCTATTTACTCAGGATGCCGATCAGCCCTGAGCCCAGCATGTACAGGCCGACAGCGCCGACGACGACCCAGATCGCGATCCGATTCATCGATGGGCCCTTCTTCTCGCCGTCGCCGGATCCGTCGCCCTTTTTCTTCTCGGGCTCGAAATCGTCTTTACGCAAGAAGCTCATCATGACCTACTTCACCAGGGGGAACAGGATAGTTTCGCGGATGCCGAGGCCGGTCAGCGCCATGAGCAGGCGGTCGATGCCCATGCCCATTCCGCCGGTCGGCGGCATGCCGTATTCGAGTGCGCGCAGGAACTCCTCGTCGAGGCGCATCGCCTCAGGGTCTCCCCCGGCGGCCAAGCGTGCCTGCTCGACGAAGCGCTCGCGCTGGATGACGGGGTCGACGAGCTCCGAGTAGCCGGTGGCCAGTTCGAAGCCGCGGATGTAGAGGTCCCACTTCTCGACAACGCCAGGCAGAGTCCGGTGTCCGCGAACGAGCGGGCTGGTGTCGACGGGGAAGTCCATCACGAAGGTGGGGCGCACGAGGTCGCCCTTGACGAAGTGCTCCCAGAGCTCTTCGATGTACTTGCCGTGGATGGGGTGGTCGATCTCCAGCTCTTCGCGCTCTGCGAGTGCCTTGAGCTCAGCGATCGGGGTTTCCGGCGTGAAGGAGGTGCCGGCAGCGGCGTTCAAGCTGTCGTACATGCTGATGCGGTCCCACTGGCCGCCCAGGTCGTACTCGGTGCCATCGGCCCACGTGACGACGTGGCTGCCTGAGACGGTGACTGCGGCATCCTGGATCAGCTTCTGGGTGAGGTCGGCGATCGAGTTGTAGTCGCCGTATGCCTCATAGGCCTCGAGCATCGCGAACTCCGGCGAGTGTGTGGAGTCCGCGCCCTCGTTGCGGAAGTTGCGGTTGATCTCGTAAACCCGGTCGATGCCGCCGACCACGGCGCGCTTCAGGAACAGCTCAGGCGCGATGCGCAGGAACAGCTCGGTGTCGAACGCGTTGCTGTGCGTCTTGAACGGGCGAGCGGATGCCCCACCATGCATGACCTGCAACATCGGCGTCTCGATCTCAATGAAGTCGAGAGCGGTGAACGTGGCGCGGAGGCTTGCGACAGCCTTCGACCTGGCGATCACGTTGAAGCGTGCCTGCTCGCGGGCGATGAGGTCGAGGTAGCGGCTGCGAACGCGCGTCTCCTCGTTCAGCTCCGAGTGCAGGTTCGGCAGCGGCAGCACGGCCTTGGCCGCGATCTGCCACTCCTTGACCATGATCGACAGCTCGCCGCGACGGGAGGAGATGACCTCGCCTGAGACGAACACGTGGTCGCCCAGGTCGACGAGCGCCTTCCACTCTGCGAGGGACTCTTCGCCCACTTCGCCGAGCGACACCATGGCCTGGATGCGGCTGCCGTCACCGCTCTGCAGGCTCGCGAAGCAGAGCTTGCCGGTGTTGCGCAAGAACACCACGCGGCCGGCGAGGCCGACGATTTCGCCGGTGGTGGCATCCGCTTCAAGGTCGCTGTAGCGGGCACGCACGGCGGGAATGGTGTCGGTCACCGGCACTGAGACCGGGTACGCGCCGCCGCCGAGCGAGGTCGCCGCGGCGTTCAGCCGCTCCCGCTTGGCCAGTCGCACGGCCTTCTGCTCCGAGATCTCCGCCTCGGTGAATTCGGGCTCGGTCGGCTGTGAAGGCGTGTTGTTCGTGTCGCTCATGCGGTTCTCCGTCGGTCGGTATCAGGGGCAGGGTGGCCCCTGAACCAGCGGTTGTCGTGATTAGGTGAGGTCGAGATCAGCGTTGTCGATGAGGCGCGTGCCTCCGACCAGCGCGGCGACCAGCATGCGAGCAGGCCCCCGATAATCGTCGTCAACCGGCAGGAACGTCTCCGGATGCACAACAACGAGATAGTCCAGTTTAACCAGTGGCTGCGCATCAATGACCGCATGGGCGGCTTCGAGCGCTTCTGCAGCGCTTCCGCGGCGAGCGGATGCCGCAGCCAGGCCCGCAGAGAGTGCGAGCGCACCGTCTCGTTCCACGTCACTCAACCGGGCATTCCGGCTCGACAGCGCGAGCCCATTGTGCTCCCGCACGATCGGGACGACCTCGATCTGCACTGGGGTGTTGAGGTCGGCGACCATGCTCTGCACGAGGAACACCTGCTGGGCGTCTTTCTGGCCGAACACGGCGACATCCGCTCCGGCGATCTTCACGAGCTTGTCGACGACAGTGAGCACGCCATCGAAGTGTCCTGGCCGTGACGCGCCTTCGTAGAGGAATCCGACGGGGCCGGCCGTGATCGTGGTGCCGCCCCCACCGTTCGGGTACATCTCCCTAGCCGTTGGCGCGAAGACGAAGGAGACACCGGACGCGGAGAGTTTCTCCACATCGGCGTCGAGCGTGCGCGGGTACAGGTCAAGGTCGGCGGCGTCACCGAACTGCAGCGGATTGACGAAGATGGACACCACAACGATGTCGCCGAGCTCGCGCGCTCGCGCGACCAGCGACAGGTGGCCGTCGTGCAGTGCGCCCATGGTCGGGACAAGCGCAACCCGTCCTGGCTGACCGGCGGCGACGGCCGCTGCCCTGGCCTCCTGGATACGCTGGCGCAGCTCGGCAATCGTGCCGATCACATCGGGTGTGTGGTGCGCGGTCATTTGTCCTCCGGTGTTTCTGAATCTGGTGTTTCCGGTGTTTCTGAATCTGGTGTTTCTGGTGTTTCTGAATCTGGTGTTTCTGGTGTTTCTGGTGTTTCTGGTGAATCTGGTGTTTCTGGTGATTCTGGATCGGGTGCCAGGCTCCCGGCCGCGCTGCCGAATTCGGCGAGCTCCGCGAGCACGGCCCTGTCGATCGCGTCGTGATCGGTGCGGGCGAGGGCGTTCTCCATTGCAGAGCGCACGAGAGGGGCGATGACCGCGCCTGGCTGTTCGATGCCGATGCCCGACAGCAGGTTCGTCGCCTGGTCGATGATGGACGTGGCGAACGCGGTCGCCGTGTCCACCGCCTCCGCGTAGCTCGCGCGATCCGCTTCGCCCACCACAACGGGCTCGCCGCCCATCTCCACAACGAGCGCCTGGGCGATCGGCAGCACGGGCGTCGGAGCCGTGACGGCGAAGTAGCTGTCGGTCAGTCGCGCAATGTCCATGCTGGTGCCGGTGAAGCTCATGGCCGGGTGAATGGCGAGCGGGATGATGCCGCTTGCAAATGCGGGCTGCAGCACGTTCGTGCCGAATCGAGCGGATGTGTGCAGCACAAGCTGGCCCTGCTGCCACGTTCCAGCGGCGGCCAGTCCACTGACCAGGCTCTCGAGCTGGTCGTCAGGCACGGCCAGGATCACCAGCTCACTGCGCTCGACGATCTCGGGGATGGTCAGGATTGGTACGGCGGGCAGGATCGCCTCAGCCCTGTCACGGCTGTCCCGTGAGATCGCAGAGATGCCGACGATGGCGTGGCCGGCACCGGCAAGTGCGGCGCCGAGAATGGGTCCGACGTGGCCGGCACCGATGATGCCGATGCCCAGCCGTCCGGGACGGGTGTTCATGAGTTACTCCAGGGTGTTCATTGTTGTGCTGTCATCCAGGTACCAGTGGTGACTGGTGTCTGAGTGAGCGGACTCGACCGCACCGACCGCGATGCGGCCGAAGAGGCGTTCGGCTTCGCTGACGTCGATGACGGGAAGTCTGGCGCTCACCGGACCGGAGACCGTGTGCAGGTGAGCGGAGGCCAGGCGCAGCATCCGTTCGATGGGACCCTGGTCGATGCGCACGCTCTGCAGCCTCGCCAGCGGTACCAGGATCAGTTCGCGGGAGACGACGCCCCGACGCACGATGGCGACGCCCTGTGAAATCGTGTAACCCGTGCGACGCCAGGAGAACGGCCGGAGCCACGCAGCCCGACGCGGGGAGTTGATGAAATCGGCGTCTCCGCCTGGCGACACCATGCCGTTCGCGATGAGGGCGCGCTGCTCCTCTTCGGCGTAGCCGGGCAGGATGAGCTCGAGCACCTTCGCCACATCAATGGCGGTCCCGACGGGGAGCGTCGTCGTATTCGCCTGCCCGCCCGCGCCGCTGGTCGTGGAGTGGCCAGCTGTGTTGATGCGCACCTGCCACCAGCCGAACGGCCGCCACAGGATGGGCTGCGAGACCTCGATGGCGTGGATCCGGCCCGGGGGCAGGATCTCGCTGCTGGTGGAGAGCAGCCCAAAGCCGACCCGCACGCCGTCTGGCGTTCCGGCGATGCTGTACCGCAGCGACTTGGTGAATCGAGAGAAGTAGAACGTGACACTGCCGATGATGCCAGGCACGATCGCGATCAGCAGCCAGCCGGAGGTTCCCGTCGACACACTCACGATGATGGCGACGAGCGCCGCGGCCAGGAACACCGTGAATGGACTGAAGATCAGCGAGCCGAGGAGGCGAAGTGGCGGGATGCGCACCACGGATTCCGGTGGTGCGGCATCGGGGTCGAGCTCTGGGGCGATGAACTCGTTCAGCCGGTCGGTGGCGAAGCCTCCCACGCGTGCGCCGAAGTCGCCAGGGTGCCGGGCTGCGGATGCCTCGATCGGAGCACCGCCGGCCGCGTCCTGGTCGTCGGATGACGCCGGCCAGGCCGGTGCCGGGCTGGCCGTGGAGGTGTCGGCCGCAACGGCTCCTGCGGTGGTGTCAGCGGCAGCGCCAGGAGTAGCCGCTGCCCGCAACGCCGCGCCGGCCGCGCTCACCGCGTGCCCTGCTGGGGCGGATGCCGACTGCCTGGCGCCAGAGGCAAGGCGCAGGATCTCGCGGCGCAGGTCATCCGCTAACGCAGACCGCAGGTAGGCCAGCGACACGTTGGCGTCCTGGCCGGCCACGCTCACCTCAAGGCGTGCGGCGCCGATCAGCCGGGGAATCAGCGGGCGCACGATATTGACGCCCTGGATGCGGTCAAGCCTGGCCTTGCGGTGGCTGCGGAACAGCATGCCGCTGCGCACCTCGACCACATCGTCGGTCACGCGGAACGAGTGCATCCGCCAGGAAAGGTAGAACACGATGAGGATGACGACCAGCACGACGGCCACGCCGAGCAGGACCCATCCGACGATGCCGCGCCTGAGGATCTCGTCAATCGGGTCGCCTTCGTAGTTCGGCACACCGAAGAAGAAGTCGACGAGGCGTTCACGCAGGTTCGCGATGACGAAACCGAGCACGGCGACGATGAAGATTCCGCCGCGCAGCAGCGGGGTCGCTGGGTGCAGACGGTGCCAGTCACCGTCGACAACGGCGCTCATAGCCCAGCCCGGCGACTCTCGGCCAGGGCAACGAGGTGATCGCGCAGTTCTTCTGCGTCTGCCTCTGGCAGGCCGGGGATCGACACCCCGGTTGCCGCGGCGGCCGTGACGAACTTCAGGTCGGCCAGCCCCAGCCATCTGGCGACGGGGCCGCGGGTGATGTCGACGAGCTGCATCCGTCCGTACGGCACGGAGACGAAACGCTGGAACATGATGCCGCGGCGAAAGAGCAGGTCGTCTGCGCGCAGCTGGTAACCGATGGATCGCAGTCGACGCGGTTCGAGCACCAGGGTAACGACGGTGATGATTGCCACGATACTGCCGGCCCAGAGTGCCCAGATCTGTTCAGCGGCGAGCCAGAGGAAGGCTGCAACCGCGCACGCAATCAGGCCGAAGACCAGCGTGCCGACGACCTCAACAACGAGGTATTTAGGCGAGACGCGGCGCCACTCGCTCACGTCGGTCAGGTCGAGACGTGCTGACGGCTGCACTGGATCGTGCGGCTGCGCTGCGTCGTTGAGCTGCGCCGCGTGCACAGCCTCGGTGGGCTGTTCTGCGTTGTGGGCAGGCGCTCCGTCGTTCGAGCGCTCCACCGGGTTGTCAGGCACAAACGAGTTATCAGGCACGAACGTCTTCTCCCCGGTCATTGTGGTCATCGTCACGAGGAGGAAGTGTGCAGAAATGCTCAGCGACGAGACCACCCGCCAGCAGTATGGCAGCACCAACCGCCGTAGCGATCGCCAGCCAGAGTGTGGAGACGGCTGGCACGACTGACCGGGTCAGGATGTACACGGCGATGCCAAGGCCGACGCCGAGGATAAGCGCACCGCTGAGGCTCGACGCCTTCGCCAGCACAGCGATCCGCAGCGCAACGAATGGATTGACGGGCGCTCTCCCCGTGCCGCGCGTCGACCTTCGTACCGGCCAGGCCACAATCACGATGAGGATGCCGATCACCGCGAGAGTGAGCGGCAAACTGATCGGTGGCACCAGGATCGGCACACCGAACGACGCCGCGGCGAGTTCGGCCAGGAACCCCACGACCAAACCGGCGAGGGCCAGCGCGATCAGCGGTGTTGCGTGGGTGCGTTTCACGGGCCGACCCCTTCGAATGGTGCGATGGTGATGTCGAGCTGGGCGAGCAGGTCAGCAACCCGTCCGAGGCCTGGAAGGTGCGCATCCGGGTCGAGATCGAGCCAGGGGACGAGCACGAAGTCGCGAACGGCCGCCCGCGGATGCGGCACGGTGAGCTCGTCGTCGTCGATCTGCAGGTCGCCGAAAACGATGATATCGACGTCGAGGGTGCGATTGCCCCACCTCTCGGCGCGAACACGGCCGTTGTCGTTCTCGATCGCGTTGATCTCAGCCAGCAGCTCGTGCGGGTCTTTCGTGTAGCGGCCAGCGACCGCTGAGTTCAGGTAGCTCGGCGCTGTGTGGTCGACGCCGTGCAGCGTGAGCGCAGCCGAGGTGTACAGCGGCGCGGCGCCGGTGAGCTCGAACCCGTCGATCTCTGAGATCTCGCGCACGGCCTGGTCGAGGATGGCGGCCCGATCGCCCAGGTTACTGCCGAGAGACAGGATGACTGGAGTGCCGGCATCCGCTCGGCCTGCTGCGGGGTTCATACGAATGTTGGGGCGCGGGATCGGCGTCATGACAATGCCTGCTCATACGCGGTCTGCTCACGCGCGGCCTGCTCGCGGGTGATCTGGACTGAGACATCGGTGAACGGCACGGAGATGGGCGCACTGGGCTTGTGCACCGTCACCTGCACGCGCTGGGCGGCCTGGTGGGCGAGCACGACGCCGGCAATACGCTCGGCAACCGTCTCGATCAGGTCGACGGGGTTGTGGCGGGCGGCCTCGGTCACTTCGACCGCCAGCTCGCCGTAGTGGATCGTCTGGGCGATGTCGTCGCTGCCGGCAGCGCTGGTGAAGTCGAGCCAGACGGTGACGTCGATCACGAAGTCTTGGCCGTTCTCGCGTTCGAAGTCGTAGACGCCATGGTGGGCGTTGACCCGCAAGCCGGTCAGCGTGATGGAATCGGCGATGGGCGAGGTGGTCATAGGTCCATTCTGACGGAGCTGACGCGCGCAAGCACCGACAACGCCGCGCGCGTCCCTGCAACGTCGTGTACCCGCACAGCCCATGCATTGGCCTGAGCGGCCAGAACACTGATCACTGCGGTGGGCAGATCGCGGTCGACCACGGCCGCTCCCTCTGGAAGAACGCTGGCCACGAACCGCTTGCGGGAGGCGCCGATCATCACGGGAAGCCCCAGTGAATCGAACTCGCCCAGCCTGCCGAGGATCTCCCAGTTGTGCTCAGTCAGCTTCGAAAAGCCGAGCCCCGGGTCGAGGATGATCCGGTCGGTGGCGACGCCGGCGCTCACGAGCGCGTCAACCCTGGCCGACAGCTCGTCGCGCACGTCGACGACCACGTCGCCGTACTGCGTCATGGTCGCGCGGTCCATCTCCTGCGCGTGCGCACGCCAGTGCATCGCGATGAAGCTGAGCCCGGTATCTGCGGCAACGGATGCCATAGCCGGGTCGGCCAGGCCGCCAGACACATCGTTGATGATGTGCGCACCTGCAGCCGCTGCCGCTTGGGCGGTCGACGAATTGAGCGTGTCGACGCTGATCATCAGTCCCTGCCGGGAGAGCTCCGTGATGACGGGGATGATCCGCGCCTGCTCTTCGTCCGGCGCCACCCGTCCGGCGCCAGGCCGGGTGGATTCCCCGCCGATGTCGATGAGGTCTGCGCCAGCGGACTGGAGGTCGAGCCCGTGCTGGATGGCGGCATCCGTTTCGATCCAGCGGCCGCCGTCGCTGAAGGAATCGGGAGTGACATTCAGCACTCCCATGATCAGGCTCATGACGAGTGTCCGATGAGCGCCACGATCTCGGCGCGGGCAACGGGGTCCTGCAGCGCACCGCGAGTGGCCATGGTCACCGTTGAACTGTTCGTCTGTCGTGCGCCACGCGTGGTCACGCAGCCGTGCACGGCGTCGAGCACCACGAGCACGCCGCGCGGCGCCAGGCCGTCGTCGATCGCCTGGGCGATCTCTTCTGTGAGCCGTTCCTGCATCTGGGGCCTGGACGCCAACGTGTCGACCACGGCGGGGAGCCGCCCGAGACCGACAACGCGATCACCTGGGAGGTATGCAATGTGCGCGCGACCCACGAACGGCAGCAGGTGATGCTCGCACATCGACCGGAATTCGATGTCGCGGAGCAGCACCAGCTCGCCCGTGAGAGGGCCGACCGGAACCGTGTCGCGCAGGTGCTCAAGCGGGTCTTGGGAGAGCCCGCCGAAGAACTCTGCGTACGCCTCAGCCACCCTGCGCGGGGTCGATTCCAAGCCGGGCCGGCCGGCATCCTCACCGATTGCAGCAAGGATATCGGCGACGGCCGCTTCGATGCGTGCCTTATCGACAGCCACGCGACGCCTACGCGGTCGCGGGGCGCGGGTTGCGGTTCGGGGCGCGCTTCGGCTGGGGAACTGCCTCGCCTGCACCGCTGTCGATGCCGCCGTCAACGGCGCCCTCATCAATCGGCGCCTTCGGAGTCGGCATGCTGATCGGCGGGATGTCGGAGACAGGGCGCTTTGCGTTGGAGAGCCACTGCGGGCGCGGTGGCAGCTTCTTCACATTGGCGAAGATCTCGGCGAGTGCGGTCTGGTCGAGCGTCTCGTGTTCGAGGAGTGCTGCGGCCAGCGTGTCGAGGATCTCGCGGTTCTCGTTCAGCACCAGGTACGCCTCGTCATGCGCGCTCTCGAGAAGCTCGCGCACCTCGGTGTCAACACGCTCAGCGAGTCGCTCAGAGTAGTCACGCTGGTGGCCCATGTCACGTCCGAGGAACATCTCACCGGATGCCTGGCCGAGCTTCAGCGGACCGACAGCGGCACTCATGCCGAACTCGGTGACCATCTTGCGTGCCGTTGAGGTGGCCTTCTCGATGTCGTTTGATGCGCCGGTCGTCGGGTCGTGGAAGATGATCTCTTCTGCGACGCGGCCACCCATGGCATACGCCAGCTGGTCGAGGAGCTCGTTGCGTGAGACGGAGTACCGGTCTTCGAGCGGCATGACCATCGTGTAGCCGAGCGCTCGTCCGCGCGGGAGGATCGTGATCTTGGTCACGGGGTCGGTGTTGTTCATCGCGGTGGCCACCAGGGCGTGTCCACCCTCGTGATACGCGGTGATCAGCTTCTCCTGGTCGCGCATGATGCGCGTGCGACGCTGCGGACCGGCCATGACGCGGTCAACGGCCTCGTCGAGGGCGCGGTTGTCGATGAGCTGGGCGTTCGAGCGCGCGGTGAGCAATGCGGCCTCGTTGAGCACGTTGGCCAGGTCTGCACCGGTGAAGCCCGGCGTCTTGCGTGCCAGAACTTCAAGGTCGACACCCTGCGCCATGGGCTTGCCCTTGGCGTGCACCTCGAGGATGCGCTTGCGGCCGAGCATGTCGGGCGCGTCGACGCCGATCTGGCGGTCGAAGCGACCGGGGCGCAGCAGCGCTGGGTCGAGGATGTCAGGGCGGTTCGTCGCGGCGATCAGGATGACGTTGGCCTTGACGTCGAAGCCGTCCATCTCAACCAGCAGCTGGTTGAGCGTCTGCTCACGCTCGTCGTGGCCACCACCCATACCGGCGCCACGGTGACGACCGACGGCATCGATCTCATCGATGAAGATGATCGCGGGGGCGTTCTCCTTGGCCTGCTGGAACAGGTCGCGAACGCGGCTCGCACCGACACCGACGAACATCTCGACGAAGTCAGAGCCGGAAATCGAGTAGAAGGGAACGCCAGCTTCGCCGGCAACAGCGCGGGCGAGCAGGGTCTTACCGGTTCCTGGGGGGCCGTACAGCAGTACCCCCTTCGGGATCCGGGCACCAACGGCCTGGAATTTCGCGGGCTCCTTGAGGAAGTCCTTGATCTCCTGCAGTTCTTCGATGGCTTCATCAGCACCGGCGACATCCGCAAATGTGACCTGCGGGCTCTCCTTGGAGACCAGCTTGGCCTTTGACTTGCCGAACTGCATGACCTTGTTGCCGCCGCCCTGCATGCCAGACAGCATCAGCCAGAAGAACACACCGATCAGCAGCACGGGCAGCAGGATGCCGAGCAGCGACAGGAACCAGTTGGCCTGCGGCACCTCGTCGGTGAAGCCGTCCTTCGGGTTCGCTGCGGTCACCGCCTCGACAACCTCAGTTCCGCGCGGTGCAACGTAGTAGAACTGCACCTGGTTGCCGAGCTTTTCGTCGGCTTTGGTGAGTGTGAGGTCGACGCGTTGTTCGCCGTCGACAATGGTGGCCTCTGCCACCTTGCCGTCCTTCAGGAACTCAAGTCCCTGTTGGGTGGAGATCTCTTTGAATCCCGACATGGTGAGGAGGCTGGAGCCCACCCACACGGCGATGACGGCGAGAACAATGTAGAGGAGCGGCCCGCGCAGTAGCTTCTTGACGTTCATGGTTCTCACAGGCTACCGTCACAGCCCTGAATGCTCGCCGTATGTTCGCCGTGGGATGAACTGGAATCTGAAAATTGCCCACTTCATCCGACAAAGCGGCCTCGTCCGTGGTCGGGGAGGCCGCTGTTCGTTTGCTGAGGAGGCCGTCAGGCCGTCTCCGCCCTACGAGTAAACGTGCGGAGCCAGAATCCCGATCGAGCGCAGGTTGCGGTACTTCTCGTTGTAATCGAGGCCGTAGCCAACGACGAACTTGTTCGGAATGTCGAAGCCGAAGTACTTGACGTCAATCTCAACGCGAGCCGCTTCAGGCTTACGGAGCAGGGCGCAGATTTCAATGGATGCCGGGCCGCGCGAGTTGAGGTTGGCCATCAGCCATGACAGCGTCAGGCCGGAGTCGATGATGTCTTCGACGATGAGCACGTTGCGACCGGTGAGGTCGGTGTCGAGGTCCTTGAGGATGCGCACGACGCCGCTCGACTGGGTGCCTGAGCCATACGAGCTGACAGCCATCCAGTCCATCGTGACAGGGTGCTGCAATTCGCGGGCCAGGTCGGCCATGACCATGACCGCGCCCTTCAGCACGCCAACGAGAAGCAGGTCTTTGCCTGCGTAGTCGGCTTCGATCCGACGTGCGAGCTCCGCGAGCTTGGTGCGAATCTGCTCCTCGTCGATCAGAATCTCGGTGAGGTCGCCTTCAATGTCGCGTGGTTCCATGGAACGGAAATTTCCTTTGCTCGACTCGATTCGAAGCGGTGCGGCTCTACCGCATCAACGTCTAGTGCTGCGCGGTAAACACGAGCAGCCCGTCCTGCCTGATAACTCTAACGCCTGGGAGGTCGAGTGCCTTCTGTCCGTGCCAATCGGTGATCAGCCGGGAAACGGCGAGCGTGTGCACGCGTTCCAGTGAGATTCCGAATTCGCTCTCAACGACGAAGCGGATGATCCGCTGCCGGAGAGCTGGGGGGTTCGCCTCGAGCGCACCCACTGACACGGCGATCCCGGCCTCAGCGGGTTCGCAGATCTCCTCGATGAATTCGAGCACGATGGCGTCGAGGGCTGCTGAGTCTTCACGCAGCTGGACTGCCGTCCTGGCGAGGGCCTCTGCCACGCCCGGCCCGAGCTCGGCCTCCATGACCGGCAGCACGGTTTCGCGCACACGCACCCTCGCGTATCGCTGGTCGGCATTCTGCGGGTCGTTCCACGCGACGAGGCCGGAGTCGACACAGAACTGTCGCGTCTGGTCCCGACGGATGCCGAGCAGTGGACGCAGGTACCGACCGCTTGCGGCCGCCATGCCCTGCAGGCTGCCGGCCCCGGCGCCCCGCGCGAGGCCGAGCAACACGGTTTCCGCCTGGTCGTCGAGGGTATGTCCGAGCAGCAGCGCCGATGCGCCCGTCTCGTCCATGGCCTGTTCGAAGGCCGCATAGCGCGCGGATCGTGCCGCGCCCTCAGGGCCCTCTCCCCCTGGGTCGGTGGCAACGGTGACTCTCTGCACGATAACGGGGTCGAGTCCGAGGGCCTCTGCCTGCCTGGCGGCCGCGGCTGCGACATCCGCTGACCCGTCCTGAAGTGCGTGATCGACGATCACGGCGCCGGCTTTCACCCCGGCTCGTGCCCCTTCAAATGCGGTGGCGGCGGCAAGGGCCAGCGAGTCTGCGCCTCCGCTCAACCCGACGAGCACGAGACTGTCGGCCGCTGGCAACGCCTCGCGCACCATTCGGCGTACGTCGGCAATTGCGGGGCTGAGGCGGGGGCGGCGTTCGGACTCCATCCAGTAACGTTATCCGCAGACTTCGAGCACGTAGTCCGGTCTGGTGGACATTGAACGCCGGGCAGGACGTAACCAAAGGAGAAATCTGGCCATGGCCGCATATGACGCAGTTATCGAAATCCCGCGTGGAAGCCGCAACAAGTACGAAGTAGACCACGAGACCGGTCGGGTGTACCTCGATCGCGTGCTCTACACGACCTTCGTGTACCCCACCGACTACGGCTACTTCGAGAACACGCTCGGCCTCGACGGTGACCCCGTTGACGTGCTGGTGCTGCTCGACTACCCGCTGTTCCCCGGTGTTGGCGTGTCGGTTCGTCCCGTCGCCGTGTTCAACATGACGGATGACGGTGGCTCAGACGCCAAGGTCATCGCCGTTCCCGCTGGTGACCCGCGTTGGGATCACATCCAGGACGTCAACGACATCCCGGAGTACACCCGCAAGGAAATCGAGCACTTCTTCGAGCACTACAAGGACCTTGAGCCTGGCAAGTGGGTCAAGACCGAAGGCTGGGGCGACGCAGCTGAGGCCGACCAGATCATCCTGGACGGCATCGCGAAGCTGGCGGCAGAAGGCCACTAGCCTTCAGCACCTCATCGGAGGTGCGCCAGTCGACAACAATGCCCCGCAGAGAATCTCTGCGGGGCATTGTTGCATCTGTAGTTGGCTAGCCTGACGGGCGGCCGACGTATCCGGCGACGTCGTCCCAGCCCCAGATCGAGTGGATGCGTACCGGCTTGCCGATGTCAGGCGCCTCGAGGATTTGGCCGCCGCCCAGGTAGATCGCGACGTGGTAGTAGTCTCGACCGCCCCACCAGAACACCAGGTCGCCGACCTGTGCCTGGGAGAACGGGACGAGGCGTCCCTGGTTTCGCATCGTGTTGTACTGGTCGGTGGCTGAGTGCGTTCCGATGTAAATTCCCGCGGCGGCATATGCCGCTTTGGTCAGGCCTGAGCAGTCCCAGGCGTCCGGGCCTGAGCCCCCAAGCTGGTAGCGGTCGCCCAGCTGCTCTCTCGCGAAACTGATCGCCGTATCCACTGCACTGGCGTTGGGGGTTGGAGCCGGAGCCGGCGCGGGCGCGGGTGCGGGAGCTGGCGCCGGTGCAGGTGCCGGAGCGGGAGCTGGCGCGGGGGCTGGAGCAGGCGCCGGAGAACCGCCGCCCGTGTTCCCACCGGTGTTGCCGCCGGTGTTGCCACCGGTTGAGGGCGTGGAGGGCTTCGGGGCTGCTGCCTGCGCGTCAGCCAGTGCTTTGGCGGCTGCGGCGGCGTCGAGACCTGCCTGGTGCGCGCGTTCGGCCTCGGCCGTTGTGTCCTTCAGGAGAGCGAGCTGCTCGAAGAGCTCACTCGACTTCTTCTGCTGTGTTTCAAGGGCTGACTGTGCGGCCTGGGCAGAGGTACTCGCGTCGTCGAACCGTGATCGAGAATCGCGCGTGAGCTTCTCGCGCTCGACGGTGGCCGATGCGGCCTGGTCACCGAGCGATTCAGCGCTGTTCTGGTCCTGGATCGCCTCTTGATAGATCGTCTGGGACTGTTCACTCAACTTGCTGGCCGTGCCGAGCTGGTGCAGCAGATCAGAGGCAGACCCGCCGTTGAGGAACAGGTTCAGCGACAGGTCCTGCGCGCCCGTCTTTGCCAGGTGCGCCGCGATCAGTCCGGCACGCAGCTTCGACGTCTCTGCCTTGGTCTTGGCGGATGCCGCCTGCTTGGCCAGGCTCTTTTCCTTGGCTGTTGCGGCATCGAGCTGGTCGAGGGTCACCCGGTAGGCCTCAGCCGCCTTCTGCGACTCCTTGGACGCGCTGTCTGCAGCAGTCTGCAATCCCGCCAGCAGCGTGCCGATCTCAGCGATCTGCGCCTTCTTGGTGGCCTCGCTCTGCTTGGCCTTCTGAACGTCATCCCAGCTCGGGTAGCCCTGATCGGCATACGCGACCGGCGCCGTGAGGCCGATGGAAGCGGTGACCGCTCCGATCGCCATCGCAGACAGCAGCGCCGCTGGCTTGATCCGTGGACGTTTGCGCGTGTTAGCCAAGTCCTGCTCCTCGGTCAGCCATGAACGGGACTGGGTCGATGCGGTTACCGCTGATCCGCACCTCGAAGTGCAGGTGGCATCCGTCTGCTGCGCCTGTCATGCCGACGCTTGCGATGTTCTGGCCTGCGCTGACGCTCTGGCCGTTGCTGACAAAAATGCCGCCATCGCGAATGTGGGCGTATCCGGTGCTCACACCGTTGCCGTTGTTGATCAGCACGAAGTTTCCGTAGGTTCCGAAGCGTCCGGCGTATTCGACGGTGCCGGCAGCTGCGGCATAGATCGGCGAGCCGCACCCGGCACCGAGGTCTGTGGCGTAGTGGTACCCGCCGCTGCAGCCCTGGCTACCGCAGATGACCTGCCGAGGACCAAAAACGTCGGTGATGCGACCGCTGGACGGAACCGCCCAGCCAGAATCGCTGATGAATCCACCGCCCAGTCCAGGTCCAGCTGTGCTGGAGCCGCCTCCGCCTCCCCCGCCACCTGAGTTGGCTGCCGCCTCAGCAGCAGCTCTGTCACGTGCTTCCTTCTCCAGCCGTGCGCGTTCCACAACGCCCGCCTGATAGGCCGTAGCCGTGGTTGCTTCCGTGTCGCGCATGAACTTCAGCTGCTGGTCGAGTTCGATGCTCTTGGCTTCTGACACGGCCAGGGCCTCCGCCGCCGCGTCTGCTGCGGCCTGGGCTGCAACGAGGGCACTCTCTGCGACGACGCGCAGGCTCTCGCGCTCTGCCTGGGCAACCTTGGCCTGGTCTCCCAGCGACTGCGCGTTGTTCTTGGCCGCCTGGGCCTTGGTATAGGTCTCGCTGCTACGCTCCACCAGCTTCGACATGCTGCCGAGCTTTGCAAGCAATTCGTCTGCGCCCGCACCCGACTTCTGCTCATCGAGGAAGAGGTTCACGCTGAGGTCAGTGCCGCCCGTGCGGTACAGCTGCGCGGCCAGCTGCCCGGCCTGCTTGCTTGCGGCGTCTGCGGCCAGTTGGCTGGCATCCGCTTCGGCCTGGAGATTGTCGGCGCGAAGAGCAGCGTCGTCAAACTTCTCCTGGGCGATCTGAAGTTCAAGGCCGCGGGCCTCTGACTCTGCCTGGGTCGCAGCTACCTCGACGGCGAGGCCGGCAATGAGATCCTGAATCTCGGAGACCTTGGCTTCTGCAGCCTGGGTGTTGGACTTCGCGCTCTGCAGGTCGCCCCAGGTGGGGTACTCGACGGCCAACGCCGGCGAGGCCGGAGTGGTGAGGGTTGATACCAGGGCAAGTGCGGCCAGTACCGCTGTGGCGGAAAACATACGGCGGCGACGGATTCGTGCCGCACCAATGATGGGTCCCAGCAGGCTGACCTGCGCTCCGCGCTCGATTGGTGAACTGGTGCGACTCATAACTCCCCGATCAGGCCCTCGTGAACACTTCTGTCACAGTGGCAACTCTCTTCACAGTAACAACAGCGGGCTCGGGCACACGCCAATGCAAACGAATCTAACCCGCGTGCACTGCTGCAACCGGGTCATTCGCGGGCGCGGTGGAATTTCAGAAATTAGTTTGAGAGAAATAAAAGCGCCCTGACCGGGACTTATCTACGCACATATGCGGCATTCGGGCCCAAAAGCGACACGCCGGTGGCGCTCGATTTGAACTATCGGGCAATCTAATCGTATGCTTATGCGTCGGAAGTCATCAGCTGATGACAGCCACGGCCCCATCGTTTAGTGGCCTAGGACACCGCCCTTTCACGGCGGCAGCACGGGTTCGAATCCCGTTGGGGTCACACAATTTAATAAAGTAATATGGTTTCACATCGAGGCCCTGTAGCGCAGTTGGTTAGCGTGCCGCCCTGTCACGGCGGAGGTCGCGGGTTCAAGTCCCGTCAGGGTCGCAAAAGTGAAAAGCCCTTCCGTAAAACGGAGGGCTTTTCTCTTAGGAAGCGGCTTCTCGAAGTTTGTTTCTCAAGGCTCTGTAGCTCAGTTGGTAGAGCGTTCGACTGAAAATCGAGAGGTCACGGGATCGACGCCCGTCGGAGCCACTTGGCCATTCTCCAGGCTTCTACTGGGGGGTGGCCTTTTTTTGTGCCCGAATCCCGGTCGGATAGACATCTGGCCAGTAGTTGTTCCGGTCTCGCTGCCCTCATTCGTCCCAGTACACCGATCCCGGCACGCATAACTCCTGCGATCTGTGGTCGCAATCGATTGCCGCCTCCGAATCATGCCGGAGCTGCCGACCGGAGCGCCATTCTGCAGGAGTTATGCATCCGCGATGGGCGGATTCGGCTAGGGCATCCATGCTTCGATTCTTCAGATGACGTCGAAGTGGACCACCTCGACGGCGTTGTTGCCGATTTCATGGCGGTACTTCTGGCTGCACGTTTCCGGCAGCGTCCGTTGCCCTGACACGCACGGTGTGGCTTCCGATGTCGGCGGCATCCCACTCGTACGACCGACATCCTGAAGATGACCCTGTGGCTCGCCGACTACCGTGACCGCGACGACGATGCCGAGGGCGGGTCGCCATGTTCCCCGACCCGGAGAACCGCCCCGCACGCCAGTGCATTGCCGCCGAGCTCGACGGGGGTTCGTTGGTGCAGTGCGATCTCTTCGCCGTGCTCAGCATCGCGAACGACCGGTAACAGTCGGCGCCGTTGTCAGCCTTCGATGGCCGAGCGGATGAGCCGCGCTGCGCGCTGCAGACTCGACGCGATCCGTTCCGGGTCAGTTTCCTGCGCCAGGTACACGACGGCGATTGCCGCCGGACGCTGGCCACGGAGCGAGAGCGGAACGGCGACCGATCGAACGGCCTGGATCACCTCGTCGTGGCTCGTTGCATAGCCTTGGGTAGTTGCCTGCACAACCTCCTCGCGCAGGCGCTCCGAAACATCGGCCGGCCATTCAGAGCGGGGAAGAATCGACAGGATCGCCTTGCCGGGGGCTCCCGTGGTCACGGGATGCCGCGCACCAGGACGCTGGACGACCGCGGCATCGGTGTGATGCGGCTCGACGCTGGCCAGCGTGATGCAACGATCGGTGTCGAGGACCGCAAGGAAACACGTCATGCCCAGTTCATTCGCGACGGCCGTGAGCTCTGGCAGGGCAGCCGATTGAAGGTCATGGGCGACTCCGGCGGCGAGCACGGCCATGCGCGCGCCGAGGGCGATGCGGCCGGCGGAATCCCGAGCGACGAGCCCGTGATCCTCCAGCGTGCGCAGCAGCCGATACGCGATCGAGCGGTGCACATCCAGCCGACGCGCAATCTCGTCGATCGCGAGCGGCGCGCGCTCGTCCGCGAGGATCTCGAG
This sequence comes from Leifsonia sp. Y878, assembly GCF_057669685.1. Lineage (NCBI taxonomy): Bacteria > Bacillati > Actinomycetota > Actinomycetes > Micrococcales > Microbacteriaceae > Leifsonia > Leifsonia sp. Y878. The sequence continues at coordinate 1,043,127 of NZ_JBYHFS010000002.1, read as the reverse complement.
AATTCGGATGCCGCGACTCAACGTTTGCGACGCTGGCGCGCTGGCCGCGGCCTGTCCGCTACCGGTGGTACCAGTGCTGACCGCCATGGCATCCTCCAACGTTCGGTTCGTCAGCGGATGCTTGTGCAGCATCCGTTTGGCTCTCTATGATCGGACCAGTAATAGAATTCCGTGTTCGACTATAGAACAATGGCACGGGCGCGACAAGCCTCAACAGCGCAGTTGAGAGAGGATCCCCACAGTGCAGTTCCATAACTATGGCTATGTTTCCGAGAATCCACGGATCAGCCCTGCGGCCGGGGTCGGCCTGAATCGTTCATCAGAGCTTCCCGATGAGATGGACGTTCTCATCGTCGGGTCAGGCCCGGCCGGCATGCTCCTCGCTGCGCAGCTGTCGCAATTCCCCACCATCACGACGCGCCTCATCGAGAGGCGCCCAGGGCGTCTCGCCGTCGGACAGGCTGACGGCATCCAGGCCCGCAGCGTCGAGACCTTCCAGGCGTTCGGCTTCGCAGAGCGCATCGTTGCCGAGGCCTTCCAGCTGACCGCCATGAATTTCTGGCGACCGGATCCATCGGATTCATCGCGGATCATCCGCACCCAGCGCACCGACGACGACCCGCGCGGCATCAGCGAGTTCCCACACCTGATCGTGAACCAGGCGCGAGTCCTCGACTACTTCACCGAAGCGGCCGCCTACGGGCCGGCGCGCGTCTCGCCGGATTTCGGGTACGAGTTCGTCTCACACACGGTCACCGAAGGGGAGGAATTCCCAGTCGCCGTGACGCTTCGTCACACCACAGGTGAGCACGAGGGAGACGAGCGTGTCGTCCTTGCGAAATATGTCGTCGGCTGCGACGGCGCACGCAGCGCCGTGCGCGAGTCCATCGGGCAGAAGCTCATGGGCGACCAGTCGTTTCACGCCTGGGGCGTCATGGACACCCTCTCTGTCACTGATTTCCCCGACATCAGGACCAAGTGCGCCATCCAGTCCGAGAACGGCAGCATCCTGCTGATCCCCCGCGAGGGCGGATACCTCTTCCGCATGTACGTCGATCTCGGTGAAGTCGCCGCCGGCGACAACGGGGCAGTGCGTGAGACGACCATCGAGCAGACCATCGAAAGGGCGAACGAGATCCTCAATCCGTACACCCTCGATGTACGCGATGTCGCGTGGTTCAGCGTCTACGAAGTAGCCCACCGCCTCACCGAGAAGTTCGACGATGTGCCGGTGGAACTCGCCGGCATCCGCTCACCGCGCGTTTTCATCGCAGGCGACGCCTGCCACACGCACAGCGCCAAAGCCGGCCAGGGCATGAACGTGTCGATGCAGGACGCCTTCAACCTCGGCTGGAAGCTCGCCCAGGTGCTCGAAGGCCGAAGCCCTGAGACGCTGTTGGACACCTACTCAGGGGAACGCCAGATCATCGCCCAGTACCTCATCGACTTCGATCGTGAATGGGCGGCGATGCTGGCCAAGAAACCCGAAGAGTTCGAGAGCCCTGAGGCGCTGGGTGAGTTCTATCTTGAGACAGCCGAGTTCCCCTCCGGGTTCTCGACGCAGTACGGGCCATCCATGCTGACGGGCGATGCGACCCATCAGCAGTTCGCGACCGGGTTCCCGATCGGAAAGCGCTTCAAATCGGCGCGTGCGGTGCGCGTCGCCGACGCCAATCCTGTGCACCTCGGTCATCATCACCGAGCGGATGGACGCTGGAGACTCTACGTGTTCGCCGACGCTCCGGCCTCGGGAGAACGTTCGGCGCTCACCGACTGGGCAGAGTGGCTTGCCACCTCTCCCGACTCCCCCGTCGCAACATTCACGCCGACGGATGCCGACGTCGACAGCGTGTTCGACGTCAAGGTCGTCTACCAGCAGACGCACGACGCGGTGGATTTCGGCCAGGTGCCGCCGATCTTCCGGCCAACGGGCGGCCCATTCCAACTCATCGACTACGAGAAGGTCTATGCGGTCGACCCTGCAAACGACATCTTCGACGAACGCGACATCGATCGCGCCGGCTGCGTCGTCGTCGTTCGCCCCGACCAGTACGTCGCGCACGTACTGCCGCTGTCGGCGACTGACGAGCTGGCCGCCTTCTTCGCGCGGAGCATGCTGGCGCAGCGCGCACCCGTGGCCTGATCAGACTCGGATCGCCCATTGGCCAGATCAGCTGCGGGCCGGCGATGACTACGCGATCACAGATTCGTCAGTCCCGCCCCGATGATGACGACGCCGATCATGATCATGATCAGCGTTGTCACCGTGGCATTGTTTCGGATCATCCATTCCCGCGCAGAGACCAGGCGCGGTTCCATCTTCTTAGGCGCGGCCAGCGTGACGATGATCGGCACGGCAACCGTTGATGTCGCGATCACGACGTAGATCGTGACGACGACGACCGCTCCGGCCGGTGTCAGCGGTTCTCCACTGAGCACCAACCCCCCGGCAGCGCTGAGGAGCAGGCCTTTCGGCCGTAGGTTCAGCCCGAATGCCAGCCCCATTGACGACGCCGGGCCCATTGATCCCACGGCGTTCAGCCACTTGGGCAACGCACTGGTGGGCTTGTGGCGAGTGCGCCGCCAGAGAATGACGGCGAAGATCACCAGGGCAGAACCAATCACGATCTGGATGATGGCGATACCGAGATCCTGATGCTTCGTCGATGAGGGCGGCAGGAGGGCTGCACCCAGTGCGAACAGGATGAGCACACCTGCGACGCCCACCACCCACCCGATGAGAAACGGAATCGCAGACCGATCCCGGTTGGGCGAGAGCAGCAGGATGATCGTGGCTGTGATGGGAACCGAACTGAGCGCGACCGCGACGGCGATCGGCAGGAGCTGACCAATTGCCTGCAGCATCGAGCGCACCCCTCGTCGCCAAAAATCACCGAGAACCAGCAAGAAAATCGCGTGTTGAGTAGTGAGGATACCGCTAAGCATCCTTCCCGCGGCCGTATCGCTGCGCCATACTGAACCAGCGACATCCCAGTTCCTCTTGTCGCAGCATCTGGCCGTGAAGCACTGGACGCGTAGCCGGCGTTCACGAGCATCCGTTCAGCCAGCCGGTACCCACGTACCGGACGAGCGAGAGGACTCACCATGACAGAGGCAGCACCGGCAGAGGCAACACCGGCCGGGTCTGTACAGCCACCTGCCCGGCGGGCTGCGCTTCCGACCGCACCGCCGACCGCGCGTCAGGCCGCACCTCCGGCAGCGCCTCGACACACGGCATCTCCCTCAGCACCGCCAGCGCTACCTGCAGACCCGCCGCAGGGCGGAGGGCTCTCCGGCCGCTATCCCCGCGCGACGATCATTCTCGTTGCCCTCGCAGCCGCAACCGTGACGGCGGCCGGGATCAGCGGCATTCGCGGGATCCTGGCCCCCGTCCTCCTCACGCTCATCCTCACCATTTGCGCCCAACCCGTGCGTACCGGCCTGGAGAAGCGGGGCGTTCCGCATGGCATCGCGACAGGCTCGGTCATCGTGGTCGTCTTCCTACTCCTGGCCGGGTTCACGTACACGGTGATCATCGCGTTCGCCCAATTCGCCAGCATGCTGCCCCAATACTCAGAGCAACTGGCAGCCATCGGCACGACCCTCACCTCCTGGCTGTCGAGCATCGGCATCGGTCAGGAGCAGATCCAGGAGATCGCATCTGGATTCGACCCGAGTAGCATCGTCAGCTTCGCCTCAGGAATCCTCGGCAGCGTGTTCAGCATCACCGGCGCACTCGTCATCGTCCTCACCATGCTGATCCTGATGTCGGCGGATGCCGTATATGTCCCGACCATCCTGCGGCAGCTCGGCACGCGCCGCCCGGCGTTTGCCACCGCCATCGTCTCGTTCGCGAGCAATGTGCGCCGCTACATGGTCGTGACGACCGTGCTTGGCGTTGTCCAGGGCGCCCTGAACGCGCTGGCCCTGTGGATCATGCAGGTGCCGGCCGCACTCCTGTGGGGATTGCTCGCGTTCCTCTGCAGCTTCATTCCGAATATCGGCTACTTCTTCGCCATCATCCCGCCGCTCGTTTTCGGTTTCCTGGTCGGCGGCTGGCCGACGGTCGTGGCCGTTGTCGTCGTCTACGGCGTGATCAATGCCGTTGTGCAGTCCATCATCCAGCCACGGGTCGTCGGCAACGCCGTCGCCCTCAGCCAGACGCTCACGTTCTTCTCCGTGCTGTTCTGGGCCGTCATCATCGGTCCGATCGGCGCCATCCTCGCCATTCCGCTCACGCTCCTGGCCCGGATGATCCTGATCGATTCCGACCCGTCAGCGCGCTGGCTGCGGCCCGTGATCGGAGACACGACGGAGACCAGGGCGATCATGAAGACCGACGACGCCGCCGCGAAGCAGGCGCGAAAAGACAAGCGGATGTCCAAACAGGCTGGTCAGGACGCCTGAATCTTCCGTGCCCCACCGCGACGCCTCCCCCACTCGCCACCCCCCGATGAGGTGACAGCGGGGTTTCCAGACTCGCGCTATGGTCGGCACATGCGGAGCTGAGAATGCATCACGTTCTTGGCTCCACTCATTCGCACCTTCCCTAGAGGCGCGCCTGCCGTGCACCCGCACGGGAAAAATCACCCGCTCCATCCGTACGACACCATTGCCCATTTTGAACCTGTAAACCCGAAATGCAGGGAACTAAAAAAGTGACTACGTCTGTGACGAGTCGGCTACTTTGTCGACCGACAAATACCGGATCCACCCCATCCGGCTTCATCCACTCCAACCCGGACCGCCCTGGAACCCCTCGCCCTGAGGTGAGTCCAGCATGAGCGAACTGGAACCAAGCCTGCCCTTGGCCGGCACCCTGCCATTCGGCCGCATGGCGAAGCTGACGCTCGTCGACACTCCGAGCCCGACGGCGCCGCCGTTCACCATCGACTCCCAGATCTCAGGATTGCGCTGGGCGAAGCGATACCGCAGAAAGCTGCGGGTGACCGACAGCCTCATTATCGCGATCGCGGTCGCCGTCGCGCTGTTCGTTCGTTTCGGCGTCTCCGAAACGGCGACGGCCGCAACAGCGGGGGCGGTGGCCACCGGCTACTGGGTTATTTCGCTCCTGATCATTGCCACCTGGATCTTCTCGCTTGCCGTGTTCCGCACGCGGGACTCGCGAGTGATCGGTGTTGGAGCAACCGAATACAAGCAGGTCATCAACGCGAGCGCCGTGGCGTTCGGAAGCCTGTCCATCGGCTTCCTGGCCTTCCAGGTCGACATTGCACGCGGCTACTTCATCCTGGCGCTGCCCCTCGGCGTCGCAGGGCTCGTGCTGTCCAGGTGGCTGTGGCGCAAGTGGCTGCTCAACCAGCGACATTACGGCCACTATCTCTCCCGCGTGATCGTGGTGGGCGATCAGGATGACGTCGAGTACGTCGTCACCCAGATCGAACAGAAATCGGGGGCTGCGTACTATGTCGTCGGCGTCGCCCTCGACGACTCAGCGAAGACCAGCATCCACACCGGCACCAAGCGGGTGCCCGTTGTCGCTACCTTCGAATCGGTCGCCGATGCCGTCTCCTCGCTGGGCGTCGACACGGTGATCGTCGCCGGCCTGCCAGGTGGCGGCGGCTCTTTCATCCGCAATCTGGGGTGGGAGCTTGAGCGCACGTCGGCTGAGCTCGTGCTCTCGAGCAGGCTGACGGATGTCGCTGGGCCGCGAATTCACTTCCGTCCCGTTGACGGCCTTCCTCTCATTCACGTGGAGATCCCGCACTTTGAGGGCGTCAAGCATGACTTGAAGCGCACCCTCGACGTTGTGGCGTCTGGCGCAGCGCTCCTGCTGCTCCTCCCCGCCTTCCTGGTCGTCGGGCTGCTGATCCGGCTGGACAGTCCTGGCCCTGCACTGTTCACACAGGAGCGCTGCGGCCGGAACGGCAAGACGTTCAGGATGATCAAGTTTCGGTCGATGGTGACATCGGCGGAGAGCGACCTTGATGCCCTGCGCGCGGCGAACGAGGGGTCTGGGGTGTTGTTCAAGATTCGCAACGACCCCAGGATCACGCGGCTTGGACGGGTGATCCGCAAGTACTCCATCGATGAGTTCCCGCAGCTGTGGAACGTGTTCATCGGCGAGATGAGTCTCGTCGGGCCCCGTCCACCGCTGCTCACCGAGGTCGCCGGGTACGAGACGCACGTGCATCGCCGGCTCTACATCAAGCCAGGACTGACCGGGATGTGGCAGGTGAACGGTCGCTCGAACCTCGATTGGGAGGAGAGCGTTCGTCTCGACCTGTACTACGTCGAGAACTGGTCGCTCATGGGCGACCTGATGATCCTCTGGCGCACGGTACGCGTGCTCACCAATCCAACCGGCGCCTACTAGCGCACCCGTGAAATGACATTTGGACTATGTGGGGAATGCCGCGCATGACAGAGAATCCCGCCATGATCGCACCAACGGCTGACGTCGACCCGACGGCCATCGTCGGTGACGACGCCCTGGTTTGGCACCTCGTTCAGATCAGGGAGAACGCCCACGTCGGGGAGGGGTGCATCCTCGGCAGGGGCGCGTACATCGGCCCTGGCGTGGTCGTCGGGCGCAACTGCAAGATCCAGAATTACGCCCTGGTCTATGAGCCGGCCGTTCTCGAAGACGGGGTCTTCGTTGGCCCGGGAGTCATCTTCACGAATGATGAGTATCCGAGGGCGATCAATGCCGACGGGTCGCGCAAGGGCGCGGAAGACTGGCGCATGGTCGGCGTGATGGTCGGTACAGGGGCATCCATCGGTGCCCGCGCCGTGTGCGTCGCACCGGTCATGATCGGTCGCTGGTCCCTCGTTGCCGCCGGTGCCGTCGTGACGACGGATGTTCCCGACTTCGCCATCGTGGCCGGCGTCCCTGCCAGGCAGATCGGCTGGGTCGGGCGCGCAGGCGTGCCCCTGGTGGCGGGCGAGGGTGACCAGTTCACGTGCCCTGCGACGGGCGACACCTTCGAGGCAGACAGGGGCGAACTCAGATTGGTTGGGCCGCGCATATGAATCGACGCATCGTCATCATTGCGGGAGGAGCCGCTGCCGTACTCATTATGGGCGGCGTCATCGTCGCTGCGCAGCAGGGCACCTCCAGCACGGATGCCGGTGCAGAGGTCCAGACGCCGGCTTCGGCGGCGCCGTCGTCGCCACCGCCCACCGCGGCGGGCGCCATCGCCGATGATCCGAACACGAACACCCCGGCCCCTGCACCGGATGGCATACCGGACGACACTGCGGCGACGCCTGGCGCCGGCGACCCCGGCACGCGGTATTCGACAGAGGTGCTGCCCCCGGCCAGCCCGCCGTCGACCTCGCTTCCGCAGTCGAAGCCGCCGCCCGTGCTGGTATCCCTCCCACTTCCCGCCTCGAAGAGCGCGGATGGCGGCCTCGTCGACGGCTTCCCGTCTGCGGTGATCGGCACCGCCCCCGATTCCACGATTTCCGGCAGTTCAGTGTCGTCGGAGGGCGCCAGGCTGCACGCGACACTCACCGCCAGGTCGACCCTCACCGGCACCGATGTGCTCGGTTACTACCGAACGACGTTTGCCCAGCTCGGCCTCTACGACGTTGTGGCGCCAGCAGCGGCAGGGTCGAGCGCCCTGGCCTTCAGCAGGGACGAGAACAGCGTCACCATCACGGTCACAGAGCGCGCGGGTGGCTGCAGCTACGAGATCTTCGCCTCATTCACGGCCGCTAGCTGACGGGGAGCCATGTACATCTCGTTATCCGACCGCAAGGCGAAAGCAACCTCGTCCGGCGTTGCCGACATCGACCCTGGCGGTCGTCCGCATCCGCACAGGGCCGCGACGCGCGTGTCCTCCGTGGTGATTGCGCTCGGCATCGTCAGCATGCTCACCGACGTGTCATCCGAATCTGTCTCAGCCATCCTGCCGCTGTACATCACCGGCGTCCTCGGGCTGTCGACCGTCGCCTACGGTTTCATCGACGGCATCTACCAGGGCATCAGCGCTATCGTGCGGATCGCCGGCGGCTGGGCGGCAGACCGCGGTGACCAGCCCAAGTGGATCGCATTCTTCGGCTACGGCATCTCAGCCATCGCCAGGATCGGCTTGCTGTTCGCCACCGGCTTCAGCGCGATCGTCGCGATTGTGGCCATCGACCGACTCGGCAAGGGCGTTCGCACCGCCCCGCGCGACGCACTCATCACGGCGTCATCGCAGCCGGACAATCTTGGCCACTCCTTCGGCGTGCACCGCATGCTCGACACCGTCGGGGCCGCCGTCGGGCCCCTGCTGGCCTTCGTCATCCTCTTCTTCATACCGGATGGCTACAGCACGATCTTCGTGGTGTCGCTCGCGTTCGCGCTGCTGGGCGTCTTCATCCTCGGACTCGTCGTGCCGAACAAGCGACCGCGCGCCGAGCGGGCCGTGGCCGCCAACGGCAGCACGCTTGGCGAAGAAGGCGGCGAAGACGATGGCGAACCCGATTCCACTCCTGCTGCCGCTGCGCCCTTCCGCTGGCGGAACCTCACCGATCCCCGACTGCGCAGACTCCTGCTGGCTGCCGGCCTGCTTGGAGTGCTGACCATCGGCGACGGTTTCATCTACCTGGTGCTGCAGAGCCGCGACTCCTTCGCTGCGGCCTGGTTTCCGCTGCTATACGTCGGCACGAACGTTGCGTTCCTTGCCCTGGCGATTCCACTCGGCCGGTTGGCCGATCGATTCGGTCGCGCCCGTATCTTCGTGCTCGGCCACCTCGCCCTACTCGCGGCGTACGTGTGCGCGGCGATCCCGGCGACCGGTGCCGCGCTCACCGTGGCCTGTCTCGTGTTGCTTGGCGCTTTCTACGCCGCGACCGATGGCATCTTGGCCGCCCTCGCCGCAGAGAGCACGCCCCTGGCCAGCAGGGCAAGCGGCATTGCAGCCGCCCAGACCGTCGTCGCCATCGCCCGGCTTGTCGCGTCAACCGGATTCGGGCTGCTCTGGTTTGCGATCGGACGCGAGAGCGCCATGCTTGCCGCCGCCGCAGCACTCGTTGTCGTCATCCCGGTCGTTGCGATCGTGCTGCGCGGTGTGCTGACCGGCCGCAGTGGTCCGCCGATCACGGAGGCACGATGACCCCGCGCCAACGCGTCTGGCTGCTCGCGCTCGGCACGACGCTGCTGCTCGGCGGCGCGACCGTCTACGGTGCCGTCGCGTTTGCGGGTGCCCAGCAACGCGCCGCCGCGCCGAGCGCCGTCGACACGGTGATGGCCGACACCGCGACGGATGCCCCGGCCGCCGGCCCGCGGATCGTCTTCCGGAATACGGCGTCGGGGGCGGGGTACGGCCTGGTGGCCAGCGTCCCACTGGGCGACCCAGCTGGAACGCGAACGGTGACATCCGCCGCCTGTGACCGGGTCTACGCCACGACGAGCGTGGGAATGTGCCTGCACATCGACCGCGGTGTCGTCACCACGTTCAGGGCAACCCTGACGGATGCCAACTGGAACGAGATCCGGTCATGGCCGCTGCCCGGCATGCCCAGCCGCACGCGCGTCTCGGCCGACTCGCGCCTGGTGTCGTCGACCGCGTTCGTCACCGGTGAGTCGTACGCCACCGTCGGTTTCTCCACGCAGACCGTCATCTCCGCCGTCGATGGCACGGAGTATGGCAACCTCGAAGACTTCGCGCTGATGGTGAACGGCGAACAGGTCACCGCTATAGATAGGAACGTCTGGGGCGTGACTTTCGCCGACGACACCGTGTTCTACGCGACAGCGGCATCGGCCGGACAGACCTGGCTGGTGCGCGGCGATCTCGACGCCCGCACGCTCACAGCCATCAGGGACAACGTCGAATGCCCCTCGCTCTCCCCCGACGGCACTCGCATCGCGTACAAGAAGAACTCCGGCACGATCAGCCAGCCGTACTGGGGAATCGCCGTGCTCGACTTTGTGACGGGCGCCACGACGATCCTGCCAGAGGAGTCGAACGTTGACGACCAGGTGGAATGGCTCGACAACGACACCCTGCTGTACGGGATGCAGAACAAGGCCACGGTGGGCGACAGCACAGTGTGGTCGATCCCGACTGACGGAACATCCGCTCCCCGCGTGTTCATCGAGCACGCCTGGTCCCCATCGGTGGTGAGGCAATGACGTTCACAGATACCCGGCTCATGCTCGGCGGCTCGGCTGTCGATCTGCGCGAGTTCGACGAGACAATCGATTCCGTGGCTGATCGGGCGCGCTCGACGGATGGCGTCCCCCTCGTCGTTGCATCGATCAACCTCGACCATGTGCACCATTTCGGCACGGGGTCTCGACTGTTCGGCACCCTCGACGCCGCCGAATCGCCGCCAGCCCTGGAGTGGCTGAACCTCATCGACGGCGCACCGCTGGCGTCCCAGGCCGGACGCCTCACCGGCAAGAGCTGGCCCCGGCTGGCCGGCAGCGATCTGATCGGCCCGATCCTGGCGCAAGCCGAGCGGGACGGCACCCGCATCGGCTTCCTCGGCGGTGCGGCCAGCACGCACGCCGTGTTGCGCGAACAACTCGCGATTACGCACCCTGCGCTCATACTCTCTGGCTGCTGGGCGCCTGAGCGAGCGGAGTTGTCCGACGCAGAGCGATCGCTCACCATTGCAGAGGAGATCAGGGCTGCCGGCACAGACATGCTCATCGTCGGGCTCGGCAAGCCCCGCCAGGAACTGTGGATCGCCGAGTACGGCGAGGTCACGGGGGCCAGGGTCCTGCTGGCGTTCGGTGCGGTCGTCGATTTCCTCGCTGGTCGAGTGGGCCGCGCCCCGCACTGGATCGCCGACCACGGCCTCGAATGGGCCTGGCGGCTCAGTCTTGAACCCCGGAGGCTGGCGAGCCGGTATCTCGTCAACGGTCCGCCGGCGTATCTCGCCGTCCGGCGCTCCCGGCTGGTGCCGGTGACGTCTGGCCGGCCAGCACCGCCTGATCAGTCAGCGGCGCCCCCTGTGCCGGTGGAGTCTGATCGGCGGGGCGAGGCCCTCGGCAGCATCATCATTCCGGCGCACAACGAGGAAGCGGTGATCGCGCGCACCCTCGCATCCATTGCACCACTCGCCGTGGGGAAGATCGCGGAGATTCTCGTGGTCTGCAATGGCTGCACGGACAGCACAGCGGCAGTCGCCGCACGGTTTCCCCACGTGCGCGTGATCGAGATTGCGGCGGCGTCGAAGAGCGCTGCAATGAACGCCGGTGATGCGGAGGCAGGTTTCTGGCCACGCCTCTATCTGGATGCCGATATTGAAGCACCGCCAGAGGCGATCATCTCGCTCTTCACGTCGCTGCGCGATGGCGGCGCATTGGCCGGCCGACCTAGGTTCCGGTACGCCACCGATGGGGCATCCTGGCTGGTCCGCAGCTACTACCGCGCGCGAACGCGCATGCCGACCACCCATGGCTCATTGTGGGGCGCCGGCGCCTACGCCATCACGGCAGAGGGACACGAGCGATTCGAGTCCTTCCCTGCGCTGTTTGCCGACGATCTCTACGTCGACAGCCTGTTCACGGCCGGCGAGAAGCGCATTCTTGACACCCCTCCGATCCTCGTCCGCACGCCGCTTCGAACTCGCAGCCTCGTCGCCGTTCTGACCAGGCAGGCGCACTCAAACGTGCCGGTGGGCACGGCATCCACCACGGGGTCCAGCCTGAAAGGGTTGGTGTCCTCGACGCGGAGCATCACCGACGCGTGTGACACCGCCGCGTACGCATCGTTGACGCTGCTTGGACGGCTTCGATCGCGGAGGGCCGAGCGAATGGCGGTGCAGCGCGGAAGCCAGCCGGCCTGGGAACGCGACCTGTCGAGCCGCCAGAACACGACGGCAGAACCAGCGATCCCCCCGCTGGGAATGGTGGCACCCCCGCTTGGGGGGAATCGGATCACCGCCAGCGGCGATAGGGTCGGTCACGCGGAGAGCTGAGATTCGTTCACTTACCCGAGCGATCCAGCTCTTCGCGCCACTTACGAATTATGACCTGTTGAACCCGAAACCTCAGGGAATGTCTCCGTGTACAAATATGTGTATCTTCTTTCGTCGACCCGTGACGAGCGTCAGGCGCTCAGATGACGGCCTCGCCGCTCCACCCACCAGTGCGTCGCATCGTCGTCGCGATCGTGACGTTCAACAACGCCGAGCACATCTCGCGCCTTGTCGACTCCATCCGAGCCGCCGACCCCGGTATCGATCCCCGCATCCTGGTCATCGACAACGCGTCGACGGATGACACCATTGCGGTGGCGCGCGCACTGACCAAGGTCACCGTCATCGAATCCGGTGCCAACCTGGGCTACTCAGGCGCGATCAACATCGCCAGGATGCACCTCGGCGCCACAGACACCCTGGCCATCCTGAACCCCGACCTCTCGCTTGCCCCCGGTGCTCTCACCGAACTGCTGCGAGCGCTCGACGATCCCCGTGTCGGTATCGCGGCGCCGCTGCTGCGCGAACCGGACGGTTCGGTGTACCCGCACCTTCGTCGGGAGACCTCGATCCTCGGTTCCCTCGGTGACGCACTGATCGGCGCCCGGTGGCCGACCAGGCCGCGCTGGTTGAGCGACACCCTGCGGCGCGAGGAGGATTACCGCACTCCGCATGACATCGCCTGGGCCGGGGGCGCCGCCCTCCTCATCTCGGCTGAGTGCAACGCTCGCATCGGCGAGTGGGACGCGCAGACCTACTTCCTCTATTCGGAAGAGACCGACTACGCACGCCGGGCACGCGACGCCGGATACCTGGTGCGCTTCGTGCCCACCGCATCGGCCACCCACATCGGTGGCGGATCAGGCCAGCCGAAAGAACTGCTCGCACTGATGGCCGTCAACAAGGTCCGCTATTTCGACGCACACCACGGACCACTCGCCACCACGACGTTCAGGGGAGTGGTCGCCCTGCACCACACGCTCAGGGCACGAGACCCCCGCCATCGTTTCGCAGCGCGGATTGTGTGCTCCAGGTCGTCATGGGCGCAGCTGCCCTCCGCGGCCACCTCCCCAGCTGCCGCCGGGTCTGGCGTCAGCGTCGCCACCGCCGCCGCCACCAACGTCGGTACCGGATCAGCGGAGGTGCCTGTATGAGCGCCACCATGTCGACAGCGAGCTCCAACCGACCGCTCACCCTCTGCTTTCACGGCATCGGCTCCCCCGATCGTCGGCTTGAGCCAGGGGAGGAACGCTTCTGGATCTCTGCCGGACAATTCGACGACATCCTGGACGTCGTGGCCGCGCATCCGCGGCAGGTCGGCCTGACGTTCGACGATGCGAACGAGTCAGACCACACCCTTGCCCTCCCTGCCCTTCTCCTGCGAGGCCTGCAGGCAGAGTTCTTCGTCATCGCCAACCGGGTTGACGACGCCGGCTCGCTGAGCACCGCGCAGATCGCAGACCTCTACGCCAGCGGAATGAGCATCGGAACGCACGGGATGACCCATCGTTCCTGGCGCGAGCTCAGCCTCGCCCACGAATTCGAGCATGAACTCGGCGAGTCATCACGGCTGCTCGAAGCCATCACGGGGGCGCCGGTCCGATTGGCGGCCTGCCCGCGTGGTCACTACGACCGACGCGTGCTGGCCGAACTGAAAGCCCGCGCGTTCACGCGGGTGTACACGGTGGACGAGGGCAGCTCGAGGCAATCCGCCTGGCTGCAAACCCGGTACACGCCCATCTACTCCGATACCGCCGCGTCGATCACGGAGCTGCTCGACGACCCGGACTCACTCCTCGGGGGCCGCGCACTGCGCAGCGTCAGGCAGGCGGTGAAACGATGGCGCTGACATCCGTTTCAGGGCCGACGGTGCTCGTGGGATTCGCGGAGGCCTTCGCGGCGATCGAGGCGATCTGGTCGCTGCAGCGCGCCGGAATGCGCGTCGTGGTGTTCAGCAGGGCCGGCACCAAGTCGGGTGCGCGGGCTGTGCGGGGAGCGACGGTCGTCGACATCCGCTCCCCCGAACATGACCTGCAGGGCGCACTCGCCGACCTCGCGCAGGCCATCACAAAACTGGCACCCGATGCGCTTCTCCCGCTGGATGACGCGTCCTTGTGGCTGTGCAACCGGGTCGAACGGGGCGCTGTCGCCCTCGCAGGACCCGATGTCAGCGGGTCGGCCTTCGCCCTCGACAAGGCAGCCCAGGTCGAAGCGGCGCTTCGCGTTGGTATCAGCGTGCCCGCCACCGAGATATTCGCCGACGTGGCCGATGTGCGCGTTGACCGTTGGCCAGTCATCGTGAAACCAGCGGATGCCGTGCGCCCAGCTGGCAACGCATTGGTTCGGCCCCAGGGCAAAATCTGTGCAACCCCATACGAACTCACCGTCGCGCAGGCCGCGATGCGACGCGGCACCGTGCTGGTGCAACAGTTGGTGTCTGGCGCAGGCGAAGGCATCTTCGGATTCGCCGGAGAGAACGGGCCCCAGGACTGGAGCGCCCACCGGCGAGTGCGGATGCTGAACCCGCACGGCTCTGCGTCATCGGCGTGCGAGTCCATTGAGGTCGACGACGACCTTCGCGAACGGGTTACCGCGCTCCTCACCACTGTGTCGTGGCGGGGACTCTTCATGGCGGAATTCCTGAGGGATGCGGACGGCACCGCCTGGTTCATGGAGCTGAACGGTCGGGCGTGGGGAAGCCTCGCCCTGGCACGACGGCGTGGCTTCGAGTACCCGGCATGGGCCGTTCAGGCTGCGCTCGGACTCCCCCAGCATCCGCTGCCCCCGACCACGCCGCCGCACATCGTCGCGCGGCACCTTGGCCGGGAGATCGGCCATCTGGGCTTCGTCCTCCGCGGGCCGCAGACGACGGCGCCCTCGTCCTGGCCACGGACTGGCACGACCGTGCGCAGCCTGCTGACAATTCGGCGCGGCGACCGGCTCTACAACTGGGATCCCCGGCAGCCGCGCGTGCTCGCCGCCGATACGTGGCGGACGCTGGCAGACCTGGCCGCCGCGCGCAGCAGGCGAGGTGCGGCATGAAGACGATACGGATCGCCTCGCACATCCACTCTGCCTGGTCAGACGACTCGTCGGCGGCACTCCCCGCCCTCGTGAAGACCCTGCGCCGCGTTGGCTACCACGGAGCGCTGATCTCCGACCACGACCGCACCATGACAGAGCAGAGCTGGTACCTGCTGCAAGCCGAGTGCGCCAGGGTCACACAGGCGACGAACTTCCTCCTGGTGCCTGGAATCGAGTATCAGGATCCGGATCACGTTGTGCACATGCCGGTGTACGGCGGCGTCCCGTTCTTCGGCCGCAGCCCGAAGCTCGACGAACTGCTGCCCGCCGCCCACGCAGCCGGCGGCGTCGCCGTCTTCGCCCACCCGGCCAGACGCGATGCCTGGCGACGCTTCGACAAGGCCTGGATCCCGTTCCTCGGCGGGATCGAGGTCTGGAGCCGCAAATATGACGGGATCAGGCCCAACGAGTGGGCGCTGGAGACGTCGGCGCTCCTCGGAATGACTCCCTATGTCTCGCTGGACTATCACGGACCGCGCCAGCTCTTTCCGCTCGCCATGAAGGTGCGGGTGTCGCAGCAGGCCGAGCCGGAAGACGTACTCAGGGCCCTCCGCACCGGATCGGTGCGACCGAGTGCCTTCGGCATGCACCCCGACAGGTTCAACTCAGGTGCGCTCGGTACGGTGAGCGCCGGCATGGAAGCAACGAGACGTTGGGGAGCCCCGCAACTGCGACGCCTTGAGCACACAGTCGGAGGTCGGCACGAATGAATTCCACCGACATCGACCACGTGCTGCTCACCCGGTTCAATCTGCCGTCGCCCGGAGCTGAGAGCGTCATCAGGGCCAAGGATGGCTGGCTGACCGCGCGGGTTGAACTCTTCGATCGCTACTGTGTGCCGTCGGTTCTCGCCCAGACGGAGCACAATTTCTCCTGGATCATCTATTTTGATCCGGCAAGCCCCCGCTGGCTGGTTGACCGGATGGAACGCTACGCCTCCCAGGGCGTCTTCACCCCGGTATATAGGAGCAGCGTCAGCCACGACGAACTCCTCGTCGACATCGAGGCCACCATCGGCGTGCGCCGCACCACCCTCATCACGACCAATCTCGACAACGACGACGGGCTGGCCAGGGACTTCGTCGAACGCGTCCAGGCTGTCAGCACCGTGCACGAGCGCGCGGCCGTCTACCTGGAGAACGGCGTGATCGCCAGTCCATCAGGGCTGTATCTGCATCGCGACCCGCACAATGCGTTCTGCTCTGTACGTGAGCCGTGGACCGAGCCCAAGACCTGCTGGTCTGACTGGCACAACCTGCTTGGGAAGTCGATGCCCGTCATCGAGGTTGCCGGGGAACCCGGCTGGCTCCAGGTGGTCCACGGCAGCAACGTGAGCAACCGCACCCGCGGCAAGCTGGTCGCCCCCGCCGCATACACCGGCCGCTTCCCCACCCTGCCGACCGACCTGCCGGAGCCGCGTACCCGCGATCTCCTGCGTGATCGGGTGGTGTCTGGGCCGGCCAGGACCACCAAAGAAACGGTGCGGGCAGCCGCCAAATGGCTCGCCCTCACCGTCGTCGGCAAACAGGGGCTCGATCGCATCAAGCTCAGGCTCGTCGGAGCGCCGAAATGACAACGGGCGCACTGCTACGAATTCTTGCCAGGCGCTGGTACGTGCTCGCGGGCGCGCTGCTCATCGCCGGATTCGCGTTCGTGTTCATGGCCAAGTCGGGCGGCGCCTACGTCGCGGAGGCACAGGTGGTGTTCATCGCTCCGGGGACGGATGCCGTGGGTAAATTCAACGAAGGCTATCGCGACACTCTGGTGAACTTCGCTGCGGCCATCGAGCGCGAGTTCCACGATGGCGAGCAATCGGACCGACTGGCTGAACATGCGTCGTTGTTCGGCGCCGGTATCGCACAGGGGTACCAGGTCGTGCTGCCGAACAGCGGTGGGCAGTGGGCTGACAGCTTCGCGACGCCTGCCCTCTCCGTCAAAGTCGCCGGGCCGAGCGCCGAATGGGTGAGTGCAACCATGACGTCGTTACAGGACCGCGTTGACGCGCTCACCCGCAGCAGGCAGGTCGACTCCGGTGTCAGCGCCGAGCAGATGATCGTCACAGACCGGGTCCCTGTCGTCACCGTCGTCAGCTACGTCGGCAATTCGAGAAGTACCCAGGCGCGGGCGCTGCTTGCGCTGTTCGCAGTCGCGGTCGGCGCAGCAGCCGCTGCCTCCGTTGCGCTCGAGGGCCGCGCCCGCCGACGGGAATCCGCCGGCCACACGGCATCGGCCTCCTCCTCAGCCGCATCCGCACCCGCTTTCACGTCCGCTCAGCCCCTTCCAGAGAAAGTTCGTGCGCCATGAACCTGAAGACGCTCCTGCACAGCCTGCGACGCCGCTGGTACATCGTCATCGTCGGCCTGCTCGCCACGGCGGCACTCAGCGGATACGCCTATTCGCACACGTCACCGACGTACCAACGCACAGGCAGCATTCTCCTCATCCCCGGGGCGACGAGCATCCCAGAGGGTGGTAACCCGTACCTCTATCTCGGCGGTCTCGGGCCGGCGAGCGACGTGCTCGTGCGCGCGATGACCGCCAGCGAGGTACTCACGCCCATCGTTGGCGATGACCCGACAGTGCGCGTTGCCATCAATCGCGACACATCGACCAGCGGCCCGATCATCGTCGTATTCGCCAGCGGCCCAGACGAAGCCCAGGTCGCTGAGGTGTTCACCGAGGTGCTGGATGTGCTCCCGACGACCCTCGACACGCTCCAAACAAGCACCGGCGTCGCGTCAGAAGCCAAGGTCACGTCACTCCCGCTCACCGCCGACACCGAGAGCACCGTGAGCCAGAAAGACCGCATCCAGGCCATCGGCCTCATCGGAATCGGTGGTTTCGCCATGACCCTGTTGCTCACCGGGTTCATCGACGGCATGATCCTCGCCCGTCGACGTCGCCGCAGCAAGCCGGCATCGACTGCAGTACCCGTCGACGCGAGTGCCGCTCGTGCGACATCCGCTCCCTTCCCGAGCTACGACGACGAAGAACTCGCCCTCGCCAACATCGCGCGCCGGAACGCCACCGAATCACACACGCCGACACCCACGCGCGGCTGACGCTGACCGCTCATGACAATGACGATCTCCCCGATAGACCTCCGATTCGGTCGCTCGTCCGCGCCGACGGGCAGCACGGGGATCGACGGCGTCACCGTGCTCAGCGTCTACCTGGTGCTGTTATGCGCAGTGCCATCGAGTCTCACGATCACCGCTCTCGGCTCGGCGGGCCGACCAGCAGGGCTGTGGGCACTCGCCGCCACCCTCTGGTGGTGCTGGCACCAGATCCAACGCCATGCCCCGTCGAGTGGCGCCCCGCAGATCGTGCGCACGGCGCTGTTCTGCTTCCTCGGCCTTGCGGCGATCAGCTATGCGTGGGCGATGCTGCGCGGGCTCCCCTCCGATGAGCTCAGTCCGGCAGACAACGGATTGCTGCGGTTGGTGGCCTGGGCAGGGATTCTGCTCGTCGCCAACGACGGCATTGAGGATGTCACCGGCTTTCGAAAGCTGCTGCGCCGGATCGCACTCGCCGGCGGACTGCTTGGCACCCTCGGAGTGCTGCAGTTCGCGACGGGCGAATCATTGATCAACTGGATCTCGATCCCTGGCATGGGTTCTGATTTCTCCGGATTAGCCGGCCTCGACACGCGGGGCGGCTTCCCCAGGGCGTCGGCGACCGCAACCCATCCGCTTGAGTACGGGATGGTGCTGTGCATCGCATTCCCCATCGCGCTCACCCTGGCGATGGAAGACGTTACCCGGTCGCGAATTGTGCGATGGTTTCCCGTCGGGGCGATTGCCGTTGCCTCGATCCTGTCTGTGTCCCGCTCTGCCATGATCGGGCTCGTCGCAGGGGCAATCGTCCTTGTTCCGTCCTGGTCCCCCAGAATCCGCTTGCTCGTCGGAGGCATTGGCACGGCGATCATCGTGATGGTCGGGGCGCTTGTGCCCGGGCTGCTCGGAACGCTCAAAGGCTTGTTCACGGGAATCTCCGGAGATCCGAGCGCCCTCTCGCGCACAAGCAGTTACGACTCGGCGGCCGAACTGCTCAGTCGTTTTCCCCTTATCGGCAAGGGGTTCGGTACCCTGTTGCCCCGGTATCACATCTTCGACAATCAGTACCTGCTGCTCGCGATTGAGCTTGGCGTGCTGGGGTTACTCGCATTTCTGGTGCTGCTGGCTGCCGCGCTTTTCAGCGCAGGTCGTGCCCGCACCGCTGCGATCGACACCCTTGACCGCCAGTTGTGCCAGGCGCTCATCGCATCCACTGTCGCTGGAGGCGTGCTCCTGGCGTTCTTTGACGGCTTCGCGTTTCCGATGGCGGCAGGCATGGTCTTCCTGACGCTCGGCCTGTGCGGGGCTGCCCGGCGGCTGTTTACCGTGCGGCAGCCCCGAGAGACCGTGCTGCGTCAGCCGAGCGCCACCCGATAGATGTGGTAGCTGTACTCCTCGCCAAATGAGTCGGTGAAGCGTCCAGACCCGTCGACTGCGAGTGTCCTGTTCTCGCCCACAACCTCAACGGACCTGCCGGAGACTCCGGCTGGCAGCTGGAGAGTGCGGCTGCCGGGCTTCGTTGAGCCGTCAACCATGGCGAAGATGTACGCCGATCCATCCTTGGCCTTGAGCATCGTGTCGAGACCTGCGCCGAATGAGTACTCGTACGACTGGGTGTTAATGACGCTGGCGAGGTTGTGGATCACGGCGTTCACCTCTTTCACGGCGGCGACTTGCTTGCCGCCACAGAAGTTCGCGGTGACCTGGCTCTGCCGGAAAACGTTTCCGCTCTGGCAGGAGCCGGTCAGGCTCTGATTGAAGTAGGCGATGCCGCGCGCCTCGTTGATGATCGAACTCATTACGGCGCCCTTCAGCTGGCCAGGCGTGATCGAGACGGCGGGGGCGTCACTTCCCGGACTGCCGCTGAAGTTCTCCACCCATTGCCAGAGCGGCTGCAGCGAGCCGTCCGCGGCATCCTGCTGGCGAAGAGAGTTCATCATCTTCCCGTAGCTGGATGCCGTACGGCAGTTGGACTGGGAGACCGACGTCAGGTAGGTGTCGCGGTACGGCGTCCAGTCGCAGTATGGAACCGTGTACCAATACATATCGAGCGACACGACGTCGGTGAATGCGTTGACGTACTTCTGCGCTGCGGCCTGGTTCATGTCGTCACTGACGACCATCTGTGTGTAGTTCGCGTACTTGAACCGCCCGTCGTCGCCGAGCTTGTCGACAATTCCCTGGAGGTAGGCATGCCCTTCCGCGACGGAGTATCGGCCGTCAACCTCATCGTCCAGGAAGTTCCCCACCCAGTTCGCGCTGCTGTCGGTGAATGAACTGTTCAGTCCCTCGCCAACCCAGAAGACTCCGTTGTCTGCGAACAGGCGGTAAGGGGTGCCCTCCCACATGCCGCTGTATGTGTTGATTCCGAGTGACTTGTCGTACGCCACTTCTTCATCGCTGCTGAAGTTTCCGTACCAGGACACGATCGGGAAGAAGCTGGGGTCGTCCCACCCGGCAGCGTCGGTCTTGGCGAACTTCTTCCAATAGGCCGGGCCGCCCTCCCACGGAACCCTGGGGAGGTTCAGCACGCTCGTCGACGAATCGGGGGCCGGTGTCGGCGACGGAGTCGGCTTCGGAGTTGCAGAGGGGGCGGGCGTCGCTGTCGGCGAGGGGCTCGAGGTGGGTACCGCTGGCGGCGTCGGCGTCGCCGATGGAACGGGCGTCGTTGTCGGCTTCGGTGCTGTCGACGGCAACGGTGTGATCGGGGCCATCGACTGGAAGATCACATCGACGTAGTAGTTGCTATTGCGATAGGTCTGGTTCGGGAAATCGCCATTGCCGTATCGATAGACGCCGCCGCCCTTCGGAACGGTCAGCGACCCGCGCGTGACGGGTGCGGAGAAATAGCCGACGTCGGCCGAGTACCGGCCTTTTGGCGCCAGGTACGACGCCACATACGTCTTCCCCTTCTCAATCGTCACCGGCCGCGCAAACGTCGCGGTCTGCCAGCCTGATGCCGACTCGCGGGTGAAGGACACCTTCGAAAGCCGCTTGCCAGTGCTGCTCCACAACGACCCGGTGTGTGTGCCCGTGTTCTTGGCCCCCTTGTAGAAGCGGATGCCGGTGACGGTGCCATCGGTGCTGCTGCTGAATTGAACACCGAGTTCAACCGATTGCCGGTCTGGGTCGGTGATGGTGCCCGGCGTCGCGGACCCGAGGATACTCGTGACAGTAGCTGCCTGCCCGGAGAACGATGGCACCAGCACCAGGCCGGCGACCAACCCGGCGAGTGCAATGAGTCGTACGGTGAGGGATCGCCGCGATCCGGTAGTTGGATCAGCCTGCGTCGTTCGCCCTACGACCATAATTGTCTCCTCATCAGTGATTGACATGACAATTGCTCACGTTAGCAGATGGGTTGGTCGCACCGTCAAGCACGGTTTGCGCGCGAGTTGAGCAGGCGTCAGATCGCGGCACCCACCGGGTCTGACTCACTGGCCACCGTTGCGGCGACAGCATCGATGACAATTGCCTGCGCCGGTCCCCATCCTCTCCGCACTGAGAGCGCTGCCTGCTGCGAGCGCCCTGGCTGGTCTCTCGCCTCGACGATCCGGCTGAGGGCATCCGCAATACCACCGGGTGTCGGCGCCGCCCATTCGACGCCTGCACTGTCGAGGTCGGCCCTTGCCATGGGTGAATCGTTGACGACGGGAATCGCTCCCGCAGCGAGCAGCTCTTCGGCAACCAGGGAAATATTCGTGAATGACATCGCAATCCCGGCGATCGACTGGTTGTAGAGCTCGTTGAGTTGTGCCGGGGAGAGACGGCCGTGGTCAATTGTCGGCACTGTCCAGTCATCAACGACACCCCCGTACACGTGAATGGGTTGCTCTGGATGCCGCTGATGGAACTCCTCGAGCCCCAGCTTCGCCAACTGGAACCCCCGCCGATCCGCCCCTGGTTTGGCATAGAACACCACTCCAGAGCGCGTGCCCGTGTTCGTCAGCGAATAGGTGTCGGTGTCGCACCCGAACGGCGCAACAGTGCAGGCCACCCCCATATGTTCGAGCTCGCCGGCGACCATTTCCCCCAGCGCGATCGTTGTGAACCCGAATCGATATGAATCCTCTGCCAGCGCGAAGAGCGACCCCCTCGGGTAGAAATACGGTTCGAAATCCTGCACGAAATACAGCCGAGGCACCATGGCGTCCAGCCGGGACACGATGACGTGGGCGGTCTCCCACGAACTCGCAATACACGCGTCGATGCCGTTGATGCCGTCTCCGGCGCTCCTGATCTCCGCAGCGACCTGTGGCCACTGCTCCCTGAGCACCGCCGTGTGGCGGTCAAGGTCACCGCCGTGCCTGTCGTACAGGAACAACACGCATCGATAACCGCTGGACTCCAGCCCCTCGACCATCCGGAACAACGTCGTATGACCGCCGGAGCCTGCGCTTGGCGGGGTACACACGATGCCGATCACCGGGGAGTCAGGATTGCGCGCTGCCGACTGGACCGGCGCAGGGCGCAGTCGGGTGGAATCGGCAACGTCCTCCTGTCGGAGCGGGAAATCGAGCGTTCCCGCGTCGTATTTGACCCACAGTCGACGCACGATCCGTTTCATCACGTCGTCGATACCTTCGCGTTGCACGCGACGAACCATCTCGCTCACGCTTGGCTTCGATCTCATTTCTGTCCCTCTCCAACGGCTAGCGGATGCATGTGGGCGCGCTCGTCCGGCAGCTTGGCGGCCGGAGTTGCCAGCTCGGCGCCCGGCCTCTCCCAGTTCCCGCGCGGCGCGGCCTGGCGGTGACGGCGGCCAGGGAGATGCCTGGCCGCCGCGGCAAGTTCCAGATCACGCTCAGACCACCACTGTCGAAACCCGTAGTTGGCCGCGGCATCGTCGTACACCGCCGCCAATTTCCGGGCCATTGCGCGGAGGCCGAAGTTCTCCTCTGCGAATGCCCTGCCGAAATCGCCGAGCTCGCCCCACTCCGTCCGATGCGCGAGCAGTGTGCGAATTTCGGCGGCGAGGTCGCCCGCCGGATCCTCCGGACTCTCGGGGCTCCAGAAACTCATTCGGAACAGCTCATGTGCAGAGGCCGGCGTGAAACGCTGGCTGCGACCGTGCTCGCCGATGACGATCAGGGGCTTGGCGAACGCCAGTCCCCTGGCGGCTGAGCTGCCCATGCCGAGCACAACATCTGCCGCTGCGTACGCCTCTCGCGGATCGGACAGCGGCCCGGCGAAGATGATGGCGGTCCTGCCCAGGCTGGCATTGATCGCATTCCCGATCCCTCGAAGTCTCTCCTCGGCGTTCCCGGTACCGACAACCACGAGGTCAACCGCGGCATCCGCTAGCCGTTCGACGGCACGCATCGACGTTTCGATGCTCGTGGCCTTCATGTCTTCGTCGAGG
This sequence comes from Leifsonia sp. Y878, assembly GCF_057669685.1. NCBI lineage: Bacteria > Bacillati > Actinomycetota > Actinomycetes > Micrococcales > Microbacteriaceae > Leifsonia > Leifsonia sp. Y878. The sequence continues at coordinate 1,019,745 of NZ_JBYHFS010000002.1, read as the reverse complement.
CGGCTGACGATGACGAGGCGCACAGCGGAGTCGTCAAGACCCAGCGACCGGGCGAACGCGGTGCCGCTGACCACCCGCGCATCGTCCCTGTCCACGTCGACGGGCGGGCTGATCAGGTCGACGCGGTGGTGGCGCCGGAGCATCTCGTCTCGCAGATAGCCAGTGCCGACAATCAGGTTCGCGGCTCGGTAGCCCTCCATGACGTACATCTCGTAGTTTGTCATCACCAGCGGGCGCCGGCCGAGCAAGCACGGCCCCCAGAAGGCAGGCCGCCACGACCATCCGCTGTATGCGTGCACGATGTCGGCCTGGTGCACGGCAGCGAGCCGCGCGAGGTCCCTCGCTCCGTGCAGGATCGACCTCGGCCTGTCGTACGGCTCCAGCCGCACGCCTCGTTCCTCGGCGAGGTCGAGCAACGACGGCCCGGCCACCACCGTGTCCCTTGGGGCGACAAGCACCGACTCGTAGCCGAACTCGCGCACGGCGGCCGCGAGATCGACCGAGTTCGTCTGGAGACCCCCCAACGTGAATGCGACGGTCTGCACCAGCACTTTCTTCATCGCTTCACCTGCCATGTCCGTTGTGCGTGAGTGTTGTGATTCATGCTTTCGCCGTTCGGTTGATGACCCACGATGCCGGCCGGCCGAGCAGCGAGAGCACCGCGTTGACGACGCGCACCCTGGCCAGAGCGGGGGGCAGGAGCGGAGTGAAGAGCGGAGCGGCGACGAGGAAGTAGACGACGCCGCCCACGAACCCGCCGCCCACGAACTGGGTGAGGGGTGTTGGCAGGAGCAGCGCGACGGACCAGGCGCTGCCGCCGGCGACAACCGCGGCAGACGCCGGCCAGACGAGCGCCCGCAACATGACTGTCGGCGCATGCGGAACGGCCTTCCTGATGATGAGGGCGTACAGCGGGAACGTGATCCCACAGGTCACCACGATGTGGGCAACACCAACGCCGACCAGACCCGCGACCTGGATGCCGATCATCATCGCCGGAAGGAGACCAGCCAGCGCGACGACCTGGACCAAGAAGAGCCGCCCTGTACTGCCGAGCGAGATGATGATGTTCGCGGCAAGCAGGCAGACCACGAATGCCACCCCGTACACCGACAGCACCATGAGCGCCGGCACCGCCCCCGTCCACTGCTGACCATAGATGGTGGTGATCAGCGGCCTGGCGAGGGCACAGGTCAGGGAGCAGATCGCGAAGGCAACCAGCGCAACCGTCCTCGTCGACCGGAACAGCGCGTCGACCAGGTCGCCGGCGTCACGCCGCACCCGCGAGAACGCTGGCTGGACGATGCCGTTCAGTACCGATCCGATCACCGCGGTCGACCAGCCGGCCACGGTGAAAGCCAGCGAGTAGAGGCCCGTGGCCTCGATGCCCAGCTGCCTGCCGACGAAGACGTAGTCGACATTCAGCAGCACCTGGCTGAGGAGGTTGGCGAGGGCAAGCGGCAACCCGAACTTGATGAGCATCCCGAACTGGTCACGGCGGAACCCAGGGCGATACCGGGTGCTCACCTTCATGGTGACGATGATCCCCGAGATCAATTGCGCCGCGACCCGCGACCAGGCGAACGCAAGCGCCCCGTCGCCGATCAACGACACTCCGATGAGGATTGCACTGCTGGGGATGAACCCGATGGCTGTGGCCTTGAAGAGCACATCCTGCCTGAACTCGCGTTGTATCAGCGCAGACGGAACCGCGAACGGACCGATCAACGCCACAGAGACGGCCATCACGCGCAGGGGTTCAGCGGCATCCGCTGAACCGAGTGCAACGGCGATGGGGTCGGCGAAGATCACCATCCCCGCCGACAGCAGAACGCTCGTGACAATGGACACCGTTGCGATCGTTGGCGCGATGCGATCCGGATCGAGATCGGCGCGGAGGAGCGCCGACGAGATGCCGAGCTCGGCCAGACTGACCATCACGCCCTGCACGACCATGACGAGCGCGAACACACCAAAGGCCTCAGGCGCGACGATTCGAGCGACGATCGCCATGATCGCGATGTTCGCGAACCGCAGGAAGAGCGTGCTTCCCGCAGACCACAACGCCCCTCCCCTCACCCGGTCCTGCAGTGAAGGGGGCAGCACAGCGTCCGGTCCTACAGACACGACAGGAGTACCTCGATCACGCGGTCTTGCCTCGCATCGGTGAGCCCGGGATAGACGGGAAGGGACAATATTTCGCCTGCGATCAGCTCGGCCATCGGAAACGCGCCGACGGGCACATTCATGCCGGCAAATGCGGGAGTCAGATGGACCGGCCGCGGGTAGTGGATGCCAACACCGATGCCGGCTGCATTCATCTGGGCACACACCCGGTCCCGATCTGCAACACGAATCACATACTGGTGAAAGACATGCTCGTTGCCGTCGACGGTGCGCGGCAGCACGACCCTGGCCTCTGCCGCCAGGATCGCCGAGTAGCGAGCCGCCACAGCGCGGCGCTCCGAGTTCCAGTCGTCCAGGAATGCCAGCTTGGCCGACAGGACAACCGCCTGCAGCGAGTCGAGCCGCGAATTCGTGCCGACGACAAGGTGCTCATACCGGCGTGTGCCTCCGTGGTTGCCGAGCATCCGAACCGCGTCGGCGATCATCGGGTTCGTCGTCAGCACCGCGCCGGCGTCGCCATACGCCCCGAGGTTCTTGCCTGGATAGAAGCTCGTGCCTGCCACATCGCCGAGGGAACCGGCACGGCGGCCCCGGTAGCGGGCCCCCTGGGCCTGGGCGGCATCCTCCAGGATGACCACGTCATCGCCGACGATCTCCCGCAGCTCGTCAACGGGCGCCGTCTGTCCGTAGAGGTGCACCGCGGCGACAGCCTTGGTTCGGGGCGACAGCATGTTGCGCACGCTCTGCACATCAATCAGGAAGTTCTCGTCACAATCGGCGAAGACGACAGTGCCGCCCGCGCGAACGACGGCTTCTGCCGTCGCGATGAAGGTGTTGGCCGGAACGATTACCTCGTCGCCGGCCACGATCCCTGCCGCGCGCAGTGCCAGCTCAAGGGCATCGGTGCCGTTGCCGACCCCAATGACATGGTCGACGTCGCAGTAGCGGGCGTACTCGGACTCGAACCGCGTGACGTCGGCGCCTTGAATGAATGAGGTACCAGCCATCACCCGGTCGAATCCGGCCTGTACGGCGGCCGCGACCTCACGGTGCTGAAAGGCGAGATCAAGCATGGGGACCGTGTCCGCCGCCTGTACGAGGTTGTCTACAACGGTCACAACGCCACCTTTTCCGTCTGCCTGTGCGCGGGAACTCCGAGCCAGGTCTCTCCTGCGGGAACGTCGCTCAGCACGACGGCTCCCATTCCGATTCGAGCTCCAACGCCAACGCGCAGGCCCTGGCGCACCGACGAGTTCATGCCGAGGTAGGCGCCGGTCTGCAGCAGCACGTCACCGCCGAGCGCGACACCGGCCGCGGTGGTCACGTAGTCCTCCAACACGTTGTCGTGGGTGAGGGTAACGTTCGGCATCACCACAACGTGGCGACCGACGGTGACGTTTGCCGTCAACACGACATTCGCCATGAGGATGCTCCCCGCGCCGATCGTGCAGCCTGGAGGCACCCTGACGCTGGCGTCGACGACGGTGGCATACCGGTCGTCGTGCACGCCGAGCGCCCGCAGGTGGCCGACGATCGCAGCACGCGCTACGCCGTTTCCCACACAGACGAGGAGCTGCGCGGTGTGATCCGCGGCCAATTCCACGCCGCCGAGCACTGGGACCCCACCGACTTCTGTCCCGGTATTGGCGGGGTTGTCGTCGAGTATTCCGATCACGGAATATGAGTGGTCTGCGGCGATGACCTCTCTGGCGAGGCCACTGGCTCCGAGGAGCAACAACTCGCTCATGACACCTCCCTTCCGACCAATGCCACCTCGCGGAGCACGGCCACGACGCGATCTTGTTCGTCATAGGTCAGCTGGTGATACAGCGGCAGGATCAGGGTGTTGTCTGTCAACCGCTCCGTCACCGTGAGGGAGACGGTGCCCGTGTCTGCTCCCCAGTAGGCGGGCTGTCGGTGCGCAGCCATGATCCCGCGGCGCGCGGAGATGTCCGCGTGCGCCAGCGCTTCCATCACGGTTTCCCGGTCGAGATTCTCAAGCGGGTCGACTTCAATCCAGTACGACTGGAAATTGGAGGTGCCCCAGTCAGGGTCAGTAACCGGCCGGACACCGGGGAGGTCGCCCAGCAATTCGGTGTAGCGCTGTGCGAGCTCGCGCCGACGACGCACAATCTCCGGCAGGCGACCGAGCTGCACGATGCCGACGGCGGCTTGCAGATCGGTCATCCGAAAGTTGAAACCGATCTCGAGATACTCCTCAGGCGGGGCGAGGACGCTGGCTGCCCTGTCACTGGCCGACACGCTCATGGCGTGCTCACGCAGCTGTCTGGCTCTGGCTGCCCACTCCTCATTCGAGGTGGTGAGCATGCCGCCCTCGCCCGTCGTCAGCAGTTTGCGCGGGTGGAACGACCAGGCCGCCAGTTGCGCGCCGGCGCCGACCGGGCGGCCCTGGTAAGTAGACCCTGCCGCGCACGCTGCGTCCTCGATCACGACGATGCCGAGCGAGTCGCAGAACTCACGAATCGGGTTCAGGTCAACGGGTACCCCGCCCTGGTCGACGACGATCACCGCTTTGGTCATCTCTGTGACGACATCCGCTATCGACTCAGCCGTCACATTTCCGGTCACCGAATCCACGTCGGCGAAGATGGGTCGTGCCCCAACGTAGGTCGGTGCATTGGTTGTCGCTATGAAGGAGAACGACGGCACGATGACGTCGTCCCCCGGCCCGACACCGGCCACGATCAGGGCGAGGTGCAGGGCTGTCGTGCAGTTGGATGTGGCGACGGCAAAGTCCGCGCCCATCGCGGCGGCGAATTCTTCCTCGAACTGGGCAACGCGTGGCCCCTGGGCGACCCAGCCTGATTCGATGACCTCCGTCACCGCCAGCACCTCGTCGGCGCCCATCCAGGGCTTCATGACGTTGATCCGGCTCATGAGGTCACCAGCGATCGTCCGGCTGCGATCTCGCCACGCAGCGGTTCCCACCAGGCCACCAACTCGCGCAGCCCGTCTTCCAGGGACACCTCGGCTGTGAAACCAAGGTCGCTCTGAGCCGACGAGGTGTCGGCCAGTCGACGTGTGACGCCGTTGACAGCGCGGTCTGGACCATGCTCCACCGCGAGGTCGGAGTCCATGGCGCGAAGGAGCGCCTGTGCCAGCCCGAGCAGACTGGTCTCCCTGCCACTTGCGACGTTGTAGACACCCTCGCGGATGTTGCTGGTGGCGGCCAGCAGATTGGCCCTGGCGATGTCGCGGGTGAAGACGAAATCCATAGTCTGTTGCCCGTCGCCGAAGATGAGGGGCGGCAGCCCGTCGGCGATCCGTTCCATCCAGCGCACGAACACTTCGGTGTAGACACCGTGCACGTCCATGCGTGGCCCGTACACATTGAAGTAGCGCAAGGCCACGTAGTCCAGCCCGTTCATGGCCCTGAAACTGCGCAGCATCCCCTCGCCGAACGACTTCGCGGCGCCGTAGAAGGTGTCGTTGTTGTGGTGGTGATGGCGCTCAGTGGTGGGGAACTGCTCTGCGAGGCCGTACACGGACGCGCTGGATGCCGAGATCACCTTGTCGACAGAATTTTCGACCGCGGCCTCGAGCACGTTGTATGACCCGTCAACCAACACCTCGAGCGCCAGGCGCGGCTCCTCTGCGCACTGCGTGATCCGGATGGCGGCCTGGTGGAACACCAGGTCTTTGCCCCGCGTCACGTCGTGCACGAGATCACGGTCCCTGATGTCACCCTCGACGAGGGTCACTCGCCCTGAGGCCAGCGCGCCTTCAAGGTTCTGGGTACGTCCGCGCACGAGGTTGTCGAGTACGTCGATGTGCCTGACGCCCGCGGCCAGCAGCTGGTCGACGATCTCAGAGCCGATCGTGCCTGCGCCACCGGTCACCAGGACATCCGCTCCTGTTAATACAGTCATTTCTTTTCCCACCCTTGTGTTGTCACTGCATCCCCCGTGTATTCGTCGTCAGAGCCGCATGCATGATCAGACGAGCTCATGGCTGCCTCCGACTCGCGTTGCAGCACCCGCTGTGTGCAGGCTTTCCGTCGCCGCTTCGAGCACAGAGAGCACCCGCAGGCCGGCAGCGCCGTCGGTGCGGGCCGGTCGGTGCTCTCTGATACTCGCCGCGAACTCCCCTGCCATTGACCCGAGCGCTTCGCGTTCTGGGAGGGCAGGAGACCAGGTGTCCCCCAGCCGGTATGACACCGTTGCGGCCTTGCGCTCGGTGGCATCCAGCGACTGGAGGTCCAGATCTACACCCCTGTCATAGACGCTGAGCCGCTGCTGCGGGTTCAGGTCGTCCCAGACCAGGGTTCGTTTCGTACCGCCGATGATCATCTGGCGGATCTTGGTCGGGCTCAGCCAGTTGACGTGCACGTGCGCAATCGCACCGTTCTGCAGCGGCAGCGTGAGGTAACCGACGCAGGCTTTGCCCGCCCCAACCGGGTCGGCGCCGTGAGCAGAGACACTGAGCGGCCGCAATCCCCCCGGCAACACGAAATCGATGATGGAGAGGTCGTGCGGCGCCAGGTCCCAGAACACGTCGACATCCGGTTGAATCAACCCGAGGTTGATGCGCACCGAGTCAATGAACAGGATGTCGCCCAGTGCGCCCTCCTCGATGAGCTCGCGGATCTTCAGCACGGCAGGCGTGTAGCAATAGGTGTGGTCGGCCATCAGCACCAGGCCGAGTGCGCGTGCGGTGTCGACCATCTCCTGGCCGCGGTCGCCGGTATCCGCCAGCGGTTTCTCCACCATCACGTGCTTGCCGGCGGCGAGCGCTGCCTGGGCAATGGGGTGGTGGGTCTTCGCCGGGGTCGCGATCGCAATCGCGTCGATGTTGTCGGAGGCCAGCAGCTCGGCGAGGTCGGTCACGACGCGCACGCCGCCGACCTTGCCTGCAAGCGCCGCTGCCCGGTCGCGATCGAGATCGCAGATCGCCACCAGCTCCCAGTCGGGGCTGCCGTGGAAGTTGCGGGCCAGGTTCGGTCCCCAGTATCCAGCGCCGACAACGGCTATTCTCAATTTTTCAGTCACGTCTGCTCCCCCTGTTTGAACGGAGCGGGGCCGCTCGGGTAACGGCCCCGCTGCTTGAACTTCGTCACAGTGAGGGGACGAAGAAGACATCGATCCAGTAGTTGTGCACTGAACGCTGGTCGGGAAATTCGGTTCCGTAGCGGTAGACGGCTCCGGATGCCGGCGTGCTGAGAGCGCCGCTGACGACGGGGCTGGCCAGCCCGTTGAGCGTGACGGCATAGCGTCCGACCGTGCTCTGGTAGCTGGCCAGGTATTCCGTTCCGGCCGCTATGGCCACGGGCACACTGAACGTGGCGGTCTGCCATCCGGTCGCCGTTTCAGCGTCGAAGGTCACGGCGGCCAGCTGTTGCCCTGTCGCCGACCAGAGGTAGCCAACATGGGCGCCGGTGTTCGCCGCTCCTTTATAGAAGCGGATGCCGGTCACCGTGCCTGCAACGCTCGCCTGGAACCGCACGCCTACCTGCACGGCCAGTGCGTCGTTCCACGACGGCGTGTCTGGCACGGCGTTGGCCGCGAAGATCGAGGTTGCGGTGACGGTCGGCGGCTCGGCCGACGTGGTGAAGGTGAACGCTCCACCGCTGAGCACAGCCCCGTCGGCTGACACGCTTGCCGAGTACGTCGTCGACCAGGCCAGCGGCGTGGTCGGCGTGAACGTCACGATGTGGGTTTCGTCATCGAACGCCGTGCTGCCGGCGACGGATGCTCCCCCGGCTGTCAGGGCAACGGTCGGCGATCCGGCGGCCGGGTTGGCCGACAGGGTGGCCGTCACCGCGGTCGTCGGTGCGACACTCCCTGCGCCTGAGAGGGGACTCGTCGAGGCGACCGTCACGGGTGTCGGGGTGGGCGTTGGTGTGGGGGTCGGCGTCGGTGTGGGGGTCGGTGTCGGTGTCGGTGTCGGTGTGGGGGTCGGTGTCGGTGTCGGTGTGGAGGTTGGCGTCGGTGTGGAGGTCGTCGTGGTGAACACCACGTCGACGAAGTAGTTCGACTGGTTCCAGCTATAGATCGGGAACCCGCCGCTTGCGCCGTACAGGAACCGACCGTTCGTATCGGCTCCCGCGGTCAGGGGCCCGCTTGTCTTGGCCTGTGCGAAGTACCCGCTGGAGTGGGCGTAGTGCCCCCTCGGCGCCAGGTAGGAGACGACGTAGGTCTGTCCTGCCACGATGTTCACCGCGGTACCGAGCTGCGCGGTCTGCCAACCGGTCGCCGTTTCGTTGCCGAATGTCACCGTCGCCAGCCGCGTTCCGCTTGCCGACCAGAGCGATCCGGTGTGCGTCCCCGTGTTGCCTGTGCCCTTGAAGAACCGGATGGCGGTGACGGTTCCGGCCGACGAGGAGGAGAACGACATGCCGAGTTCAACTGCTGAGCTGTCATCGGTGGCGGCGGCAACGGTTGGCGTCTCGTCGGCGAGCAGTGTGTACGTCGTTGTCACCTCACCGGGCGCAGCGGCCGTGCCGAACGACCACGTGAGGGTGGGCAGGGTCGCCCCCGCTGTCGAGGTGACGTTCGACAGCCGTGCGACCACAGTGGCTCCAGGTTGCAGCGGAGAGCTGGGCGTGAACGTCAGGGTTGTCCCGTTGGCACTCCGCATCGTTGTGCCTGGCACGGTGGTGCCGCCCACCGTCGCTGTGAGCGAGAAACCCAGGTTGATGGGAACGGAGAGTTCAACCGCGATCGGTGATGCGGTGCTGACTCCGATGGCGCCGTTCGCCGGGGTCTGGGTGAGCACGGCGACCGGGTCTGGCGCACGGTTGAAGACAACGTCGACGAGGTAGCTGGTCGATACCTGGTTCGTGGGGAACGCATCGGCGTATGTGAACGTTCCGACGATTCCGGTGAGCGGACCGCGCACCAGGCCATCGACGGGGAAGGTGTCAGGGGTCACCGGATAGGTCCCGTGCGGGTTGAGGTACGACGCGACGTACTGGGTCCCTGCCGTGACAGCGACAGGCGACGCGAACGTCACGGTCTGCCACCCAGACGAGCTCTCGTCAATGAAGGTGGCCGTGGCGAGCGCCGTTCCTGTCGACGACCACAGCGTTCCGGTGTGGGTACCCGTGTTGCCAGCGCTCTTGTAGAAGCGGATGCCGGACACCATGCCATCGACCGAACTCATGAATCGCACGCCCAAGGTGAGCTGGGCGTTGTCGACCACCTGCAGGATTGCCGGCGTGGTCGCATCCGTGAACAGCCCGCACGGGCAGTCACCGACGGCAGGCGCCGGCCGCACCGTGGTGAAACTCCACGTCGTGCCGGTCGCCAGGGCCTCCCCGCTCGTTGCGGTGGCCGCGAGCGTGACAGCGTACGTCACGAATCCGTTCAGGGCCTGACTTGGCGTGAAGACCGCGGTGCGGGTTGCCGCGGCATAGCCGACGCTGCCCTGCACAACCTGACCCAACTGGTCGGTGACGGTGAATGTGATCGAAGACGCGACGACATCCTTCGACAGCACTGCGCTGATTGTCGATCCGGCCGGCACACTCGACGAACCCGGCAGCGGGGCCTGGTTGAGTGCGCCGAGCGGGGTGGTGTCTGTCGAGGTGAAGACGGCATCGACGAAGTAGTTGCTGAACCCGTAGCTGTCCTGGGGGAATTGGCCGACGGTGGTGTTGTAGACGGCGGCCTTCGCCGCTCCGTAGCCGCCGGCCACTGTGAGCGGAGCTGCCGTGATTCCGCGATAGGCGAAGTCGGCCGGTGTCGAGGCATAGTGTCCGTTCGGCGCCGAATACGACACCACGTACTTCGTGCCAGCGGTCACCTGTACCGGTGGTGAGAATGACGCGCTCTGCCAGCCTTCGGCCGATTCGTTCGCGAATGTGGTTGTGGAGAGGCGGACGCCTGACGCACTCCACAGCGATCCGGTGTGGAGACCCGTGTTCGCCTGGCTCTTGTAGAAGCGCACCCCCGAGACGTACCCGGAGTAGCTCGGGGTGAATTGCAGGCCGGCTTCCACCGCACTGGGATCGCCGGCGTCTGGCACTGACGGCACCCGCTCACCCAACACGGTGTACGGGCCGGTCACGGCGAGTGCCCTGCTGGCCGGCGTCGCCGTGGTGTTCGCGCTGTCGTCGGTCGCGCGCACCATGATGGTCGCCGCACTCATGCCCTGCTGCAGGTAGGTGTACGTCCACGAGGTGGTTCCGGTAACCGGGTGCCACCTCGAGCCGCCATCGGTGGACACCTCGACGCCGGCGACGACGCCACCGGCATCCGCTGCCGCTCCCGTCACGGTCACCGACGCGCCGTTGGCGACGGATGCCTGGGCGGCGGGAGCGGTGATGGTGACAGTGGGGGCGACGTTGTCTGTGCTCGCGGTGGCGGCCGTCAGGTCGCTGTCCAGCGTGGCCGGTTGGGCTCCCATGTCAGCCAGCAGGTTCACCTGGGCCTGTTGCATCCGCGGATCGGCGGCGGCCCCGCCGCCGTCGTGGGTCTGGTCGAGACCCCAGGTCCACTGCACCGATCCGGCCGAGAATACGAGCGCGCCACTCGCGGCGCGATACAGCGTGAGGTGGTGAGTGGTGGTGCCGGCCGTGACGAGGTTGCCGAAGTCGCGCAGGTACTCAGGTACGGCGCCGACTGTCGTCGACAGGCGGATGAGGCCAGCTGGCCTGAACCCGTTGTCCACGTCTTCGTTCGACTCATACCCGATGGTGTGAGGTGCGAGTTCCGCTGTCGATCCGGCGGCCAGGCCGGTCAGGCTGGTATTGCGCCAGAGTCGCGTCCGGCCCTCTTCGGCCGACACCGTGACGGCCAGGTCGGAGAAATTCGCCTGGTACATGGTGCCGGTCAGCGCGTTCTCCGGCTTCCCAGCCCCCTGCGTCGCCGAGGCGAAGCGCGGATCGCGCCAGGTTCCCGTCCACTCGGCGGCGGGGTCGATCTTGGCGTTGCTCCACGTCTCCTTGTACGACACGATCGTGCGGTACGGGGTGGCACCCTGGTCGGACGACGCGGCGTACCTGGTGTGCCAGTACGCCTCGTTGCCGGAGAGGAACTGCAGGTTCACACCATTGTCCCTGGCTGCCTCGACATTGGAGCGCTGCGCCGCCGACCAGTACTCATCGTGCCCGACAGACAGGAAGACGTCGTGGTTCACCAGCGCCCCGCCGAACCTGTCGGTGTCGACGCCGCTGAAGTACGACACGTCGTAGCCGTTCTTCTCCAGGAACCGCACCATCGGGTACTCGTTGGCGTAGTAGAAGTCCCGACCGGAATACGGGCCCCTCGACACCACGGGCCGGTTGTAGCTGATCTCATATGCCCGCCCGTTGGCCGCGCCCTGGTAGAAGTCAGATCCGCCGTAAGTGTTATAGGCCTGCCAGGTGGGGTCTGACGTCTGGAACAGCACGGCAGAGTGGCTGGCCACATTCCGCACCACGAAGGTGATGTGGCTGCTGCCACCGGTGTCCGGTCGGGTCAGCAGGGCGAAATACACGCCGGATGCCGCATCCGCTGGCACGTTCCAGGAGGCAGAGACGGCCCAGTTGCCGCAGTCGTACAGCTCGGTGGCAGCGGCGGTAATGCACTCCGGCTGGTGCTGCCCGTTGATGACGGAGGTGGAGACATCCGTGATGAAGCGGGCACCGAGACCCTGGTAGTAGCCACTGCGGTAGATGGCCACGGTGTACGCAGGGGCGGTCGTGTCGATCTTGAAGTCAATCCGGGTACCGACGTTGGCGCTGATGTCGGTGGAGAAGCCCTGGATACTGGTGTCGCCGGCACCCTCGATATCCCAGATCTCCGGGTCAGCGCCAGAGAGCGCGTTCTCGCAGACGACGGGATTGGCAGCCCCTCCGCATCCCGTTGCCGCAGCCGCCGGTGACACGGAGAAGGCGAGGAGCATGCTCGCCACCAGGGCGATGACGAGCGCGAAGGACAGCGCCAACCGGTTCGACCGTGCGAAGCCAGACCGTGCGAATCCCGGCCGCGCGACGGAGAACTGCGCGAATCCAGCCGGGCGAAGCGTCGCCGCAGGGACGACAAAGTGCAACTTAACAGACACGCCAACTCCCAGACACCTGGTCCGTTGGAGTCGTTCGGGTAACGCCTCCCAGTCGCTGGCGCCTCGTCAGGGTAAGTGAGTGAGGCGGGTGCCTATCCAGCTATGAACGAAAATCCGGGTGAAGAGCCAGTTGGCAAGGATCTGACTTTCGCTCACATACCAGAGGGTTGCACAGACGGCGCCCAAAGCGAACACCCCCTAACGGGGGCTGCACCGCTGTCTGTTTACAGCGCTGCAGCCGATGGCGCGAAGGTGTCGCAAGCCCCTGCGCCGCCGTTGTAGCCGGTCATGAACCAGCTCTGACGCTGCTCGCTTGAGCCGTGAGTCCACCCCTCAGGGTTGACGGAGCCCTGCGTCGATTGCTGGATTCGGTCGTCGCCCACAGCGGATGCCGCACTCAGCGCGTCGGCGATTTGCGCGTCGGTGACCGGTTTCAAGAAGGCAACGCCCGCGTCGTCACGGGTCGTCGATGCCGCCGCCGTCCACGCTCCTGCGTAGCAATCGGCCTGCAATTCGATGCGCACGGAGTTAGACGCGGCACCTGTCTCGCCGTCCTGGGCGGCAGCCAGAACCCCGGTGAGGTTCTGCACGTGGTGGCCCCATTCGTGGGCGACCACGTACATTTCGGCCAGCGGCCCGCCCGACGACCCGAACCGGGTGCGCAGCTCGTCGAAGAACGCGGTGTCGATGTAGATCGTCTGGTCTGGCGGGCAGTAGAACGGCCCGGTGGAACTCGACGCAGACCCGCAGCCTGTGCCGGCGGCATCCGTGAAGAGCGCGATCGGCTGCGGCGAACTGTACGCCGTGCCGATGGCCGGCAACGCATCTGTCCAGTAGGTGTCGAGCGTTGCAGCCGCGCCCTTCATCCGACAATCGACGTTGGCGTTCGCATCGGCGCCGGTCAGGCACTCGTCGAGGGTCGACGCTTCGCTTGCCGACTGGTCGGTCTCTGCGTTACCGAGGAGGCCAGACAGGTCGACGCCGAGCAGCTGTGAGAGCACGAACAGTGCGATCACACCGACGCCGCCGCCGACCGCGACGCCGGTGGTGCGCCCGCGCTTCCGCGCCTTCCCCGAACCGATGTTGGCGTTGTCGTTGAAGGTCATCGAGAGTTACTCCGCAAACAGGTCAGTGGCTGCGATGAGGGCATCGAGGATGCCGGGCTCGTCGAACGCATGCCCGGCGTCTGGAACCATGGTGAAGTCGGCTTCCGGCCAGGCCCTGTGCAGGTCCCAGGCGGTGAACGCCGGGGTACACATGTCGTAGCGGCCCTGCACGATGACCGACGGGATGTCCTTCAGTTTCGTCGAGTCACGGATGAGCTGGTTGGGCTCGAACCAGCCGTTGTGCTGGAAGTAATGGTTCTCGATGCGCGCAAAGGCGACGGCGTACGACGGTTCGGTGAACCGAGCGATCGTGTCCGGCTGCTGCAGCAGCGTGATGGTCGACGATTCCCAGGTCGACCAGGCGATGCCGGCCCGCTCGCGCACGGCCTTGTCGTCGTCGTGGAGCAACCGGCCGTACGCCTGGATGAGGTGGGAGCGCTCGGCCTCGGGGACGGGCGCGATGAAGTTCTCCCACAGGTCGGGGTAGATGGCCGCTGCACCACCCTCGTAGAACCAGTCAAGCTCGATCGGGCGGAGAGTGAAGATGCCGCGGAGGATCAGCTCGGTGACCTGCTCAGGGTGCGTTTCAGCGTAGGCGAGTCCGAGGGTGCTCCCCCACGATCCGCCGCACACCAACCAGCGATCGATGCCGAGGTGTTCGCGCAGTTTTTCCATGTCGGCGACGAGGTGCCACGTGGTGTTCGTGCTGAGGTCGGCATCCGCTGCGCTCGCGTGTGGGGTGCTCTGTCCGCAGCCACGCTGGTCGAACAGGATGATGCGGTACTTTTCAGGGTCGAACACCCGGCGCTGTGCGGGGCTCGATCCGCCGCCTGGGCCGCCATGCAGGTACACGGCCGGCTTGCCCTCCGGATTGCCAGAGGCTTCCCAATAAATGGTCTGGCCGTCACCGACGTCAAGCATGCCGGTTTCGTACGGCTGGATTTCAGGATAGAACTCTCGCATAGAACGAGCCTATTGGCCGTACCCCGTGTACAGGGGTATTGACGTTCCGGGCGTCGGGGGTCGCGGGCTGCCGTGGTTGCCGGGTGTCGACCTCGTGCTGACTTCGTTGTGACGTGGTGGCGACCTGGTGCTGACCTAGTGGCGCCCCGTGACCACATCGGCCAGCGAGGCAATCGGCGACGTGGCTGCCCGCCCGCGGGCCTCTGCCCTGTCGGCGGCGTGATAGGCGGCATAGAGTCCGTGCACGGCAACCCAGCGCAGCGGTTCGATCTCCCAGTTGCGCACCCGGTGGTTCACCCACGGCAGTCTGGCAAGCTCGGTGTCGCGGCCGAGGATCAGGTCGGCCAGTGTGCGCCCGGCCAGGTTGGTGGCGGTGACGCCCGTGCCGACGTAACCACCGGCCCACGCGAGACCGGATGCCGGATCGAGTCCCACCGTCGCCGCCCAGTCCCTTGGCACCCCGAGTACGCCAGACCACGCGTGGTCGATCGCGGCATCCGCTGTGCCTGGAAAGAAGCGGATGAGGAGGGCGCGCAACGAGTCGATGGTGCCCTGTGGCGTCTGACCGTCGGCGTCGACGCGGGAGCCGAAGCGGTACGGCACTCCGCGGCCGCCGATCGCGATGCGATCGTCGCGCGTGCGCTGCGCGTACATGTAGACGTGGGCGAAGTCGCCGAGGGTCTCGCGGCCCTCCCAGCCGATGCCGGCCCAGGTGGCGGCGTCGAGCGGTTCGGTCACGATGAGGGATGAGTTCATGGGCAGCCAGGTGCGGTGCTGGCCGGCCAGCCCAGCGGTGAAGCCCTCTGTGGCTCGCACCACGTACGTCGCGCTCACCATGGCGCCGTCGTCGGTGACCGCGCGGTGCGGCAGAATCTCGCGCACGCGGGTGCCTTCATAGATTCTCACGCCGAGCGCTTCCACCACGTCGGCCAGGCCGCGCACCAGGTTGGCCGGGTGGATGCGCGCGCAATGCGGATGCACGACACCGCCGAGCGTGCCGGCGACGTTGATGCGCGCCTGGCTCTCCGCCGCGCTCAGAACCTCGAGGTCGACATCCGCTTCCCACTGCCGCTCTGCGGCGGCGAAGCTTTCGAGCCTGGCCAGCTGGGCCGGGTTCATCGCGACGGTCAGCTCGCCGCCCTTGACGATGTCGGCGTCGATGCCCTCGGCCGTGGCGACCGCGATGACCTCGTCGACGCTCTGCGTCATTGCACGCTGCATCGCGGAGGCCGCAGCCCTGCCGTGGGATTTCACGTACTGCTCGCGCCCCCCTGTCACGGAGTTGGTGAGCCAGCCGCCGTTGCGTCCGGACGCGCCGAACCCGGCGAAGCGCGCCTCGACGATCACGATCTCAAGCTCCGGTGCCGCCTTCTTCAGGTAGTAGGCGGTCCAGAGTCCCGTGTACCCGGCGCCGACGATACAGACGTCGGCGGTGATGTCGGCATCGAGCGCCGGCCTGGGGATGGGGAGCCCCATCGCGTCGTACCAGAACGAGACTTTGCCGGTTGTCGTTGTCACGGTGCTCCAGGGGTGTGAGGGCTCGAGGAGCGCAAGGCGATCGAGGTTCGTGAGGTGCTCGAGGTCGGCTGCTCCGGGATCCAAATGGGGTGAGTGAACCGTACCGCTGCCGTCTCGAAAACGCGGAGAGCCACTCCCGGCGAGGTGAGCGTTGCCTGCGCCGGCTCGAAACCGCCGGCCGACAGCGTCGCCGCGCCCGTTTCGGTTCGTCGCGCCCGCTATAGCGGGCGCGACGAGCCAGAGCGGGCGCGGTGAACCATTGCGAGCGGACCGCGGCGACCCCTGGGCGATCGCCGCGGTGGTGCCGCTATTTCGCGGGCGTCCGCGCGGCGGGCTTCTTCGCCGGCTTGTGCGACTTCTTGGTGAGGGTCTTCTCGTCGATCGGGGCCGTGCCACTCGCGCGGAGGGCACGGTAGTACTCGCGGGCCTCCTCCTGGCGTTCGCGTTCGATGCCCGACGAGATCGGTGCGCGCAGGTGCTCCTGCGTGTAGCCGAATGCGTCGACCAGATCGAGTGCATGCGGGCGGAGCCGTGCGATGAGGCGATCGATGTACGCGGTGACGGCCTGTGCGCGGGGGGCAGACATCCGTCCGTTCATCAGGTACCAGGCCAGGTGCGTCTCGACCAGGCCGAGCCCGAACAGGTCGCGCAGCCAGGTGAGCACCTGTTTGGTGCCCGCGTCCTCGGTGCGCTCAAGCGCCCGGGTGAAGGCTTCCCACTGCAGCAGTTCACCGTGCGCGCGGGCCGCCTCGATGAGAGCGTTCTGGTTGGCGTTGAACAGGTCGGCCGCTGCCGACTTCGACAGCTTGCTGGCCGGGCGCAGCTTGGCGGCGATGTCGGCGATCATGGTCTCGACGCGGTCGGTGAGCAGCGCGTGCTGCACGTCGGTGTCCCTGAGCGCCCCAACTGAGCGGGCGATCACGCCACGGTCGACAACGAGCTGCCTGAGGGTGCGGAGGCCGCTGCCCGCATATGCCTTTCCAGCGGCCTGCTTGACGACGAAGCGGGCGAGGGCGCCGGCATCCGCTGAAGCGAACTGCTTGCTGTAGTCGGTGAGCAGCCGCTTGGCGACCAGCTGCAGCAGCACGTTGTTGTCGCCCTCGAAGGTGGTGAAGACGTCGAGGTCGGCGCGCAGGCCAACGAAGCGGTTGGCCGCGATGAAGCCGGCGCCACCGCAGGCTTCGCGCGACTCCTGCAGCGTGTCGAGCGCATGCCAGGTTGACAGCGGCTTGAGGACAGCCGCGAGGGTTTCGAGGTCTTGCCTGTCGTCATCCGTGTCGGCCGAGCCGTTGAAGACGGCGTCGAACTTCACCAGGAATTCGTCGTGGGCGAAGTTCTGCGCGTAGGTAGTCGCCAACAGCGGGAAGAGGCGGCGCTGGTGGCGCTGGTAGTCGAGGATGACCTCTTCGTCGGTGTCGCTGCCTGCGGTGAATTGGCGGCGCTGGCTGCCGTAGGTGATCGCGATGGCGAGGGCCATGGCAGAGGCCTGCACGGCTGAACCGTCGAGCGAGACGCGACCCTGCACGAGGGTGCCGAGCATGGTGAAGAAGCGGCGACCCGGGCTCTTGATCGGGCTGCTGTACGTGCCGTCCGGCTCCACATTGCCGTAGCGGTTGAGCAGGTTCTCGCGCGGGACACGTACGTTTGTGAAGTGCAGGCGGCCGTTGTCGATGCCGTTCAGCCCGCCCTTCAGCCCGTCATCCTCGCCGCCGATGCCGGGCATGAACGCACCGGTCTCGTCGCGGATCGGCACGTAGAAGGCGTGCACGCCGTGGTTGACGCCTGCGGTGATGAGCTGCGCGAAGAGCACGGCCGCGATGCCGTCGTTGGCCGCGTTGCCGAGGTAGTCCTTCCACGCCGCGCGGAACGGCGTGTTGATGACGAACTCCTCGGTGTCGGCGTCATACGTAGCCGTCGTGCCGACGCTGGCGACATCGGAGCCGTGGCCGATCTCGGTCATGGCGAACACGCCGGGCACGTCGAGGCTCATGATGCCTGGCAGGTACTTCTGGTGGTGCGACTCTGTGCCGAGGTGCAGCACGGCAGCGCCGAACAGTCCCCATTGCACGCCGGCCTTGATCTGCAGGCTCGGGTCGGCGGAGATGAGTTCTTCGAAGCCGGCTATGTTGCCGCCGTGGTCATCGCGGCCACCGAGGTAACTGGGGAACGCGCGGTGCACGTGACCGTTGTCGGCGAGGATCTTGAGCTGGCCGAACACGCGCTTGCGGTGGTCGGCCATCGACTGGCCTTCGATGCGCTGCATCTCCGGGCGTGCCGCCATGTTGCGGGCGGCCAGGCGCACATCCGCCCAGGTTCCGAGCAGCTGGCGACCGAGCGCGGCGACGTCAACGGTCGGCGCTGTCGGGTCACCGGCCACCTTGATCGGGCCGGTGTCGACGCTCGGGTCGACACGGGCTGCCGGGGCTGTGCCGCCTGCAGGTGCTGTGCTTGGTGCGTTCGATTCGGAATCGAATGCCGGGCGCTGGGTCGTGTCAACCATCGTTGGTCCTCATTCTTGTGCGCGGTGTGAAGTCACTGCCCACGCTATGGCTGCCGCGGGACGCGCAGAAATACCCCGTGAGGCGGCTACAAAGAAGCATGCGTCGCCCGGCATCCGTTCTGTAGGTTTCCTCAACGAGAGGCCGATGCGGCCTGCGACGGCCCACAAGCGCGGCGCCCCACGACGGCCGCGGGAGACCCAGCGACGAGCCGAGAGGCGCAGCGGTGCGTTGGGTGCAGCTGCTGCGACGCCGACCAGCGCCGAGTGGCAGGGTCGGTGGCGAACGCTATTCTCGGCTCATGACTCGTTTTGTAGCACTCCTGCGCGGCGTGAATGTGGGCGGCATCACCATGAAGATGACGGATGTCGCAGCCACGTTCACCGACCTCGGCCTGGACAACGTCAAGACAGTTCTTGCCAGCGGAAATGTGTTGTTCGACTCGCCAGCCACTGCGCATGGACTGAAACCGCTCATCGAGAAGGCGCTCGGCGACCGGTTCGGCTACGAGGCGTGGGTGCACGTGCTCGACGTCGACACCATTCGGCAGATCATCGACGCGTTCCCGTTCGATGCGGAACGCGAGGGGTGGCACCCGTACGTCATCTTCACCATGGACCCGGCGCTGGCCTCTGAGCTGCTCGAGTGGCAAGACAAACTCGATGCGGTCGCAGAGAGCATCCGCCCTGGTGACGGCGTGATCTATTGGACCGTAGAACGCGGCAACACCCTGGGCAGTGCGTTCGCCAAGGAGACGGCGCGCAGCCGACACAAGGCCAGCACGACGACGCGCAACCTGCGCACCCTACAGAAGCTGCTGAAGTAGCTCTGACCTCGCTGCAGAACTCCTGC
Source organism: Leifsonia sp. Y878 (assembly GCF_057669685.1). NCBI lineage: Bacteria > Bacillati > Actinomycetota > Actinomycetes > Micrococcales > Microbacteriaceae > Leifsonia > Leifsonia sp. Y878. The sequence continues at coordinate 1,000,676 of NZ_JBYHFS010000002.1, read as the reverse complement.
AATTCGTAACTCCTGCAATTCGCCCTCAATCGGACCGAAACGGCACCTTTTTGCCCCGTCGCGGCAAAATCGCAGGAATTATGCCCGACCAGAGTCCTCGCGCACCGCATTTGTGACGGCGGCGCACGTCCCGCGTTTGGCCGAGGCACACGTCCGGAACTTGGCGGTCACCACGGGCGATGAAGCCGACTCCTGGTGCATAACTCCTGCAGATCGTCCCCGACTGGGCCGAAACGGCCCCTCTTGCGACCATCGCGGCAAAACAGCAGGAGTTATGCAGACGACGTGCTCACGCAGAAGCCAAGCACGTGGCGCAGAGAGCAGAGAGCAGAGACGGCAGCCTACAAGCAGCGGTCGCAGGCTAGGAGGCCTCGGCCACCACGGCGAGCAGCTTCTCGCCATAGGAGTCGAGCTTCTTCGCTCCGATGCCGGAGATGCCGTCGAGGTCACCCAGCGTCGCAGGCTTGGCCATCGCCACCGCGATGAGTGTCGCGTCGCCGAAGACGATGTAGGCGGGAACGCCCTGCTCGCGCGCCTCGGCCGAACGCCAGGCGCGCAGCGCCTCGAACAGTTCTTCCTGGGCTGGAGACAGGTCAGCGACGCCGGCCTTCGCCGCGCTCTTTGCAGCGCCCGACCGACGCGCAGGTCGTTCGGCGCGTTCCGGCTCGTGGCGGAGATCGACGGTGCGCTTGCCGGCGAGCACGTCGGTGGCGGCTTCCGTCACTGCGAGCGTTCCGTACTCGCCGTGGGTCGCGATGAGGCCTTGCGCGAGCAGCTGGCGCACGACGCCGCGCCACTGCTGGTCGCTGAGGTCTGCGCCGATGCTCCACGTGGCGAGCTGGTCGTGACCATGCTGCGTGACGCGCGGCGTTGTCTTGCCGCGCAGGATGTCGACGAGGTGCCCGGCGCCGAAGCGCTGGTTGCGTTCGCGGTGCAGGCGCACGATGGTCGACAGCAGTTTCTGGGCTGGGACGGTGCCGTCCCACGCTTCCGGCGGGGTGAGGCAGGTATCGCAGTTGCCGCAGGGCGTGCTGGTCTGACCGAAGTAGCGGAGCAGGTTCACGCGGCGGCAGTCGACGGTCTCGCAGAGCGCGAGCATGGCGTCGAGGTGCGCTGAGAGCTTGCGGCGGTGCGCGAGGTCGCCGGGCGACTCGTCGATCATGCGGCGCTGCTGCACGACATCCTGCAGGCCGTAGGTGAGCCAGGCGGTGGATGGCAGACCGTCGCGACCGGCGCGACCCGTCTCCTGGTAGTAGCCTTCGACGCTCTTGGGGAGGTCGATGTGGGCTACGAAGCGCACGTCTGGCTTGTCGATTCCCATGCCGAAGGCGATGGTGGCGACGATGATCACGCCGTCCTCGCGGAGGAATTTGGACTGGTTACGGGCGCGAATCCGCGCGTCGAGACCGGCGTGGTAGGGCAGCGCGTTCAGGCCGCTGGCCTGCAGGAACTCGGCTGTCGCCTCGACCGACTTGCGGCTGAGTGCGTAGACGATGCCGGCGTCATCGGGGTGCTCTGACTTGATGAAGCTCAGCAACTGCTTGCGCGGCTCTGCCTTGTTCACAATGCGGTACTGGATGTTCGGCCGGTCGAAGCTGGCGACGAAGTGCTTGGCCTCCTGCAATTGCAGGCGGCTGGTGATCTCCTGGTGCGTGGCATCCGTCGCCGTGGCAGTGAGGGCGATACGCGGCACGTCTGGCCAGCGATCGGCGAGCTCAGACAGCGCGAGATAGTCGGGCCGGAAGTCGTGCCCCCACTGCGACACACAGTGCGCCTCGTCGATGGCGAACAGGGCGATGGTGCCTCGGGCGAGGAACTGCTTGGTGGCCTCTGAGGAGAGTCGCTCCGGCGCGACGTAGAGCAGGTCGAGGTCGCCAGCGAGGTAGTCGCGCTCGACCTGGTTGCGGGTAGCGGCATCCTGGCTGGAGTTGAGGAACGCGGCGCGCACGCCGACCGCGGTGAGAGCATCAACCTGGTCCTGCATGAGCGCGATCAGCGGGGAGACAACAATGCCGGTGCCTTCGCGCACGAGCGACGGAATCTGGTAACAGAGGCTCTTGCCGCCACCGGTGGGCATGAGCACGACGGCGTCGCCGCCACCGATGAGCTGGTCGATGATGTCGGCCTGCTCGCCGCGGAACGAGTCGTATCCGAAGACGGTATGAAGCGCCTCGGCTGCCGTGGCGAATTTAGCGGATGCCTGGCGGCGGGGCGCCTGCGCGCGAACGAACTGGTCCTGGCCATAGCCACCGGCCTGGCCAGCTGCTGGGTTTGCGCCGGCGTGTGTGCCAGCGCGTGCGCCCGTGCCGCTCAGCGACTCAGCGCCGCCTGGACCGCCCGCGAACTCGTACCCATAGTCGGGCGGAGGCGGGGCGTTGTAGTCGTACGGGTCATCCGGAGCGTACGAGTCGTCTGGGATGTAGTCGTCTGGCGGGGTGAGCTCATCGGGGTTCCGGGACAACTCAGCATTCCAACTCACTCGGCAACTCTACCCGGGGCATCCGGCACGAACCTGTATGCGCTCACCCTGTGAGCGGTTGCGCGGTGTGGATAACTCCGCCAGGTGGCGAGGAGGCCGTTCACGGCCGTCTCGAGGCCCAGAGTGCAGCGTTTGTCCAGCCAGATTTCGAGACACTCGCTGGCGCTCGCTCCTCAATCAACGGGGTGGGGCATGTGTCCCACTCGCTGGCTCGCTCCTCAATCGACGAGGTGAGCTCAGTCGCGCTCGTAGCGCACGAAGCGGTACTCGAGGCCCGTGCTCGACGTGTGCCAGTCATCCTCAGGGTCGATGTCCTCGACGTACCAGCTGGGGTCGATGGGCGGCGCGACGGCATCGCCCTCGAACGCCGCGCGGAGTTCGGTGACCTCGAGGCGGTCAGCGCGGCCGATGACCTCCGCGTAGATCTGCGCACCGCCGATGACCCAGACGAACTGTTCTTCCGAATCAGAGGCTTCGGCGCCGTCACCGGCCGCGAGCGCGAGTGCGTCGTCGATCGAGTGCACGACATCGACATCCGCTTCGTGCCAATCGGCCTGCCGCGTGACGACGATGTTGCGGCGACCGGGCAGTGGCCGGAAGCGAGGCGGGAGTGAGTCCCAGGTCTTGCGGCCCATGATCACGGCGCCGCCGAGGGTAACCGCCTTGAAGTGGGCGAGATCTTCGGGCACATGCCACGGCATGGTGCCGTCTTTGCCGATGACTCCGCCGTCGGCCTGCGCCCAGACCAGTCCGATCTTCACGGGCGCTAGACCGCGACCGCGCCACGAATGGCGGGGTGGTGCTGGTAGTTCTCGATGGCCAGGTCGCTGTACTCGTAGTCGAAGATGCTGTCACGCTTGTTCACGATTTTCAGCTGCGGGAACGGGTACGGCTCACGGGTGAGCTGCTCCGTCACCTGCTCGACGTGGTTGTCGTAAATGTGGCAGTCGCCGCCGGTCCAGACGAAGTCGCCGACCTCGAGGCCGGTCTGCGCGGCAACGAGGTGGGTGAGCAGAGCGTAGCTGGCGATGTTGAATGGCACGCCAAGGAAGAGGTCTGCGCTCCGCTGGTACAGCTGGCACGACAGCTTGCCGTCGGCCACATAGAACTGGAAGAGTGCGTGGCACGGCGCGAGCGCCATGTTCGGGATGTCGGCCGGGTTCCACGCAGACACGATCAGTCGACGAGAGTCCGGCGTGGCCTTGATCGCCTCGATGACCTCGGAGATCTGGTCGATCTGCTCGCCGCTGGGGGTGGGCCATGAGCGCCACTGCACACCGTAGACCGGGCCGAGTTCGCCGGCGGCATCCGCCCACTCGTCCCAGATCGTGACGCCGTTCTCACGCAGCCACTGCACGTTGCTCTCGCCCCGCAGGAACCAGAGCAGCTCGTACGCGATCGACTTGAAGTGCACGCGCTTGGTCGTGATGAGCGGAAATCCCTCTGAGAGGTCGAAGCGCAGCTGACGGCCGAAGACACTGCGGGTGCCCGTCCCGGTGCGATCGGACTTGTGCGCCCCATTCTCGAGGGTGTCGCGCAGCAGGTCTTCGTATGGGGTGGGGATCGCAGAGGTCACGCCTCGATGGTACCTGAGCAGCTCGGAGATCCGCTGGATGTCGCGAGGGCACTACTTCGTTCGCGAGAGCGCACTGTGTGTCGGTCTCGGTATCTCGAAACGACACAAAGTGCGCTCTCGCGGCCACGGCTGAGCACGCAGCGCAGCGCAGCGCTACTCGCTGGGCGGCGGAGTCTTCTTCTTACGCGTGACGATCAGCAGCGTGCCGATCACCGCGAGCGCGACGGCGCCGACCGCGGCCGCGATCCACAGCACGTCGGCCAGTTCGGCACCCGTTGCAGCGGATGCCTCCGCCGACGCATCCGAGGACGGCGCCGCTCCGGCCGGTTCCGTTCCGCCGCAGTCCGGTGGGGTGGGTGAGCCCTCGGCGAGAACCTGCCCGTCCGCCGGCTGCCACGTGAAGGTGTACTGGCCGGAGATCGTGTGGCTGTCGGTCGACACCGCCTGCCAGGTCACCGTGTACTCGCCTGGCTGGCCGAGCTCCGCCGACATCTCCAGCGTTGGACCGAAGATCGCGGCACAGCCGTCGCCATAGTAGAGCGGCGTTGCGGCATCCGCTGGCCCCGCAATCTGCATGGCCATGCTGGTGCCCGTGCCGCCGATATCGAGCAGGTTGTCGCTCGTCGTCACGCTGAACAGGCCGGGCTGCTCCGTGACAACCTCGCCCGAGTTCGGCGTGGTGCTGATCACAGAGTTGTGCGCGAAGGCTGGCGCTGCGCTGAGTCCCAGCGCGGCCACGACGACGGATGCGCCCAGTGCCCAGCCCGCCAGCCGACGCCGAATGGTCGCGCCGGTCGCGCCGGTCCCGCCGGTTCTGTGCGTCCGCTCCGTCATACCCGATCCGTTCGTCATGACTGCCGCCTACGCTGAGTGCTTGCGACGGGCGGTGACGGCCAGCACGATGCCGACTGCGCCGACGACCAGGCCGCCGATTCCGAGCACCCGAGCGATCGTGTCGCCCGACTCCCCAGCGTCTGAATCGTGGGCCGCAGCGGATGCGTCATCGTCGTCCGTGGCCGCGCCATGGTGGTCGGCGGCCACCGCGTCGGTCACTGCGATCGACGGGGCAGGGTGCTCCGGCTCGGCTTCGCCGTCTTTCTGCACTTCGGTCCAACTGGTCGAGCCGACCTCGCAGGTCTGCACGACCGGGAACGCGAGTGTGGTTCCGGCCGCGTCCTCGGGCAGCAGCACGCTGAGCGCAAACGTGTCGCGCAGGCCATCGGCCAGCGGCTCGGCGGCTGTGTACACGATCTGGCCCGTGCGGGTGGTGATGGTGTTCCCGTGGCCGTCGTCCAGCGGCTCTGCGAGGTCGACCGCCCCCTTCTCGACAGCCCAGTTCGGGTTGACGGTCGGTGAGACGCTCGTGACGCTCTCCGGGATCTCGATGGCGATCGACGTGGTAGCCGACCCCTCGCATCCGTGGGACAGCGCGAACGTGAGCACGGAGTACGAGCCAGCCGCGGTCGATGTCGGTGCCACCGACACGTGAGCGCTGGCCGACAGGGGCACGGCAACGGCCATGAGCACGCCGGCGGCGAGGGCGGATGATGCGAGGGCTGTGGTGCGAATCTTCATGAAAGTCCTTTGTGGGTTGTGCAGGGGCACGCATCGATCAGCGGATGCTGTGCTCACGGGCCAGCGCGGCGCCGTGCGCGACACGGGGGCGAGAACGCAGGGGCACGGCGATTGTGAGGCGTCACGCGCGTTCGATGCGTGCGTGATTCAGAGTGGGTCGGCGGCGCGTGCCTGCATCAATCCGGCGTCCGCACGGCACGATTCGAATGAGAATCGGCAGGACGGGCGGTGCTGATGGCTAGGCCGCGCAGAAGGCGAGCGGCGGCCCGCGATGCCGCATCGTCGACAGCAGCGTCGACAGCGCACGCGGCACAAAAACCCGCGCGACCGGCAGAACGGCCTGCGTGCTGCCGGGAACATCAACCGGCGCAATCGGCGCCCACACAGAGCGGATGGCCAGGGCGGCGCTGGCAAAGAGGCTCCAGAAAGCACGTTCACCGTGGCGAAGCATGACGATGGTGAGCACGGCAGCAATGGCGTGCGCGACCCACATGCCGGCATCGTGGGCGAACATGCTGTGCACAGGAGCGCTCACTGGAATAGGCACGTCGGTGACCGGCGCCAGGCTGGTGACGACCTCGTGCTGGTGCACTCCCAGGCCCGGCGCTGCTGCGGCGGAAGAACCCGCCGACTGCGTGGCGACGGTGCTGCCGGCGGACCCGAGTGAGAACAGGCCGTGGAAGATGAGCTGGCTGAACGCCACCGATAGTCCGGTGCGCCAGAGCGACAGCGTGCGGCCAGCGAGTGCGATGCAGAGGATGCCGGCGAAGGCGAGGGACAGCACGACCGCGAGCAGTCCAGGAGCAGATCCGCCACCGAGCGTGTGGGAGAGCGCGGCAACGAACGTCGCGAACAGGGCGACAATCCAGCCGCGAGCGACGCGCGCCCAGCGTGTAGCCATGATCACTCCCTTCGCCCTGCTGTCAACGATACCGGGATGAGCATCCGTCATCGAATTGGGTCCGCCGGGCACGACCAAAGCCCCGCGCGTATTCGCACGGGGCCCCGGTGGTCATCGGTGTCGGTTAATCCGACATCCGGTCAGTCGGTACAGCGGCACTCAGTACAGCAGCAACAGGTCCGGCCAGCTGACCGAGGCCTTTACCAGGTCAGACCCGCCGTACTGCGCGGTGAGAATGTGCAGGCCGCGGCTGAGCTTCGGCAGCGTGATCGTGGCCTTGCCGTTCGAATCGGCCGTGAGGGTGACGGTTGCGATGGCCTTGCGTCCGTCGTACACCGTGACGGTTCCCGTCGGCTTCACCACCGCTCCGTCCTTGCCAGCAGCAGCCTTCACCGTCACCGTGTACTTCACCGTGGAGCTCGCGCTGGCCAGCAACTTGCTTGCAGACCCGTCGGTCGTGCTGTTCACCTTGACCGGCACCGGCACGTCCTTCTTGGTGATGGTGATCGGCACCGAGACCGCGGTTCCCGTTCCCGCGACGCTGATCACGAGTTGCTGCGCACCAACGACACCATCGGGGATGGTGATCGACAGGGAAGCCCTGCCCACCTCATCCGTGGTGTCGACGATGGCCGGATCGATGGCCGCCGTGCCGAGCGAGACTCCGCCGAGCGACACGTCAACCGTCGTGCCGGCAGGCTCACCGGCGCTGAACAGCAGGGACGACAGCCCGAGGGTCACCACGTCGCCGGCGCTGTAGCCGTCGGCATCCGCTGCACTCTGCACCACACCGACGGCACGCTGCGCGTAGTCGGGTGACGCGGTCTTGGCGTCCTTGAAGTAGTCGACCATGGACTGCAGGTCGACCTTTCCGGTGTCAGCCTTGGCGGTACCGGAGGCGAAGGCACCGAAGTTGTCTCCACCGGATGCCAGGAACGAGTTCACGACGACGACATAGCTGGCCGTCGGCGAGATCTCCGTGCCGTTCAGCAGGATGTGCGTCACGTGCGACCCTGCGGCTGCCGTTGGATCGTACGTGTATGACAGCGCCTTCGACGCACCGAGCTTCAGGAACGGCCTTGCCGCACCCGTCGGCTGCCACTGCTGCTCGAGTACCTGTTTGACCTGCGCCCCCGTGAGGTTCATCGTCACGAGCGTGTTGGCAAACGGCTGGACGCTCGCGGCTTCCTTGTAGGTGAGGTTGCCGTTCGGATCGCTCGCACCGGTCGATGCGAACTTCAGGTCGGTGCGGAGACCGCCAGGGTTCATGAACGCGATCTGCGCGCCGGATGCCTGGGTTGACCACAGCTGCACGTCGGCGACGAAGTTGCTCAGCGTCGACTCACCGCCGCGGTTCTCCGCCCCGGCCGTCTGCTTGGCCCGGTTGAAGTCGGCGGTGATGTCGCCGACCTTGACCGCTCCGAGCACGCTGGCCTCTGCCGTCGCGGCTGCGACGATCGGGGTCACGGCAGGGTCGGCCGGGTAGAGCGCGACCGGCGGGGTGACGGCGGTGTTCATCAGCGGCAGCACCGTGTTGCTGATCGACAGCAGCTCCTTTGACTGCGGGTTCACCGAGATGCTCATCAGGCCGAAGTTCTCGCCGTACTGGCCGGAGGACACCACAGGGCGCCCGTCGATCACGTGGTTGTACGCGAGGTGAGTGTGTCCGGAGACGATCGCATTGACGTCGGAATCGACGCCGTTGACGATCTTGCCGAATGACGAGTTGTCGGTGGCAGAGGCGATGTTCGTGGTGGCCGCGCCCTCGTGCACGAGCAGGATGACGACATCCGCTTCGCCGTTGGCCGCATCACCGTCACGCAGGTTGTCTGCGACCCGGTTGACCTCCGTCGTGACATCGCGGATGTCGAGATTCTCGATTCCAGACGGGCTCACGAGCGAGGGCAGGTCGTTGGTGACGGCGCCGATGAATCCGACGGACACACCGCTGAACGACTTGACGAAGTACTCCGGCAGGGCCGGCTTCCCCGTTGTCTTGTCGTACACGTTCGCGCCGAGGTATTCCCAGAGCGCGCGCGGCACGATGCGGTCGGTGAGGTCGGCGAAGCCCTGGTCGAACTCGTGGTTGCCCACGGAGCTGACGTCGAGTCCTGCCACGTTCAACGCGTCGATCGTCGGGTTGTCGTTCTGGATGAACGAGGTGAACGTCGAGGCTCCGACGAGGTCACCGGCGGCGGCGAAGACCGTGTTCGGATTCTGGGCCCTGATCTGCTTGACCGCTCCGGAGAGCACCGCGGCTCCGCCGGACGGCGAGGCCTGCTCGATACGACCGTGGAAGTCGTTGACCGTCACGACGTTGATGTCAACGGGAACGACCTCATCGGTGATGCCGACGATGATCGGGTCGTGGTCGCTTGAGCGGTACGGCGTGCCGGCTTCTGTGGCGCCGAAACCGTAGCCGCGGTCGGACCATTCGGCCGAGTTGATGCCCCAGACGCCGGTTCCGGTGATGGTCGCGGCCAGTGACGGCGTTGCGATCGCGTGGTCGAGCGAGCCCAGCTCCCCGTTGAAGCTGTAGGTGTACTGGTCGTCGGTCTGCGCCGGAACGAGGTCGACGTAGCCGGCCTCAGCGAAGACGTTCAGCGGGTCTTCCTGCGCGTAGGCGTTGAAGTCTCCGAGCAGCAGCACGTCAGCGCTGCCGGATGTCGCCTGCAGCTCTTCGACGAAGCTCACGACGGCCTTGGCCTGGGCGACACGTTCGGTGTTGAACAGCCCCTGGCCGTCGGCCGGCTCAGCGCCGTCACCACTCTTGGACTTGAAGTGGTTCGCCACCACGGTGACCGTCTTGCCGTTGAAGCTGAACGTCTGGGCGATCGGTTCGCGTGCGATGTTCCACACGGTCTCGTCGACCTGGGTCTGGCTGGCACCGACAGGGGTGACGGCGGCCTTCTTGTAGATGATGGCGGTGGTGATGGCATCCGTGATGGCCGCGTCGTTCAGGGCGGCCGGCGTCGGCACGAATGCCCAGACCTCGCTGCCGAGTGCGGTGTTCAGCCCGCTCACCAGGTCGGCGAGTGCCGAGTCGATGGGCTTGCCGAGCTTCACGGAGTTCTCGATCTCCATCAGGCTCACAACGTCGGCATCGAGGCCGTTGATCGCCGAAACGATCTTGGACTTCTGGATGTCGAACTGGGCCTGGGTGGCAGCTCCACGCGCAGCAGAGTTCTCACTCGTCAGGGTGGTGAAGTAGTTGTAGACGTTGAAGGACGCGGCCTTGATGTCGCCGCCAACCTCTGGCGGGGCATCCGTGCGGGGATTCGACGCCTCAAACGTTGGCTTATACGTGGCCGCGCTGGTGTTGTCGATGGGCACCGTCGGCTGCAGTCGCCAGTCGTCGAAACCGTAGGAGAGCACGTACGGCTGGGCCGGCCATTCGACCTTGTCGCCGAGGCGCACGGTCGTGTCGGTGGTGAAGTACGGCTGCTCGCCGAGGTGATCCTTGTTGCTGACCTGGATGCTGTAGCCGTCGTCGAGGAAGATCCGGTTCGCCCGGTTCTCCGCCGCGATGGCGTTCGCAGCCTCGCCTGGACGCACCTGTTCAGTGCTCTTGACGAGCGGCGCATCGCCGGCAGAAAGCCACAGCGTGCCGAAGTTGTAGAGCTGGTGCGATGAACCGAGGCGGTAGGTGCCCGCCGGCTCGACCAGCATGCTCTCGAAGCGCTCCCGATCAGCGCCCACCACGGTGTCGGGGAGCGGCGTCACTGCCGGAACTCCGACGCCTGGCGTGACCAGTTCAACGGCTCCTGCAGCGGATGCCGTGATCTGCGTCAGCCCGAAGTACTCACTGACGGCGCCGGTCACGCGAACCAGGTCGCCGATGGCGACACCGGGGTTGGCATTGCCGAGGAAGACGAAGACCGCGTTGGACGCGTCTCCTGCGGTTCCCTCTCCGCCGGTACCTGCCGACTGGATGTACACGCCCTTGTAGCCGCCGACGCGGTGGTCTGCGGTGACGATGCCCTCAACGGTGACCGCGGATCCGACCAGCGGACTGGCGGTGCCGGTGCCCTGCACCTCTGCGATGGTGTGGCTGACCTCGGCCGCCCATGCAGGGGCGGCGACCAGGGAGGACAGGCCGACGACGGTTGCGGTGGCCAGGGCGATGGCGAGTGGTCGCCGTCGACGTGCTGGCTGTGGTGCAGATCGGCCGGCCGGGTGGGCCGATCCGAGGGAGACGTGATTCAAGACAGTGCTCCTCGAGTAGGTGAACAGTGATTGCGTGGACGGTGATGTGGTGCAACCGACCGACCTGTCCACCCTTATTCGGGGTGCACCTCTTCGGGGGTCAGCGCTGAGTCTAGGGATTTCCTGAGAGCCCCACCAGATCACGCTGTGAAATGACATCTGCTCTTAAGTTGCCCGACACACAGAGCTGCACATATGCGTAATGGGACGCTCCGCAGCCGCTCCTGCGCACGCATCGAGCGTGACGCCGCTCGCTAAGCTGGCGTCCTATGCTCACCGCAGTCCTCGGCCTCACCGGCGCACTCATCTTCGGCTCTGCCGACTTCTTTGGCGGACTCGCCGCGAAGCGGATCAGTGCGGTCCTCGCGACGGCCATCGCCGCATTCGCCGGGCTGATCGTGCTGCTCGTTGCCCTGCCCGTCGTCGGCGGAGAGTGGTCAGAAAGCGCCGTGCTGTGGGGCGGTCTGTCCGGCATCACCGGCGCGATCGCCATCTCGCTGCTCTACGCCTGCCTGGCCGTCGGCCCCATGAGCATCCTCTCGCCGTTGACGGCCGTCGTATCCGCTATCGTCCCGATGACATTCGGGCTCGTGCGCGGCGACAGGTTCGAGCCGATCGGCTACTGGGCGCTTGGCCTTGCCCTGGTCGCTGTCGTGCTTGTCGGCTTCGTGCCGGAGAAGGGTGCCGTGCGCCCCAGCCTGACCGCGCTGGCCATGGCCGTTGGCTCTGGCACCATGATCGGCGCGTTCATGATCCTCATCGCACAGACACCGGATGACAGCGGGCTGGTTCCCCTCGTCATGAACCGCGCGGTAAATGGCACGATCATGTTCATCGCCGTCGGCGTCATTGCACTCGTGGCAGCGCGGCGCCGGTCGCGGAAGGGCGCGGGTGAAGCGGATGCCGGTCGGTCGCCTCTGCTCCGCACCGGCGTCCTGCTCGCCATGCTGTGCGGCGCCATCGATGTGATCGCCAATTTCCTGCTGCTGCTCGGCATCCGTGCGGGCGATCTCAGCGTCATGAGCGTGCTGACGGCGATGTATCCGGCCGGAACGATCCTGCTTGCCGCCCTGGTTCTCCGGGAGCGCATCGCGCCGGTGCAGTGGGCCGGCCTGGTGCTCGCCCTGGTCGCAGCCGGGATGCTCGCAATCGCCTGAGGCTGTGGCTGTGGCTGTGGCTGTGGCTGTGGCTGTGGCTGTGGCTGTGGCTGTGGCTGATGCTGATGCTGATGCTGATGCTGATGCTGATGCTGATGCTGCGACCGCCGCTGATGCTCCGACGGCAGGGCACTGGCCAGGCGCGCCACCTGTGGGGCGCCAACAGGGGTGCCCCACAGGTGCTTATCGCACACGCTCTCGACCTCGAACCCGAATCGAGGCAAAAAGCATGGGCGCGCCACGAGTGGCGCACCGGCGATATCTCTGAGCGTAAGGGTGGACATGACGTCTTCTCAGGAACAACACGCGGATGTTCTCACCGTGTCGCGACAAATCTGACCGAAAGCGACCTGGTTTATGGCCTGCACGACTGATTCCATCGTGGTCGCTGGCCTATCTGCCTGAAAACGCCGAAGGGGCACCCGCCTCTCGGCGGATGCCCCTTCGGGAATGCGGGTGTTACAGGTTTGCGAGTTCGTTGACCGACGCGTCGCCCGGAACAGCGGAGACGAAGCTGGCTTCGATCTCTGCACGGCCGAGGAGGTCGTCCATACGGTGACGACGCTGCTTCGGGATGAGCGTGACAACGGTTCCCACCTTGCCTGCGCGACCGGTACGGCCGGCGCGGTGCAGGTAGGTCTTGTACTCGTCGGGGGCATCGGCCTGGATCACCAGGTCGATGTCGTCAACGTGGATACCGCGTGCGGCGACATCCGTTGCAACCAACACGTTGACCTTGCCGCTGGTGAGCAGCGCGAGGTTACGGGTACGGCGCGACTGGTTGAGGTCACCGTGCAGGCTGGTGGCGCGGATGCCCGCATCCTCCAGCTGGTCTGCGAGCTGCTCGGCGAACGCACGGGTACGGCTGAAGATCAGCGTCTTGCCGTTGCGGTCAGCGAGCTGCTCGATGATGGCGCCCTTGTCGCGGTGCTCGATGACGAGAACACGGTGGTCGATGGTCGAAGACGCCTGGTCTTCGCCGGCAACCTCGTGCACAGACGGGTTGGTCAGGAACTGCTTGACGAGGGTGGCGACACCCTTGTCGAGAGTTGCCGAGAACAGCAGCTTCTGGCCGCCCTTCTTGGTCTGGTTCAGGATGCGCTGCACCGGCTCAAGGAAGCCCAGGTCGCACATGTGGTCGGCCTCGTCGAGAACGGTGATCTTGACCTCGCTGAGGTCGAGCTTGCCCTGGTCGATGAGGTCTTCGATGCGGCCAGGCGTGCCGATGATGATGTCGACGCCGCGCTGCAGGGCGCTGACCTGGCGGTACTGCGGAACTCCGCCGTAGATCTGGGTGGTGAAGAGGCCAACGCTGCGCGCGATGGGCTGCACGGTGCGGTCGATCTGCAGTGCGAGCTCACGGGTCGGAGCGAGGATCAGCGCGCGGGGCTTGCGGCCCTGCTGGCGGTTCTTGCCACCGTCGTTTTCCATCAGCTTCTCAACAAGAGGAGCACCGAAGGCAATGGTCTTGCCTGAACCGGTGCGGCCACGGCCGAGGACGTCGCGGCCTGCGAGCACATCGGGGATGGTCGCTGCCTGGATCGGGAACGGGCTCGGAGCGCCGAGGAGACCGAGCTCGCGAACGATGTTGCCACCGAGACCGAGCTCAGCGAAGGTCACGCCGACGACATCGGATGCCGTGGTTGCCTGCGCTTCGAGGCGCTCAAGCACGACGTCTTCCTCAGCGGTGAAGCGAGGCTTGTCATCGCGGCTCGGGTAGAACTTACTGTCGCTGCTGCTGCTCATGCCAGGGCGGTCGCTGTTGAAGTCGCGACGCGGTGCGCGCTCTCCACGGTCGCTGCGGTCATTGCCGTACGAGGGACGCTCGCCACGGGCCGGACGGTCGCCGTATGACGGGCGCTCGGTGCGGGCCGGACGGTCGTTGTTGTACGCCGGACGGTCGGTGCGCGGAGCACGGTCGCCGTACGAGGGACGCTCGGTGCGAGCCGGGCGGTCGCCGTATGACGGACGCTCGGTGCGGGCCGGACGGTCGTTGTTGTACGCCGGACGGTCGGTGCGCGGAGCGCGGTCACCGTAGGAGGGACGCTCGCCACGAGCTGGGCGGTCGCCGTACGAGGGACGCTCGGTGCGCTGGGCACCACGGTCGTTGTTGTATGCGGGGCGGTCGGTGCGAGGGGCACGGTCGCCACGGTCGTTGTTGTATGCGGGGCGGTCGGTGCGAGGGGCACGGTCGCCACGGTCGTTGTTGTAGGCCGGACGGTCGGTGCGCGGAGCACGGTCGCCGTACGAGGGACGCTCGCCACGGGCGGGACGGTCGTTGTTGTATGCGGGGCGCTCTGTGCGCTGGGCACGGTCACCGTATGCTGGGCGCTCGGTGCGCTGGGCACCACGGTCGCCGTAGGAGGGACGCTCGGTGCGCTCGGTGCGCTGCGGGCGGTCGCCATAGGCTGGGCGCTCGCTGGGGCGCGAGGTGGTCGAACGAGATGCACGCTCGTCGGCGTTCCAACGCTGCTTCTTTGGGGCACCCTCGTCAGCGCGGAATCCGCGGTGACCTGGGCTCTTGCTGCCGGACTTCGGGGCGCCCTTGCGGGGGCCGCCAGTTGCGTAGCTGGGATCGAAATTGGGCTTTTTACTGCTCTTGGGCATAGATATATTCCTGGGTTGTATTGAGTACATGGCAGAACAGCGCCGTAGAGGACGCAACCTGAGAACCCGGGCAGTCTATGGCCGGGGCCGTTCACATACAGTGATTTTTCACCAGAGGATTACTGGGAAACCGGCCCACCTGACTTACAAACCCATCCGCACACACGTGAAGAAATGCGGTGTCAAGAGCCGACCTATCTACGTTACCCGAAGTTGGCTGAAATGTCACGGAAACGTCGTCCCTCTAGCCTGTAAATATGCCCTTAACCATCACCGTGGAACCGCCCAGACAGCCGGAAATCGAGGAGATGCTTCACAGCAGCACCGCGTTCGCACAGTCCCTCTATCCCCCGGAGAGCAACTTCCTGCTGAGCATCGACGCACTCGAGGCCGAGCAGGTCACGTTCTACGTCGCCCGCGACGACGCCGGCACCGCGTCCGGCATCGCGGCGCTCGTTGAGCTCACGTCGGACACCGCCGAGCTTTCGGACACCGCTGAGCTGAAGCGGATGTTCGTGCGCGACACCGCACGAGGCCAGGGTGTGGCCACTGCCCTGCTCGCCCGCATGGAAGCGGATGCCAGGATTCGCGGCATCCGTCATCTCGTGCTGGAAACCGGCCAGCGTCACACCGGCGCACTGGAGCTGTATCGCCGCGGTGACTACCTCCCTATTCCACAGTTCGGCGCATACGTGGGCGAAGAGTTCAGTGTGTGCTTCGGGAAGACGCTCACCGCATAGCGACGAGGTAAGCGGCTGGGCCAATGCGCCGGGCCAGCGCGCCGCGCCCGGCGACGCGCCGGGTTACACATCGGAAATGCTGATGCGTCAGGCTGGACGGATGGACAACAAAGCCATTACTGTCTCGATCATGCGCGAGGTCGATCCCACGCGCATCTCCGAGGCAACCGCCTGGGTTCAGGCCGGCATCAATCTTGCAATCAAATACCCGGGCTTCCTCGGCTCCGGTTGGGTACGGGCTGGGGAGCATTCGAACTCCTGGCACATGCTCTACCGATTCAGCGGAGAGGACACATTGGTCGCGTGGGAGAACTCCCCAGAGCGCGACTGGTGGCTCTCCAGCGGCAAGCAGTTCATGCAGCAGTCCAGGGTGGAGAAGCGCACGGGCATTGAAGGGTGGTTCGACGAACCAACCGCGGTGACCATCGACGTCAGCGGCGAGGCGGTCGGCCCTCCCCCGCGCTGGAAACAGGCGACCAGCATCTGGCTCGGCTTCTTCCCGCTCAACCTCGTGTTCACACTGCTGGTGACTTGGCTGGTTCCGTTCTGGACCGACCTCGGCATTGTGCTCCGCGTGCTGATCACGACGTTGATACTCGCGCCAACGATGACGTTCTGGGTGCTGCCGTTTGTCACCAGGCTGCTGCGCAACTGGCTGGTCCCTGCCCGCCGGTATTGAGCCTTCTGTGATTGAGGGCTCGGCGGGGCCGCGGATCGTCCGGGATCCCAGACGGTGGGGCGCGCAATCGCGTTGTCGGTAGTACTGCCGTGGTGTCCAATCGACATATGAGTACCACCGCCATGCCCTCGTCCATCGTCCGTGAAACCGTGTTCGTCGGTGTTGGCGCCGTGAGTTTCAGTGACGTGATCGCCGTCGCCCGCCGCGACGCCTCGATCGTGCTGGACGACGCAGCACTGGAGGGTGTCGCAGCCACCCGCACCATCATCGAGGAGCTCGCCAGCGATGACGCTCCGCACTACGGGATCTCGACCGGCTTCGGAGCCCTGGCCACGACGTTCATCACCACAGATCGGCGCGCCCAGCTGCAAGCGAGCCTGGTGCGCTCCCACGCGGCCGGCAGCGGCCCTGAGGTCGAGCGCGAGGTCGTGCGCGCGCTCATGCTGCTGCGCCTCTCCACGCTCATGACCGGCCGAACCGGCGTGCGTCCGGCCACGGCGAGCGCATACGCGGCCATGCTGAATGCGGGCATCACCCCCGTCGTGCGCGAGTACGGCTCACTCGGGTGCTCCGGCGACCTGGCGCCTCTCGCTCACTGTGCACTCGCCGTCATGGGGGAGGGCGAGGTGCGCGACGCTGCCGGAACCCTGATGAGTGCAGCGGATGCCCTCAGTGCCGCTGGCATCGCCCCCGTCGTCCTCGCAGAGAAAGAGGGACTTGCCCTCATCAATGGCACCGACGGGATGCTCGGCATGCTCACGCTCGCGCTCGACGACCTCGCCCGCCTGCTCACCACCGCAGACATCGCCGCCGCCATGAGCGTCGAGGCCCTCCTCGGCAGCGCCGTGGTGTTCGCCGACGACCTGCAGGCGATGCGTCCCCAGCTCGGCCAGGCCGACAGCGCGTCAAACCTGCGCGCGCTGCTGGACGGCTCTCCACTCGTCGCGAGCCACGCAGGACCGGAGTGCACCACCGTTCAGGATGCCTACTCGCTGCGCTGCGCGCCGCAGGTGCACGGCGCAGCACGGGACACCGCCAACCACGCTGCTCTCATCGCAGGGCGTGAGCTGGCGAGCGCCGTCGACAACCCCGTCGTCACCCTCGATGGCCGGGTCGAGTCGAACGGCAACTTCCACGGAGCACCGATCAGCTACGTGCTCGACTTCCTCGCCATTGCCGCCGCCGACGTCGCGAGCATGAGCGAGCGCCGTACCGACCGGCACCTCGACGTTGCTCGGAACAAGGGACTGCCGCCCTTCCTCGCCCACGAGGTGGGCGTTGACTCCGGCCTCATGATCGCGCAGTACACGGCCGCAGGGATCGTGTCAGAGCTGAAGCGTCTCGCTGTGCCGGCATCCGTTGACTCCATTCCTTCTTCTGCGATGCAGGAGGACCACGTATCGATGGGCTGGGCGGCCGCACGCAAGCTCCGGAAGTCGATCGATGGCCTCGGCCGCGTGCTCGCCATTGAGATCATGACGGCGGCACGCGCCCTCGACCTGCGCGCTCCCCTTCAGCCAGGCCAGGCCACAGGAGCCGTACGCACACTGGTGCGTACGAGGGCTGCTGGCCCTGGCCACGACCGGTTCCTCTCCCCAGAGATCGAGGGCGTCGTCGAGCTGGTCGCCTCCGGCGGGATCGTGGATGCAGCAGCAGCTCACACGGGCGCACTGAACTAGGGAGTGCACGACGGGCGTTGGCCGGCCATTGTGGCGGGGTCCCGCTGGGCGGATGCGCGGGCCAGATATGCGGGTGGATCAGCGGGCGGCTACCCCCACATTCAGCGCCATCCACACGCCGAATATCGCCCGATCCTGCCGCCCATTTGAGCGCCAGCCACGCCCCTTGTCGCCCAAAGTGCACCGTGGCAGACTGACAAAACGCTGACCAGCTCGAGCCAGTTGTCCATCGACTCATGGATGAAGAGCCAATGCCACCCTCCCTCCGCACGCGACGCAGCACGACGAGGCGAGCTGTGTCCCGGCTGGCAATAGTCCCGTTGGCGGTCGCGTCGCTGATAGGAGCGGTGGCTCTGGATTCGTTCTCGGCGCCGACGGCATCCGCTGCCGCGGCCGTTCTCGCAGTCACTCCGACGCCGACGCCGACCTCCACGCCAACGCCGACCCCCATGCCGACGCCGACAGCCGAGCCCGCACCAGAGCCGATTGAGTCGGCAGCGGCCGAGCCTGCGCCAGCCCCCGCACCGGAGTCCACACCTCCCAGCGTCGAGTCAGAGGCGCCGACAGATCCGGCACCGATTCCAGAGGAGTCAGCCACCGCTACTCCGACGCCCGAGCCGACAGCGGAGCCGACACCGACCGAGACGCCCGCCCCGTCTGCCACCCCGGATCCGACGGCGCCACCCACGGACATGCCGACAGCAACCCCGACGCCGACGCCCACTGGGACGGCAACACCGACGCCCACACCGACACCCACACCCACACCCACGTCTGACCCGACGGCCACAGCAACACCGACGCCGACGCCCACACCCACACCGACTACGCCGGCTCCCGCGCCGGCTCCCGCGCCGGCACCAGCTCCCGCTGTGGGTGGCGGCGCTCCTGTCGCTCCCCCGACGGTGACGCCGCGATCGTCCGCGTACGCGGCATCAGCGTCGGCCAGGACCAGGTCGCAGGCGGCCCAGCTGGCCGCCATCACGGCAGCACAGGCGACCGTTGCACGGGCATCCGTCGCTTACGACGCAGCCAAGCTCGCGTTCGCTTCCGCTCAGGCCGACTTTGACGCGGCCGGCGCCCAGGCTGGCGCGATGCACACGATGCTGGCAGAGGCCGAGCTGAGGGCCGATACCTCCAAGCGACTCCTGGCCGGCATAGTTCGCGCCATGATGCAGCAGGATCCGGCGGCCGGCGCCGCGGCGGTACTGCTGAGCGGGGATGCCGGAGCCGACCTGCTCTCCCAGCTCGGCACTATCGACTCGTTGGCTCGCTTGTCTGCGAGCCTCGACAAGATCAAGGAACGCGTTTCCGCCGATGCGGCGGCCGCTGAGCAGCTTCGTGCACGCGAGACCAACACCGACGGCCCGCTGAACGGCGTCGATCTCCAGACCGCCAAGGACGCACTGGGCGCAGCGAAGGCCCGTTTTGACCAGGCGACTGCAAAGCTGGCCAGCCTGCAAACGACCATGAGCGCCGAGCTGAATGCGGCGCCACTGCCTGTGCTGCCGCCACTGACTCGTCCCATCGTCCCCCAGGACTCCGGCCAGCTCAGCGCGCAAGGCTGGGCGAACCCGGCAGTCGGCAACCTCAGCGACGGCTTCGGACCGCGACCAGACCGCCCGCTACCCGATGTCGGCGCATTCCACTACGGGACCGACATCGGAGCCAATTGTGGGGCAGGGATCTACGCGGCAACATCCGGTGTCGTTGAAGAAGTGACCACGCTCGGAACGTACGGCAACTGGATCCTGATCAACCACGGTAACGGCATTGAGACCGGCTACGCGCACATCCTGAGCGGATCCCAACTCGTGGCAGTCGGCGACTCGGTAATCGCGGGGCAGGTGATTGCCGGAGTCGGCAGCACCGGAGCATCCACCGGCTGCCACCTTCACTACGAGGTGCGCATCAACGGTGATCGAGTCGACTCGCTGCCGTTCATGGCCGCACGCGGAATCACCGTCGGCGGTTGACCTCAGTCTCGCTGCGGGACGCCGCCGACTCTGACACCACCGTCGCCAGGGAGGCGCCTGCGTCACGGCGCTTTGTTCGAGCCATCACCACCCGGTCGACCAGCACACCCAGCGCGAGCGCCAGTACAACGCCGATTGCAGCGCCAAGCAGCGGCTGGTCCTTCACCCAGTGACCCGCGAGCATGCCGATGAGCACTGAGTACACCGCCCAGCACCCACCGGCCAGAATCGTCAGCGGCCAGAAACGACGATAGGAAAAGCCGGTCGCTCCCGCCGCCATGTTCACCGCGACGCGACCGACCGGAATGTACCGGGCGACGAGAAGCACGCTGGCAGGACGACGGGCCAGTCCGCGGGCGGCCTTGTCGAAGGCTGCGACAGAGCGCGGATGCCGCATCCAGCGAAATCTGTGCGCTCCAATCGTGCGTCCAAGCCAGTACGCGATGTTGTCACCGGCGGCTGCACCGAGAGCGGCGAGCAGCACGATAACGATCGGGCTCGGGGTGCCGGTGCTCACCCCGAGCGCTGCAGCAACGACAACCACGCTCTCGCTGGGAATCGGAGGGAAGAATCCGTCAATGACCACGCTTGCGAATACGACGAGATAGACCCACGGTGAGCTTGCGGCGGAGAGTAAGAAGTCTGAGAGCAGTTCCATGTTCATTATTCGATTCGGCTTGTGTGGTGGGAAAAGGAGGAGCCTGCCGGTCTTTCGAGCCTAGAAACCTGCTCGAATGTCCGCATCGGCCAACAGATGTGCCCGCGTCATCCGCTCGAATGACATCCGTCCGTAGTTGCACCTGGCAGACAGGAGACGAAGCGTCAACCTGGTGCGGCTCGTGCCAACCAACGCGCCGAGAAGCATGAGTAGGGCAACGGATGCCGACACAACGCCGAATCCTGCAATAAGCACGAGTGCGACACCACCCGCGCCGAGCAGCGTGTCGAGCGCCACAAACCGTGGCGTCGCTGCGTCTGCGAACCGAACGGCCTGCGGGTTACGGCGGCCTCGCTCCCATCGCGCGAACAGCACGACAACCGGTGCGACGGCGAGGCCAACGCCGGCCAGCCAGAGCGGACGGCTGAGCCACCACGACACGCTGAGTGGCTCAGGCAACGACATGCCGGTTGTCGTACTCAGCAGCAAAAGGAGCGAAGCGAGCGCAATCAATACCGGCATGTGCCAGACATATACGGTCATGCTGCGCGGCCCGAGGGCAGCGATGGCCCGACCTGCCCGTGGCCGCTCAGCCAACGCGGCGAAACGACCGCGCAGCAGCGAGAACACCATCAGCTGGGCGACGCCCAACATCACAAGGCAGAGGGTCGGCGGGTTGAGGTTCACGAGCATGTCTGCCGAATATGGGCCGATCGTCAGGGCAAGCAGCACTGCGAACGCCGCACCGAGTACGACGTATCGTGTGGGCCTGCTGAGCGCCTCGACGTGACCATCGGCCAGCCAGAAACCAAGCTGCTGCACGAGGAGCCAGACGAACAACAAGTTGAGGAAGCCGACAGCTTGGATGCCGCTGGTCAGACGCGTCAGGTCGACGGCGACCACTGCCGCGAGCAGCAACAGCGGTGTGGCGATCCGGGCCGCCTCGTGCGCCCGCACCATCAGCGGCACAAGTGCGGAACAAAGGATGTAGACGCCGAGAAACCAAAGGGGCTGGCCGATGCGGTAACTGGCCGTCGCGATGAGGTCGCCGGGCACGCCAAGGAGTGTCATGGCGAGCAGCACAGAGCCGACGACCCCGACGAGCACAACTGCCGGGCGCACCAGCCGCTCAATACGGCCACGGACATACGACGCAGCCGAGACGCCCAGTGCTCGCAGGCTGCGCCACTGGGTGATGCTGGCGAAGCCGCCGACAACGAAGAACAACGGCATGATTTGCACGAGCCAACTGACGGGCGCAAACCAGGCCTGGTTCTCGAGCGCGTTCTGTAGAACAGGACCGGCCACCCCGACGCTGACACCGACCATCATGGCGTGCAGGACGACGACCACCACCAGCAGAACTGCCCGCACCGCATCGATGCCGCGGTCACGGCTCGCACTGGCCGGGGCTTCTGGCGCCCAGACCGGCGCGATTCGGGCGGGTGGCAGAGCTCCACCCGCCCGCGCTGTATTTCCTGTTCGTTCCGGCGCGATCGTCACTGTGGCTCCCCTTGCCCGAGCGGCGCATCCGCTCGAGGTAGCAGGCTAAGGAGACGGCATGCCGCGGTACATCACCCCGGGGAGCCGTTCGTGTCCCCTACCGGAGTACGGCATCCGAGCAAGGGACATGCGAACGCGGCGCGGGGCGACAGGCGCCAGACGAGGACGAAGTCAGGCGAGGACGGGGTCAGGCGAGGGAGGTGGGCGCGCTACCGCCTGGCTGCACCAGCCCGACGTCGTAAGCGAACACAACCGCCTGCACCCTGTCGCGTACGTTGAGCTTGCCGAATACCTTGCTCACGTGGGTCTTCACCGTCTGTTCCGCGATGAAGAGCGCCGACGCGATCTCCGTGTTAGAGAGACCGCGTCCCACCAGGCTCAGCACCTCGCGCTCGCGTTCGGTCAGACCGGAGAGCAATGAGGTGTCGATGCGCTGCGGAGAAGCTGTGCGGACAAAGTCCTCGATCAGTCTTCGTGTGACACTCGGTGCGAGCAAGGCATCACCGCTGGCAACAATGCGCACGGCCATGACCAGGTCCTCCGGCAGCGCGTCTTTCAAC
This sequence comes from Leifsonia sp. Y878, assembly GCF_057669685.1. Classification (NCBI taxonomy): domain Bacteria; kingdom Bacillati; phylum Actinomycetota; class Actinomycetes; order Micrococcales; family Microbacteriaceae; genus Leifsonia; species Leifsonia sp. Y878. The sequence continues at coordinate 978,380 of NZ_JBYHFS010000002.1, read as the reverse complement.
AGGAATCCGCTGGCTCCAGCGCGCAGCGCGTCGTACACGTAGTCGTCGATATCGAAGGTCGTCAGCACGAGAACCCGCGGGACGTAGTCGCTGCTGCGCGGCGGCGTCTGCAGGGCACGCGTCGCCTCGATTCCGTTCATCACCGGCATCCGCACGTCCATCACCACCACATCGGGGCGCAATTGCCTGGCCAGTTCAACGGCCTCCTGACCGTTCGCCGCCTGGCCGAGCACGTCGATGTCTGGTTGGGCACCGAGAACAGCGGCGAATCCGGCGCGCACCATCGCTTGGTCATCGACAATAAGCACAGAGATCGTCACGGTTGGTAGGGATCCTTTTCGTTCTCGTGCGCCGTCGGCGCAGCGGGGGGAGCTGATGCCGCAATCGGTAGCGTCGCGAGCACCCGGTATCCGCCCTCGGCCGTCGGGCCGGCGTTGAGCGTGCCTCCCAGCATGCTGCACCGTTCTCGCATACCGATCAATCCATGCCCTCCCCCTGGCTGGCGGATGCTGTCAGTGTGCTGGCCCGCAGCGCCCGCGACGCTCGCAATGGCAGCCGCAGTGGCAGGGGAAGCCGCAGCCGCAGCCGCAGCCGTAGGGGCAGGGGCATCGTTCTCGACGCACAGGAAGATCGCTCCTCCGACGAGTTCGGCAAAAACCCTGACCCGAGCACCAGGAGCATGCCGGACGACATTGCTGAGCGACTCCTGCGCGATGCGATAGGCGGCCGTGCTGGCCAGCCCGTCGGCAGGCAATAGTGGGGCGAGGTCGACAGTCACCGCGCTGCCGGTGCGCTCAATCGCGGGGATGAGGTCGACAAGCTGGGCGATCCCGGGTTGCGGCATCCCCTCGCCGCTGGAGCCCTCACTGCGCAGCACACCGAGCAGCCGACGCATCTCGTGCATTGCCATACGAGCGGATGCCGCGATCTCCGCGAACTCGCGACGGGTCTCCTCGTCAAGGTGAGGCAGCCGATACGGAGCGCTGGCGGACTGCACCTGGATCACCGACATGCTGTGCGCAACGACGTCATGCAGCTCGCGGGCAATGCGATTGCGCTCTTCGACGATCACGCGGCGCTGCTGCTCTGCGACGAGCTCGCCACGCATCTGCTCGCGCTGGGCGAAGGGGATCGCCACGCACAGTGCGAGAGCAGAGATTGCCATCGTCGTCACGATATTTGCCACGATGCCTTCGACAGAGGCGAACCTCGCCGCGCCGGCTCCAAAGTAAAGCAGCACCTGCAATGATGCTGCGGCGCTGAGCACCCACGCGACTACGCCAACGACGATGGGCTGGCGCAGTCCCAACACCATCAGCAGCGCGCACAGGCTGAGCAGCCCTGGGACGGCGAGCGGCCACGGCGCTCCAGCGGAACTGGTGCCGAACACGATGAACGCCGTTGTTCCGACAATCCAGCTCGCGACGGCCCAGCGCGGCGCAATGATCGCCACTGGAATGCTCGCGCACTGCAGGATTCCCACGACAAACGCCGCGAGCACGTGCATTTGGTACAGGGTGGCAGACAGCGGGACACTCACGCTGAAGAGGGTGATGGCAACGGCGGATGTGGTGATCCACAGCCAGAAATCTCGTTGCAGGGCGACGGGCAGCGCGGGTGCGTTGGGCTGTGCCCTCCGCCAAAGCGTTGATGTCTTCATAGTGGCGCCAGTCTGACACGGGCCGGATTTGCGCACATCACCTCGCCGTATGGTTCACCCCATACCGCCGTAGTGTTGCACGGCAGCGGATGCTTGCCTCACCACCCAAGAAGCAGCTTCACGCCCAGCACGAACATGGTGAGGGCAATCGCGCCATCGAGGATGCGCCAGGCAATGGGGCGGGCAAAGAGCGGACCGAGGAGCCGGGCACCGTAGCCCAGAGTGGTGAACCACACGATGCTTGCCACCACGGCCCCGGCACCGAAGTACCAGCGGCCTGGATCGCCGTGGGTGTTGGCCACCGATCCGAGCAGCAGGATGGTGTCGAGATAGACATGGGGGTTCAGCCAGGTGAGGGCAAGCACCGTGAGGACGGCAGTGCGGAGCGACACCCGGTTGAGGCTGGCATCGGCCTTCAGGGCCTGCGGCCTGAACGCCCGCCTGGCGGCCAGCACGCCGTAGCCGAGCAGGAAGGCCGCACCCAGGTAGCGGATGAGTTCGAGCACGACCGGGAGACGCTCCACCACGAACCCGATTCCCGTGATGCCGAGCAGGATCAACACCGCATCCGAGAGCGCGCAGATGGCAACAACCGCGAAGACATGTTCACGGCGGATGCCCTGGCGCAGCACAAATGCGTTCTGCGCCCCGATCGCGATGATGAGCGACAGGCCGAGGCCGAGACCGGCGAGGACGGATGAAAATTCTGGGGCGGAGAGCTGCACCGTTTCACGTTACGGCGAGAGTCGAATACATTCCAGCTCATCTTTTTCACGCAACATTAGAATTGCTAATCATGGACCTGCAGTTGGATCAGCTCCGGGCGTTCATCGCCATCATCGACCACGGCACGTTTGAGGCGGCCGCGCGCATCCTCAGGGTGACCCCATCTGCGATCAGCCAGCGGATGAAGGCCTTGGAACAGGCTGTCGGCCGCGTTCTCGTGCAGCGGACGAAGCCTGTGCAGCCAACAACGTCTGGTGCAACGATCCTGCGGCTGGCGCGCCAGATCGTGCTTCTCGAAGGTGACGCGCTACTCGAACTCGGCGCCAGTGACTCGTCTCGCGGCGCGGAAGCGATACCGGTGGCCCCCGAGCGCTATGTCAGCATCCCGATCGTCATCAACTCTGATTCACTGGCCACCTGGGCATTGCCGGCACTGGCCGCGCTGCCGGCCGCACTCGGCGTGTGCTTCGAAGTGTTCAGGGAAGACCAGGACCGATCCACGGCACGCCTGCGCGACGGAACGGTGATGGCGGCCATCACCTCCGTGGCTGAGCCGGTCCAGGGTTGCACGGTTCGACCACTCGGCCAGATGAGATATCGGCCGTTCGCGAGTCCCGAATTCGCCGCAACCTGGTTTCCGCACGGCGTCACCGCCGAGGCCCTCGCCGCGGCCCCCGTCATCATCTACGACCGCAGCGACGACCTCCAGGACATCTACCTGCGGCGGCGTGCCGCCCCGAACGCCGCGCCGCCCCGGCACTACATCCCGGCGTCGTCGGAGTTCGCGAGCGCCGTTCGGCTGGGACTCGGCTGGGGCATGCTTCCCGACGCGCAGGCCCACTCGGCGGAACGCGCTGGTGAACTGGTGGACCTTGATCCTGGCGAAGCGGTCTATGTTCCGCTCTATCTGCAGCACTGGCGCCTGCATTCCACCCTGCTGGCTGCCGTAACGGACAGCATCGTGCGCGCCGCCAGCACAGAGCTGCGTCACACAGGCGGGACGGCACAACCGCCCGTGATACCGGCTGGATAATTTCGGTTCGTTGACCGGCTAATGCCATACGATCGGGCTATGAGCGCCGAAACCGTGTTCGCAGACCTCAGTTCTGAGCTGGCAGAAGCCGGAGCTTCCGCCGACCATCTCTTCGGCGCCAGGGCGCTCACGCTGCAGGGCAAGGCGTTTGCCTGCCTGCACAGAGATGCCATTGCCTTGAAGCTGGGTGCCGGCAGCCCGGCGCACCAGCAGGCTCTTGGCCTGCGCGGTGCCGAGCTGTGGGACCCGTCGGGGCAACAGCATCCGTTCAACGACTGGGTATCCATCCCCGTCGATGAGAACGCCGAGCTCGAAGAGACTGAGATCGGAGATCTCGCGCCGGCCGCGATCGCCTTCCTCGCCGCGTCGCCCAGCTGAGCGCGCGACGCCCTCCGGGGCTCACACCCTGACGGGAAGTCCGCCTTCGAAGTGGGCGTCGGTTGCGGCATCCGCTGCCACGGCCCTGCGGATGCGCTCGGCGTGACTGCCCCGCAACTCCGGCAGGGCGTCGAGCGGGAACCAGGCGGCTTCGGTGTTCTCACCGTCGGCCGGGAACGGCGTGCCACTCTCCCACCGGCACCGGAAGACGAGGTCGAGATACTGGGCCTGGTCGCCGTTGTCATAGGTCAGAGGCTCGAGCACGTGCACGTGCACCCAGACCAGGCGTTCAACGGATGCGACGACGTCGGCTTCCTCGAGAATCTCGCGCACCGCGGCATCCGCCGGCTCTTCGCCTGGATCAATGATTCCGGTGACCGGGGTCCATGCGCCGTTGTCGGCGCGGCGCACGAGCAGGACCTCGTCGTCGCGGAGCACCACCGCTGTCACGCCGGACAGCCAGAGCGGGGCTGTGCCGATTGACTGCCGGAGGTCGAGGACGAAGTCGGGAGTAGCCATCCGCCGATCCTAATCGCTGGCCGTGTGAACCCGGGCGTCGCGAATACCGGAAGACCGCCGCAAGAGAGCGCGATCCGTCCTGTATTCGACGACACGTGGCCGATTCATCCTGTATTCGCGACGCGATGGGCTGCGGAGGTTCGAGACGCGGCCTCGTTCCTCGGGCGCTCCTCAACCAGCGGAGGGCGGGGCTACTCGGTGCCGGTGCTCGCGTCTCCTGCACGTGCCGCGTCGCGTACGGTCGCCGCGTCGCCTGCGCTTGCCGCGTCGCGACGCTCTGCACGCGCAACGCGCCTCCGCTCCCTGGTTCCCTCCACGACGGAGTAGAGCACCGGCAGCACGATGAGGGTCAGCACGGTGGACGACACCAGGCCGCCGATCACGACGAGTGCCAGCGGCTGGGAGATGAATCCACCGTGACCGGTGAGTCCGGCGGCCATCGGCAGCAGGGCGAAAATTGTCGCCAGGGCCGTCATGAGGATGGGGCGAAGCCGGCGGGAGGCACCGTACACCAGGGCGTCGTGCACACTCATGCCCTTTCGCCGGTATTGGTTCACGAGGTCGACGAGCACGATGGCATTCGTGACCACGATTCCGATCAGCATCAGCACGCCGATCAGCGACGGCACGCCGAGCGGGATGCCGGTGATCACCTGCAGCGCAATGGCGCCGGTGGCCGCAAACGGGATGGAGACCAGCAGGAGCAACGGCTGCAGAAGCGACCTGAACGTCGCGACCATCACGATATAGACGATCAGGATGGCCACCAGCATGGCGATTCCGAGCTGTTGGAAGGCATCCGTCTGGTCGCTGGTGACGCCGCCGATTGTCGCGGTCGCGCCGGCCGGGAGCTGCGTGTCTGCGAGAACGCCGGCGACCTGGCTGTTGGCCGTTCCGAGGTCGTCAGCCGAAGGAGTTGCCGACACTGTTGCGGTGCGGAGGCCCTTCGTCGTGGTGATCGTGGATGGTCCGTCGACTTGGGCCACGGTGGCCAGCGAGCTGAGGGGAACCGCGCCGGCCAGGGTCGGAATCTGCAGGTTCGAGAGCTCGTCCACGGTCATCGGCGGCGTCGCAGACTGCAGGTACACCGACAGCGTGGTGTTGTCGATCACGATCGATCCGATGGTGGTCGGCTGCATGGCCTGCGAAACGAGGCCGCCGAGTGCGAGTTCGCTGAGGCCGGCATCCGCTGCCGCATCGAGGTTCACGGTGACGGCGATGTACGGACGCGACGCGGCCAGGTTGCTGCTGCTCTCCTTGATCGCACTGAGGTCCTTGACCTTGGCCAGGATGTCGTCCGCAGCCTTCTGCAGGTCGGCATCCGTCAAGGCCGTGATGTCGACCTCGATGTCGGACGACCCGCCAAACCCGCCAGACGAGGCGACCGACACGACGCCGGCATCCGTGATGGTGGATAGCTCGGCGCGCACGTCGTCCTGCACGGCATCGGGGTTCGCTCCGTCTGCTGTCGTCACCGAGTACGTGACGGTGCTCGACGTCGGTGCGCCGCCGCCGAACGCCGCCGCAAAGCTGCTGCCACCGATGGTGAGTTGCACGATCTCGACACCGTCGGTGTCGCGGATTGTCTGCTCAACCGAAGCGGATGCCGCATCCATCGCGGCCAGGCTGGTTCCAACCGGCAGGGTCTGGGTCACGCGGAACGTGTCCTGGCCGGTGGACCCGAGGAAGTTCACCTTCATGAGCGGCAGCATCGCCACGGTGCCGGCGAGCACCAGAACAGCCAGCAGCAGCGTGGCGATGGAGTGCTTGAGGGTCCAGTGGATGATCGGCAGGTAACCCTGCTGCAGTCGGCCTGGGTGCTCGAGTTCGTCTGGCTCGATGACGGGCGGCGCCGCGTGGCGACTGCGGGGCGGGGGTGGGGTTCCGTCGAGGACCGCGGTGGTTGTGGCGGTTGGACCGGTGGCGGCTGACGGGATGGAAGTGGGCTCGCCGCTGACCGTGCTCGACGGGTGAGCTGCACTGGCTGCGCTTGGTGTGCCCGCCGTGAGTGTCGGGCCGTCCGCGCTCGTCACGCCGGTAGCGGTTTCTGTGGTGGGGCGCCCGGCGTCGGCGCCGGTCGCCTCTGCAGGCTCCGTCTCCGCAACCTTCCGCGGCGCCGGTGCCTTCAGGAACCAGTACGCGAGCACCGGCACGATCGTCAGTGATACCAACAGGGAGGCGAGCAGCGCGATGGTCACGGTGAGGGCGAACGGCCGGAACAGCTCACCGGTCGATCCGCCGACGAACGAGATCGGCAGGAACACCGTGACAGTGGTGATGGTCGATGCTGTGATGGCGCCGGCAACCTCACGGACGGCTTCGACGATGGTCGCTGCCTTGTCGACCCCGGCGACCAGATGCCGCTTGATGTTCTCGATGACCACGATGGAGTCGTCGACGACACGTCCGATGGCAATGGTCAGGGCGCCAAGGGTCAGGATGTTGAGCGAGTAGCCCACGCTCTGCAGCCCGATGAAGGTGATGAGCACCGAGGTTGGGATGGAGATCGCCGTCACGAGTGTGGCCCGCACCGAAAGCAGGAACACCAGGATGACGAGCACGGCGAAGACCAGGCCGAGCAGCCCTTCCTGGGTGAGCGCATCGATGGACTGCTGGATGAACGGCGCCTGATCGAACACGATGGTGAAAGTCGCGCCTGGCACGGCGTCCTCCAGCGTGGGCAGGATGTCGCGCACCGCCTGCGAGACGTCGACGGTGTTGGCCGCGGGCACCTTTGTGACCGATATCGTCAGCGCCGGTTCGCCATTCACCCGCGAGATGCTGGTGACGGGGTTCTCGGCCAGGGCGACGGTAGCAACATCGCCAATCGTCACGACCTGCCCTGCCGGGGGAACGACGGTTGCCGCGCCGGTTCCTGTACCGGTGCCGTTGCCATTGCCGTTGCCGTTGCCTGATCCGGAGCCGCTGGCCGCGCCTGACCCCGCGCCAGATCCCGTCCCCGTTCCCGTTCCGGCCGCTGAGCCGCTCGAGCTCGCCAGCACAGGCAAGGCCGCGATCTGGTCGACGGAGGTCAGCTTGTTGCCGACCTGCACCGACAGCGTTTTGTCCCCCTCGGTGATCGAACCGGCCGGGAGCAGCGATCCGTTCTGCTGCAGCGCAGTACTGATGGACTGCGTGCTGAGGCCGCGTGCAGCCAGCGCCGCGACATCCGGTGTAATGGTCACCCGCTGGCCGATGTCACCAACGAGGGCTGCGTCTCGCACGCCCGACACATCGCGAATGTCCCCGAGCACGCTGCGCTTCAACTCATCAGCGATCGTGGTGCTGTCACCGCCGGTCACCGCCAGCAGGAGTACAGGGAAGTCATCGACGGTGCCGCTGATGATCTGGGGATCGATGTCGTCTGGCAGCGTGGACTTGATCCGGTTGATCGCCTGGGTGATCTTCGACTCGGCCTTCACGAGGTCGGTGCCGTACGTGAAGGTCGCGGTGATGAGTGACGCGTCGGTGCTACTCGTCGTCGAGGTGGACTCAAGCCCGGCGATGCCCTGGATCGCCGTTTCGATGGGCGTCGACACATCGTCGTTGACCACCTCAGGCGACGCGCCTGGGTAACTCGTCGAGATGACCAGCTGCGGCAACTGAAGCGAGGGAATGAGCTCTTGCTTCAGGCTGGTCAGCGCCAGCGTCCCGAAAATGGCCGCAACGACCGTGATGAGGGCGATCAGCGCCCGGTTCTTCATGCTCAAGACCGCGAGGAAATGCACTCGCTCAGTATGTCAGGGCGGATATTGCTCGCTCGAGGACTCTCGGCAGTTCCCCTGTTTTGGAGCGGAGCAGGTCGCCTGGTGTTGGTGCCAGCGCCCTGGAGAGCTCAGGCGGCGACCAAGGCCAGCAGCTAGACGACGTCGGCCAGGTAGTCAGATTCAGGCACCGGATGCCGGAGCAGCGAGTCCCAGGCGCGACCAAGCGCCCCGACACCCCTGTCGATCTCGTCGGTGCTGTAGCAAAACGGGATGCGGATGAAGCGTTCGAAGGCGCCATCGATGCCGAACCGCGGTCCGGCCGGGATCACGAGGCCCTGGCTGCGCGCGGCCAGCGACAGCTGCGAACTGACCGGGCTGCCGAGATTGACCCACGTGGTGATGCCACCATCGACGTGGGGCACATGCCAATCGGGGAACCGCTCTGCGAGCGCGGTGACCAGGTGGTCTCGGCCGACGCGCAGGGAACTGGCGCGCTCAGCAAGGATCGATGGCATGTCGTCCAGCAGCCGAGCGACGATGAGCTGGTCGAGGATCGGGGTGCCGAGATCCCGCGCAGAGCGGGCGGCGACGAGCTTGTTGATGAGCGGGCGCTCCGCCCGGATCCAGCCGACGCGCAACCCGCCCCACACCGTCTTGCCGACCGACCCGACAGACACCACAGAGCTCTGCGTGCCCTGCTGGCCGTAGGCGGCGAACGGCAGGTAGTCCTCAGCCCTGTCGATGTTCAGCTCGGCGATGGTCTCGTCGACAATGAGTACGGTGCCCTGCCGTGCTGCAGCGGCGAGCACGCGTTCCCGCTGCTCAACGGGCATCGAACGCCCGGTGGGATTGTGGAAGTCGGGCATCAGGTACCCGATCGCGGGGTTGCTGCGCGCCATGGCCTGGAGCAACCCGGCCTCATCCCAGCCGGCAACCGACGGGTCCTCGCCCGGCATCGCCGGAGAGACGCTCACCGGAACCAGGCGAGCGCCGGCCTCGCGCAGGGCTTCATACGCGTGCGGATAGGTCGGCATCTCGATGAGCGCCCGGTCTCCACGGTTCAACAGCACATGCGCGAGCAGCGCGATGGCGTGCTGCGCGCCGATGGTGACCGTGATCTGCTGCGGGTCGGTGGGCAGCCCTCTCGCCGTGTATCGGTCGGCGATCGCGGCCCTCAGCTCTGGGACACCGACCGGGTCGAAGCCCGACCCCGCGAGATGGTGCGGCAGGTCGCCGACGGCGAGCGCTGCGGCATCCGCTAGTCGAGGCAGCGCCGACATGGCGGCCTTGCCGAAATCGAGGACGCCGGCCGAGGCGACCGGCGTGAGCGTGACCGGGCCACTCGGCAGGGTGACGAGACTGCCGGAGCCGCGCTGGCTGACCAGGTAGCCGGCCTCACGCAGCTGGCGATAGGCCGCGGTGACGGTGGTGCGGCTGAGTCCGAGGCGCGCGCTGAGCTCGCGTTCGGCTGGCAGTCTACTGTCGCTCGGGATTCGGCCATCGAGCGCCAGCACCCTGATGCGATCGAACAGCGCGAGGTAGGCGCTTCCGGCACCACCGCGCCAGTCGCCAAGCAGGGACTCGAGGGCACGTGCACTCAATTGGTTGTCAGCCATGAGGCCACTATAGGCAGATTGGCTTCTTGATTACAGGCCCTGGATGCAATTGGATTGGTTTTTATGACCCGCCGCCTCACTCAGCTTCTCATTGGCCTCTTCTTGTACGGAATGGGCATCGCCCTGATCGTGCGCGGCGCCATCGGCGTTGCCCCGTGGGACGTGCTCACCCAGGGCGTCGACAACCACACCCACCTCGGCTTCGGGCTCATCACGGTGATTCTGAGCGGCGTGGTGCTGCTGTTCTGGATCCCGCTTCGGCAAAAGCCAGGCGTCGGCACCATCTTGAACGCACTGCTGGTCGGCCCGTCAGCGGATGTCGGACTCGCCTTGATCCCGGCCGATCTCGACCTGTGGGCCCGCATCCTGCTGTTCGCGGCCGGGCTGCTCGTGCTGGCGGTGGCCACCGGCCTTTACATTGGTGCCCACTTCGGCCCTGGCCCACGGGACGGCCTGATGACCGGGCTGCACCGACGCACAGGGTGGCCGATCTGGATCGTGCGCACCGGCATCGAGGTGACCGTGCTCGCCATTGGCTGGGTTCTCGGTGGCAATGTCGGCGTGGGTACGGTGCTGTTCGCCGTGCTGGTCGGTCCGCTCTGCAACTGGACGATCCCGTTCTTCGCGATCAAGCGGCCGGCAGTAGTGCCGACGCTCGAATCAGAGATCGTCCCTCCGGTGGTTGAGGAGGCCGCTCGCGGCCGTCTCGAAACCCCGTGAGCCGACGTTCAGACGGAGGATGACGCTGCGCGTTCCGCAGGGCCATCCTCCGCTGTTCGCGAGCTGACCGCAGTCCGCTAGCTAACGGTCAGGACCGTCTTGCCAAGGAGCGTGCCGCTTGCGGCGTCTTCGTGAACGGCACGCAGGTCGTGCAGTGGTCGGCGGTCGGCGATGTTGAGCGTGATCCGGCCCTGATCCAGGCGCGACACCAGGTCGGCCAGGTGGGAGCCGTTCGGCGCCACCCACACACTCGCCGTGCGCACGGAGCGTTCGTCGTCGGCCGGCACGGCTCCAGCGGAGCTGACCGCAATACCGCCGTCCGCGACGTAGGACGTCAGCTTCGCCAGACCCTCCGCGTCGAGACGGACGTGGTTGATCACGACGTCGAACGGACCGCCAACGGCGGATGGACCGGCGTCGAGATCCAGCGGGCCGACAACAGCCGATGCCCCGTACGAAAGCAGACGGTCGGCATGCTGCGGCCCGTCGACCGCGGTCACTGTCGCGCCGATGTCTGCGGCGAGTTGCACGACGATGCTGCCTACTGCGCCGCCAGCGCCGTTGACCAGAACGCTCTGCCCTACCTGCACGTTTGCCAGCTCGACGGCGGCCTGTCGTGCCGCCAGCCCGGTCAGCGGCAGTGCCGCGGCATCGGCCAGCGGCAGCGAGCGGGGTGCAATGGCGACAAACTCGGCTGCGATGACCGCGTACTCCGCGGCGCCGCCGTGCTCGTTCAACGGGAACATCCCAATGACGTGGTCATCAACCTGCACCCCGGTGACACCCTCACCCAGTTCGACGATCGTGCCGGCAACGTCGAGGCCCGGGGTGATCGGCAGCGCGGTCGGGATCGCTTCGGCGAGCACACCCAGACGGATGTGGTCGTCCACCGGATTGAACGAGGTCGCGGCTACCTTCACCAGCACCTGGCCGGGGCCGGGCACTGGGCGTTCGACCTCCTCTGCGCGCAGAACCTCTGTACCGCCGAACTGGTGGTAACGAATTGCCTTCACAGGACTCTCCTCATGGTGTTTGTCGTTAGCGGTCCTACGAAAATGAGGACCGAATGCTGCATCGGGACTTGCCTAGGCAACTGAGAAGACTCTGCCTGAGTTGCCTGGGCAAGTCAAGCCGGTTCGACCGGGGGTATGCTTTGGTGTCATGACCGATTCGCCGTTATGGCTCGACGAGCACCAGCAGGTGGTGTGGCAAGACCTGCGCACCATCGTGATCGCACTGCCGGCGCTGCTCGATCGGCAGCTGGAACGCGACGCCGAAACGACGAACTACGAATACAGCGTTCTTGCGCGCCTCTCCATGGCCCCTGACCTCACCCTTCGCCTCAGCGACCTGGCCGCTCAGTGCGATAGCAGCCTGCCCCGGTTATCGAAGCTCATGGTCCGCTTCGAGCAACGCGGTTGGGTCACCCGTCACCCCGATCCGGACAACGGGCGATACACACTCGCCACCCTGACCGAGACCGGGCTGCAGAAGGTCGTGGCTAGCGCTCCCGGTCACGTGAATCGCGTGCGCGAGCTTGTATTCGACCCGCTGAGCATCACGCAGCAACGCAACCTCGGAATTGCGCTCTCCCGCATCGCCGGCACAGTCCGTGAGCAACTCGACGACCGCGCCTGATGAGTAAATGAGCGACAAGCCCTCCATCGTCTGGTTGCGTGACGACCTGCGCCTGGCCGACAACCCCGCGCTGACCGCCGCGCTGCGCCGAGGCGCGCCCACGATCGTCGTGTACGTGCTCGATGGCGAGAGCGACGGCATCCGCCCCCTGGGAGGAGCAAGCCGCTGGTGGCTGCACCACAGCCTGGCCGCACTGTCGCAGCAGCTTGACGAGTTGGGCAGCCAGTTGGTGCTTCGCCGCGGGCCGGCGATCGCCGAGATCAGCAGGCTCGTTGCCGAAACGGATGCCGGCGCCGTGTTCTGGAACCGCCGTTACGGCGCTGCTCGCGACATCGACGCCGCGCTGAAGGCGTCGCTCCGCCAGTCCGGTGTTCTGGTCGAGAGCTTCCAGGCGAACCTCCTGTTCGAGCCGTGGACCGTGACAACCGCAACCGGAACGCCGTTTCGCGTGTTCACTCCGTTTTGGAAGGCAGCGCGGGCACTCCCGGCGCCGCGTAACCCATTGCCTGCCCCGACCGCTGGCGACTTTCCCGGCCACGACCTCCCCGGCTCGTCCAGCGGCGGCTCGTCCGCGACCGCCAGCGACGACGCGTCCGCGACCACGGTCGCCAGCGACGACCTCGACAGCTGGGCCCTGCTACCCCAGCGCCCGGACTGGGCAGCTGGGCTGCGGGACAGGTGGACGCCAGGAGAAGCCGCTGGCCAGGCATCCGTCGCCCGTTTTGCCGCCGGCGCCCTGGCCGACTATCACCGCAGGGACGAACCGGCCGTTGCCGCGACGTCGTTCCTGAGTCCGCACCTGCGGTTCGGCGAGGTGAGCCCCTTCCAGGTCTGGCATGCCGTGCAGGGTGAGGCGGCGGCCACGCTCTCGCCGGAAGCCCAGGCGAATGCCGCCCATTTCCTCAGCGAGATCGGCTGGCGCGAGTTCAACTGGAACATCCTCTTTCATGCGCCGCAGCTGGCGAGCGACAACTTCCGCCCGGAGTTCGACACCTTCCCGTGGAACGAACCTAACCCCGGCGAGCTCGCCGCGTGGCAGCAGGGCCAGACCGGCATCCCCCTGGTTGACGCCGGCATGCGGGAGCTCTGGCACACCGGCTACATGCACAACCGGGTGCGCATGGTGGCCGCAAGCTTCCTCATCAAGAACCTGCTGGTCGACTGGCGCATCGGCGAGCAGTGGTTCTGGGACACCCTGGTCGACGCCGACGAAGCCAGCAACCCCGGCAACTGGCAGTGGGTGGCGGGCAGCGGGGCGGATGCCGCCCCCTACTTCCGTGTCTTCAACCCGGTTCTGCAGGCATCCAAGTTCGATCCAAGACACGAATACATCGACCGCTGGATTCCTACCGATGAGCTTCGTCCTGAGCCCATCGTCGACCTCGGCGTGACCCGCCGCGAGGCGCTGGCCGCCTATGACCAGATGCGGCACGGCGGGCGAGCCAGCGGCTGAGTCCTCATCCGCTGATTCTGAGCCAGCCATCCGCTGATTGAGGAGCCAGCGCCAGCGAGCGTCTCGAAATCAGGCGACGCGCTCCCCGAACCACCGTGCAAGCAGCGCCCGACATCCTGGCGCGCGAAATCCCGCCTGGCGCGCGATTTACCCCGCGCCAGACGGATTATCCCGCGCCCAGTTGAACGAGATGGTCACGGACGCAACACCTACAGGTTCCGCTCCGCGTAGACCCGCATCGCATCGCGCACGAACGATGCTCCGTCCACGCCACCGTAGGTTGCGGCGAAGCGCTCGTCGGCGACGTACATGTCGCCGAGGCCGACGAAGTACTCCTTCGTCGGGCCACCCGCTCCCGCGCCCGGCGTGCCGGGAATGCCGCGCAGCCAGTCGAACTGACGTGCGGCGAGCGCCTGTGCCTCTGCGCTGTTCGGCGTGATGCCGGTCTGGCCGGCATGTACCCAGTCGCCGGCCAGCACGCCCTGGCGCTCCCGCCAGGCAGCCTTCTCCTCTGCGCTCATGCTGCGCCACCACGAATCGCCCGTGGCATAGGCATCCGCTCCCCAGCGTTCCTCAACTTCCTCGCGATAGACCGTGTGGTCGAATCCGTCGAACATGTTCTCAGCCATGATCTGTGCACCCTCTTCCAATGTCTCAATCGTTCGTTCGACCGACCGGATCTGCCTGGCCAGCCGTTCCTGCTCCTGCGTCAGCCACTCGAGATGGGCCTGCAGCGCGCGCTGCTCGCTTCGCGGCGCGCCGTCGTCTCGCTCAAACACCTCAGCGATGGCCGGCAGCCCCAGCCCCAGGTCGCGCAGCATCAAGATGCGCTGCAGCCGCACGACGGACGCCTCGTCGTAGTAGCGATAGCCGTTGCTGCCGATGCGACGCGGTGGCAGCAACCCGACGTCACCGTAGTGACGCAGTGTGCGACTCGTCGTGTGCGCGAGTTTCGCAATTTCCTGAATCGACCACTCCACGGATGCTCCCGCTCGTTCTCGCCGCATTGCTGCGTCGGTCAGCCGCCGATGTGCGACCTGTGCTCCACGCTAGAACTTGACGCCGCGTCAATGTCAAGGCTCAGCCGCAGAACTCCCGGATCGTGCCGTCGAGCACATCGGTGAGCTGCAGAACGGATGCCGCGCTCACCCACTCCAGGTCGGCGTGTGCGCCGCCCCCGTCGACGCCGAGCAACAGACAGGGGATGCCGGCGTCCTGGATGAGACCGGCATCCGTCCAGAACGGCTCGCCGCGACGCGGCACCGGACGCCCGAACACCCGCTCAGCATTCGCGCTGAGCACCTGAACGATCGGCCACTCCGGGTCGGCCTCGAATGCACCGCGGGCAACGGTTCTGGTCAGCTGGTACCGGAAGTCGGGCATGGTCTGCGCCAGGTGGTCAAGCATGGCTCGGAGCTCGGCTTCGGTGGCGTCAGGGTGTTCGCCGGGCAGCGTGCGCCGCTCAAGCGTGAGGGTGCAGGAGGGAGCGACGGTTGCGGCATCCGTTCCCCCGACGATCGTGGCCACCCGCACGGTGCCGTGCCCGAGCAGCGGATGCGGCGAGCGCGCCTCGATACGCTGCCGAAGGTCGTCGAGTCGGTGCAGCACCATTCCGGCGTGGGCGATCGCGTCGACGCCCTGCTCCGGCAGCGACCCGTGCGACGCCCGGCCGTAGAGCTCAAGCTCGAACCAGGCGAACCCGCGGTGCGCGACGACCAGCTCACCCTCGGTCGGCTCGGCGACGATGGCCGCGTCTGCGCTGAATCGGCGCAGGACTTCCTCGGTGCCGAGGCTGCCGAATTCTTCATCGGCGACGAGTGCGACCAGCACGTCCCCGGCCAGGCCGGAGGCGGCAGCGCGGCTCGCAGCGACCATGATCGCGGCCAGCCCGCCCTTCATGTCGAAGGCCCCGCGCCCGTAGATGGCACCGTCGCGTTCGACCGCCGCGAACGGCAACGATGGCGACGACGACGGCCCATCCGGCTCGGCGCTCCCGTAGGTTGCGATTCCCACGGTGTCGAGATGCCCGTTCAGCATGAGCGCGCGGCCGCCGCCCGACCCGCGCGCAATGCCGACGACCGACGCTCGCCCCGGGCGCTCCTCCAGCACATGCACGTCGAACCCGTGCTCGCCCAGCCAGGCGGCGCACCGCGCAGCAATCGCCGCCTCGCCTGCACCGCCCGGCACGAGGTCGGGGTTGACGGAGTCGATGGCAATGAGTTGCTTCAGCAGCTCGATGGGTTCAGGCTCGGACACAGCTCGAATCTAGCGCCACCGCCCAGACCGCGGCCCCGAACACCGAAACCACCCGCCCCTTGCAGAAAGCACAAACGCGATATATCTTGAGTTAACAAGAACGCGATATATCGCGAATAGACGAGTCACGGCATCCGCTCACGACAGCACTTCATCGAGACGAAGACAGATGCTCCCACGCAAGGAGAACACCGCATGTCATTAGAAAAATGGCTGGTCATCCCCGGCCAGAGCAAGGTCATCGACGTTGATATGGTCCGCCGCCTGAAGGTCGGACTCATCGGCGGCAAGGTCGACGTGATCGGCCACGATGACCCGGGCGCACGCATCGAAGTGCACAGCGTCTCCGGCAAGGACCTCAAGATCTCCATGGATGGCGACACCCTCGAGATCGATCACCCGCAGTTGCGCTGGGACAACTTCCTTGAGGTGTTCGCCTCATTCCGGGGCAATGCCAAGGCCGACATCAGCATCATGGTCCCGCGGGATGTGTCGATGAAATTCGGCGTCATCTCGGCGGAGGCCCTGGTCTCCGGCCTGCGGAACGACGCGAAGCTCAGTACAGTCTCCGGCGACATCGTCGTCGACGATGTGACGGGCGACCTCGAACTCAACGGCGTCAACGGTGAGTTCTCCGTGCGCAATCACACCGGCCAGATCAACGCCCACACTGTGTCAGGCGACGTGACGGCCAGCGGCTTCATCGACCGGTTCAGCGTCGACAGCGTCGCGGGCCATGTGTACCTCGACATTGCCGGCATCCCTGACCTCATCAACACGAACACGGTCAGCGGCAGCCTCACCGTGCGCCTCGGCGCCGACGTCGCCACGCGCTACCGGCTGAACACCGTCTCAGGCACGCTGCAGCTCGACAACACCACCATCAAGGGCACGCTCGGCAAGGGGTACGACTCCAGCACCGGCGACCTGAGCGGCTCGTGGCTCGAGCTGCACGCCAACTCGGTGTCCGGCGACATCTCCGTCGTGCGCAGCGCAGCGGATGCCGCAACCAGCGCCCCCTTCACCGGCACCACTCCGAAAACGGAGGACCCAGAATGACTCCCCCGGTTTTTTCCCACGGCAGCCTGCGCCTGTACATCCTGAGCCTGCTCGCCGAGCAACCTCGCCACGGCTACGAGCTGATCCAGGCGCTGAGCGAGCGTTTCGGCGGCACGTACAGCCCGAGCGCCGGCACGATCTACCCGCGCCTCAGCAAGTTGGAGGAAGAGGGTCTCGTCACCAAGTCCTCTGACGGCCGCAAGACCGTCTACGAGATCACGGATGCCGGGCGCTCCGAACTCGCCGCCCGCCAGGACGAGCTCACCGCCATCGAGAACGACATGACGGACTCCGTGCGTCGACTGGCTGACGAAGTGCGCTCCGGGGTCAACGCAGCCATGAAGAGCCTGCGGGCAGACCTGGCCTCTGCGGCCCGGCAGGCCAAGGAGGAATCGGCGCCGACCGACACCCAGTCAGCGGCGCACATGGAATCGACTCGCGCGCTCCGCGAGGCGGACATGGTGCTGAACGAATTCCGTCAGCAGCTGCGCACTGACCTCCGCACGCAGGCCTCAATTTCGGCGGTGTCAGCCGATCTGGTGCCGCAGTTGCGGGGCGAGCTGGCCAACGTGCGCGCGAGCATCCTGCGGTCGCTCACGCGGTAGGGCTCCCCTGCTGAGTGCAGCACACATTCGCCGAGAACGAACTCCCGCATCGATTCACGCAGCTGCCAGACTCAGCTCATGATTTCGCTGCTCTCCGCTCCCAGCAATCTGGGCCTCCGACCGCCCAGACCTGGGAGCGTGCCGGGCACCTCGAAGGCACCGGAGGCCCTTCGTGAGGCCGGTCTCTTCGCGCGCCTCATGGCTGCGGGCGCGGTCGACGGTGGCGTGGTTCTCGCGGGCATGTACATCGATGACGATGCTGTGCGACCGGTCGGACAGGTGCGCAACGAGGCCGCGATGATCGATCACGCTCGGCGGTTGGCGGATCGTGTCGGGGCGATCCTCGACACTCGTGCCGCGCCCTTGGTTCTCGGCGGCGATTGCAGCGTCCTCCTGGGGATAGGGCTCGCCATGGCGCGCCGTGGCGGGGGCGGCCTCATCCACATCGACGGGCACACGGACTTCCGTCACCCTGGCAACAGCGACGAGTGCGCGAGTGTCGCAGGCGAAGACCTCGCTGCCGCCGTGGGCCTGCATTGGCTGGCTATCGCGAACATTGACGGCCACGGGCCGTACTTCGCGCCGGCCCAGACGGTGCACGTCGGTTGTCGTGACAATGACGAGTATGTGACCGAAGCGCGCCTGGTGTTGGGACACGTCCTCTCCGCGGCAGAGGCACTCAGCCTCGGTACGGACGCGGCCGTAGATTCGGTGCGTGCGGTTGCGGGTATCAGCGGCTACTGGCTGCAGGTCGATGTCGACGTGCTCGACCCCAGCGTCATGCCCGCGGTCGACAGCCCGGATCCCGGCGGGTTCGACGCTGATGAACTGACGGCATTTCTCCAAGCGCTCGCCCCTGGAGCGATGGGCGCGTCTGTCACGGTCTTTGACCCAGATCTCGACCCCGATGGCCGACATGCACGTCTTGTCGCCGACGTTGTAGCGAGAGGACTCGGCAGGCTGGGTACGGACATTCGCCGCGCGGGCTGAACGCAGGTTCGCGGCAGTTGCAACACCCGCGTCGCTGCGCTCGACCCGCGCGACGGGTGCCGCGAGCGCGAGGGGCGCCGCGAGCGCTTACTCGGCGGTCGCCGGCCCTTCCATCGCAGCCAGTCGCTCGCGCGCCTGCTCTGGGGTGGGGTGGTACAGCTGGGTGCGCTCACCAGAACGATCGATCTCGTGCACGCTCATGAGTTCGCCACAGATCGGGCAGACAGAGGCAGCTTTCGCCGCGCGCACTTCCTCATCGGGAACAACGTTGTACGGCCCGAGGGGCGGCGGTCCGATCCAGGGGAACAGGGTGCGATTGACCCAGCCCGTGAAGCCACCGGCCCGGCGGCGCCCGTCTTCCTGATCTTTACTTCGTGCCATAATCATTAGTGTACTAAACAAATGATCGCAGCGGATCACGTGACCACGAAATGGGCAGGCACCAGATGACGACCGGAGAGACCACAGGGGACACGACCGGGGGCACGACTGTCGCAGCGACTGGAGCGCCGAATCTGCTCGAGCTCCAGGAGCAGGTCTGCTTCGCGCTGGCCATCGCCTCCCGCAGCGTCAATGCCGTCTACCGGCCCATCCTCGAGCCATACGGCCTCACGCATCCGCAGTATTTGGTCATGCTCGCGCTGTGGGAACAGAGCCCCCGCTCGGTCAAGAACCTCGGCGCCGCGCTGCAGCTCGAACCCGCCACGCTCTCCCCCCTCCTCAAGCGCCTCGAGGTCGCCGGCCTTGTCGTCCGCCAGCGCAGTTCCCTCGATGAGCGGATGCTCAACATCTCCCTCACCCCCACCGGCGCCGCCCTGCGCGCGGAAGCCGAGAGCATCCCGCCCAGAATCATCGACCAGCTCGGCATGAGCCACGACGAACTGGCCGCCCTGCGCAGCTCGCTCTGGCGCGTGATCGGTGCCGCGCAAGCGGTTGATGCTGACGCCGGAAAGGCCTCCGCATCAGGACTTCAGAACGCGCAACTTCGCTAACGACTGAGCGAGGCCACCTCTGTCTGCATTTAAGGCAGGACGTGGTGCGGCGCGCCGCCCTCCCATCAACTTGACAGCGCGTGCCAACAGAGTAATGTCGTCCCTCGTGACAAACGAGGGGAACTCCCCAGTACCAGAAACTCGCAACCCGAAACGGTGGATCATCGGTGACCCGCTTCCGAGCGAGCACCTCGAAGGCCAGCTGCTTCCCAAGCGACTTGCGCTTCCCATTTTTGCCAGCGACGCACTGTCGAGTGTCGCCTATGCGCCGCAGGAACTTTTGATGATCCTGACCCTCGGCGGCCTGGCTTTCCTGAGCTTCGCACCGTGGATTGCGGCGGCCGTTGTCGTGCTGATGCTGGTGGTCGTCGCGTCGTACCGCCAGCTGATCAAGGCGTACCCCTCCGGCGGCGGCGACTACGAGGTCGCCTCGAAAAACCTGGGTGAGAAGGCCGGCCTCGTTGTGGCATCCGCTCTGCTGGTCGACTACGTGATGACTGTCGTCGTCTCCGTGGCCAGCGGCGTTGACAACATCATCTCCGCGTTCCCCATCCTGGCGTCGTTCAGGGTCGAGCTCGCCGTGCTGTTCGTCATCATTCTCGCCGCGGCGAACCTCCGCGGTGTGCGGGAGTCGAGCACGGCATTCGCCATCCCGACGTACCTGTTCATCGGCAGCGCGTTCCTGCTCGTCGCTGTCGGCCTGTTCCGCGTCGCGATCGGCGATCCGCCCGTCGCCGAGTCTGCAGCATACGGAGTTGAGGCGCAGAGCCTCGCCCAGACCGCGTTCATCCTGCTGCTGTTCCGCTCGTTCGCGAGTGGTTGCAGCGCGCTCACCGGTGTCGAGGCCATCGCAAACGGCGTGCCTGCATTCAAGCGTCCGAAGATCAAGAATGCCCAGGCCACCCTGGTGCTCATGGGCGGCATCGCCGTCGTACTGTTCATCGGCCTCATTGCCCTCGCGCTCATCTCCCAGGTGCACTACGCGGAGAACCCCTGTGACCTCATCGGCTGGACGGAATGCGCCACCGCTCCGCAACGGAGCCTGATCGCCCAACTCGCCGCGGCGACATTCGGCAACAACTCGATCCTGTTCTTCGTGCTGCAGGCCGCGACGGCGGCCGTGCTGCTGCTCGCCGCCAACACGGCGTTCAACGGATTCCCGCTGCTCGGCTCAGTACTCGCCCGCGACTCCTACGCACCGAAGTCGTTGAACACCCGCGGCGACCGCCTCATCTACTCGAACGGCGTTCTGCTGCTCGCCCTCGCGGCCAGCGTCATCCTCATCGTGTACCAGGCCAACCTCACGGTGCTGATCCAGCTCTACATCATTGGTGTTTTCGTGTCGTTCACGCTCGGCCAGACTGGCATGGTCAAGCACTGGATCTCCCTGCTGCGCACCAATCCGAGCAACCGCGGATCCATCATCGGCAGCCTGTCGATCAACGCGTTCGGCGCCCTCTTCACCGGCGTGGTGCTGATCGTCGTGACCGTCACGAAGTTCACCCACGGCGCATGGCTGGTGTTCATCATGATGCCGGTGCTGTTCGTGCTCATGCTCGGCGTCAACCGGTACTACCGCGATGTCTCGAAGGAGATCGAGGTCGACCCGATCACCACCTTCGGCTCGCAGGGCGACCACGCCATCGTGCTCGTCGGCAAGATGCAGAAGCCGGTGCTGAAGGCGCTCGACTACGCCATCGCCGCACGCCACGAGAGCCTCGAGGCCGTGCACGTCTCCATCGACGATGAAGACACGAAGCAGCTCAAGCGCGACTGGGTGAAGCAGAACATCCAGGTGCCGTTGCGCATCGTGCAGTCCCCGTACCGCGACATCAGCTGGCCGCTCATCGCCTACATCAAGGGCAGGGCCATCGAACACGGCTCTGAAGTCATCACGGTCTACACGCCGATCTTCATTGTCGGGCACTGGTGGGAAGGCGTGCTGCACAACCACAAGGCGCGTCGCATCCGCCAGAAGTTGATGCTCGTGCACGGTGTCACCATCGCGCTCGTACCGTGGCTGCTCGACTCCTCCGAGGTCATCTACGGCCGCCGCTCCCGACCCATCCCCGGTCAGGACCGCCGCGGAGAGCCCGTGCGCCCACCGCGCCCGATCCCCCGGAAGCCGCTCGCTCCCGCCGCGTCCGAGAGCGCGCCTAAGCCGACTCCCGTCGTCGGAAGCAGGCCCCCGCAGTCGCAGCCCGCCGCATCCAGGCGGCGAAAGCGCAAGTAGCGCCGCCGCGTCACGTCACCTCATGCCACACCGACGGTGGCGCACGTCGTCGCCCTACGCGTTTTCGGCGTCAACCGCATCGGACTCGCCGACCGCGTGCTCGCGCAAGTAGCCCGCGAAGCCTGTCGGTGTGCGACCGGAAAGCCGACCTGAGGTGAGCACCGGGATGAGACCCGTGCGAATCTCGCTCACCTTCAGGCTGCGCAGCGCTGACACGAGCTGCACATCTTCGTCTTCGTCGACCTCGGCAAATTCGCCGGCGTCCAGATAGCGGTCGGCACGCACGCCAAGATTCGCGCCATGAATATGGCTGTGTCCTTCCACCAGCGGGTGCTGCGCGTCCCACCGTTCCCTAGCCACGTCCGCCAGTTCGTCGTCGGGCACCACCGTGCCCAGCACCAGGTCGACGGCGTTGCGCGCGAACGCGAGCTGCACGGCCAGCCAGTTCGGTGGCACGGCGGAGTCGGCATCCGTTGTGGCGATCCAGGTCGAAGAGGTGAAGGAGCCGGGCGTCGGCAGCACATGCCGCACGCCGGCGCGACGGGCGGAGCCGACAGCGCCTTCGTGCGTGCGAATGCTCCTGAATGCCGGCCAGGCGGCGGCGACCTCCGCCGTGCCGTCGGTGCACTGGTCAAGCACAATGACGACGTCGATGGTGGGCGTCGGCTGGTCGGTCGTCATTCTCAGTTCGTCGATCGCCGTGGCCAGTGCAGCCAAGCACCTGGGCAGTCGCTCGTCTTCGTTGCGCGCAGGAATGACGACAACGACCCTCTCAATCGCGTTCGTGCCGGTCACGGAGCCAGCCCTTCGCGCTGGGCGACGGAGCGTGCCGGTGCCGCTTCGAACACCTCGAGAATGAAGTCGCGTTCCCGGTGCAAGACCGTGCGTTCGAGGCCGACAATGGCGTCGAGTTCGTCGTGGACCTGGTCGCCGGTCAACGGATACTCGGCAACCGGATGCCGCCAGTGGCAGGCCACGAGCACGCCGCCGGCAGCCAGACTGCTGCGGCAGCGCTCCAGGAGGGCACGCAACTCGGCCGCTGAGAGGTAGTAGCCCACCTCGGAGACCACGATGAGATCGAAGGATCCGTCCGGCCATTCTGCAGGCAGGGTGCGCCGTTCGAAGGTGACGCCGGGGTGCCCGGCCAGCCGGGCACGGGCAACCTGCAGGGGCTGCTCCGCGATGTCGATGGCCGTAATGCTGTCGCACCGCCCGGCCAGGTCGGCCGTGAGCATGCCGATCGAGCAGCCGAGCTCGAGGGCAGTGCTGAAGCGTTCACGCGGCAGGGCCGCCATGGTGAGAGCTCGCTTCCGCTTCTCATACCATCGCGTCTCGAACCCCCATGGGTCGCGGCTCCCGGCGTAGAACTCCTCAAAGAACGGCTCGGCCAGGCTCTGCTCTTCGGCATCCATTGCGGCTGGGTCTGCTGCGTCGGCATCGTCAGCGTCGGCGTCGGCGTCGATCCGGATGAAGGTCTCGTACTCCCGCTCGAAGTGGGCGCCGAAGCTCGGCTGAATGATCGGCTCGTCGCCGGGCAACTCCGAGAGCGGATTCACCTGGCTCGTGTGCAGTGCCATTGCCCGCACCTTGCGTTGGCGATCGTCGGGCGAGAGCTCAAGGGTGCGCACCCTCTCGACCGGCCAGACCGCGTCGCCTGGCTTCGACCAGTGCCACGCCCAGATCGGGTATTCGAAACGGGTGACGCCGCGACCACGGGCCGCCTCTGCCGCCACCTCGCTCGCCACTGTGTGATCCGGATGCTCGTCGCTGTGCCATGGAGCAACCAGCCAGGTTCCCGCTCCGCCCGCTCCGATTTCGACGGAAACGGCCAGCGTTGCCTCAGCGCGATGGCGACCAAGGGCACCGTCGGGGAGGTCAAGCAGGCGCACCTGGGCCTCAGGGGCCAGCGCGGCGACGGCTGCCGTGACTTCGACACGGCGGAGCACAGCCAGCTGCTCAGGCTCGTGCGTGGTGGAGTCGGGATGCGATGCCTCACCGTTGCTGAGGACCACGACAGTGACCGGTATGCCGGCTCGCCCAGCTCGCGCGATCAACCCGCCCGCGCCCAACGTTTCATCGTCGGGATGCGCGGCGACGACGACCAGGCGGCGCAACTCGTCGATGGCCAGCGGGGTCCCCTCGCTGGAGCGGAACGCAGCCCACTCTCGCTCTGTCGTCCCGCTCTCGATGTGGCTGAAGCTCACCACGGCGTTACTCCGAGGCCGTGTAGTCGGCGACCGAGTGCCGCGTCATCCCGCTCTGCATGGTGCTGGCGCACGTAGAGCTGCAGGTCAGCAACACGTTGTGCGTGCCGGGCGTCGAACGCGAGCGGGGTCGGCCCCAGTGCGTGACCGGTTCGGGCGAGCACCTCGTCCACAGCGCGGGCGACCTGGCCGCGCACCCTGGCTGCAAGCAGGGCGCCATTCTCGCCAACGGCGTCGCCGGCATCGATGGCCGCTGCCGCGTTTGCCAGGGAGGCGCCCGAAGCGGTCAACGCCAGGTCGATTGCGCCGAGGTGTGCGAGTGCGAGCTGGTCTGGTTCGCGTTCGCGCGTCGCCTCCCAGACCTTCCGGGCAACGCCAACGGCCCCGCCCCACCAGCAGGCCGCCACCCCGATCCCACCCCAGGCGAAGCCGGGGCGCTGGAGATACCAACCGTCGTCGCCAACGGGCATGGCCGACACCGCGCTGAAGTCGACGGGTCCGCTCGGTACGGCAGAGAGGCCGCGACTCACCCATGCGTCGGTGTGCACGCTGATCCCCGGTTCACGCAGGTCAACGGCAAATAGTCGACGGGTGCTGTCCGAGGTATGGGCGGTCACCAACGCATGGCTGAGCGAGGCCGCGAGTGAGCACCACGGCTTGGTGCCGTGGAGCTGCCAGCGTTCCTCGGCGCCTGCGCCCGCTCCCGCTCCGACGCGAGTCGCGATCAGTTTCATTCCAGCGCCTTCGGCAGCGAATACTCCCCATGTAGCTTCCGCGGCATCATCATCGCCACCAACCAGCGAGGCAGGGGCAACGGATGCCTGGTCGAGGATCGCGAGCGCGTCCAGGTGCGCCTCAACCACGCGGGCAGCGGTGAGGTCGGCCACAGCGAGGGACGCCAACACCTCGAACAACTGCAGCGTTTCGCCGCATCCAGGCCGGGGAACGGATGCACCCAACGACCTGGCCAGCTCCAAGGCTCTGCCTGCATCACCGTTCACGGCGAAGGCATCCGCTGTCAGCTCGCGCAGGTCGAGCTGGTGAGCCTTCTCCGGCGCACTCCCCCGCAGGGCACGATTCTGCTGTGGAGTCAGCCAGGCGGGTTCAGGTGCCGCCATGAGCGTCGATGGTCCTGTAAGCGTCATTGGTACTCCTCGTCTGAGGGGCCCGTGAAAAACGCTGCTTGCGGGATGGCAATATCCGGTGCCCCTGCATCGATTGATCACTAAGACTTTAGCGGCCGCTTCTGAGTGACATGGAGCTCACACTCAGGTTCAGAGCAGCGCCATGACCTGCCTGGCGATGATTCGCCCGGCACGACTGGCCGCGATCGTGCTCGCCTGCGGTCCATAGCCGGCCAGGAATATGCGTGGATCCGACCACGATGCGCCAGAACCGACAGTCAACCCGCCCGCCTTCTCCCGCAGTTTCAGCGAGGAGAGGTGGCGGAGCTCCGGTCGGAATCCGGAGGCCCAGATGATGGCATCCGCTGGGGAAAAAGTGCCGTCGCTCCAGCGCACGCCGCCCGGCTCGATGGCCGCGAAGATCGGCTTGGCGTCCAGCAGCCCCCGCTCGATGCCGGCCGAAATTCGGCGGCTGACGGGAACCCCTGTGCCGCTGACGATGCTCGGCAGCGCACGGCCCGTGCGGGCGGCTTCGTCTTGCATCGCCACGGCGGCCGATGCGCCCTCCAGGTCGAGTTCTTCGGTGTGCACCCAGTCGATGGGGCGACGCGACGTCCAGGTGAGCCCGGCGGCCACGCCCTCGAGTTCCAGCATGAAGCCGATGGCGGAGGTGCCGCCTCCGACCACAACGACCTGCTGGCCAGCAAAATCCTCTGCCGATCGGTAGCTCGCGGTGTGCACGTGCCGGCCGGCAAAGGTGTGCGCGCCGGGGTAATAGGGGATGAAAGGGGATCCCCAGGTTCCCGACGCGTTCACGACGAGTCCGGCGACGGTCTCGCGGATGCCATGGTCTACTGAGTTGGTCTGCACCACGAGGTCTGCCCGCCGATTGAACACCGACGTCACCGTCGTCGGACGAACAACGCCAAGCTCGTAGTGTTCCTCATAGCGCCGGTAGTAGTCAGCGACGACGTCCCGCGCAGGCAGCGCTTTGTCGGCGGTCTGGAAGCTTACGCCCAGGTCCTGCATACCCGGCAGATCATTGACCTTGTGCGCAGTTCCCAGCCGGAGCGCTTCCCAGCGGTGCTGCCAGGCGCCACCGGCGTCAGGACCCCGATCGAAGATAACGAAGTCGCGACCGGCGACGAGGTCGAACTTACGAAGATAGTAGGCCACAGAGAGTCCGGCCTGCCCGGCACCGATGAGTACGACCGGCACAGTCGCATCGTTAGCCATCGCTCCCCATCTCCACGGTCGTGCCTTGGGCTTTACAGCATGCCTTCGGGCACGTCAGCATTTCACCAGTAATGCCTGTGAGGCACGTCGGCGGGGCATCAGGCCCACCATGCTAAACTAGCGGCTAGTTTTCACTCTGTCTGTTCGGTAAATCCCGGGTGACTCATCGCTCACTCGGCCTGGCATCGTAAGGGGGTCTCGCATGGGGCGCGGCCGTCAAAAAGCAAAGCACACCAAGGTCGCTCGGGAGCTCAAGTATTTCAGTCCCGACACCAACTACAACGCGCTTGAGCGCGAACTCACGGGTCATGCGAATGATGACCCGCGTCTAGACGAAGATCTGGCCAAGTGGCCGGAATACGACGGCGACCCCGCGAACGAGGCCGACGAATACGTCGATCACTACGCAACCGAGGACGAACAAAAGCGCGCGTAGTTCTTCGCCGGATCGCTCACAGCACTGAATCATCAGCTGCGAGTCGTGAGAGCTCAGAGCGAACTTGAGCGACGGAAAAACCCGCCGCTCTCACCGCATGTCTGTGACATCGGCACAACGAAAGCCCCCGATCACTCGGGGGCTTTCGTTATGCCCGTTGGTCGATGAGGCCGCACGGCCGTCTCGAAGCCCTAGTTCACGTACGAGCCGACGAGGCGCACGGCGCCGCCGTTCACACCCTTGGCACCCTGCTCGAAGCCGGTCGCATCGTGCGGCGCGGTCGACACCCGACCGACAACCCAGGCCGGGATGCCATCGGTCGCCAGGCGAGCGATGACAGAGGAGACGGCATCCGCTGACACGACGGCGAACATGCCGACGCCGAGGTTCCAGGTGCCTTCTGAGCTTTCGAGGGTGGAGCCGGCCATGTCGCTGAGCACGCGGAACACCGGGGCTGGCGACCACGTAGAGCGGTCGACCTCAACCCACGAGCCGAACGGGAGCACGCGCGCGAGGTTCGCCGCGATGCCGCCGCCGGTGACGTGGCTGAGCGAGTGCACTGCGCCAGCGAGTTCAGGGTCGGTGAGCACACCGAGAAGAGGCGCGGTGTAGAGGCGGGTCGGAGTGAGGAGAACCTCGCCGACCATGCCGCCGAGCTCTGCCGACGTGTCGGTGTAGCCAATGCCACGCCCGGCCAGGATGTGACGAACGAGCGAGTAACCGTTCGAGTGCAGGCCGGAGGATTCCATGGCGATGACGACGTCACCGTGCTGCACGCGCTCGGCGCCGAGAACCTGGTCTGCTTCGACGACACCCGTTGCGGCACCCGCTACGTCGTAGTCGTCGGGGCCGAGGAGGCCTGGGTGCTCTGCGGTCTCTCCACCGACGAGGGCGGTGCCCGTCGCGGCACAGGCGGTCGCGATGCCTTCAACGATGGAGGCGATGCGCTCAGGCACGACCTTGCCGCAGGCGATGTAGTCGGTCATGAACAGCGGGCGCGCGCCGACGACGATGATGTCGTCGACGAC
This sequence comes from Leifsonia sp. Y878, assembly GCF_057669685.1. Lineage (NCBI taxonomy): Bacteria > Bacillati > Actinomycetota > Actinomycetes > Micrococcales > Microbacteriaceae > Leifsonia > Leifsonia sp. Y878. The sequence continues at coordinate 950,767 of NZ_JBYHFS010000002.1, read as the reverse complement.
CATGCCGACGAGGTCCTGTCCAATGGTGTCGTGCTTGTCGATGGCCTGCGCGATGGCGACCTTCGTGCCGACGCCGTCGGTTGAGGTGGCCAGCAGCGGACGCTTGAACTCAGTGAGGAAGGAGACATCGTAGAGTCCGGCGAATCCGCCGAAACCTCCCTGCACCTCTGGTCCGTGCGTGCGTGAGACAGCGGCCTTCATCAATTCAACGGCCAGGTCACCCGCCGTGGTGTCGACTCCGGCGGCGGCATACGTAGCGTTGCTCATTCTTGTCTTCCCGGGTCTCCGAATGAAGGCTTACCCTGCTGGTTGAGTGCGGGTTCGAGGGGCTTGTCCACCGCGATGAGGCTCTCGAACTCTGCGTCTGGGCCTGGGTCGCATCCGTTGGATGTCGGCTGGCGTTCGAGGAGGTTCTTGCCGAGGTGCTGGGTGTCCGGCAGCGGAATGGGGTACTTGCCTGTGAAGCAGGCGGTACAAAGGCGCTCGCGCGGCTGCTCCGTCGACTCGATCATGCCGTCTTCTGACAGGTAGCCGAGCGAGTCGGCGCCGATCGCCTGACGCACCTCGTCGACACCGAGGCCGGTGGCGATGAGTTCGGCGCGCGTGGCGAAGTCGATGCCGTAGAAACATGGCCAGGTGATGGGCGGGCTGGAGATGCGCACGTGCACCTCGGCGGCACCGGCCTCCCGCAACATGCTGACGAGGGCGCGCTGGGTGTTTCCACGCACGATGGAGTCGTCGACGACGATCAGCCGCTTGCCCTTGATGACCTCTTTCAGCGGGTTCAGCTTGAGCTTGATACCGCGCTGGCGGATGGTCTCAGACGGCTGGATGAAGGTGCGCCCGACGTAGGAGTTCTTGACGAGACCCTGGCCGAACGGAATTCCGGATGCCTGCGCATAGCCGATGGCCGCCGGAGTTCCCGATTCCGGCGTCGGAATGACGAGGTCGGCATCGACCGGATGTTCGGCCGCCAGTTTGCGACCCATCTCAACTCTGGCCTCGTGCACGCCACGACCGGCGATCGTGGTGTCAGGACGTGCGAGGTAGACGTATTCGAAGACGCAACCGGCCGGCTTGGACTCTGCGAATCGCTGGCTGCGCAGACCATCTTCGTCGATGGTGATGAGCTCCCCAGGCTCAACCTCGCGCACGAAGCTGGCACCGACGATGTCGAGGGCAGCAGTTTCGGAGGCGACGACCCAGCCGCGTTCAAGGCGTCCGAGCACCAGCGGGCGAACACCCTGCGGGTCGCGGGCCGCATACAGCGTGGTCTCGTCCATGAAGACGAGGCAGTACGCGCCGCGAAGGCGTGGCAGAACCTCGAGCGCGGTGGCTTCGAGGGTGTGGTCGAGGTCACCGGTGAGCAGCGCCGTCACGACAGCGGTGTCGGTGGTGTTTCCGCGCGAGAGTTCGCCATCCGCTTCTGGATAGCGCTCGTGAACGAGCTGCATGAGCTCTGCGGTGTTGGTGAGGTTTCCGTTGTGGCCGAGCGCAACCGTGCCGCTGGCCGTGCGGCCAAGGGTGGGCTGGGCGTTCTGCCAACTCGATGATCCGGTGGTCGAGTAGCGCGTGTGACCGACGGCGATGTGGCCAAGGAGGGTGCTGAGCGCGCTCTCGTTGAAGACCTGCGAGACGAGGCCCATGTCTTTGTAGATGAGGATCTTGTCGCCATCGCTCGTGGCGATGCCGGCCGATTCCTGGCCGCGGTGCTGCAGCGCGTAAAGCCCGAAGTAGCTGAGCTTTGCCACCTCCTCGCCGGGGGCCCAGACACCAAAGACGCCACAGGCATCCTGTGGCCCCTTTTCACCTGGGAGGAGATCGTGGTTTAACAGTCCGTCGCCATTGGGCAAGAAGCTGCTCCTTTACTGTGATTTCTCGTTGGAAACGGGGGAATCTGGTGAAGCAGATGACGCGGGTGGTGCGGGTGTTGCGGATGCGGCATCCGGGGTCTCGTACGTGGGTGCCTGCACGCCCACTCGATCGACAACGACTGTTGTCGCCTTGCGGCCGACGATGCGACCAAGCACGAGTGCGGTGACACAGCCAAGGGCGATGCCGATGGCCAGGCACACGAGGAGCAGGAAGCCGAAGACCTGCACGCGGTCGAACTTGGGATTCTCCGGGAAAGCCAGAGTGAGAATGAACGCCGCAATCAGTCCGGCGATGACGCCGAGGATCATGAAATTCGTGTATTTCGGTGAACGGCGCACGGTGACCGTCGACTCGTCAAGAACCTTCTCGACGGTACTCGGAACTACTGCAACTGCGGGGCGGTCAGGCTGTTCTGAAGAGCTCACGTTGCTATTCTCTCATGGCGCTTCGCGGCCGATCCCCATCGGAGCCAACTCACAGGCCATGCCGATGGGAGACTGGGTACGTGAACACAATCGCAGTGCTCGGAAGCGCCAACATGGACCTCGTCGTACGCCAGCCCCGCCTCCCCAAACCGGGTGAGACGATGTTCGGCACCAACTTCACGACAGTGCCCGGCGGCAAGGGCCTGAACCAGGCCGTCGCCGCCGCACGGATGGGCGGCACCGTTGAGTTTCTCGGCGCTGTTGGTCACGATGCCTATGGCACAGAGCTGCGCGAACTGCTCACGCACGAGGGCCTCGGCACGTCGGGTCTGGCCACCGCAGCTGCGCCCACCGGCACGGCGCACATCTCCGTTGTCGACTCCGGCGAGAACTCCATCGTCGTGGTCTCCGGTGCGAACCTCGCGGTGACAACGCTGACCGATGAGCAACGCGCCACCATCGAGAAGTCAGCTTTCCTGGTGATGCAGTGCGAACTGCCGCTGTCGGTACTGGTCGAGGCGATCGCCGTTGCCAAGGCCGCCGGCGTCTTCACTGTGCTCACCCCGGCGCCCGTCATGCCGCTCCCAGACAGCTTCCTCTCCTCGGTTGACCTCGTCGTGCCCAACCAGATCGAAGCGATCGAGTTGACCGGAGAGGCCGACCCGGTTCGCGCGGCCGAAGTACTGAGCGCCGACAAGACCTGGGCGATCGTGACCCTGGGCGCTGAGGGATCCGTGGTCGCGCACGACGGTACGGTGCTGGGGCTCGCTCCGGCCCGGCCGGTGAAGGCCGTCGACACCACGGCGGCAGGCGACACCTTCGTCGGCGCGCTTGTCGCTCGGCTGGCAGCGGATGCCGGTGCAGTGGATGCCGCGCGAGCGTCAACCATCCGCGAGTCGGACATGATCGAGGCCGTGCGCTGGGCGACCGTCGCGTCATCCGTAGCTGTCACCCGAGCAGGTGCGACCAGCTCAATGCCCAGCTACGACGAGGTCGCAGCCATCATCGGTTGATTTTGGTCCGTATTGGTAATGGACGGCGAAGAGCGTCGCTCAGACGATCGGAACGTATCCGGTGAGGTCGGCTCGCTGACCCGACGCGTGGATCAGCCCGGTTGCCAGGCCGTCGGCCCAGCTGAGCGAGCCTGTCGCGAGCGCGAGCCAGGTGGCGGCATCCGTCTCGACGACGTTGGGCGGTGTGCCGCGCGTGTGCCGGGGGCCCTCGATGCACTGCGTTGCGCCGAACGGCGGTACGCGCACCTCGACGGTGTTGCCCTCTGCGCGTTCGGCGAGCAGCTGCAGCGTGTAGCGAACGGCCAGCGCGCGAACGTCGCGGCTCGCAGCGGCGGCATCTGCCGACCACGCCCGCACCGCTGCCATGCCGGGGGCGTCATCAATGCGTGCTCGTGCCATGTCTCCAGTCTGCCCGTTTCTCCTGCCGGTCGAGCAACGAGGTGAGCAACGAGGTTGGCGACCCTCCAACGCACCACGCTTCATCCGCTAGCCTGAACCGGTGAGAATTCTGGTCCTAGGTTCCGGTGCCCGCGAGCACGCCATCATCACCGCGCTCCTGGCAGAGGAGGCAGCACACGAGATCACGGCCGCGCCCGGCAACGCCGGCATCGCAGCCGATGTTCCGGTCGTCGCCCTCGACGCCAACGACCCTGACGCCGTCACCAACTACGCCATCGAGAATGCCGTCGATCTCGTCGTCATAGGCCCAGAGGCACCCCTCGTCGCCGGTGTCGCAGACGCGCTCCGCACCCGCGGCATCCCGGTCTTCGGGCCCGGCAAGGCAGCAGCGGCCCTCGAAGGCAGCAAGACCTTCGCCAAGCGCATCATGGATGACGCCGAGGTTCCCACCGGTCGTGCAGTGCGCGCCGGCACCCTGGCCGAAGCGGATGCCGCCCTCGCCGAATTCGGCGCGCCATACGTGGTCAAGGCCGATGGTCTGGCCGCCGGCAAGGGAGTGCTCGTCACGGAGGACCACGCCGCAGCCCACGCCCACGCCGCGTATTGGCTCGAGCACGGCAGCGTGCTGGTCGAGGAATTCCTCGACGGCCAGGAGGTTTCATTGTTCTTCCTCGCCGACGGCCACAACGTGCTCCCGCTCTCCCCCGCCCAGGACTACAAGCGCCTCGGCAACGGCGACGCCGGCCCGAACACCGGCGGCATGGGCGCATACTCCCCGCTGCCCTGGCTCGACGCCGAATTCGGCAGCGAGACGGCATTCGTCGACGAGGTCAGCGCCACGATCGCGGTGCCGACCGTGCGCCAGCTCGAGCGCGAGGGCACCCCGTTCATCGGCCTGCTCTACTGCGGGCTGATCCTTACAGAGGCCGGCATCCGCGTCATCGAGTTCAACGCCCGCTTCGGCGACCCGGAGACGCAGGTTGTGCTCCCCCGCCTGGTCACCCCGTTGTCTGAGCTGTTGCTGGCCGCATCCATCGGCGATCTCGCCGCCCAGCCGCGCCCGGTCTTTACACCGGATGTCGCGGTGACCGTCGTTCTCGCCAGCGAGAATTACCCAGGAACTCCCGTCACCGGCCGCCCGATCACAGGCCTCGACGCCGCAACCAGCATTGCCGGTGTCACCGTCGCGCACGCCGCGACCCAGCGTTCAGGCGATGACCTGCTGGCGACCGGCGGCCGAGTTCTCAACGTCGTCGCCGTCGGCGAGACCTTCACTGAGGCGCGGGCCCGTGCCTACGAAGCCCTGGCGAAAATCACCCTTGAGGGTGCCCAATTCCGCACCGATATCGCGGCGCGCGTTGACGCCGCTGAGATCGCCGCATCCGCTGAGATCGGCACATCCGTCGCATCCGGCGCCTCTGTGTCCTCCGCAGGGGCTGAGGTCACGACGCTCCCCGGTTGGAAGCGCGCGTACTCCGGCAAGGTGCGCGACCTCTATATTCCGGATGCCGCTACCGACCTCACCGCCGCTGAGCGCTTGCTGGTCGTGGCCAGTGACCGCGTCAGCGCCTTCGACTTCGCCCTTGAGCCTGGCATCCCCGGCAAGGGCGAGCTGCTCACCACGCTCAGCCTGTGGTGGTTCGACCAGCTCAGCGATGTCCCGAACCACCTGGCGGCGGACCACACGCTGCAGAACGAGGGCACGAGCCTGATCCCGGCCGCCGTCGCCGGACGCGCCATGCTCTGCAAGAACCTCGACATGTATCCGATCGAGTGCGTCGTGCGCGGCTACCTCACGGGCTCTGGCTGGAAGGAATACCAGGCCAGCCAGACGGTGTGCGGCATCCCGCTGCCCGCCGGCCTGCAGAACGGCGACCGCCTGCCAGAACCCATCTACACCCCGGCCTGGAAAGCACCGCTCGGCGAGCACGACGAGAACATCTCGTTCGAGCGCACCATCGAGCTGGTGGGTGAGGCGACCGCCACCGCCCTCCGCGACGCGTCCCTGTCAATCTTCGCCACGGCATCCGCTATCGCAGAGCGCTCTGGCGTGATCCTGGCCGACACCAAGTTCGAGTTCGGCGCCGACCGGGCGACCGGCCAGCTCACCCTCGGCGACGAGGTGCTCACCAGCGATTCGAGCCGCTACTGGGACGCAGCAGCCTGGGCAGCCGGCACCACACCAGAAGAGCGGATGGCCAGCTTCGACAAGCAGATCGTGCGCGACTGGCTGTCGGCACACTGGGACCAGACCGGCACCCCGCCCGTTCTTCCCGCCGACATCGTCGAGCGCACCGCTGCCCGCTACCGCGAGCTGCTCGAACGCCTGACCTCCGCCTAGGCGTCGCTTCGGCTTGTCGCTAATGGGCGACTTTCGATTTTTAGGCGCCCAGCGGAATAGTTGACCCTTCAACTATGTTTGCCCAGATGTGACTCATTCAACTTCAGACCTTCTTGCCGCCGACACCGGGATGGGAGCCGTGACCCTGCGCGTCGGCAACCTCGACGCCATGATCGCGTACTACCGCGATGCTGTCACGCTGGCCCTGCTCAGCCACGACGGCCCGGTCGCCGTGCTCGGCCGCGGCATCACTCCCATCGTGATCCTGCAGCACGCCCCAGAGCTGGCGTCCCCTGAGCCCCGCGCGGCTGGCCTGTTCCACACCGCGATCCTCTTCGACACCCAGGCGCAGCTCGCCGCCGCCGTCTACTCGGTCGCCACGAAATTTCCGGGCACCTTCACCGGCAGCGCCGACCACCTGGTGAGCCAGGCCTTCTACTTCACCGACCCTGAGGGCAACGGTATCGAGCTGTATTGGGACCGCGAGCGCAGCAGCTGGAGCTGGGCCCACGGCCAGGTCGAGATGGCCACGCTTTACCTCGACCCGAACGGCTTCATCCAGGAGCACATCACCGATGACGGCATCACCAATCCCTCGAGCGGCAACGCCGTCGTCGGTCACGTGCACCTGTCGGTCGGCGATGTCGCGAGCGCCCGCGAGTTCTACGTGAACAAGCTGGGCTTCGAGACCACGGCAGCGATGGGCGACCAGGCGCTGTTCGTCTCGGCCGGCGGGTACCACCACCACATGGCCATGAACACCTGGAACAGCAAGGGCTCAGGCAAGCGCCAGCTGGCACTCGGTCTCGGCGAGGTCGACATCATCGTGCCAACAGCCGATGACCTCGGTGCACTGGGCGAGCGGATGTCGCACTTCGGCGTGCAGACCCGTCACGATGGCGTGAACCTCAGCTTTGACGACCCGTGGGCGAACCGCGTTTCGGTCAGGAGCGCCTAGCTCCGCTGTTGCCGAGTAGGCCACCTGGCTCCGGCGGGTGCGCGAGGCGTTACCCGCTGCCGCGGGCTAGATTCGGGGGGTTCGTGACCCGCGTAACCAGCGTTCAGGCGGCTTGCTCTGGTCGACGTTAGATCTGCGTTCGCGCACGGCTGCCACGGCCTTGGCCACTTGGGCGTCGAAATCGTCAAGCTGCTCGGCTTCAGCAGCGCTCGCGACGAAAGCACGTCGATCGCAGGCTGTACCCGCGCGCCATACACGCTCAATCGCGCGTGTTGCGGTGATGTCCGTCAACGGGTTTCCGGACACGAGGATCAGGTCCGCACGTTGCCCGGCCGCGATACGTCCTCGGTCGGCAAGGCCGAACACCCGTGCCGGTTCGGCTGTCGCAGCGGCCAGGGCCCGTTCCGGGCTCATGCCGCATCGGACAAGGAGTTCCAGCTCCCGGTGCAGGCTTGCTCCGAATACAGTTCCCGGATTTGGAGCGTCTGTGCCTGCCAGCAGAGTGACCCCCGCATCGACCAGCCGTCGCACGTTGCCCTCGGCCCGCGCGTATGGCGGCATCGTCCGGCCAGGCAATCCCGAGACCCCCGAGGTCAACCGGCGCACCCACGCGTCTCCGAGCGCCTCCGCGAGCCGCGGGTCCCCTGCCACCGCGCTGCCACCCGGTTCGCCGAGGGTGTTCTCGATGGTGGCTAGCGTCGGACCGACCGCGATTCCGGCCTCGGCAATGCGTTGAACCAGGGGATCTTCCAGCTCGGCGTCCGCGGGGACGTGGGCCAGCACGTCGATACCGGCGGACACGACCTCCTCGACACCGGCAATCGAGCTCACGTGCGCGACGACGGTTAGGCCGCGGGCGTGCGCTGCGGTGACCAGCGCCGTGATGGTTTCGGAATCCAGCGACGGCCATAGGCCCCCGGTACCGGAGAAGATCTTCAGATAGTCCGAGCCTTCCGCGATCCGTTCCGCCACAAATTGCTCGGCCTGGACAGCGGCGGTCAACGTCGGAAACGGGGCATACATCACTGACGGGTGCCCGCCGGGCGCGGTGGCACCGACACCCGACGAACGCACATCGGCCACGTCTGGTCTGGAGCTGGCATGCTCTTTGGCCCTGGCCACCATGTCGGGTTTGCTGAACATATCGAGAACGGTGGTTACGCCGAAGGTCAACGATTGCGCTAGGGCGCCAGGAACGAGGTGCACGTGCGCGTCGATCAGACCGGGAAGCACCGTCCCACCACCCGCGTCGATCACGTCGTCGCCTTCTTGGGCGGCCGAGGCCGCCGAGCACTCGGTTATCAGGCCGTCAACGAACCGCACCGACGTCCAGTCCTGCAACGTCGTCCCGTCGAATACCTTCGCATTGACAATCGTTGTTGCCGCGACTCGCTTGCGCCTCTCTGACACATGCACCGGTTCCACTCTGTGATCCCTTTCCGCTAGCTGACAACGTCTACTCGGCAGTCAAGGCCCGCACCACTCGTCTCTAGGCATATTCACGCAGCAACGCAATCTCGGAATTACGTTCTCCCCGCATCCAGGGACGGTCTGCGAACAGTTCGACAACCGCACCCCCACCCTGGAGTTCGAGCCACTCTCCGAGCCGCGTTCCTCACTCAACGAGCGGTGTCGGCGTCCGCGTTCTTCTGCGTGCCGCGGCGAGCGCGCCGTGAATTCCCACGGTCTGACGAGTTGACGTCGCTGACGTGCAGCGGACGCCCGGGGAGCTTCGGCCGTTTTGAGTCCACCGCGCGTAAACCATCGATCACGATCGACAGCTGCCGGCGCCACTGGCCCGCATAGTCGGTGCCTGCCGGGCCGAGCGACCCGACCATGGTGATGAGCACGGTGAGGTCAACACTGTCGACCTCCGGCCTCAGGTCGCCATCGCGTTTGGCCTGGGCGACCAGGGGCTTGATCGTTGACTCGAATGCGACCGCTGGCCGATACGCGGGATCGATCGCCGCCATCCGCTGCAAAATCGGGGGCAGCGATGGGTCGGCAACGAGCCACTCTGAGACACGCTCCATGAAGACGACGATGCCGTCCCAGGCGGAGGGCGCAGCCACGATCTCGTCCTTGGCGGTCAACAGTTCGGCGAGCGCCAGTTCGTAGAGTGCGTGGATGAGATCGTCGCGAGCGGGGAAATTGCGGTAGAGCGTTGCGACGCCAACGCCGGCGCGACGGGCGACTTCCTCCAGGGAGGCATCAACACCGTTGGTTGCAAAAAGCGCGCGCGCTTCCGTGAGGAGGCGCTCACGGTTCTGCCTGGCATCGCGGCGCCGGGGTTGTGAACCGTCAAGGTGTGGCTTATCCGACGAGGTCATGGGGTTGATTGTACGTGCTCCACCTCTTAGCCCTCGGAGGTTTACCTCCACTTATCTGATACACATCGCCGTCTTGCGCCGTTTGCGCCCACCGTCGACAATTCAGTGAGCGGAACGGGCACGGCGTCATCCACCAGCCCACCCCAGAAGATGGAGCCCGATGTCGGTCGAGAACAACACCCGCGATTTCGAACCTGAAATCGTCACAGATTTTGAGAAGCGGATGAGCTACGGCTCCTACCTCGATCTCGACACCCTGCTGGCGGCCCAGCGCCCGGTGAGCACGCCTGAGCACCACGACGAACTGCTCTTCATCGTGCAGCACCAGACCACGGAGCTGTGGCTCAAGCTCGTCATCCACGAGCTGCGCGCCGCCACCGCATACCTGCGAAACGACCAGCTGCCGCCGGCGCTCAAAGCCATCGCGCGCGTGAAGCACATCCAGCGCACCCTCACAGAGCAGTGGTCAGTGCTCGCAACGCTCACGCCCTCCGAGTACGCCCAGTTCAGGGGCTTCCTGGGGAACTCGTCCGGATTCCAGTCGTACCAGTATCGAGCGGTGGAATTCGCGCTCGGCAACAAGAACCGCCGCATGCTCAGCGTCTTCGAGAGCGACCCGGCTGCCACTTCCCTTCTCACCGAGATGCTGGAGGCTCCCAGTCTCTACGACGAGTTTTTGCGCTACCTGCAGCGCGCCGGCTACCCGATCCCGACCGAGGTCACCGAACGCGACGTGACCCTGGCCTGGACCCTGCACCCGGAGCTGATCCCGGTCTTCTGTTCGATCTACGAGAACGCCGAGGCAAATTGGGCGGTCTACGAAGCCTGCGAAGAGCTCGTCGACCTCGAGGACAACTTCCAACTCTGGCGCTTTCGGCATTTGAAGACCGTGCAGCGCATTATCGGCATGAAGCACGGCACCGGTGGCTCAAGCGGGGCGGCCTTCCTGCAGAAAGCGCTCGAGCTCACCTTCTTCCCCGAGCTCTTTGCCGTGCGCACCGAAATCGGTTCGTGACAGCGGCGCGACTCCGATGACGATCACGGAGCTGCCCGGCTTCCAGGACGCCCACGTTCACCTCGCGCTAATCGATCCCGCCGCGCTCGTCGACGGCGGGATCGCCCGCGTCGTCGATCTCGGAGGATGGCGGCCGGCATCCGCTGTCGATGCTGCGCTGCCAGACGTCGCATACGCGAACCAATTCCTCACCGCTCCCGGCGGGTACCCGAGCAGGCAGTCGTGGGCGCCCGCAGGCAGCAGTTGCGAGATCGCCGGGGCAGCGGATGCCGCCAGAGCGGTCGACGCGCAGGTCGATGCCGGCGCATCCGTCATCAAAGTCGCGCTCAACACCTCGGCCGGCCCTGCACTGCAGCCCGACGTGCTCGCTGCCATCGTGCACCGCGCCTACGAGCGGAGACTGCCGGTCGTCGCTCATGCAGAGGGTGCCGGACAAGCACTTGCCGCGCATCTGGTCGGTGTCGACGCGCTGGCACACACGCCGTTCACCGAACGGTTGCCCGACGATGTGATTGCCGCGATGGCGACGCGGATGACCTGGATCAGCACCCTCGACATCCACGGCTGGGGTGACTACGGCGACGACTACGACCGCGCCAGCGACAATCTCCGCCGGTTCAACCGGCACGGCGGACGTGTGCTCTACGGCACCGATCTCGGCAACGGGCCGCTTCCTGTCGGTCTCAACCAACGGGAAATTGCGGCGCTGCTGGCCGCCGGCCTGTCGCACGACCAGGTCATCGCCGCTCTCTGCGCAGAGGGCATTGGTCTAGCAAACGGTAGTGGCACAGGTACCGACGCCGGCACCCGTGCGCGTCCTGCCGCTCCACTCCGTTCAGCGCGCACTACCGTGTTACCAACCGAGCAGCCGGCTGACCCGGCCGAATTCGCCGCGTGGATCTGCACAGCCAGAGCCCTCACCGCGGCCGAACGTGAGGACCTCCGATGACGAACGCCACCCCGCCCCTGACACCGCGCTCCCCAGCACACGCCACAGCACCCATCCCGGCACACACCCCAGCGCTGGCCGGCACCGATACCGCCTCCTCCAACGCCCTCGACCGTCATCTCGCCTTCGCGCGACGCATGGACCGCATCGACGGACTGGCTCACTACCGCACTCGCTTCATCGGAATCGACGACCCGCAGCCGGATGCAGAGCCACGCAACGCCGCGACGCCAGCGGCCAGGGCCGGATCGTCGGTGGTCTACCTCGACGGAAACTCCCTCGGCCGCCCGACCCGCGCCAGCGCAGACCGCATCGCCGAGTTCATTACCGGAGCGTGGGGCGGTCGACTCATCCGCGGTTGGGATGAACAGTGGATGGACCTGCCGTTCGAGATCGGTGACGCGCTCGGCACTGCAGCCCTCGGCGCCGCCTCCGGCCAGGTCGCCATTGGCGACTCAACCACGGTGATGCTCTACAAGTTGGCCAGGGCAGCAGTGGATGCCAGACCAGGCCGCACCGAGATCGTGCTCGACACCGACAATTTCCCGACCGACCGCTACATCGTCGAGGGGATTGCCGCCGAACGCGGCCTCACACTGCGATGGATCGATGTTGACCTGTCAGCCGGCGTGACGCCAGACCAGGTCCGCGACGCGGTCGGCGAGAACACTGCACTCGTACTGCTCAGCCACGTCGCCTATCGCTCGGGGTTCCTGGCCGATATGGGCGCCATCACCGAGATTGCGCACGCCGCCGGCGCGCTCGTGCTCTGGGATCTCTGCCACTCCGTCGGTTCCGTCCCCATCGATCTCGATGCCGCCGGCGTCGACCTCGCCGTCGGCTGCACGTACAAGTACCTGAATGGCGGCCCTGGCTCGCCGGCATTCGGCTACGTGCGTGCCGATCTGCAGGACTCCCTGGCCCAGCCGATCCAGGGCTGGATGGCCAACGCGGATGTCTTCCTGATGGGGCGGGACTTTGTGCCGGCCGCCGGCATCCGTCGTTTCATGAGTGGCACGCCGGCCATCCTCGGGATGCTGGCCATGCAGGACACCATCGCCATGATCGACGAGGCCGGCATCGACGCACTCAGGGCGAAGTCCGTTGCGCTGACCGAGTTCGCGATCGACCTCGTCGATGAGTGGCTCGCCCCGCTGGGTGTCACCGTTGCGTCACCGCGCGACGCCGACCGGCGCGGTGGCCACGTCACCATCGATCACCCGGCGATGCGGCAGGTCACGGCAGCACTGTGGACCCAGGATGTGATCCCCGATTTCCGGGCACCAGAGGGGCTGCGCATCGGTCTCTCACCGCTCAGCACCAGCTTCGTCGAAACCTACGAGGGAATCGCCGCGATTCGGGACACGTTGCGCGGCCTGTAGAATCGAGGCATCCACCGTCGACGCCCTCTGGAGTGAACTGTGCCTACCATCGTCGTAGAAGTAATGCCCAAGGCCGAGCTGCTTGATCCGCAGGGCAAGGCCATCGCCGGCGCCCTCGGTCGTCTCGGCCAGTCCACGTTCACCGGCGTCCGCGTCGGCAAGCGCTTCGAAATCACCGTCGAGGGACACGTCACTGACGCGGTCCTGAACGAGGTGCAGAAGCTCGCTGACACCGTGCTCTCCAACTCGGTGATCGAAGACGTCATCGGCATCCACGTGCTGGAGGCGCCAGCCGGAGAGACGCACTAATGCGCATCGGCGTCGTCACCTTCCCCGGCTCGCTTGACGACCGCGACGCACAGCGCGCGATCCGTCTGGCTGGAGCAGAACCCGTCGCGCTCTGGCACGGCGACCACGACCTGCACGGCGTCGACGCACTCGTTCTTCCCGGCGGTTTCAGCTACGGCGACTACCTGCGCTGCGGCGCTATCGCTAGCCTGTCCCCGATCATGACCGAGGTCATCGATGCGGCGAACAAGGGGATGCCCGTACTCGGCATCTGCAATGGCTTCCAGATGCTGGCAGAGGCACACCTCGTCGACGGTGGGCTGATCCGCAACGACCACGGCAAGTTCATCCGCCGTGACCAGAAGCTGCGTGTCGAGAACAACTCGACCGACTGGACAGGCGGCTTTGAGAATGGCCAGGAAATAACCATCCCGTTGAAGAACGGCGAGGGTGCATTCATCGCCTCTGACGAGACCCTGGCTCGCCTCGAGGGCGAAGGACAGGTCGTCTTCCGCTACTTGGACGTGAACCCGAACGGCTCCCTCAACGACATCGCCGGCGTCTCGAACGCCCGCGGCAACGTGGTCGGCCTCATGCCGCACCCCGAGCACGCCGTCGAGGCCGGCTTCGGTCCAGACACCGCGACAGCCATGCGCTCAGGCGTGGATGGCCTCGCGTTTTTCACCTCCGTGATCGAGCGGACGCTCGTAGGCGCGTAGCCCTGTAGTTCCGCAACCCGCGTCACAACGTACGTCGAACGATGAGTCGCCAACCCTCCACTTCATTGAGTCGCAAGAAATCGACCTAAACCCGCGAGTTTGGGTCGATTTCTTGCGAGCGGATGCCGCGGACCGCCTCTCGTGGGGCTGCCTCACCCCGATTACGGGAGTGCGAGCCAACTTTCGTACGATGCAAGCGCACAGCGCCGCATACGACAATGGAAGTATCCCCTTTCATTGATGCATTTCCTGGAGTGTTGCCCCCGTGTCTCCCCGCTTGTTCTACCGCACCGTCGCCATCGCAGAGGCGGTGACCTGGACCCTCCTCATCACGGGAATGATCCTGAAGTACGCCGCCAACCTGGGCGGGCTACCCGTGCTGATCGCCGGTTCGATCCACGGTTTCGTGTTCATCACTTACGCACTCACGGCCGTTCTCGTCGGCATCAACCAGCGCTGGAGCATCAAGCTCATCGTGCTCGCCGTCTTCACCGCGATCGTGCCGTACGCCACGATCCCCTTCGACATCTGGCTTGACCGCAATCGCAGGCTCGTTGGCCACTGGCACACAGAGGCGACGGATGACCCGCGCGACGCCACGTGGGTCCGTCGCGTTCTCCGGTGGATGCTCACACACCCGGCGATTCTGGCCGTCCTCTTTGTGGTGGCCGTCGTTGTGATCATGAGCGTGCTGCTCATCGTCGGTCCTCCCGGCGGCAGCAAGTAGGACGTTCACACCTCGGCGCGTTTTCAATGTCTACTCGTGCCGTGGCGACAAACGTGTAAAGCAGGCATACTGTGCTCACCCAATCAAAGGAGATTGTCGTGTTCCAGAGTCCCTACCCCGACGTCACGATTCCCGAACTCAGCATTGACGACTACCTCTTCGGCGATCTGGCCGGCGCCGATCTCGACCGGGTGGCAATTGTCGACGGGGCGTCGGGTGCGAGCATGAGCTACCGCACGTTGATCGAGCAGATCAACCGCATTGCCGGCGCTCTCGCGAATCGTGGGGTCGGACCCGGCATCGTCGTCGGCCTGCTCTGCCCGAATATTCCGGCCTTTGCCAGCGTGTTCCACGGCATCCTGCGCTCCGGCGCCACCGTCACGACCATCAACTCGCTCTATACGCCCGACGATGTGGCGAACCAGCTCACCGATTCGGGCGCGACGTGGTTGATCACCATCTCGCCGCTGCTGGCCTCCGCGCAGCCGGCAGCCTCGGCGGTCGAGCTTGACGCCGAGCATCTCATCGTGATCGATGGCGCGCCGGGGCATCCGTCGCTTGCTGATTTGATCGGTGAGGGCGCGGATGCCCCCGCCGTCTCGTTTGACCCCGCCACCCATGTCGCGGTGCTGCCATACTCCTCTGGCACGACCGGCCACCCCAAGGGCGTCAGGCTCAGCCACCGCAACCTGGTCGCGAATGTGGAACAGGCCCGCAACCTGCTCACCGTCGTTGCCGACGACCGGCTCCTCGCGCTGCTGCCGTTCTTTCACATTTACGGCATGACGGTGCTGCTGAACCTCGCGTTCAAGCAGCGCGCCCGACTGGTGACGATGGCGAAGTTCGAGCTGCCCGAGTTCTTGCGCATCATCCAGGATCACACGTGCAGCTATGTGTTCATCGCCCCGCCGATCGCGGTGGCCCTGGCGAAGCATCCGCTCGTCGATTCCTACGACCTCTCGAGCGTGCACACGATTCTCTCGGGCGCCGCGCCGCTCGACGCCGCCCTGTCGGACGCGGTCGGACACCGTCTCGGCTGCCGGATGCTGCAGGGCTACGGGATGACAGAGGCGAGCCCTGTCACACATCTGATTCCGCAAAACGCGCTCGAGCTGCCGGCGGGCTCGGTCGGCTTCACCATTCCCAACGTGATCTGCAAGTTGATCTCCACCGCAACGGGCGCAGAGATCGAGGTGCCGGCCGAGGGAGTGAGCGAACCGGGCGAGCTGCTCGTGCACGGGCCGAACGTCATGCTCGGCTACCTGAACAACGACGAGGCAACCCAGGAGACGATCGATGCCGCCGGCTTTCTACACACCGGCGACATTGCAACGGTCAGCTCGGAAGGAGTCGTACGAATCGTCGACCGCAGCAAGGAGCTGATCAAGTACAAGGGCTACCAGATCGCGCCGGCCGAGCTCGAAGCGCTGCTGCTGACACATCCACTGATCGCCGACGCCGCAGTGATCGGGGTGCTCGATGACGACGGTCAGGAGATTCCGAAGGCGTTCGTGGTGATCACGGCCGCAGCGGTGGTGACGAGCGAGGATGTGATGGCATACGTCGAGGAGCGCGTCTCGCCGCACAAGAAGGTGCGGCGGGTGGAGTTCATCGACGTGATTCCGAAGTCGAGCTCTGGCAAGATTCTGCGCAAGGACTTGCGGGTGCGGGTCGCGGTGTAGCCATGAGCGAAAGCATCCTTTTCACGGTGACCGACGGACTCGCCCACGTGACCCTCAACCGCCCTGACCGCCTCAACGCAATCGATGGCGAAGCCGCAGAACGCTGGCGCGACATCGCCGCCGAAATCGCGGGCCGCGATGACATCGGCGCCATGCTCTTCGATGCACAAGGCCGCGCGTTTTGTGCGGGCGGCGACATCAAAGCCATGTCAGCGCTGGGCACGACAGAGGCGAGCGCCGGCGACGGCGTGCGCCGGCTCGCCGATCTGATTCACGAGGGGCACCGACTGCTTCGAGAGAGCAGCACGCCGATCGTCGCCGCGGTGCACGGCGCCGTCGCGGGCGGAGGGCTCGGCTTCATGCTCGTCGCCGACGTGATCGTTGCCTCGGACAAGGCGCGCTTCGTGAGCAAGTACGCCGACATCGCGCTGACCCCCGACTGCGGTGTGAGCACATTGTTGCCCGAGGCCGTCGGCCGTCGACGCGCGGCGGAGCTCCTGCTCACCCCGCGCATGCTGAGCGCGACGGAGGCGCTGGACTGGGGGCTCGTCACCGAGGTCGTCGCCCCCGAGGCCGTCCCAGAGCGTGCCGCTGAAATCGCGGCATACTGGCTCGACGGTGCCACCGCCGCTTTCGGTCAGGCCAAGCGGCTTCTGCACGCCGGAGCGGCCCGCTCGTTCCAGGCCTCACTCGACGATGAGGCCGTCACGATCGGCCGCGCATTTGACGGTGCGGACTCCCGCGCCCGCGTCGCCGCCTTCGCTGCGCGCTGACCGGCAGACTGGGCCGGGGCCGGGGCACTATGCAGAGCGTTGTCTGATCACACCTCGGAGCTGAACGGCCGTTCAACCTCGACCGGTGCTGGCGCCGGACCAGCGCTTGGCTGGGCATCCGGCCGGAACGCGTCAGCCCAGAAAATGCGCAGCAGGCTGTCGGGAAGGTCAATGCGATCCTGCGATGGCTGGTCAGCCTTCCCCTTGCGATCGGTGCCGACGTCGAGCGCCTTCACATCGTCGTGCAGGTGTTCCATGGTGAGGTCGAGGCGACTGGCTGTCTCGGCCGCATCTCGCAGCCTGTCAAGCAGGTCTTGCGGAACATGACCGTCGTACTTGTAGTAGATCTTGTGCTCAAGGCTCGCCCAGAAGTCCATCGCGATGGTGCGGATCTGCACCTCGACCTTGACCTGGTGGGTGGTCGCTGACAGGAAGACCGGCACCTCAACGATCAGGTGCAGGCTTTGGTAGCCGTTGGCCTTCGGCGTCTTGATGTAGTCACGCACCTCAAGAACGCTCACGTCGTGCTGGGCGGCCAGCATCTCGAGGACGCGATAAGTGTCGGAGATGAAGCTGCAGGTGATCCGGATTCCCGCAATGTCGTGCAGCCGTTCGGCGATGCCGTCGATCGACACGGGGGCGCCCTTGCGTGCCGCCTTCTTCAGGATGCTCGCAGGGCTCTTCAGCCGCCATTCGACATGCTCGATGGGCGTGTAGTCGCCCAGGTGCGCCGACTCCTCCTTGAGAATGTTGATCTTGGTCATCATCTCGTCGATGCCGAACTTGTAGCGCAGCATCAGCCCCTCAAATTCCTGCCGGATTGTGGCAAGGTCTTCGAGACTAGGCGGCAGGCTCTGTGGTTCGGCGCGTTCGTGCATGGTGCTTCTTATCCTTCCATTGCAGGCTGTCGATTGCCTCTCAATCGCGTGCTGGCACCGGAAATGGCCCCCGGTTGCCAACAGCTAGAATTGAGCCGACCGGCACGCCCTCGATCTAGGAGCCCTCGCCTCGTGAGTACCCCCGTTTCAGCCGTCGCTGACACCGTCTCGAATGCCATCAACACTCCCGAGAAAGAGCAGCCGTACGACGCTCTCGGGCTCAAGGCTGATGAATACGCCAAGATCCGCGAAATTCTGGGCCGCCGCCCTACGAGTGGTGAGCTCGCCATGTACTCCGTCATGTGGAGTGAGCACTGCTCGTACAAGAGCTCCAAGAACTACCTGAAGCAGTTCGGCCAGAAGGTCACCCCCGCCATGAAGAAGAACCTCATGGTCGGCATGGGCGAGAACGCCGGCGTCATCGACGTTGGCGAAGGCTGGGCCGTCACCTTCAAGATCGAAAGCCACAACCACCCCTCATACATTGAGCCGTTCCAGGGCGCCGCAACCGGCGTCGGCGGCATCGTGCGCGACATCATCTCGATGGGCGCCCGCCCGGTCGCCGTGATGGACGCCCTCCGCTTCGGTGCCATCGACGATCCAGACACCGCTCGCGTCGTGCACGGCGTCGTCTCCGGCATCTCGTTCTACGGCAACTGCCTCGGCTTGCCGAACATCGGCGGGGAGACGGTCTTCGACTCGGTCTACCAGGCCAACCCGCTCGTGAACGCACTCTCGGTCGGCGTGCTGCGCCACGAAGACCTGCACCTGGCCAACGCGACGGGCGCCGGCAACAAGGTCGTCCTGTTCGGTGCGCGCACCGGCGGGGACGGCATCGGCGGGGCCTCCATCCTCGCCTCTG
This sequence comes from Leifsonia sp. Y878, assembly GCF_057669685.1. Classification (NCBI taxonomy): domain Bacteria; kingdom Bacillati; phylum Actinomycetota; class Actinomycetes; order Micrococcales; family Microbacteriaceae; genus Leifsonia; species Leifsonia sp. Y878. The sequence goes on along the minus strand of NZ_JBYHFS010000002.1, from coordinate 932,151 downwards.
ACACCTTCAGCGAGGGTGGCCCGACCAAGCGTCCGGCCGTCCAGGTCGGCGACCCGTTCGCCGAGAAGGTACTCATCGAGTGCTGCCTGGAGCTCTACAAAGAGAAGCTCGTCGAGGGCATCCAGGACCTCGGTGCAGCGGGTATTTCCTGCGCCACGAGCGAGCTGGCCTCGAACGGCGACGGCGGCATGTTCATCGAGCTGGAGAAGGTGCTCCTCCGCGACCCGAACCTCACGGCAGAAGAGATTCTGATGTCCGAGAGCCAGGAACGCATGATGGCTGTCGTCGCACCAGACAAGCTTGAGGGCTTCCTCGCCGTCACCACCAAGTGGGACGTCGAAACCAGCGTGCTCGGCGAGGTCACCAACTCCGGCCGCCTCATCATCAACTGGCACGGCGAAGAGATCGTCAACGTCGATCCCCGCACCGTCGCCGTCGACGGCCCCGTCTACGACCGGCCCGTCGCGTACCCGACCTGGCTCGACGCACTGCAGGCCGACACGGCATCCGCTCTGCCCCGCCCAACGGATGCTGCAACCCTGCGCGAGCAGTACCTCGCGCTGCTCGGTTCGCCGAACCTGGCCGACCCGAGCTGGATCACCGACCAGTACGACAACTACGTGCTCGGCAACACGGCGCTGTCTTTCCCCGACGACGGCGGCATGATCCGCATCGACGAAGAATCCGGACTCGGCTTCGCCATCGCGACCGACGCCAACGGACGCTACTGCCAGCTCGACCCGTACCGCGGCGCGCAGCTCGCCCTCGCAGAGGCCTACCGCAACGTGTCGGCCACCGGCGCCGTGCCTGTCGGCATCAGCGACTGCCTCAACTTCGGTTCTCCAGAGAACCCAGAGGTCATGTGGCAGTTCGGCCAGACCGTTGAAGGCCTGTCAGACGGATGCCTTGAGCTTGAGATTCCCGTCACCGGCGGCAACGTCTCGTTTTACAACCAGACCGGCGATGTGCCGATCCACCCGACGCCCGTCATCGCCGTGCTCGGCGTGATCGACGACGTGGCCCGCCGCGTTCCGAGCGGATGGCAGGACGACGGACACAACATCTACCTGCTTGGTATCACCCGCGAAGAGCTTGACGGCTCCGCGTGGGCCGGCGTCGTTCACGACCACCTCGGTGGCCGTCCGCCCGTCGTCGACCTGGCCCAGGAAGCCGTCCTCGGCGGACTCCTGCACGCCGCATCGCAGGGCTCGCTCATCGACAGCGCCCACGACCTCAGCGAAGGCGGCCTTGCGCAGGCCCTCGCCGAAGCCGTGCTGCGATTCGGTGTCGGCGCCCGCGTCTGGATTGGTGACATTTGCGAGCGTGACGGTATCGACGCATCCGTTGCCCTGTTCTCCGAGTCGGCCGGACGCGTCATCGTGTCAGTCCCGCGCGAAGACGACGTGAAGTTCATTGGTCTCTGCGAAGGCCGAAACTACCCGGTGCTGCGCATCGGCGTCACGGATGCCACGGCTCCTGGCATTGAGATCCAGGACCAGTTCACCATCACGCTTGACGAGCTGCAGGCCCGCCACCGCGGCACGCTGCCTGCGGCGTTCGGCGCCGTCGTCGGCGGCTAGTCGACTCGCTCTACTCGCGCATTACTCGCCGAAGGCGGGCCCGGCTCTTGTCGGGCCCGCCTTTGGCATTCCCGCACCCGCGCCACACTTCGTGCGAGGGCAAATCGGTCGCGTTGCCACGCGCACTGGACGCGAACCAGACACGAGCTAGACGCGAACTAGTGGCGAGCGCGGCAACAGGTGCGGAGCCCCTCCGGGCGCAGATGCTGCGTTGTAGCGCATCCGCGGAGGGTCATGCTCGAGGGCGGTGAGTGACTCTGCCGACACGGATGCCAGGGGAAACGTCGTGATGGCTCGCATCCGCTCCCCGTCGTGCACGCCATACACAAGCGCGGCCGGCGCACTCGGGGCACTACGTATGACAACAGTGCGAAAGAAGGTGGCGGGGTGTGTCGGAGCCTGGTCATCGAAGACCAGGACGTCACCGTTCGCCTCGCTCGGATTCTCCAGGTGCGCCACCAGCACGTCGGTCACCCGTTGCAGCACCGTCTCGCCGGCTGCGGCGGCATCGGCCAGCAGAAACGCGTCGGCGGGCAAGGAACAGGCGCGGGCCAACGCTCCGTTTTCCCAGCGCTCCCGCTTCAGCCCATACGGCGTTTCGACAGTCGACAGCAGGTAGCCGTAGACGTGAATCAGCCCGGCGTTGCCGATCGGCCAGTGCGCGTCCAATCCGGCAGCGGCATGCAGGTGATCGAACTCGGCACGTTCGATGACCGGAACGCCGATGTTCTCGTCGATGACCGTCGAACAGCCCCATGACGCGAACCGACCGGCCCGCGCATCCTGCACAATCTGCTCGAACATCACCTGACCATGTTAGACAGCGCGGCCAGTTAGTCGGTGTGGGCGCAGAGCAAAAAAAAGTTCACGTGCTCGTAACCAAAGATAGTGATTGCGTCCATAACTCGCCCATACTGTGGACATTGCGTCCACGATTTCCGTGGCCAAGCCGAAAGGATGAGCGTGACACGTCGCGATCGAGTGCTGGTTTTCGACTTTGATGGGACGGTATCCCTCGGACTCGGACCGGTACGTTCGTACGCGAATTTCATCGCCGATGGCCTTCCGATCAACGACGCCGCAGCGTTCCTGGCCGACGTCGACAACGGCCTGGCGCTTCAGGCCCACGTGAGCGACAACGGCGACGGCGACACCGACACCGACACCGCCGCGCGCACCATCAACGGCACTGTGCCGATCGATGGCTACGACCTCGTTCGGCTGCTGTCGCAGGAGTACCCCGTCACAACTGCCGATCGTGACAGCGCGTATCTGCGCAGTCGCCTTGATCTGGCAACGGATGCGGCACCAGTGATCGCGCCGGCCGGACTGGCCGAATTCCTCACCGAGGCACGCCAGTACGCGCACATTGTCCTGGCAACCAACGCCCCCGACATCCGCATCAGCGAAGCCATCACCAGCCTCGGTCTCTCCGACGCTTTCGACATCGTATACACCTCAGTGGGAAAGCCCGTCGGCCTCGACGCGATTCTCGACACCTGGCTCGATCGGGTCGGAGCGCTGGCGCCCGACGCGAGCGGACGCTGCGAATCTCCCGCTCAGGCGCTCCTCAGCATCGGTGATGTCTGGGTCAACGACCTGGCTCCCGCGCATCGGCGCGGCGCGAGCACGGCGCTGGTGGGAGACAGTCCCTCCCGCGAGGCGACTCCCACGTTCAGGGCCGAGCGCATCATCGACCTCTACCCCCAGATTCGAGCCTGGCTCACCGCTCCGGCATCCATTCCCGCTGGCGCAACGACGTAACCCCAACTTCACCACGCGATATCCGTTCCACGCAGTACCTGACTGACGCAGTACCCGTTTCACCCCATCCCCATCCGTTCCACGCACTTCCACCCTGTTCAACACACCAAACAAAGGTAGACACGTGTTCTCTAAGAAAGCCCTTTCGTTCGCCGCTCTCGCGTCGTTCGCCGTGGTCACCCTGGCCGGCTGCTCGGCAGCGACCACCGACTCGTCGACGACTCCAGAGGCCGCAGCCGACCCGACATCGCTGACCCTCGCCCTCGTTCCGTCACAGGACCAGGCTGGACTTGTCGACACCGCTGCGCCTCTGACCGACATGCTCACTGAAGCACTCGGCATTCCCGTCACCGGCGTGGTGTCAAAGGACTACCAGGCCGCTGTCGAAGCCATGGGCGCCGGCCAGGCACAGATCGGGTTCCTGCCGTCGCTCCAGCTGTGGCAGGCCAGCGACCGCTATGGCGCATCCGTCGTACTGCAGACCGAGCGCAACGGGAACATCACGTATCCGGCCCAGTTCATGACCAATGACCCGGACAAGTACTGCGATGACGCCCCAGTGGAGCGCGACGGCAAGCTGTACTGCAACGGTGCCGATGCCCTCGCCGGCCCGGCAGGTCTCGACTCGATCAAGAAGATCAAGGGCGCAAAAGTCGCCGTGCTCGGCCCAGGTTCTCCGGCCGGATACATCTACCCGATGCTGGCCCTGAAGAACGCCGGGCTCGACATCGACTCCGACATTCAGCAGATCCCGGTCACCGCCAACGACGCTTCCGTTCTCGCCGTGTACAACGGTGATGCTGAGGTCGGCTTCAGCTTCTGGGATGCCCGTGACATCGTCATGAAGGACACCACGGATGTCGGCCAGAAGGTCGTCGTCTTCGCCCTCAGCGAGGAGATCCCGAACGACGGCGTCGCCGTGACCAAGGAACTCTCACCTGCCCTGCAGCAGAAGATCACCGATGCCCTCGCCGACTACTCCGCGACCGAGGAAGGCTCGAAGGTGCTCACCTCGATCTACTCGATCACCAAGCTCGCACCGGCCAATCCCGCCTCATTGAGCGTTGTCGCGGATGCCGCCAAGAAGTTGGGTCTGCAGTAGTCCATGACCGAGCAACACTCCATCGCGGCGACCGGGGCACACGCCCCGGCCGCCGCGCCGGCGGTTTCAGCCGCCAGAGACACGGCCCCCTGGTCGATCACGATGCGCGACGTCACCGTGCGCTACCCGAACGGCGTCATTGCGCTCAATAAGGTCTCGCTCGACATCGAGGCCGGTGAGATGGTGTCGGTTGTCGGGCTCTCTGGCTCGGGCAAGAGCAGCCTGATCCGCACGATCAACGGCCTCGTTCCGATCACCTCAGGCTCACTCGAGGTCGGCGGACACGCGCTGCAGTCCGCCCGCGGGAGGGAACTACGTCAGCTGCGTGGTGAGATCGGAATGATCTTCCAGAGCTTCAACCTGGCTCGCCGCACCAGTGTGCTCAACAACGTGCTCGTCGGACGCCTCGCCCACACGCCGACCTGGCGCACCCTGCTCGGGCTGTACAAGGCATCGGACAAGCAGATCGCTTTCGAAGCTCTCGACCGTGTAGAGATCCTGGCGAAGGCATACGACAGGGCCTCGTCGCTCTCCGGCGGGCAACAACAGCGTGTGGCAATCGCTCGGGCGCTCTCGCAACAACCCAAGCTCGTACTGGCAGATGAACCGGTTGCCAGCCTCGACCCGCCCACCGCGCACAGCGTGATGCGAGACCTGCGACAGATCAATCAGGAGCTCGGGATTACCGTGCTGACCAACCTGCACCTGCTCGACTTGGCCACGCAGTACGGCACTCGCCTGATCGGGTTGCGTGCTGGGGAAGTCGTCTACGACGGACCGGCAGCCACCGCAAGCGATGCGGTGTTCGAGAATATCTACGGTCGCTCGATCGAGCGCGAGGATGTGCTCAACGCGTGAGTGCGCTCGACCTGCCGCCGAAGCCGCGAGGCCGCTGGAAACCGTGGTTCGCGTTAGCTGTCGTTCTCGTCATCACGGCAATCACGCTCAGTCCCCAGTGGGGCATCGCCTTCAGCTTTGATGCGATTGCCCGCAACTGGCAAAACGGCGCAGGCAAGATCGTCGAGTTGTTGCAGCCCGACTGGTCATTCTTCCCCCGCACCATTCCGCCACTTGTCGAGACCCTGCAGATGGCGATCATCGCAACGTTCATCGGTGCCGTCATCTCGTTGCCACTCAGCCTCTGGGCCGCACGGCTGACGAACCCGCACAAGTGGACTCGCGGCGCGGTGCGCACGATCCTGAACGCGGTGCGTTCTATTCCTGACCTGCTCTACGCATCCATTCTGGTTGCCATGGTGGGCGTTGGCGCGCTGCCTGGAATCATTGCTCTGGTGCTGTTCAACGTCGGCATCATCGTGAAGATGGTGTCTGAGGCGATCGAGGCCAACGACGCAGGCCCCCTCGAGGCCGGTCGCGCTGCCGGCGGTACGCAGCTGCAGATCAACCGCGCCATTGCTCTGACGGATGCCATGCCGGCCTTCATCAATCAGACCCTCTACGTGCTCGAGCTGAACGTGCGCGCGTCAACGGTGCTCGGGCTCGTCGGTGCCGGCGGGCTAGGACTGCTCATCGATGCCGTCCGCACCTTCTACCGTTACGACCAGCTTTCGCTCATCATCCTGGAAATCCTTATCGTGGTCGTCGTCATCGACGCCATCAGCGATGCCATCCGACGGAGGCTGGTATGACACTCCAAAAGCCCGTCCGACCCGCACGGTCGAACGACCGAACGCAGGATCTCCACCACGCGCTGACGCTCCCAGCCAAGCCTGCGCGCTGGGGACGGCTTGCGGCCACGGCAATAGTGACCGTGCTCGTCGTCGTCGCGTTCTGGTCCATTGACATCAACTGGAGCAGGCTGTCGAGCTTGCCCGCCGATGTGGTGCGCTATCTCTGGTTGATGTTCTCGAACCCCAATTGGGACAAGCTCGGCGAAGCCGTGTACCAAACCTGGCGCTCGGTCGAGATGGCATGGGTCGGAACGGTGATCGGTCTCGTGATCTCGCTCCCGCTCAGCTTCCTTTCCGCTCGTGGATTCGCGCCGGCACCGACCCGCTGGATCCTACGGGTCCTGTTTGCCGTCATCCGTGCGGTGCCAGAAATCATCATCGCCATCATCATTCTCTCGGTCACGGGACTGACGCCGCTTACCGGGGCGCTCGCGCTGGCCCTGAACAGCGTCGGCACCCTTGGGAAGTGGGGTTACGAGTCGATCGAGGGTGCAGATCCCGGCCCGATCGAGGCTGTGCGCGCGGCCGGCGGGTCGACCGTGCAGGTGATCCGATGGGGAGTCTGGCCGTCGGTCACGCCTGATTTCATCTCGTTTTGGCTGTACCGATTTGAGATCAACGTTCGGTCATCTGCCGTTCTCGGTTTGATTGGTGTCGGGGGCATCGGCGACATGCTCACCTCGTACACTCAATATCGGGAATGGTCGACAGTCGGCGTTTTGCTGCTCGTCGTCGTGGTTGTGACTATGGCGCTCGATGCTGTGTCGGGTGCCATTCGCAGACGTATCACCGAAGGGGCATCAATTCGTGAGCTGGACAGATAACCCTGACGCCAACGTTACGACCCGCATCGCCACCGTACTCAATTCGCTCAACCCGAGCGAACGCAGGGTGGTTGAGCTCATCGTCGACGATGCGGAGGGCGTGCTGGAACTCACGGCCCAAGAGCTGGCCGATCGTGCGGGCGTTGCACGGTCAACGGTCGTCCGTACGTGCCAGAGTCTTGGCTATCGGGGCTACCCCCAGCTGCGCGTGGCGCTCACCAGGCAGCTCGCCCAGTTCGGTGGGCGCACCCCCGACTATGGCAAGTCGGCGCTGGGACGTATCCGCTCTGACATCGACACACTCGCGGCGTCGCTGCCCCAGATCGCAAGCGCACTGACCGAGTCGGCCGTGGAGCAGGCCGTCGTACGGATGACGTCGGCGACCAGGCTCCTCGCGCTAGCCAATGGGCTGTCGTCGCCGCTTGCATCGGATCTGGCCATGCGCCTCACCGCCGTTGGACGCCCGACCGAGTTCGTCGCCGATTCGATCGGCCAGCAGATCGCTGCCCGTCAGCTCGGTGAAACGGATGCTGCCCTCATCGTCAGCGGCAGTGGTGCAAACGAGTCGAGCCTGAAGGCTGCACGCGCCGTGCAAAAAACCGGCGCCGCTCTCATCGTGGTGACATCCTTCGCCGCGTCCCCGCTGGTGAACCTGGCAGATGTCGCGCTGGTCGTTGCACCGGCGCGAGGATCGTTCAGGCACGAGCTGGAGCATACGTCGCGGGTGCCGCACGTGATCCTGCTGGAATCGCTCGTTGAAGTGATCGCCAACCGCCTCGGCGATCGGGCGCACACCACTCGTTCGACAGTGCTTGAGATCCTGAGCGACAACCTCAGCGAATAATCCTGTCGTGGCCGCGGGCACGGGCTGAACAATCAGCCGGTCGTTGCCTTCGCGCAGACGAGAGCCGGGACGGTCAGGTTTCCCTGCCGCCCCGGCTCCCTACAGGGCCTAGGCCTAGACCCCGTAACCGCGCGTGTTAACGGATCCGCACCGTCTCCACCAGCGGGGTATCCGCGGATGATGAACCGACGAAGACGGGTACGTCTCCGGCCGGTGTCACCCACTTGTCGGTGTTGACATCCCAGTACGAGAACGCCTTGGTGTCGAGTGCAATCTCAACCCTCTGGCTCTCACCCGGTTCGAGCGTGATCTTCGACCAGCCCGCGAGCGACTTCGGCGCCGTGACCACCGGTGCACCGACCAGTTCGCCCGCATACGCCTGCACCACCGTGGCCCCGGCAGTGTCACCGGTGTTGGTGACCCTGACTGTTGCCGTCAACTGTCCGTCCTTGCACTTCGAACCCCAGTCCTTGCCCCAGCCCTTGTTCCAGTGTCCATTTCGGGAGCCTTCGCCACCGAATGTACTGCTGAACGCAGCAGCCTGGTCGGGGCTCTCCGCCTCGAAGTCGGCAACATCGTCACTGGCACGTGGCGCAGTCACCTCCCAGGTCCTGCACGACAGGCGAAGCTTCGAGTAGTCGAACGAGGTGTACGACAGCCCGTAACCGAACGGGTACGACGGTTCGATGCCCAGTGCCTGGTATCCGCGATACCCGACGAGGACTCCCTCGCTGTACGTTGCAACCGCGTCAATTCCTGGGAACTGCGCCGGTGTCGAGGTGGGCGTCTGGCTGTCGTCCACCGGGATGGTGAGCGGCAGCTTCCCAGACGGGTTCACGTCGCCATAGAGGATGCTGGCGATTGCCGTGCCCTGGTTCTGCCCGGCATACCAGGAGTGCACCAGACCGGCGACTCCGTCCTGCCAGTCAGAGACCTGGGTGCCCGCTCCGGTCGTCAGCACGACGATCGTGTTGGGGTTGGCCGCAGCCACCTGACGGATCATCTCTGGCTGCCCGTTGGGCAGCTGGAGCGTCGGCAGGTCTGTTCCCTCTGTGGAGTAGTCCCGAACGAACACCACGGCCACGTCGGCGTTGGCAGCAGCCTCGGCTGCAGCGGTGGCCTGCGGAGCAACAACGCCAGCCGGCGGGGTCCACGCGAGCTTGATGTTCGAGCCCTGCTGGTTCCATGCCTCACTCGTGTCGTACACGTATGACAGCGTGATCGGGTGGGTTGAACCGGCCTCCATGTTGATGGAATAGGTCGCAATCTGGTTCCACGCGTTCGCGTTCGGCGTGACTGCCTGGGTCGAGATGACATCGGCGCCGTCGACGTTGAGTGTCGTGACTCCGTTGGTGACAACCTGCAGCTCGTATGCGCCGGTGACCGGCGCCACGATTGAACCAGACCAGCGCACCGACATGTTGGTGTCAAGTGCCTGCGCCTGTGGCGGGAAGTGCGGCGAGTTGGCGTTCAACCCGTCGTAGATCGAGAAGCCACCGTGCAATCCAGCGTACGGATCAACGCGGTCGTAGTACGGCGTCCCAGAGAAGTCCTGGTTCAGGTAGTACTTGGCCGTCAGCCCGTTCTCGCCGGTTTCGCTGCGCAGGAAGTCCGAGGGAATCGGCTGTTCGCCACGCAGAAGCGCCGTCGAGGTGACCGGGTCTGACCCGCTCGTCCAGGTGACGTCTGTCCCTTCACCGGCCCGAGTCTGCAGCCCCTGAAGGGGCGAGGTGCTCACCAACGGGTTCTGGATGTGCGAGCTTCCGCCACCCTGTACGATCACGTCAGCATCAGAGCCGATCACAGCGATCGATCCAATATCGTCGTCGCTCAGTGGAAGCACATCATCTTCATTCTTCAGCAGCACGATCCCCTGTTCGGAGATATCAGCCGACTCTTCGTTGTGCTCTTCAGCGGGCAGCGGTGTGATCTGCTGCGGGTTCTCGAAGACTCCCAGTCCGTACATCGGACGAAGAATCCGGAGCACTGCATCGTCAATCCGGCTGATCGGCACGGTGCCGGCGTTGACAGCGTCAATCAGCGGCCCACAGAACTCACACGTTCCTGGCTGCTCCGACGGTGTGAAGTTACCTGGCATCTCCTGGTCCTGACCCGCGAGGATCTCGAGTGTGCCGTGGTTCGCACCGTAGTCGGTCACGACCCAGCCGTTGAACTCGTACTGCGTCTTGAGGATCTGGTTGATCAGGAAGTCGCTACCGCACGAGTAGTCGCCGTTCACCTTGTTGAAACCGCACATCACGGAGGCAGCGTGCGATTCCTTGATTGCGGTGTCGTACGGCAGGTTGTAGATCTCCTGCAGGGTACGTTCGTCGACCACTGCGTTCAGGCCCGTCAGACGATTCGTCTCCTGGGTGTACGTCGACCAATCCTGCAGGTTGCCGATCACGCCGCCATAGTTCTGCGTCGTCAGCGTATAGGCGCCACCGAGCTTTCCTTGCAGCAGCGGGTCTTCTCCGTAGGACTCGAAGTTGCGGCCGTTCTGCGCCGCGCGAGCGATATTCAGCGACGGAGCGAGGGCCATGTTCTGCCCGGTCTTAAATGTCTCGTCTGCGTCTATCTCGGAGGCACTTGCGGCAACATCCGTGTCCCACGCCGCAGCCACGCTGACGGCGGAGGGCAAGAGTGTCGACGCCTTGTTGGGAACGGCGGGGTTGGCGACCCGGACGCCGTTGCGGCCATCCGTCATCTTGAGCGCCGGGATACCCAGCCGCTCAATGGGGGCGTTGTAGAAGCCGTAGTCGTTATTGAGCTCGCCGTGGAGCATATCGACCTTCTCTTCCAGAGTCATCTGGGCGAGTAGGGCTTGGGCTTTTGCCGTCACTGTGGGATCCGTATCCCACCAGGTCTGGCCATTTTGCCAGTCATCGCCGCCATCGGATGGATCATGAGACCGCCCGGTGTTGACGTCGCTCGCGAATGCCGCGCCAGCTGGCACGACCAGAGCAACCGCACACACGGCGGCTGCGGTGAAACTGAAAATGCGTAGTCGTTGTGCTCTAAACATCAGGCACTCCCTGTTGTGTCTGGGACACAACGCGGCGGAATTACGTCGCACGTACGGCGCACACGTTGCCCCCTTATGTGGTTGAAATAGTGCACCCGATCACAGGGGGCTTCAAGGCTTTGACGACAACCGACCGCAGGGGCTACGGGCTCTTTAGACGGGGAATGTGACCCTTGCCGCTTCCTCTGCGTATGCCCAGAGCCGGTTCGCAACGTCACGGTCGAGTGAGGTTGGCGTGGGAATTTGCCGGGCAGGGCTGCCCTTGGTCACGAATCGGGGTCCGTAGTACCCGCCGCCCTCCGCCGCCGGGTCTGCCATCGCACGCACGACCGACCAGGCGCCGCGGTCCTTGCCCTGGGTGACGGATGCCTGCAGGTTGTCGATAAAGCGCTTGCGACGACGTGGCTCATTCACTCCGGAGACTCGTGGCGTGCGCCCTGAGATGGAGTAGCCAGGATGCGCCACCAGCGACTGCATGCCCGCGGGGCCGCCGACGCCGGCGTCTCGTAGTCGGCGATCGAGCTCGAACCCAAACACCTGCATCTCGATCTTGGATTGCGCGTAGGCCCGCCACGAGTTGTAGTTCTCCACGAGTTCGATGTCGTCAAGCGTCGAATCCAGCAGGCGCGAGATCACCGAGCCCAACGCCACAACCCGGCTGCCCTGCGTTATAAGCAGGGCGGGCATGAGGCGCGCCGTGAGCGCGAAGTGTCCAAGAAAGTTCGTCGCGAAGACCAGTTCGTGCCCGTCAACGCTGTCCTGTCGCTGCCGTGGCGGGTGCACAATGCCGGCGTTCAGAACCAGGGCATCGATCCGCGGCAGCTCCAGCAATTGCGCGGCCGCGGCATCAACCGAATCCAGCGACGACGTATCGAGGCGCACTGTCGAAACGGATGCGCCGACGACTCGCCTGCGAATAGCCGCAAGGGCGGCATCCGCTTTGGCTGGGTTTCGGCAGGCCAGCACCACGTGAGCGCCCGCACGCGCGAGCGATTCACTGGTGAAATAGCCGATGCCGGAGTTGGCGCCTGTGACGACCACCGTCTTACCGGCCTGGGACGGCAGCGCCGCCGGATCCCAGGTCACTGTGCAGGATGCGCGGGGGACGGTTTCGGACGGGCCTGGGCCTGCGACTGCTGAGTCCTCCGGTCACCCGGCATGGGCGTGGCGGACGGAGACGGTGTGCGCGGCGTCGGCGTGGACGTCGGCGTGGCAGGGGAGGTCGATGGCTGCTCCGCCGGCGTGGACTCGGCTGGGCTCTCGCCACCTTCCGCGATCTTGACGTGGTGGTGGATCACTTCCGCGACCACGAAGTTGAACCACTTCTCGGCGAATGCTGGGTCGAGGTGTGCGCCTTCTGCCAGCGTGCGCAGGCGTTGAATCTGACGACGCTCACGATCGGGGTCGGCGGCAGGCAGGCCGTGGACGGCCTTCAGTCGTCCTACCTGCTGGGTGAACTTGAACCGTTCAGCGAGAAGGTGCACGAGCGCCGCGTCGATATTGTCGATGCTCTGACGGATGCCGTTCAGCTCCTCGAGCGCCGCTGTGGTCTCGCTGGTGGACGTCTCATCGTGTGCAGTCATAGTCCGACGATAATGCAGCGGCTGGCGGGTACCGAATTCGACCACGCGGGGAAGAGAAACGAGAGCGGCCGGTCCGTCAGGATTCCCCCGGCCATTCACGCGTCGCCGTGTGATGGCGACGCTCAGCCCACCTCGCCAACGGAACGCCGGCCCGCGGCTTCGAGCCACGCCAGTCGCACGCGCTTCTGGGTGAGCAGGATTCCGGCCAGCACGAGAACCGCGCCAACCGGTTCATGCCAGGAGAACGTTTCGGAGAGAACGAGGACGCCCAGCACTACACCGACTACGGGGGTTACATAGGTGACCGTCGACGCGTTCGTCGGGCCCCACGCGCGCAACACATTGATGTTCCAGATATAGGCAACGCCAGTACCCAACGCGCCGAGGGCCAGCAGGCTGAGCACAATTGGCCAGGTCAATGAGACGGGGTGCCAGGCGATCACGGGCGTGAGCAGCAGCATGAGCAGGCCGGCGAGCCCAATGTTCAGGAAGGCAAACGTTGACCCGGCGATCGGGCGTCCACTCAGGTATTTGCGGGTGTAACCGAAGGTGAATCCGTAACACACTGCGGCGCCGAGGCACGCGAGCTGTCCCCACAGGTCTCCGGTGAGGGCTGCATAGCGCCACGGTCCGATGATGACGACGACGCCCACGATGCCGATGAGCACTCCAACAACCTGGCTCCGGCCCAGCTTCTCGACTTTGAAGGCCAGCGTCACCATGATCGCCGTGGTGATCGGGGTGACCGCATTGTAGATACTGGCCAGGCTCGATGACACGTATTGCTCCGCCCACGCGAACAGGAGGTGCGGCACAACGCAGCCTGTCACTGCAATGACCAGGAAGTGCAGCCAGACCTTGTGCTCCCTCGGGAGCACGGTCCCGCCGTTGATGCGCGGCCTGGTGACAAGCACGATCAGGCCGAGCGTGAGGCCTCCGAGAACGAGGCGGGTCCAGGCAACCTGGCCAAAGGAGACGCCGTCGAGCGCGATCTTCATGAAGAGAAAACTTGAGCCCCACAGCACGCCCATCCCGAGGAACTGAAGGGTAACCAGTGCTTTGCGCGTGGGGGCAATCTCATTCACGTACCGACACTAGCCGTAGCCACCGACGTCAGCACGCCACGCTGCCAACGCTGGCGCGATTCCGTGGAACTTTGGCCGAACAGGCCCTGTCACATCTCGCAAGAGGAGTTCCCGGTGCCCCTGGTTAACGCAAAAAACCCACCCCTCAAGGGATGGGTTCACGCGGTCCAGGTGGTGGCCGCGTTAACGCAGGAAAGCCACCCCCGAAGGGATGGCTTTCCTGTTGTTTCTAAGTTAAGTCCGGCGGTGTCCTACTCTCCCACAGGGTCTCCCCTGCAGTACCATCGGCGCAGAGAGTCTTAGCTTCCGGGTTCGGAATGTAACCGGGCGTTTCCCTCTCGCTATAGCCGCCGAAACATCTAGTGATGAATCACTCCAAGAGTGATCGTCAAGTCGTTTCGACAATTATTGCCGTGTCCCCACACCGTCTGGGAACACTATTCAATTATTGTTTTGTTCCCGTAGGAACGTTGTTCTCGACCGTACATCGAGAACCACATAGTGGACGCAAGCAGCTTCGTATTCAAACAAAGTGTTATCAAATTATCGGCTTATTAGTACCGGTCAGCTCCGAGAGTCTTTAGTCCTCTCTTCCACATCCGGCCTATCAACGCAGTAGTCTAGCTGCGAGCCTCTCCCCCGAAGGGTTGGAAATCTCATCTTGAAGCCGGCTTCCCGCTTAGATGCTTTCAGCGGTTATCCGTTCCGAACGTAGCTAATCAGCGGTGCTCCTGGCGGAACAACTGACACACCAGAGGTTCGTCCATCCCGGTCCTCTCGTACTAGGGATAGATCTTCTCAAATTTCCTGCGCGCGCAGCGGATAGGGACCGAACTGTCTCACGACGTTCTAAACCCAGCTCGCGTACCGCTTTAATGGGCGAACAGCCCAACCCTTGGGACCTACTCCAGCCCCAGGATGCGACGAGCCGACATCGAGGTGCCAAACCATGCCGTCGATATGGACTCTTGGGCAAGATCAGCCTGTTATCCCCGAGGTACCTTTTATCCGTTGAGCGACAGCGCTTCCACAAGCCACTGCCGGATCACTAGTCCCGACTTTCGTCCCTGCTCGACTTGTCAGTCTTACAGTCAAGCTCCCTTGTGCACTTACACTCGACACCTGATTGCCAACCAGGTTGAGGGAACCTTTGGGCGCCTCCGTTACTTTTTAGGAGGCAACCGCCCCAGTTAAACTACCCACCAGGCACTGTCCCTGAACCGGATCACGGTTCGAAGTTAGATATCCAATATGACCAGAGTGGTATTTCAACAATGACTCCACCTGAACTAGCGTCCAAGCTTCACAGTCTCCCACCTATCCTACACAAGCCACACCGAACACCAATACCAAGCTGTAGTAAAGGTCACGGGGTCTTTCCGTCCTGCTGCGCGTAACGAGCATCTTTACTCGTAGTGCAATTTCGCCGAGTTCGCGGTTGAGACAGCTGGGAAGTCGTTACGCCATTCGTGCAGGTCGGAACTTACCCGACAAGGAATTTCGCTACCTTAGGATGGTTATAGTTACCACCGCCGTTTACTGGGGCTTAAATTCTCAGCTTCGCCTTGCGGCTAACCGTTCCTCTTAACCTTCCAGCACCGGGCAGGCGTCAGTCCGTATACATCGTCTTGCGACTTGGCACGGACCTGTGTTTTTAGTAAACAGTCGCTTCCCACTGGTCTCTGCGGCCTTCAAACGCTCCAGGAGTAAATCCCTTCACGCCTCAGGCCCCCCTTCTCCCGAAGTTACGGGGGCATTTTGCCGAGTTCCTTAACCACGATTCTCTCGATCTCCTTAGTATTCTCTACCTGATCACCTGAGTCGGTTTGGGGTACGGGTGACTAAAACCTCGCGTCGATGCTTTTCTTGGCAGCATAGGATCACTGATTTCGCCCTTACGGGCTACCCATCGGGTCTCAGCCTTATATGAGAGACGGATTTGCCTATCTCTCGGCCTACATCCTTAGACCGGGACAACCATCGCCCGGCTCAGCTACCTTCCTGCGTCACACCTGTTAATACGCTAACCGCACCAGCATAGGGTCGCACGCTAGGCCTCACGCTTCACCCCGAAGGGATCCATCTAGAGGATTCAGATGCTTAGCATTACTGGATTAGTTTGGGCGGTTTTTCGTCAGTACGGGAATATCAACCCGTTGTCCATCGACTACGCCTGTCGGCCTCGCCTTAGGTCCCGACTTACCCAGGGCGGATTAGCCTGGCCCTGGAACCCTTGATCTTTCGGAGGACGGGTTTCTCACCCGTCTTTCGCTACTCATGCCTGCATTCTCACTCGTGTAGCCTCCACGGCTGGTTTACACCGCCGCTTCGCTGGCCACACGACGCTCTCCTACCCATCAACACGGCTGAACCAACCACACAAGGTGGCGGCTTACCAAAAATATCAATGCCACAACTTCGGTGGCGTGCTTGAGCCCCGTTACATTGTCGGCGCGGAATCACTTGACCAGTGAGCTATTACGCACTCTTTCAAGGGTGGCTGCTTCTAAGCCAACCTCCTGGTTGTCTGTGCAACTCCACATCCTTTCCCACTTAGCACGCGCTTTGGGACCTTAGTTGGTGGTCTGGGTTGTTTCCCTCTCGACGATGAAGCTTATCCCCCACCGTCTCACTGCTGCGCTCTCACTTACCGGCATTCGGAGTTTGGCTAACGTCAGTAACCTTTTAGGGCCCATCGGCTATCCAGTAGCTCTACCTCCGGCAAGAAACACGCAACGCTGCACCTAAATGCATTTCGGAGAGAACCAGCTATCACGAAGTTTGATTGGCCTTTCACCCCTATCCACAGCTCATCCCCTCCATTTTCAACTGAAGTGGGTTCGGTCCTCCACGACGTCTTACCGTCGCTTCAACCTGGCCATGGATAGATCACTTCGCTTCGGGTCTAGGACATGCGACTCAATCGCCCTATTAAGACTCGCTTTCGCTACGCATTCCCCTCTCGGGTTAAGCTCGCCACATATCACTAACTCGCAGGCTCATTCTTCAAAAGGCACGCTGTCACCAGTACAAGCTGGCTCCAACGGTTTGTAAGCAAACGGTTTCAGGTACTATTTCACTCCCCTCCCGGGGTACTTTTCACCTTTCCCTCACGGTACTTGTTCACTATCGGTCATGTAGGAGTATTTAGGCTTATCAGGTGGTCCTGACAGATTCACACGGGATTTCTCGGGCCCCGTGCTACTTGGGATACTTCTCGCGCCATTAGAACATTTCGACTACGGGGTTCGCACCCTCTATGACCAGGCTTTCAATCCTGTTCGTCTATATTCCTCTGTAACGCTCACTGTTCGGCAGAATCAGTAGAAAAGTCCCGCAACCCCGACCATGCAACGCCTGCCGGCTATCACACATGATCGGTTTAGCCTCTTCCGGGTTCGCTCGCCACTACTAACGGAATCACTGTTGTTTTCTCTTCCTGTGGGTACTGAGATGTTTCACTTCCCCACGTTCCCTCTACCCGCCCTATATATTCAGGCGGGAGTCACCAGGTCACCTTACGGGCCTGGCGGGGTTTCCCCATTCGGACATCCTCGGATCAAAGTTCGTTTATCAACTCCCCGAGGCTTATCGCAGATTACTACGTCCTTCTTCGGCTCTACATGCCAAGGCATTCACCGTTTGCTCTTAGAAATTTGAAATCACATGAGTTTGAATCGAATTAAGTATCACGAATAAATTCGCGATCGAAATTGACCAATGATGAGCCAACAAACACCCCGACAAGTCGGTTCATTCGCTGGCTCGTCTTTGTAATTTGAAGCCCGAAGGCTCAAATTTAAGATGCTCGCGTCCACTGTGTAGTTCTCAAAGTACGGGCGGTACCCTCCCCCATCCGCGGCTGCAAGCAGCTCGACTGCGAATGAGACAAGGCCCAGAGGTTCAGTCCACCACCGAAGGGTTGTTCCGGTCCCTCAGGACCCAACAGCGTGCAACATGCAAACCCTCACCCACCAAACCGTTCCAACCACTTCCGAAGAAGAAGCGTACTGAGTTCAATAAGTTCCTGTTTGCATCAATGTCAATGTTCCACCCATGAGCGTCATCCAACCCGAACAGGTTGGTATGACTGTCAGCTGTTATCTCCCTGTATACAGAGGAGAGCTGAACGTGCTCCTTAGAAAGGAGGTGATCCAGCCGCACCTTCCGGTACGGCTACCTTGTTACGACTTAGTCCTAATCACCGATCCCACCTTCGACAGCTCCTTCCCTTACGGGTTAGGCCACCGGCTTCGGGTGTTACCGACTTTCATGACTTGACGGGCGGTGTGTACAAGGCCCGGGAACGTATTCACCGCAGCGTTGCTGATCTGCGATTACTAGCGACTCCGACTTCATGAGGTCGAGTTGCAGACCTCAATCCGAACTGAGACCGGCTTTTTGGGATTCGCTCCACCTTACGGTATTGCAGCCCTTTGTACCGGCCATTGTAGCATGCGTGAAGCCCAAGACATAAGGGGCATGATGATTTGACGTCATCCCCACCTTCCTCCGAGTTGACCCCGGCAGTATCCCATGAGTTCCCACCATTACGTGCTGGCAACATAGGACGAGGGTTGCGCTCGTTGCGGGACTTAACCCAACATCTCACGACACGAGCTGACGACAACCATGCACCACCTGTTTACGAGTGTCCAAAGAGTTGACCATTTCTGGCCCGTTCTCGTATATGTCAAGCCTTGGTAAGGTTCTTCGCGTTGCATCGAATTAATCCGCATGCTCCGCCGCTTGTGCGGGCCCCCGTCAATTCCTTTGAGTTTTAGCCTTGCGGCCGTACTCCCCAGGCGGGGAACTTAATGCGTTAGCTGCGACACGGAGACCGTGGAATGGTCCCCACATCTAGTTCCCAACGTTTACGGCATGGACTACCAGGGTATCTAATCCTGTTCGCTCCCCATGCTTTCGCTCCTCAGCGTCAGTTACGGCCCAGAGATCTGCCTTCGCCATCGGTGTTCCTCCTGATATCTGCGCATTCCACCGCTACACCAGGAATTCCAATCTCCCCTACCGCACTCTAGTCTGCCCGTACCCACTGCAGGCTGGAGGTTGAGCCTCCAGTTTTCACAGCAGACGCGACAAACCGCCTACGAGCTCTTTACGCCCAATAATTCCGGACAACGCTTGCACCCTACGTATTACCGCGGCTGCTGGCACGTAGTTAGCCGGTGCTTTTTCTGCAGGTACCGTCACTTTCGCTTCTTCCCTACTAAAAGAGGTTTACAACCCGAAGGCCGTCGTCCCTCACGCGGCGTTGCTGCATCAGGCTTTCGCCCATTGTGCAATATTCCCCACTGCTGCCTCCCGTAGGAGTCTGGGCCGTGTCTCAGTCCCAGTGTGGCCGGTCACCCTCTCAGGCCGGCTACCCGTCGTCGCCTTGGTGAGCCATTACCTCACCAACTAGCTGATAGGCCGCGAGCTCATCCTTGACCAAAATTCTTTCCACCCCCAGGAGATGCCTCCGAGGGTCGTATCCGGTATTAGACGTCGTTTCCAACGCTTATCCCAGAGTCAAGGGCAGATTGCTCACGTGTTACTCACCCGTTCGCCACTAATCCAAAGAGCAAGCTCTTCTTCATCGTTCGACTTGCATGTGTTAAGCACGCCGCCAGCGTTCGTCCTGAGCCAGGATCAAACTCTCCGTAAATGTTTGATTGACTAACCAGCAAGCTGGCGTCACATCTAGTGTGTCTCACCGCCGGAATGGGCGGGAAAGACACAAGTTTGAAACTGACAGAACAAATCATTACTGACTTGCTTTGTTGTTTAAATGTTTTCCAAAGGAATCTCATACGCGGTACTCCCTAGAAAGGAGCCCTACGAACGAGGTTTTTGGCATTTGACATTGTGCACGCTGTTGAGTTCTCAAGGATCGGACGCACCCGACTTCAGGCCTTACGGCTGTCGCTCCGGGGCAACTTCTCTACCTTACCCCTCCGTGTCCAGCGTGTCAAATCGTGTGTTTTTCATGTTCCAGCCGTGCACAAAGCACACATCGAAACACACACACGAATCAACGAAGGATACGAGAGGAAGGAATATCAATCCTAAGCAACCAACCCCGATTTCACAAAGGGAAACCAGAGAGGTAAAAGCTTAGGAGTTGGTCCCGCTTGAGGCCGGGGAGCTGATCCGCTCACCCGCACCTTTGGGGTACGTATAGATACATTACGGCCATCCCAGAGACCCGTCAAAAGCACGCCACACCCCGGGCGTGTCGGGCCGTGTGGCCGGCTTTCGCGCGTTTTATGACTTGAAACTCGGCCAGGCGAGATAAGGCCCGGTGGCGCGCGATATGCGCGGCACCAGGGGCAGTTCGACGCGCCGGGCTGCGCCGCACCACACCGCGAATCGACTAGTGATCCTCGCCGGGCGGGACGGAACGCGCTCTCGCGCTCCCCCGCGGTGAAACCACACTCACCGCGCCCGCTATCGCCTGGGGCGCCCGCTACAGCGGGCGCGATTCGCCACAGTGGGCGCGGCAAACGACGTGGCGAATGGTGCTGAGCGATTAAAGCGAAACGAGCGCCGCCGTGGAAACGGCGACGCTCGGTCGTTGTGGTTCAGGCCACGGCACACTGGGCACCGTGGCGGGAGGGTTACTCCACGAAGATGCCGGCGAGGGTCTTCTTGCCGCGGCGCAGCACGGCGTAACCGCCGGGAAGCACGGAGCCCTCAACTGTCGCGTCGTCGGCGGTCACCTTCACGTTGTTCAGGTAGACGCCACCCTGGGCGATCGACCGGCGCGCTTCGCTGAGGCTCGCGGTCAGGCCGGTGTCAACCAGGAGCTGGGCGATCGGCGCATTCGGCGCGGTCGTCGTGTTCGGCAGCTCCCGCAGGGCAGCTTCGAGCGTTGCAGGGTCAAGTTCGCTCAGTTCACCCTGGCCGAACAGCGCTTGGGCGGCGTTGATGGCGGCATCCGTTGCCTCTGTACCGTGCACGAGACTCGTGACTTCCCACGCGAGTGTGCGCTGAGCTTCACGCCGGAACGGTTCGCTGGCGACCAGCGCCTCGAGTCGTTCGATCTCTGCCCTGCTCAGGAACGTGAAGACCTTGAGGCGCGAGATCACGTCTGAATCGTCGGTGTTCAGCCAGAACTGGTAGAAGGCGTACGGGCTGGTGAGCTTCGAGTCGAGCCAGACGGCGTTGCCCTCGCTCTTACCGAACTTGGTGCCGTCGCTGTTGGTGATGAGCGGAGTACCAATGGCGTGCACACTGGTTCCCTCTGCGCGGCGCACCAGGTCGGTGCCGCTGGTGAGGTTGCCCCACTGGTCACTGCCACCGGTCTGCAACACGCAGCCGTAGGTGCGGAACAGCTCGAGGAAGTCGAGCCCCTGCAACACCTGGTAGCTGAACTCGGTGTAGCTGATGCCGGCATCCGAGTTGAGCCTGGCGCTGACGGCATCCTTCTTCAGCATGGTGCCGACACGGAAGTACTTACCGATGTCGCGCAGGAAGTCGATGGCAGAAAGCGGTGCCGTCCAGTCGAGGTTGTTCACCAGGGTCACTGCATTGTCGCCCTCCGAGCTGAGGAAGCGCGAGACCTGCGCCTGCAGGTATCCCACCCACTCCGCGACAACATCCTTGGTGTTCAGGGTGCGCTCTGCGCTCGGGCGCGGGTCGCCGATCAGACCGGTCGAACCGCCGACGAGACCGAGCGGGTGGTGTCCGGCCAGCTGCAAGCGGCGCATCAGCAGCAACTGCACCAGGTTGCCGAGGTGCAGGCTTGGCGCCGTCGGGTCAAAGCCGCAGTAATAGGTGATCGGCTCCCCCGCGAGCAGCTCGCGTAGTTCGGCGGCGTCGGTGGAGACATGCACGAGGCCACGCCACGTGATTTCGTCCCACACACCATCGAAGGTCGGGTCGTTTGTTTGCTGGGCAATGATTACGGGGTCAGACACGTTGCCAGATTACCAGCGGAGCCCCGCCGTATCGGTGCGCAGGCCTGTGCGCATCAATGGGCCAATTCGACGCCGGCAATAATTTAGGCTTGAACCTAAGTAAACATTGATTTAGTCTGTGGTCTAAATTAGAGTTCATGCAGGAGGGAGCCTGAACCCATGTTTGTCATCACCGCAGACCAGATCAACAGCCGCAACGACCGCGACCGCGCCGGCGAGCTCATTGCCGCCCTCGAAAGCGCGCACGGATCAGCCTTCGCGCTGCCGGCAGACCAGACGGCAGGCGACGAGATCCAGGTGATGGTGACGGATGCCGACTCCGCACTCGACGCCATCTTCCTCATCCATCGCACCGGCTCCTGGAACACGGGGCTCGGCCTCGGGTCGGTACGGCTCCCGCTGGCCGCGTCCACCCGGCAGTCGGCCGGCCCCGCGTTCATCGCCGCGCGCGATGCCGTCATCCGTTCGAAGAAAGCGGATGCCGGATTCGCGCTCGAGGTGCCAGCGGGCAGCGACACCGAGGCCAGCTCACCCCACGCGATCAGTGCCGCCGAGCTGGAGGCGCTCATCACCCTGACGCTTGCGATCCGGCAACGGCGAAGTCCGGCGGGGTGGGAGGTCATCGACCTGCTGACGGCCGGCCTCTCCCAGGTCGACATCGCGGCACGCCTCGGCATCTCAAGCGGCGCGGTGAGCCAGCGTCTGAAGACCACGCTCTGGAGGGTCGAAGAGTCGGCCAAGCCCGCACTCGTTAGGCTCATGGAGTCCCTCGAACGCGCAACAAGCGAAACGGAAGCTAGAAAATGACCTACACGGACGTCGTGACCTACCTCTACTGGATGCTGTTGTTGGTGGTCACCGCCGGCTCACTGGTCTGCGCAATCCTGGCATTCCGCCAGCAGAAGCGCGTCTACGCGATCGCGTCCGCCGGTGCACTTGCCGCCGCGCTCTTCATCGCAGCGGTGTCGTCTGGCGAGGTTCCCCCGGCGTTCGCCGTGCTGCTCGCCATGCTCGCTCTGGCCCTGGCCGTCATCGGCGGAGCGCCCATGGCCACCCTCGCGCTCAACCTGGCCATGAAGAACTCGTCGCCCGGCCAGAACGGCGGCATCCTGATCGCTGCCAACGCCGCGAACCCCGCCGCACCGAACGACCCTGCCACCGGAGCGCCCGTCACCTCGCCCGCGCTCGAAGTACTGCGGGGCGGCCTGACCATCGGAATCCTGGAACGGTTCGCCGCTGCCGGCGCGATTCTGCTCGGTTTCCCCGAGGCCATCGCCGTCGTCGTCGCGATCAAGGGCGTCGGTCGTTTCACGGAGCTGTCTGCACCGGAGTCCCGCGAGCGATTCATCATCGGCACGTTCGCCAGCCTTATCTGGGCGTGCGCCTGCGGCGCGCTGCTGCACATCGCCGTTTCGTAGCGGTTTCAGCGTCGCCAAAGAGTTTCATCGTCGCCAAAACAGGAACGTCGCCCGCAGAGAGCGCGATCCGTCCTGTTTTCGATGACAAACGGTCGATTCATCCTGTTTTCGCGACGGAACGCCCGGCGCGGTTTCCGAGCGGACAACTTTCCAGCCTTCGGACCACACCATCACGCAGGTCCCTAAGCTGACCTCCATGCGTGCATTCGAGACAGTTCATGCGGAACCGCGCGACTCTGTTGAGTCGCCTGACTATCGCGTGAATTTTTGGCAGAAGTCTGGACAGGCATGGGCCCTGGACGCGTTCGTTCTGACTGACGTGGACGACCTCACCGAGGTACTCCGCTGGGTGGACGAGAACGCGCGCGGACGCCGGTTTGAAGTGTTCGCCGAAATGGACACGGAACCCGTTGGGCCTTTCCAGACCCCAAGAACGAGCGGTCTTGTTCGACTGCTCGGACGTAACCCCAACGAAGGTGTATCCGTTGTAATCGGCCTCTTCACTACAGACTAGGCAGGCCGTCTCGAGATCTGGCTCGTGCGGATTTCGAGACACTCGCTGGCGCTCGTTCCTCAATCAACGAGGTGGGGCATTTGCCTCGCAGACGCTCGCTAGCGCTTGCTCCTCGACCACCGGGAGGGATCCGCTAGGTGGTTAGTGGCGGCTGACGCTTCGGCGCGCTCTTCCGGTACGGGGAAACGGATGGCTCGCCAGGGATCCAGAATCGCCACGGGAACGCGGCCTCTCCCCCGGCGCCGCTGACGCCGGTGCGCGGGCCAGTCTCGTAGGCCACCGGCTGTGCGGGGAACGTGAAGTCGAACGGCGGCGCGTTCAGGTCGGCGCCGTCATCAGCCAGTGAGATGCCGAGCGCAACCGTGAGCCGAGCTGGTCCGCGGGCCAGGTCATGGTCGGAGCGCGATGTGGTGCGCCGACGCCTGGCCAGCTCGATCCCCTCGACGACCTCGCCGCCGCGAAGCAAGAGCCCGGAGGCGACGCCCGCCGGAGAGCAAACCATGTTGGCGCAGGTGTGCATGCCATACGTGAAGTAGGCGTACAGGTGACCGGGCTCGCCATACATGCTGGCGTTGCGGGCGGTGCGCCCGCGGAACGCATGGGAGCCGGGGTCAACGCCATCGCCGATGTACGCCTCCACCTCGGTGAGGCGAATCGAGACGCCAGCGTGGGTGAAGACCCCGCCGAGAACGACCGGGGCAAGCTCGAGCGAAGATCGCTCGAACCTGGCCCGGTCGAAACTCATTTCGTGAGGGTGTTCGCCAACGTGTTGGCGAGTCCACGCACGCGCTCAACCAGCGCTGCGCGCTGTTCAGCAACACGCACAGGAGCGGTTCCGCCCTGGCCGTCCCTGGCCTCGACCGATCCGCGGATGGTGAGAACTTCACGGACTGCCGGGGTGAGGTGCGGCGACAGCGCGGCCAGCGCAGCGTCGTCGACCTCATGCAGCTCGAGATCGTGGTCTTCGGCGTACTTCACCAGCGAGCCGGTGATCTCGTGAGCGTCACGGAAGGTGACGTGCTGCTTGACGAGCCACTCTGCGACATCCGTTGCCAGCGAGAAGCCCTGTGGGGCCAGCTCTGCCATGCGGTCGGTGTGGAAACGGAGCGTCGCGATCATGCCGGTGAACGCCGGCAGCAGGATTTCGAGCGTCTCGATCGAGTCGAAGACGGGCTCTTTGTCCTCCTGCAGGTCGCGGTTGTACGCGAGTGGCAGGCCCTTGAGCGTGGCCAGCAGGCCAGCCAGGTTTCCGATCAACCGGCCAGACTTACCGCGAGCGAGCTCGGCGATGTCTGGGTTCTTCTTCTGCGGCATGATCGACGAACCCGTTGAGTACGCGTCATCGATGGTGATGAACCCGAATTCCTTCGTGTTCCACAGGATGATCTCCTCGGCCAGCCGCGAGATATCGATGCCCAGCTGGGCGGTGATGTACGCGAACTCCGCGGTGATGTCCCTGCTCGACGTACCGTCGATCGAGTTCTCCACCACAGCACCGAAACCGAGGTCGTCTGCGACGAGCCTGGCGTCGAGGCCGAGCGTGTTGCCGGCGAGAGCACCTGAGCCATAGGGCGAGAAGTTGGCGCGCTTCGACCAGTCGGCGAAGCGTTCCAGGTCGCGCACGAGCGGCCAGCAGTGCGCGAGCAGGTGGTGCGCGAGCAGCACCGGCTGGGCGTGCTGCAGGTGGGTGCGGCCGGGCATGATGGCGTCGGCGTGTGCCTCTGCCTGCGCGGCCAGCGCGTCGATCAGGTCGATGACGAGAGCCGAGATCGTGCTGGCGTGGTCACGGAGCAACAAGCGGATGAGCGTGGCGATCTGGTCGTTGCGGCTGCGACCAGCGCGCAACTTGCCACCGAGCTCTGCACCGGCGATGTCGATGAGACCGCGTTCGAGCGCTGAGTGCACGTCTTCGTCGCTGACCGCAGGAGCGAATCGTCCGTCGAGAACGGCCTGCTCCAGCGTGTTGAGCGCCGCGATCATGTCGGCGAGCTCGGCATCCGTCAAGTAACCGGCAGCTGCCAGCGCCTTCGCGTGGGCACGAGACCCACGGATGTCGTACTCGGCCAGCTGCCAGTCGAAGTGCGTCGACTTGCTGAGACGCGCCAGCTCTGGCGAAGGCCCGCCGGCGAAGCGGCCGCCCCAGAGGGCCCCAGCTTCACCGGCACGGTTTGCGACGTCGTCGCCAGACATACGGATACCTACTCGCCCGCGAGGTCGCGACGTGCCGAGATCTTGCTCGGCAGCGACCACAGGTCGATGAAGCCCTTGGCCAGCGACTGGTCGAAGGTGTCACCGGTGTCGTAGGTGGCGAGGCTGAAGTCGTACAGGCTCTGCGCCGACTTGCGGCCGGTGACGACAGCGGTGCCGCCCTGCAGCTTGAGGCGGATGTCGCCGGTCACGTACTTCTGCGAGTGGTCGATGAACGCGTCGAGCGAACGCTTGAGGCCGGAGAACCACAGGCCGTCGTAGACGAGCTCTGACCACTTGGACTCGATGGTGCGCTTGTAGCGGTTCTGGTCGCGCTCGAGGGTGAGGTTCTCGAGCTCTTCGTGCGCGGCGATCAGTGCGATGCCGGCCGGAGCCTCGTAGACCTCGCGGCTCTTGATGCCGATGAGGCGGTCTTCGACCATGTCGATGCGGCCAACGCCGTGCTTGCCGGCCAGCGCGTTCATCGCGACAACCATTTCGAGCGGCGTGTGAGCGACACCGTCGATGGCGACGGGAACACCCTGGTCGAACGTGATGGTGACCTCGTCGGCCTCGCGGTGCACGCTCGGGTCCTGGGTGTATTCGTACAGGTCTTCAATCGGTGCGTTCCACGGGTCTTCGAGGAAACCGGTCTCGACAGCGCGTCCCCAGACGTTCTTGTCGATCGAGTACGGGTTCTTCTTCGACTGCTGGATCGGCAGGTTGTGCTGCTCGGCGTAGATGATCGCCTTGTCGCGGGTGAGCGCGAGGTCGCGGACGGGCGCAATGCTGGTCAGGTCGGGTGCGAGGGCTGCAACAGCTGCCTCGAAACGAACCTGGTCGTTGCCCTTGCCGGTGCAACCGTGTGCGACGGAGTCTGCGCCGAGTTCCTTGGCGGTGGATGCCAGGTACTTGGCGATTAGCGGACGGCTGAGGGCCGAGACCAGCGGGTAGCGCTTCTGGTACAGGGCGTTGGCCTTGAGCGCCGGCACGATGTAGTCGTCGGCGAATTCGTTCTTGGCGTCAACGACGATGGACTCGACGGCACCGCAGTCCAGGGCGCGCTGACGGATGTCGTCCATGTTCTCGCCCCCCTGTCCAACGTCAACGGCGAGGGCGACGACCTCTTTGCCGGTTGCGTCCTTGAGCCAGCCGATGCCGACAGAGGTATCGAGTCCGCCCGAGTAGGCGAGGACGATGCGTTCAGCCATGGAATTTCTCCTTGAATCTTTCAGTTCCGAAAATTTGTTGTTGTGCAGCAGATCAGCGCCGGGGCGGCAGTTACTGGTGTGCGGGTGCTGTGTTCTGCTTCAGCAGCCACACGAGAAGTGCCTTCTGGGCGTGCAGGCGGTTCTCCGCCTCGTCCCAGATGATGCTCTGCGGTCCGTCGATGACCTCGGCGGTGACCTCGTAGCCGCGGTCGGCTGGGAGGCAGTGCATGAACAATGCGTCTGACTTGGCCTTGGCCATCAGGTTCTGGTCGACGCGGTACTCGCCGAAGGTGACCAGGCGTTCAGCCTTCTCGTCTTCCTTGCCCATCGACACCCAGGTGTCGGTGACGACGATGTCGACGCCGGCGACGGCCGCGACCGGGTCGGTGAAGACCTCGACGGATCCACCGGTTTCCGCGGCAATCGCGGCGGCATCCGCTACGACCTGCGCGTCTGGTGCGTACTCGGCGGGAGCTGCGACACGCACATGCATGCCCGCTGTTGCGCCGGCGAGCAGGTACGAGTGCGCCATGTTGCACGCGCCGTCGCCCAGGAAGGTGAGGGTGAGGCCGGCCAATTCTCCGCGGTGCTCACGAATGGTGAGCAGGTCGGCGAGCAGCTGGCAGGGGTGGAATTCGTCTGAGAGCGCGTTGACGACGGGAACCGTGGTTCCGTTCGCCATCTCTTCGAGGCCTGACTGCGCGAACGTGCGCCACACGATGGCCGCAACCTGGCGCTCCATCACGCGCGCGGTGTCGGAGGCTGTCTCCTTGCCGCCCAGCTGGCTGTTCGCCGTGGTGATGATGAGGGGGCTGCCACCGAGGTCGGCGATGCCGACGGCGAAGGACAACCGGGTGCGGGTGGACGACTTGTCGAAGATAACCGCGACGGTCTGCGGACCGGCGAGGGGTTTTGCCTGGAATCGGTCTCGCTTCAGTTCCAATGCCAGATCGAGGATCTCGGCCTGTTCGGCTGGAGAGAGGTCATCGTCGCGCAGGAAATGGCGGGTCACGGTATCACTTTCGCTTTCTTGTATGGTCTCTATAACTCTAGATGCTGGCGATGGCTGCCCCGAATCGGCGCCTGAACTCGGCCAATTCGTCGTCGCCGATGATGAGTGGGGGCGCGATCCGGATGGTGGATTCGTTCGCGGCGTTGATGATCAGGCCAGCCTCCATCGCGGCGGCGGCAAGTTTGAGTGCGACGGGTTCGGTCAAGCCGATTCCAATCAGGAGTCCGAGGCCGCGCACCTCCTCCACAAGCGGAGAGTTGAAGCCTTCGATGATGGCGCGCAACTCGGCCCCGCGACGTGCCGCGTTCTCGACGAGGTTCTCGTCTTCGATCACGGACAGCACCGCGTTCGACGTTGCCGTGACGAGGGGGTTGCCGCCGTAGGTTGAACCATGCTGGCCCCGCGTGAACAGGTCGGATGCCGCGCCGAAGGTGACCAACGCGCCGATAGGCACACCGCCGCCCAACCCCTTGGCCAGGGTGAGGGCATCCGGAACGATGCCGGCGTACTCGTACGCGAACCAGCGGCCAGTGCGGCCAACGCCGGTCTGGATCTCGTCGAGGATGAGCAACACACCGAACTCTGTGCAGAGCTCACGGGCACGAGCCAGGTAGCCCTGTGGCAGGTCGAGCACTCCGGCTTCGCCCTTGACCGGTTCAAGGAACAGCGCAGCGACGGTGTGGTCGATGGCGGCTTCCAGCGCCTCAATGGTGCTGTCGATGTGTTCGACACCACCGGCGACGGGCTCGAACGGATCGCGCATGTGCGGCTTGCCGGTCAGCGCCAGCGCTCCCATGGTGCGGCCGTGGAACGCGTCGGTCAGTGCGAGGACGCGGGTGCGGGAGCCGTCGCCCTTGTTCAGCCTGGCGAGTTTGAGTGCGGCTTCGTTGGCTTCTGCCCCTGAGTTGCAGAAGTACACCCGGCCGGCGTCCCCCGCGCCGGTGAGGCGCTTGAGTCGTTCGGCAAGTTCGATCTGTGGAGCGGTGGCGAAGTAGTTGGAGACGTGCGCGAGCGTGCTGATCTGCTTCGTGACGGCGCCGACGATGGCTGGGTGCGCATGACCGAGGGAGTTGACGGCGATACCGGACAGGAAGTCGAGGTACTGCTTCCCCTCGTCGTCCCACACGTAGCAACCCTCACCGCGCTCCAGCAGGGCGAGCGGGGTACCGAGGGTGCGCATCATTGCTGCGCCGTAGCGATCTTGCCAGGTTGTCATGCGGGTACTACCTCCGTGCCGATGCCGCTCTGCGTGAAAATTTCGAGCAGGATCGAGTGCGGCACTCGTCCGTCGATGATGGCGGCTTTCGCCACTCCCCCCTGGACGGCATCCAGGCAGGCGTTCATTTTGGGGATCATGCCCGATTCGAGGGTGGGCAGCAGCGCGGTGAGCTCGTCGACCTTGATCACGGAGACCAGCGAGTCGCGGTTCGGCCAATCGCTGTACAGCCCGGCGACATCCGTCAGAATGACCAGCTTGGCCGCGTTCAGGGCGACAGCCAGTGCGGCAGCCGCGGCATCCGCGTTGATGTTGAGTGACTGGCCAGGCACATCTGAGTCCGGCGCGATCGACGAGATCACGGGAATACGGCCGGCATCCAGCTGCGCGAGCACTGCTTCAGGGTCGACGCCGACGACATCGCCGACGAGACCGAGGTCGATCTCTTCACCGTCGATGATGACACCGCGACGTCGGCCGCGGAACAGCCCGGCATCTTCGCCGGAGAGGCCTGCGGCGAGCGGGCCATGCTCGTTGATGTGGCCGACGAGATCGCGGTTGATCTGGCCGGTGAGCACCATGCGCACGACGTCCATCGCCTCTGGTGTTGTCACCCGGTAGCCGCCGCGGAACTCGCTTTCAATGCCCAGACGGCCCAGCATCGCCGAGATCTGCGGGCCACCGCCGTGCACGACGACGGGGCGGATGCCCGCATAACGCAGGTAGACCATGTCTTCGGCGAACGCGCGCTGCAGGTCTTCGCTCACCATGGCGTTGCCGCCGAACTTCACGACAACGATCTGGTCGTGGAAGCGCTTCAGCCACGGCAGCGCCTCGATGAGGGTCGCTGCCTTGATCTCGGCTTCGGCTGTGGTGTTGTCCGGCAGGCCAGCTGCCCTCGTCTCACTCAACTTGAATACGCGCTGTTCTCTTCGACGTAGTCGTGCGTGAGGTCGTTGGTCCAGATCGTGGCCGTCTCTGATCCTGCATGCAGGTCGATCGTGACGGTCACGTCCCGCGGCTTCAGGTCGACGAGCTCCCGCGGCTGATCGGGTTCGCCGGCGGTGCAGACCTGCACCCCGTTGATGGCGACGTCGATGCCGTACGGGTCGAAGCGGGCATCCGTCGTACCGACAGCGGCCAGCACGCGGCCCCAGTTGGGATCGTTGCCGTAGATGGCCGCCTTGAACAGGTTGCTGCGGGACACGGCGCGGGCGACGGTCACGGCCTCGTCTTCGGAGGCCGCATTCAGCACCTGGATCGCCACATCGTGGGCTGCGCCCTCTGCATCGCCCTGCAACTGAATGGTGAGGTCTGCGCAGAGTGCGGTGAGGGCATCCGTGAACTCGGTGAGGTCGGCCTCGATGCCGCTCGATCCTGAGGCGAGCAGGCTCACAGTGTCGTTCGTCGACATGCAGCCGTCTGAGTCGAGGCGGTCGAACGTGACGCGGGTGGCCTGGCGCAGGGCCACATCCAGTTGAGCGGATGTCAGCACAGCGTCGGTCGTGATCACGACGAGCATGGTGGCAAGTCCTGGTGCCAGCATGCCGGCGCCCTTGGCCATGCCGCCGATGGTCCAGCCCACCTCGGCGCGGTGCACGGCCTGCTTCGGCCTGGTGTCGGTGGTCATGATGGCTTCGGCGGCAGCCTGCCCGGCCTCGGGGGACGAAGCGGATGCCGCGTCAGCGAATGAGGCGGTGGCGGCCAGGATTCCGACGGTCAGCTTGTCGAGGTCGAGCTGCTCACCGATGAGTCCCGTCGAGCAGACAAGGACGTCGCCCGCAGAGACGCCGAGCTTCTCTGCGACCAGTTCGGCTGTGGCGTGGGTGGTCTGGAAACCCTTGGTGCCCGTGTAGCAGTTCGCGCCGCCGGAGTTCAGCACGATGGCGCTGACCTGGCCGTCGGCCATGACCTGCTTGCTCCAGAGCACCGGGTTGGCCTGGCATCGGTTGCTGGTGAAAACCGTGGCGGCCGCGGTCAGCGGTCCCAGGTTCTGCACGAGCGCCAGGTCGAGGCCGCCCGACTTCTTCAATCCGGCTTCGGTTCCAGCGGCGACGAAACCGGCTGGTGCAGTGACACTCACGGGATAACTCCATTCACGATGGTGTTCACAATGCGTCGTTCACACTGCGATGGTGTTCAGATGTGGGGTGGCAGTGGCTACGGAGCCACGCCGTTGATGCCGAGGCCTGTCGATTCCGGCAGCCCGAGCGCGATGTTGGTGGATTGGATTGCCGCGCCGGCGGTGCCCTTGACGAGATTGTCGACGGCGGTGATGGTGACCACCCGGCCGGCGGCTTCGTCGACGGCGAGGCCGATGAGGGCGGTGTTCGCCCCCAGGACGTCAGCGGTGCGCGGGAAATGCCCGTCGGGAAGCAACTGGACGAATCGCTCGCCCTCGTATGCCGCTTCCCAGGCGTCGCGCACCTGGCTGGCGCTGGTCCCCGGCACGATGCGTGCCGTCGAGGTGGCGAGGATCCCCCGCGACATCGGCACGATCACCGGGGTGAAAGAAATGGTGGGGGCGGTGGCGCCTGCCCAGCGGAGGCTTTGCTGGATCTCAGGGATGTGCCGGTGCACTCCCCCGATCGCGTATGGGTTGGCGGAGCCGAGGATTTCGCTGGCCAGGTTGTTGACCTTGAGGGCCTTGCCTGCGCCAGACGGGCCAACCGCGAGAACAGCGACGAGGTCGCGCTCTTCGATGACACCGGCGTTGATGCCGGGGGCGAGAGCCAGGGCGACCGTGCTCGCGTTGCAGCCAGGGGCGGCGATGCGCCTGGCTCCGATGAGGCGTTCGCGCTGCTTCTGGTCGCCCACCTGCAGCTCCGGCACGCCGTAGGTCCACGCGCCAAAGTAGTCTCCGCCGTAGAACGACGCCCAATCGGCGGCGCTCTCGAGGCGGTGGTCTGCACCGCAGTCCACGAGGAGCGTGTCATCAGAGAGCGTCGCGGCCAGCTCGCCTGATTTCCCGTGCGGCAGGGCGAAGAAAACCACGTCGTGGCCGGCCACATTCTCGGGCGTCGTGTCGCTGAGCGTGAGGTGCGCGAGCGAGCGCAGATGAGGCTGCGTGTCGACCAGGCGCTGGCCAGCGTTGCTGTGTGCGGTGACCGTTGTCACATCGAATTCTGGGTGATCGGCCAGCAAGCGCAGCAACTCGCCGCCCGCATACCCGCTTGCGCCAACGATTGCTACCGAAAAAGCCATAGGACAAATCTACTCGCTGAGCACGCAGCCCGTTCCCAGCTAGCTCCCACCTGCCGCTCCGAACGCAGGAATGCCCGTTTCGGCAGGACTGCCGGGGTAAACCGGCAATCATGCGCCGAAACGGGCACTCGTGGCGAAACGACCAGCTACTCGCGGAGGGTTGCTCCGAATCGGGCCGCGGCGACAGCAACGCCGGCCAGCTTGGCGTCGCTGGCCTCAGCGGCGGTCAGCGTGCGATCCGGTGCGCGGAAGCGCAGCGCGAAGGTGAGCGACTTGA
Organism: Leifsonia sp. Y878; assembly: GCF_057669685.1. Lineage (NCBI taxonomy): Bacteria > Bacillati > Actinomycetota > Actinomycetes > Micrococcales > Microbacteriaceae > Leifsonia > Leifsonia sp. Y878. Next base: position 899,695 of record NZ_JBYHFS010000002.1, on the reverse strand, counting down.
GTCCGCTCGGCACACCGGTGCCGCGGTAGTCGTCCACGAGCTCTGCGCTCTCGAGCAGTGCCCCAGCACCATCGATGACGGCCTGGCGCACGTCGGCGGCAGGCACGTCGGCTGCGACAACCAGCGACAGGTCCTGCGTAGCCGCCGGCTTCGTGCCGATGGGCGTTGCCACGATGTCGCGTCCGGCAGCGGCGAACACCGCGGAAAGGTCAATCTCGGCCACGCCGACCACCGAGGGCAGGTCGTACGAGCGTGCGACGACGGGCAGCAGTTCGCCGGCGTAACCGACGACCGTATCACCGGCATCCGTTGTGACGACTAGCTCTGCCGTGCGGCCGGGGTGCATGGCCGCGTGGGATCCCTGGCGAACGTTGATCGCAACGCCGGTGGCCAGCGCGACCTGCTGCGCGGCGGCCAGTGCATCCTGCCAGCTGAACGCCACGGCGGGCAGCCCAGGCTGGTGGCGCACCGCGTTGCCGGTGAGGACAACGCCGGCGTACAACGGCTGCGGCGGAATGCTTGCGTTCAGCGTCGCCTCGAGGTCGGCGCTCGGACGGACAGCAGCCGGCGGAACGATGGACGTGCCGTACGTCACGCCTGGGACTGGCCGGAAGACCAGGCCGATCTCGTAGATCGCGACATCGGTAAGACCCCGTGAGCGGTTGCGGTGAGCCAGCTGCAACAGGCCAGGCAGGATCGACGTGCGGAGGAACGGTGCTTCACCGTCGAGCGGGTTGGCCACCTTGATCTGCGGCACAGCCCCGGCTTCCGGAGAGCCGAACAGGTCGTTGGCGACTTCGGAGACGAACGGGTACGCCAGCACCTCGGTGTGGCCGGTCGCGGCCAGCGTGCTTGCGACAGTGCGACGGAGCGTCTGCGGCAGGGTGAGGCCACGGCCTGGGGGCGCGACGGGCAGGACAGATGGGATGCGGTCGTACCCGACGATGCGGGCCACTTCTTCGGCCAGCGTCCACTTGTCGGTGAGGTCTGGACGCCAGCTCGGCGGCGTGACAAGCAGGCCGGACTCGGTTTCCGTCATCGACGCACCGATTTCAGCCAGCGATGTGCGCACCTCGTCTGCCGTGTATTCGAGGCCGATCAGGCCGGAGATGAAGCCGGTCGGCAATTCGATGGGCGTGGCATCCGGTGTGGTGTCGTGCAGTGACCCGAGGCCGTCTGCGACTCCCCCGGCCAGCTCAACGAGCAGCTGCACGACGCGGGCCGCTGCCACGACGGCGACGGCGGGGTCGACGCCGCGCTCGAAGCGCTTGGACGCCTCGCTCGGCAGCTTGTGACGGCGAGCCGTGCGCGCGATCGACACCGGGTCGAAGTTCGCAGCCTCGATGAGCACGTTCCTGGTGGAATCGCTGATCTCGGTGCTGCCACCGCCCATGACGCCGGCCAGGCCGATGGGGCCTGACTCGTCGGTGATAAGCAGGTCTTCTTCGCTCAATTTGCGCGTGACGTCGTCAAGCGTGGTCAGCTTCTCGCCCGGCGCAGCCCTGCGTACGATGATGCCGCCGGAGAGCGCGTCGAGGTCGTACGCGTGGGTCGGCTGGCCGAGTTCGAGCATCACGTAGTTGGTGATGTCGACGACCAGCGAGATCGAGCGGATGCCGGCCAGCTTCAACCGGGCGATCATCCACGCCGGGGTCTTGCGGCTCTGGTCGATGCCGGTCACCGTGCGGGTGACGAACACGCTGGCACCGATGCGGCCGCGGATCGGCGCCTGGTCATCAATGGTCACGGAGAACTCTGAGGCGGTGACAACCGGTGGCACCGACAGCGCTGGGTCGCGGAACACAGCGCCGGTGGCGTGCGAGTACTCGCGGGCGATGCCGCGAATCGAGAACGCGTAGCCGCGGTCTGGTGTGACGTTGACCTCGACGGCCGCGTCATCCAGGCCGAGCAGGCTGATGGCATCCGTACCCACTTCTGGGTCGAGGCCCAGCGTGATGAGGCGCAGGATGCCGTCGTGCTCTTCGCCGAGGCCGAGCTCACGCGCGGAGGCGATCATGCCGTCTGACACGTGCCCGTATGTCTTGCGGGCGGCGATCGGGAACGGGCCGGGGAGCTCAGCGCCTGGCAGGGTCACGACGACCTTGTCGCCGACGACGAAGTTGTGGGCACCGCAGACGATGCCGTGCACGGCCGGGCCGCCATCCGCTGCGGTCTCATCGCCGGGCGCAACGCGCACCTGGCACCAGCGGATGGTCTTGCCGTTGGACTGCGGTTCCTCGTCGAACGAGAGCACCTCGCCGACCACGATCGGGCCGCTCAGTTCGAAACGGTGGATGTCTTCTTCTTCCAGACCGACGCTGACGAGCGCGGCGTGGACATCTTCTGGGGTGGTACCAGGCTCAAGGTCGACGTACTCGCCGAGCCAGCTCAGGGGAACGCGCATCAGACGGCCATCCCATACTGCTGGCTGAACCGAATATCGCCTTCGACCATGTCGCGCATATCTTTCACATCGTTTCTGAACATCAAGGCGCGTTCGACGCCAACGCCGAATGCGAATCCGGAGTAGACATCGGGGTCGATTCCGGCTGAGCGGAGCACATTTGCATTGACCATGCCGCAGCCGCCCCACTCGATCCAGCGCGCGCCGCCCTTGAATGTCGGGTGCCACAGGTCGAGCTCGGCGCTCGGCTCGGTGAACGGGAAGTAGTTGGGACGCAGGCGCACCTTGGCCTCGTCGCCGAACAGCGCCTTGACGAAGTGGTCGAGCGTGCCGCGCAGGTGAGCCATGGTGAGGCCCTTGTCGATGGCGATGCCCTCGATCTGGTTGAAGACAGGGGTGTGCGTGGCGTCGAGCTCGTCTGTGCGGTACACGCGGCCAGGGGCAACGACGTAGACGGGCAGTTCGCGGCTGAGCAACGCGCGCATCTGCACTGGTGAGGTGTGCGTGCGGAGGACGAGGTGGGCATCCGTCGGCTCGATGAAGAAGGTGTCCTGCATCGCGCGGGCCGGGTGGTCCTCGTCGAAGTTCAGCGCGTCGAAGTTGAACCACTCGCTCTCGAGCTCTGGGCCTTCCGCAACTTCCCAGCCCATGCCGACGAACACATCGGTGACGCGGTCCTGCAGCAGGGTGAGCGGATGACGCGCTCCTGGCTGCCAGGTCGATGCTGCGGCTGTGACATCGACGGTCTCTGCGGCGAGCTGCGCCGTGGCCTCTGCTTCGAGGATCTCGGTCTCGCGCGCGGTGAGCGCCTGGGTGACACGGGCCCTGGCCTGGCCGACGATCTTGCCGGCGGCGGCCTTCTGGTCGCCGGGCACCGTGCGCATCAGCGCATTGAACTTCGCCAGGGGCGAGCCATCGCCGGCGTGTTCGGAGCGCACGGTTTTGAGTGCGGCGGAATCGTTCGCGGTGGCGATGGCCGCGAGCGCGGCATCGACGGCCGCGTGGACGGCTGGTTCGGTGATTTCAGTGGGGTCAGACACGAGTCACAAGTTTAGCCTCACCGTGTGCCGCGGGCTTCTGCCGCACACCACGAGATTTCACGGTCTCGGTTCCGGCCGTAGGCCCCGGTGTCGGGTCTCGGGTCTCGGGTCTCGGGTCTCGGGTCTCGGGTCTCGGGTCTCGGGTCTCGGCACAGCAGTACACCGCTCGTGTATTTCTGCATAACTCCTGCAATTGGCGATCGCGCCGCACGGCATCCTCGGAAAGTCGCGGTCACGCAGCCCGGCTGCTCAAACCAGCAGGAGTTGTGCACCTATCGGGCAACCCGTACGAGCTGTTGGGCAGATACCGACCGATGGCTCTCCTGCGATGAAACTCCTCCGATGACACCCCCATCCCCTCCAATTGCACCCGTCCGCTGACGGATCCCGGGTTCGGATACACCGGGTTTCACCTGCATAACTCCTGCTAATTCGCGCAATGCAAGGGACGGTGCCCGGATTTCGGCGGCCTCTGGTCGGGGATCGACTCGCGGAGCAGGAGTTATGCACAACGGGTGTCGCGAGCTGCCCCTCCACAATCTCGGGGATGCCACGCCGCACGGAGGGCGGCTGCGCGCGAATGTAGCAGCGCCTCGAGTCACTGTCGGTCGTCGCAGCTAGAGGACTTCGTTGACCCTGAGCTCGACCTTCTCAACGTCAATCGGCTTCGACACGCGGATGCTTCGGCGACTGCGAATCTCGACCCACTTCGCCACCGCGGAGAGCAGCAGGCAGAGGATGACGTAGATGGAGCCGAAGACCAGCGTCGCCGGGATGATCGGCGAGCCGTATGTCACCTGCGATCCGTAGAACTTCGCCAGGTACAGCAGCTCGTTGAAGGTGACGATGAACCCGAGCGCCGTGTCCTTCAGCACCACGACCAGCTGGGAGATGATCACGGGCATCATCGCCCTGATCGCCTGCGGGTACAGCACCAGGCGCATGACTCCGCTCTTCCGCAGCCCGATGGCGTACGCGGCTTCCTTCTGCCCGTTCGGCAGCGACTCGACGCCGGCGCGGAACACCTCGGCGAGGACAGACCCGTTGTACAGGGTGAGCGCCGTCACCACCGCAACGAGCGGAGTGATGAACGTCACCCCGAGCGGCGGCAGGCCGTAGTACATGATCATCATCAGGATCAGCACCGGGATCGCGCGGAACAGCTCAATGATCGCTGTGACCGGGATCCGGATCCAGCCGTGCGAGGAGAGCCGACCAATCGACAGCACCAGGCCAAGCACCAGGCTGAGGACAGCCGCGAGGCCGAACGCGGTGAGCGTCGAGATCGTGGCATTCACAATGGCCTGTTGCACCAGCGGGAAGGTGAAGATCCGCCACTTCTCCGGCGCGAACTGGCCAGACTCCGCGAAGCGATAAACGATGAAGGCCAGAATGCCCAGGACGATGAGTACCGTGACGACCCCGAGGATCAGATTGCGGCGGTTGGCGCGGGGCCCAGGCACGTCGTACAGCACGCTGCTCATCGCAACACCTTCCATCGGCGCTCAAGATATCGCTGCAGGAGCGAGAGGAATCCGACCAGGACCACGAAGATGGCGGCGACCCAGAGCAGCACAACGATGGCCGGTTCACCCCGCTCAGACAGGTTCGCCCTGATGTAGCCGGCCTCCGAGACCGAGAACCCGGCGGCAACTGTCGTGTTCTTCAACAGCGCGATGAACACACTCATCATGGGTGGGATGACCGCGCGTATCGCCTGCGGCATGATCACCAGCGTCATGGTCTGCGTGAATGGCAATCCGATTGCGCGCGCTGCCTCAGCCTGGCCGACGGGCACGGTATTGAACCCAGAGCGCAGCACCTCTGCCACGTAGGTCGCCGTGTAGAGACTCAGCGCAATGATCGCAAGCACCTCGTACGGCCATTGCACGAGCCCGAGCTTCGGGTAGCCGAAGGCGAAGAAGAACATGATCAGCGTCAGGGGCGTATTGCGCACCAGATTGACGTAGAGAGTGCCGACTCCCCGCATGACGGGCACTGGCGATACCCGCATCGCCCCGACGATGACGCCGAGGATCAGGGCGAAGATCGCCGAGAAGAAGAACAGGATCAGCGTGTTTCGAAACCCAGCCACAAACAGGTCCAGGTTATTGATCAGGGTGTCCATGCCGGATGCTCCTCACTCCCGCTCGACGTAGCGCTCACGTGCGACGGATGCCGGTCACGCGTCGATCGACGCGGTGGCAGCCCCACCACTGTGGAGCTGCCACCGCGTGCTATCACTGTTAGTACTGGTCGACCGCCGGCTGCTCGACCGTGGTGCCCGACTGGCCCAGTGTGGAGTCGTAAATGGCAGTCCAGGTGTCGCCACCGTTGGTGAACATCTCATTGATGAAGGTGCGGAGTGCGTCGTCGCCCTTCGGGAGGCCGACACCGTACTGCTCAACGGTGAATGGCTCTCCGACCACCTTGAGGGTGTCCGGCGACTGTGATGCATAGCCGATGAGGATGGCGGCATCCGTTGTGACCGCGTCGACCTGGCCATCGTTCAGCGCCTCGACACACTGCGAGTACGTGTCGAACTCGACGGTCTTGGTGTCAGGGAAGTTGTCCTTGATGTTCTGGATCGGTGTTGACCCGGTGGCCGAACAGACAGTCTTGCCCGCCAGGTCGTTCTCGCTCGTGATGTCGGTGTTGTCAGCGGCAACCAGCAATCCCTGGCCGGTCACGAAGTACGGACCGGCGAAGTCGACCTGCTCCTTGCGCTTGTCGGTGATCGAATAGGTGCCGACGTAGTAGTCGATGTCACCGTTCACGAGCGCGGCTTCACGGTTCGCACTCGGGATGGCGACGAACTCAATCTGATCCTCAGAGAATCCGAGGGAGGCTGCAATCCAGCGCGCGATCTCAATGTCGAAACCCGTGCGTTCGCCGGTCGCCGCGTCAAGGTAACCGAGGCCTGGCTGGTCTTCCTTCACCCCGACCTGCACAGAGCCACGCTCCGTCATGGCGTCAAACGTGGGGCTGCCAGTCAGGCTGACGTCGGTGGCCACCTCAAAGAGCGCGTCGCTCGAGGTGCTTCCCGCATCTGTTGAACCGGCATCCGTTCCATCGCCGGACCCCGAACATCCGGAGAGGGCAAGCGCTGCAACGGCCACCGTGGCCAGGAGAGTCATTCTCTTTCGCATTTTCGTCCCTTTCGTGGTGCGAGGCGGTACAACTGCCCCGGCTTGATTGCTCGCAAACAGCCTGCTGCCGGCCTAGTGCGAGAGCAGTTTCGACAAGAACTCTTTCGCTCTCGTGCTCTGGGGAGTGGTGAAGAAATCTTCGGGGGTTGCCTCTTCGACAATTTCGCCGTCGGCCATGAAGATGACCCGGTCGGCGGCCTTGCGCGCGAAGCCCATCTCGTGTGTGACGACGATCATCGTCATGCCGTCGTTGGCGAGGTCGATCATGACCTCGAGCACCTCGTTGATCATCTCCGGATCGAGCGCGCTGGTCGGCTCGTCGAGGAGGATGACCTTCGGGTCCATCGCCAGGGCGCGGGCAATAGCCACGCGCTGCTGCTGGCCGCCCGATAACTGGGCAGGCAGCTTCTGCGCCTGGTTGGCGACGCCAACGCGTTCCAGTAATTCCATGGCACGGGTATCGGCATCACGCCTCGAGATGCCACGCACCTTGGTCGGGCCAAGGGTGACGTTCTCGAGCACCGTCTTGTGCGCGAAGAGGTTGAACGACTGGAAGACCATGCCGACGTCGGCCCTGAGGTGCGCCAGCGCCTTGCCCTCGGCCGGAAGGACTTTGCCGTCGATGGTGATGACGCCGTCGTCGATCGTCTCCAGGCGGTTGATGGCCCTGCAGAGCGTCGATTTACCAGAACCACTCGGCCCGATGACAACGACAACCTCGCCGCGATTGACCTGCGCGTTGATGTTCTTCAGAACGTGCAGATCACCGAAGTGCTTGTTGACGTTGGTCACGACTACGAGCGGTTCACCACGGCGCACACTGATGTTCGACGTGGCGGGCGACGGCTCAGTAGGCTCCATACCCCTCAACTTAGGGTAGGACCATTCGTCTGCCCTAGGGGTATCCGCCTACGGTTACCTATTCGTAACACGCCCGCCACACGCCAACACCACAACGCACAAACGCCTGCCAGCGCACGAATGTGCTGGCAGGCGTTGAGGTGGCGCAGATTAGCTGCGCTGTGCGAAAGCACTTTCGTACAGGCAAACGGATGCTGCCGTCGCCAGGTTCATCGACTCTGCGTGACCGTAGATGGGCACAGAGACCGACTTGTCGGTGAGCAGCAAGTCGTCGTCCGTCAGGCCGCGAGCCTCGTTGCCGAACAGCCATGCGGTGGGACGAGCGAGAACACCCTCGTTGCGGGCGACCAGCAGGTCGTCACCCTTGATGTCGGCGGCCAGAATCTGGAGGCCGGCGGCGCGGGCGCGGTCACGCACGTCTGACAGGGTCGCACCCACCGCGACGGGAAGGTGGAAGATCGACCCGGTCGATGAACGGACGACCTTGGGGTTGTACAGGTCGACGCTGCGACCGGTGAGGATGACGGCATCCGCTCCGGCAGCGTCAGCCGCACGGATGATGGTGCCGGCGTTACCCGGGTCGCGCACCTCTTCGAGGATGGCGATGAGCTTCGGTTCGTTGTTGAAGATGTCCTTCACGGAAACCGGGAACTGGCGGCACACGGCCACGAAGCCCTGGGGGGTGACCGTGTCGGCCATGGACTCGAGGACGGCTTCGGTGACGAATTCGATCTCGATGTCGGCATCCGTCGCGGCCTGGGCGATATCGGTGTAGCGCTCAAGCGCTGTGGGCGTCGCGAACAGTTCGACGACAAGTTCGGGGCGGAACGTCAGTGCCTCTGCGACGGCCTGCGGGCCCTCAAGGAGGAACAGTCCGGTCTCAAGGCGAGCGGCGCGCTTTTCGAGTTTGGCGACAGCGCGGACGCGGGGGGAACGGGGGTTATCAAGCATGGTTCCCAGCTTACGTGTCGCGCGCCGGGCTGTGCGGCAGGCCCGCCGCGGATCCCAGGGGCCTGGCGCGTGGTCTCGTGGCGGGTTAAACACAGAACGGGAGCAGACGACGAATCGTCTGCTCCCGTTCTGGCAAGTGCGTGCGAACCTACGCGGCGACCTTCGGTGCCGAGGTGTCGGCCGGAAGGGCCTTCTTCGCGGACTCAACGAGTGCCGCGAAGGTGGCGGGCTCGTTGACGGCCAGCTCAGCCAGCATGCGACGGTCAACCTTGATGTCTGCAAGGCCAAGGCCCTGGATCAGACGGTTGTAGGTGAGGCCGTTGGCGCGTGATGCAGCGTTGATGCGCTGGATCCACAGGCGACGGAAGTCACCCTTGCGGGCGCGGCGGTCACGGTAGCTGTAGACCAGCGAGTGTGTGACCTGCTCCTTGGCCTTGCGGTACAGACGTGAACGCTGTCCGCGGTAACCCGAGGCGCGCTCAAGAATGACGCGACGCTTCTTGTGGGCGTTGACGGCCCTCTTTACTCTTGCCATTTTTCTAGTTCCTTACGAGATACGGGGGTCTTAGTGACCGAGAAGCTTCTTGGCGGTCTTGGTGTCGGCCTTTGACAGAACCTGGTCCTGGTTCAGGCGGGCCTTGCGGCCTGGGGACTTGACCTCCAGGTTGTGACGCATTCCGGCCTGCTGCTTCATGATCTTTCCGCTGCCGGTGACCTTGAAGCGCTTCTTGGCCCCGGAGTGGGTCTTCTGCTTAGGCATTCTTTTCCTCCTGTTTCGCTGCTTTATCAGCAGCACGATGTGCGAGGGCCTCGCCCTTGACCTCTGACTTGTTCTTCAGAGGACCAATGACCATGACCATGTTTCGACCGTCGATGGTGGGGGTCGATTCCACAGAACCGAACTCCGCCACATCCTCGGCAAATTTTTGGAGCAGACGTACGCCCTGGTCTGGACGGGACTGCTCACGACCACGGAACAAAATCATGGCCTTGACCTTGTCGCCGGCCTTCAAGAAGCCTTCGGCGCGCTTGCGCTTCGTCTCGTAGTCGTGCTTGTCAATCTTGAGGCGGAAACGAACCTCTTTCAGGATCGTGTTCGCCTGGTTGCGCCTGGCTTCCTTGGCCTTCTGCGCAGCCTCGTACTTGAACTTGCCGTAGTCCATGATCTTGGCAACCGGCGGCTTGGACGTAGGCGCAACTTCGACGAGGTCGAGGTCAGCTTCCTGTGCCATGCGCAGGGCAACATCAATCGCCACGACCCCGATCTGCTCACCGGCGGGGCCGACGAGACGAACTTCTGGGACGCGGATACGGTCATTTGTTCGGGGATCGCTGATGCGTGTCTCCTCTTACTCAAACTTCGTGGTTATAAACACAGGTAACGGATGTCGCCTGGAGACGAAGGAGGAGAAAACGTGCACGTTGTTCGCGAAATTCTTCGCGCTTTCTACACACGACACCCTAACTACCACTGCGTTGCTGAAGTTCAGCGCCACAACGGCGGAGTGCAATCAACCCGGTAACCTATATGAAGCGGTCAAGCGCGGGTGGGAGTTTCTCCACTTTCGTACCGAGACTTTCATCTCGGGCCCGGACGAGTCTAGCAGAGGAATGGCAGTGAGTAACAGTACGACGCCCAACACAGCAGAAAATCAGGCCGAACAGGCCACCCGCGACATCGCAGACGTCGCCGCCGTGGAGATTATCACCACCACTGCCGTGCACCTCATGAGCGCAGCAGCCGTCAAGTGCGGCCTGGCTGACAACCCCGATGAGCAGACCGATCTCGACGAGGCGCGGAAGCTCATCACCGCCCTGGCCGGCCTGGTGACGGCATCCGCTCCCGATATCTCAGACATGCACGCTCGCAGCCTGCGCGATGGTCTGCGTTCGCTGCAGCTCGCGTTCCGTGAGGCGTCGTCGATCCCAGACCCGATCGGCAAGGGTCCTGGCGAGAAGTACACCGGGCCGGTCAACTAGCCGCACGATTCATTGATGAGCAGGTCACCGAGGTGGCCTGCTCATTCTTGTATCTGCCGTCCGCTGTCACGCCGCCGTCATGTTTGACAGTGCGGGCACCAGTAGGTGATCCGCAATTCCAGGTCGGTGCGGCCGAGCTCCCCGCGAAGGATGCGGGTACCGCAGCGTCGGCATGGCTGGCCGTCGCGGGAGAACACCCAGCTGGCCGCTCCCGTCCTGGTGTCGCCGGTCGTCGTGCGCCGGTCACGGTCACGGTTGGCCTCGATCAGGCGTTTGGCCAGGGCGATCATCGCCGGCAGGTCGGTCACCTCACCGACTGGTCTGGTGGGGAGGACGCCGCGCAGGAAGCACAGTTCGTTGACGTATTCGTTGCCGAGGCCGGCGAGATTGCGCTGGTCGGCGAGCGCGACGGCTATCGGGCGCTCCGGATGTTGCTGCAGTCGACGCAGCGCCTCGTCGGCGTCCCAGTCGTCGCCGAGCAGGTCAGGGCCCAGATAGTCGAGCGCCTGCGCCTCGTCGGCGAGTGGGAGCACCTCCAGGATGCCGAGGTCGAAGCCCACCGCCACCCAGTCATCCGTTTCAAGAACGGCCCGCGCCTGCCAGGCCGGTCTTCTCCAGCGGCTGCCGGGCCGGTACAGGTGCCAGGAGCCCTCCATTTTCAAGTGCGAGTGGATGCTGGTCTCCCCCACCCTGATCAGCAGATGCTTGCCGCGGCTCGCGACCTCGTGCACGGTCTCGCCGGCCAGGTTCACCGTTGCGAATTTCGGCACGCGGAAGTCGCTGCGCGTCAGCACGGCACCACGGAGAGCAGCGTCGAGGCTTCTGGCCGTGCGGAAGACGGTGTCGCCCTCAGGCATGCGAGTTCCCCACCCCTTAGCTCCTCATCTTCAACCCGCGTGGGATCGCAGCGAAACCAACGGCCTGTAGTGCGTGGCCGAGCTGTGTGCCGAGGATGAACTGGCCGTTCACCGTTTCAACCCCGAGCTGCGCCACTCCCCTGCGGGCGACCAGCCCGGCCACGGCCGCCGCGGCTGCGGACACGACCTGGTCGTCGTCGCTGAACGCCAGGATCGACTTGCCTCCGCGCTCGATGTAGAGCACCAGCTCGCCATCGACGATGACGACGAGCGCGCCGGCCTTGCGCCCTGGGCGGTGACTGGTGCCCTCAGGAAGCCGCGGCCAGGCCAATGCCGCACCGAACGGATTCGCCGGGTCCGTCGCCGCGATGACCACCGCGTCGAACCGCCCTGCCTCCCGCCTGCGCTCCTGCTCAGACGGGGTGGGTACCGACGCACGCAGCCGGTCGATGGCCCCGCCGGTGGCGAACTGGGCGGCACCGAGTCCGTCGACGAAGTAGCCACGGCGGGCGCGCCCGAGTTCTTCGAAGCCGGAGAGCGTGCGATAGACGAGCGCGAACCCGCCCGTGATTCCCTCGTTCATCACGGCGCCGCGGGTGACCACTCCGTAGCGTTCGAGGAGCGTCTCCCCCAGCGCATGGGCCCTGACCGTTGGCGATTGCTCGGCCAGCGGCACGATCGACCAGCGCCCGGCGACGGTCGGCGGCCCGGTTCTGCTTGGCATCGTCGGCCTCGGCATCGCTCGTCCCCTGTGCAGCCGGGAGCGTGGCGTCGACCTGGCCTGGCGGTGAGCGGTGTGCCCCCCAGCGATGAGCGCACGGATGGGCGCGAAGGTGTCGTTGTTCACCAGGCCGGCCCACACGAGATCCCAGAGCGCCGTGACGAGTTCGGTGTCGTCCTGGCTGCCAACCGCATCGGCGAGCTGGCGGAAGAAGAAGGCTCCTCCGCCGCCAAGCGTGGCCAGTATCTCGCGCTGCAGGGGCGTGGTCTCGCCGTCCGGCAGCAACGGCAAGCTGAGCGGGGCGGTCTCGGCCAGGTGCAGGCTCACCCAGCCGTCATTGCCCGCGAGGGTGCCTGCCCCTGCCCACAGCACCTCGCCGGTGGCGGTCAGTTCGTCGAGCATCGTGGGCGAATAGTCGGACACGCGCGACGGCAACACCAGGGATTCCCACGCTGAGGCCGGGATGCGCACGCCCTCGAGTTGCTCAATGACGGATGCCACGCCGTCGATTCCTGTCAGCTTGCCTCCCACATGTTGCCAGGCAGGCAGGAAGCGTGCGATGGCCACCTGGTCGACGGGTTCCACCTCGTGCCGGAGCGCGGCCAACGAGCGGCGGCGGAGCCTCCGCAACACCTCGCTGTCGCACCACTCCGCGCCGCTCCCTGTCGGCCGGAACTCGCCCTCGATGACCCGGCGTGCTCCCGCGAGTCGGTGCAGCGCCACATCGGCCACCGCCGCGCCCAGACCGAATCGTAGGGCGACCTCTGTGCTGGTGAACGGCCCATGGGTGCGCGCGTACCGGCTGACGAGGTCGCCGAGCGGATCGGGCACCGGTTCGGTGAAGGCTTCTGGCACACCGAGCGGCAGCGGCACTCCCAGTGCGTCCCGCAGCCGGCTGGCGTCTTCGATCGCGGCCCACCAGTCGCTGCCGGCGAACCGCACTTGGATCGCCCGTTTCGTGGCGAGGAGGTGGTGCAGGTGGTCGTCGGCCTCCGCGGGGCTCTCCAGCCGCTCTGCAACCTCCACGCTCGTCAGCGGCCCGAGGCCGCGCAGCAGATCGATGGCTCCTTCGAGCCCGCGCGCCTTGCGATCGGGAGCGAGCCGCTGGAGTTCCAGCTCCGTCTCGTCCGTCACCGCGGGGTCGAGCAGCTCCCGCAGCTCAACCCTGCCCAGCAGTTCGGCCAGCAGCGTCGAATCGATCGACAGCGCCGTCGCCCGGCGTTCGGCCAGCGGGGAGTCCCCCTCGTACATGAACGCGGCCACGTAGCCAAACAGCAGGGTGCTCGCGAAGGGGCTGGCGACATCCGTCGTGGTTTCGACGATGCGCACGGAACGCGCGGCGATCTGCCGCGCAAGCTCGGTGAGCGCCGGCAGGTCGTAGACGTCTTGCAGGCACTCCCGCACGGTCTCCAGGATGATGGGGAACGTCGGGAACTCGCGGGCGATATCCAGCAGCTGCGATGCCTTCTGCCGCTGTTGCCAGAGCGGCGAACGGCGGCCGGGGTTGTACCGGGGCAACAGCAGGGCACGCGCAGCACACTCCCTGAACCGGGAGGCGAACAGCGCGGAGCCGCCCACCTCATCGGTCACGAGCTGTTCCAATTCATCGGGGTCGAAGACGAAGAGCTCTGCGCCCGGCGGCTCGTTCTCGGTGTCTGGAATGCGCACCACAATGCCGTCGTCGCTGGCCATGCAGCTGCCGTCGATGCCGAAGCGCTCGCGCACCCGCGCCCCGATAGCCAGTGCCCACGGCGCATGCACCTGCATGCCGAACGGCGAGTGCAGCACGACTCGCCAGTCGCCCAGTTCGTCCCTGAAGCGTTCGACGACGAGTGTGCGGTCGGTGGGCAGGTGCCCGGTGGCCACGCGCTGCTCCTCGAGGAAGGCGAGCAGGTTGTTGACCGCGCGTTCGTCGAGCCCTCCTGCTGCGCATCGCGCCTGTGCGTCTGTGGGGGTAGCGGATGCCAACTCCCGCACATACTCGCCGATCGCCCTTCCGAGCTCAACAGGGCGGCCCAGCCCGTCGCCCTTCCAGAATGGCAATCGGCCCGGCTGCCCGAAGGCGGGGACGACGTGCACCCGGTCGTGCGTGATCTCCTGGATGCGCCAGCTCGTCGTGCCGAGCGCGAAGACATCGCCGACCCGCGATTCGTAGACCATCTCCTCGTCGAGCTCGCCGACCCTGCGGCCCTGGCTGGTCGCTGAATCCGTCGCACCGACCATGAATACGCCGAACAGGCCGCGGTCGGGGATCGTGCCCCCGCTGGTGACAGCGAGTCGTTGCGCGCCTGGCCGACCGGTCAGCGTGCCGGTGTCGCGATCCCAGATGATGCGGGGGCGCAACTCGGCGAACTGGTCGGACGGATACCGTCCCGCGAGCAGGTCGAGGGTGGCCTCATAGGCGGAGCGCGGCAGCGTCTGGAACGGCGCGCTGCGCCGCAGCGTCACGAACCATTCCTCGGCGTCGATCGGTTCGAGCGCGCAGGCTGCCACCGTTTGCTGCGCGAGGATGTCGAGTGGGTTGGCTGGGACGGCAATGGACTCGATCATGCCGGCCGTCATCCGCTCGGCTGCGACAGCGGAATGTATGAGGTCTGCCCTGTGCTTCGGATAGATGATGCCGCGGGAGATCTCCCCCACCTGGTGACCGGCTCGCCCCACCCGCTGCAGGCCGCTGGCCACGGAGGGCGGCGATTCCACCTGCACGACCAGGTCGACGGCGCCCATGTCGATGCCGAGCTCCAGGCTGGAGGTGGCCACCACGCAGCGCAGCTGGCCGGATTTCAGGTCGTCTTCAATCTGGGCCCGCTGCTCCTTGCTCACCGAACCGTGGTGGGCGCGAGCAAGCAGTGGGTCAGCGCCGGACGTCTGCCCGGCAGCCCCCATCAGTTCGGCAGGTGGCCGTGAGTTTTCGGCTGGAACACCGACGGCAACCAGCTCGTGCCGTTCGGCGTAGATTTCGTTGAACCGGGCAGTCAGCCGCTCGGCGAGCCGCCGGGAGTTCGCGAACACGATCGCCGACGAATGCGTCAGGATCTGGTCGACGATTGCCTCTTCAACGTGCGGCCAGATGGAGCCGGCCTGCGGAGCGGATGCCGCGGCGCTGCCCTCCCGCTCGGCCGGCGGTGCGATCTGGCTCATGTCGTCGACCGGCACGACGACGGAGAGGTCAAAGCGCTTCCCGCTGGGCGGAGCGACAATCTCCACCGGCGCACTTGCGGAGAGGAAGCGGGCGACCTCGCTGGGCGGGCGCACGGTGGCAGAGAGACCGATCCGCTGCGCCGGCCGCTCGAGCATGGCGTCGAGGCGTTCCAGAGACACCGCCAGGTGCGCGCCGCGCTTCGTTGCGGCGACGGCGTGGATCTCGTCGATGATCACGGTGTCGACGGTGCGCAGGGTCTCACGCGCCGCCGACGTCAGCATGAGGAAGAGCGACTCAGGGGTCGTGATCAGGATGTCTGGCGGGCTCTTGACCAGCCGCCGCCGCTCGGCACTCGGCGTATCGCCTGAGCGGAGGCCGACGGTGACGAGCGGGGGTTCGTCGCCCAGACGGCGTGCGGCCTGTCCGATCCCGATCAGCGGTGCCCGCAGGTTACGTTCGACATCGACGCCCAGCGCCTTGAGCGGAGAGATGTACAGCACCCGGGTGCCAGGCGTTGCCGGCGTAGGCGCGAGCTGAGCAGAGCCGGCCTGAGCGGAGCCGGCCGCAGAGGCGTCGCTACTCTGCTGTGCCGCGCTGGCCCGCGCGGCGAGCCGGTCGATCGCCCAGAGGAATGCCGCGAGGGTCTTCCCTGAGCCGGTGGGGGCAACGACCAGGGCGTGCGATCCGCGGGAAATAGCATCCCAGGCACCGAGCTGCACGTCGGTGGGAGCGGCGAACGCCTCGCCGAACCATGCCAGGGTCGCAGGCGAGAATCGGCCGGTGATCGGGTCCATGACACCATCCTGAACGACTCCTCTGACATTCCCTAAGGATTAGACCGAGGAGATCAGCTGCACCTTCAGGGAGTCAACGCCGGTCGCAACGGCGTCGTCGGCAGCCCAGCGGCTGGCCAGTCGCGCGAGCACGGTATCCAGCTCCACCTGCGTGAGCCCCTGCACCAGTTCGAGTCGCACGATCAGTTCAGGGCCGGCAAGCCGGGCATCCGGGTCGCCGGCAACGAGTTCGACCCCCAGGACCGCGAGCTCAGAGGCGACCGATTCCCGGAACGCGTTCGACACAGCGATGCTGGCATAGCTCGGTGTCCAGGGTTTGGACTGGGCGATCGCCCAGAGTGCCGGCCGCCGGATCACGAACTCGGTCTCCGTTGTCGGGTCGAGCACGACGACGTCGGTGTTTTCCTGCGCAGCGGCCAACGCGACCGTCACCCCGTTGGAGGGCACCGGTCTGGCAGCTGGGTCCCATGCCTGCATGGCGGCAGCGGAGGAGAAGACCGGAAGCACATTGCGCCCGTCTGGCCCCGCGACCGTGATGATTGAGAGCTCCTGGGTCTTGTCGATCATGTGGCCATGCTCGCCGACGCCCGCTTCGCCCAGTTCGGCGATCAGCGGGATCAGCAGGCGAGACTCACGGATCGCGTCGATGACACTCTCTTCGCCGGCCTCGCGGGAGCGAAACGCCAGGATGGCTGACACCAGCTGCGCCGGTGCACTGCCGTCGTCGTCGGCGTGCGTATTCGGCGTGAATTCGCGGCCGGCCCACGGCTGGCCGGCCGAATCGGCCGGACCGGCCGGACCGGCCGACCCGTCTGGGCCGCCGGGGGCTCCCGTCGAGCCGAGATTACGAGCCGGAGACATCCAGCGCCTGGCCAAGCGTGAATGCGCCGGCGTAGAGAGCCTTGCCGACGATGGCGCCCTCGAGTCCCTGCGGAACCAGTTCGCGCAGTGCCACGAGGTCGTCAAGGCTGGAGATGCCACCAGATGCGATGACCGGGCGGTGCGTGCGGTCCATCACCTGGCGCAGCAGGTCGATGTTCGGGCCCTGCAGGGTGCCGTCCTTGGTGACGTCTGTGACGACGTAGCGCGCGCATCCGGCTTCTTCGAGGCGGTCCATGACCTGCCAGATGTCGCCGCCGTCCTTGGTCCAGCCGCGTGCCGCGAGGGTGGTGCCGCGCACGTCGAGCCCGACGGCGACCGCCTCACCGTACTGGGCGATGACGCTGGCAGCCCATTCGGGGTTCTCGAGCGCTGCCGTGCCGAGGTTGATGCGCTTGACGCCCGTGCTGAACGCCGCTTCGAGGGAGGCGTCGTCACGGATACCGCCGGACAGCTCCACGTTCACGCCGCGAACCTGCTTGATGACCTTCTTCAGGACAGACGTGTTGTTTCCGCGACCGAACGCTGCATCCAGGTCGACCAGGTGAATCCACTCGGCGCCCTGGGCTGCCCAGTCGGCTGCCGCGTCAACGGGATCGCCGTAGCTGGTCTCTGTGCCTGCTTCGCCCTGCGTCAGGCGCACTGCCTTGCCGCCGGCTACGTCAACGGCCGGGAGCAGAACGAGACGCGGGGTTTTGTTGAACTCACTCATTGGATTTCCTTGATTGTGGGGTGCCGCTGGCGCGACCAGACGAACTCTCGATACTACCGTTTGAGCGATCCGAGCCAGTTCGTGAGCAAGCGGATGCCGGCTTCGCCCGACTTCTCCGGGTGGAACTGCGTGGCGGTGAGCGGTCCATTTTCGACGGCAGCCAGGAAGGGCCCGCCGTGGTCTGCCCAGGTCAACTGCGGAATCGGGAACGGAGGCATGACCTCGAGCGACCATTCCTGCGCGGCGTAGGAGTGCACGAAGTAGAACCGCTCGTCGGCGATTCCACGGAAAAGAACGGAATCGGCATCCGGCGTGACGGTGTTCCAGCCCATGTGCGGCAGAACGGGCGCCTTCAGCTCTGTGACGGTACCCGGCCATTCGCCGAGGCCGTCAGAATTGACGCCGCGCTCGACGCCGTGCTCGAAGAGGATCTGCATACCAACGCAGATGCCGAGCACCGGGCGTCCGCCCGACAGTCGGCGGTCAATGATCTCGTCGCCGCCGACCGCCTTCAGAGCGTCAACGACGGCGCTGAAGGCACCGACGCCGGGAACCAGCAGCCCATCCGCTTCGAGGGCGAGCTTCCGGTTCGACGTCAGCGTGACATCGGCGCCGGCCAATTCCAGAGCCTTCACCGCGGAGTGGACATTGCCCGTTCCGTAGTCAAAGACGACAACGTTGGTCATAATGCACCCTTGGTGGACGGGACACCGACGACAAGCGGGTCGAGGGCCTTCGCCTGGCGGAATGCGCGCGCGAACGCCTTGAACTCCGCCTCGGCGATGTGGTGGGGGTCGCGGCCGCCCTGCACGGTGACGTGCACGGTCAGGCCGGCGTTGTAGGTAATGGCCTCGAAGACGTGGCGCACCATCGACCCGGTGAAGTGCCCACCGATGAGGTGGAATTCGAACCCGGCAGGCTCGCCGGTGTGCACGAGGTATGGACGGCCGGAGATGTCGACGACGGCCTGCACGAGCGCCTCATCGAGGGGAACCAGTGCGTCGCCGTAGCGGGAGATGCCTGCCTTGTCCCCGAGGGCCTGCTTGATGGCCTGGCCGAGCACGATGCCGATGTCTTCCACGGTGTGGTGCACGTCGATGTCGGTGTCGCCATCCGCTGTCACGGTGAGGTCGGTCAGCGAGTGCTTCGCGAAGGCGGTCAGCAGGTGGTCGTAGAACGGCACAGACGTGTGAATGTCACTGACACCCGTTCCGTCGAGGTCGATCGAGAGAACGATGCTGGACTCGCTCGTCTTCCGCTGCAGGGTAGCGGTGCGGTGCGAGGCGACAGGAAGTGAGCTCATGTCGCTAGTTTATTGGGCTTCGGGCGCGTCGACACGCGCGATTGCGTCTAGGAAGGCAGATGTCTCCGCCTCGGTCCCCGCCGTCACCCGCAGGTGGTTCGGGATTCCCACGTCACGAATCAGGATGCCTTCATCCAACAGCGCGAGGAACGTCGCGTGCGGGTCCTTCACACCGCCGAACAGCACGAAGTTGCTCCAGCTGCGGTGCGGCGCATACCCGAGCTTCTCCAGCTCAACGACCAGGCGGTCGCGCTGTCCCCTGATCTCGTCGACCATGGCGAGCATCTCGCCGGAGTGGGCGAGCGCGGCATTCGCGGCGGCCTGCGTGAGCGCGGACAGGTGGTACGGCAGGCGCACCAGGCGGAGCGCATCGGCGACGGCCGGATCGGCGGCCAGATAGCCGACGCGAGCACCGGCAAATGCGAACGCCTTGCTCATCGTGCGAGACACCAACAGGCGCTCCCGGCCCGGCAACAGTGTCAACGCACTGGCCGCACCGACCGGCGCGAACTCTGCATAGGCCTCATCAACCACGACGATGCCGGTGGTGGCGTTGTAGACCGCTTCGATGGTGTCGAGAGAAAGGGGGGTACCCGTCGGGTTGTTCGGCGAGCACAGGAACACCAGATCGGGATTCGTGCGCTGCACCCAGTCGGCAGCAGTCTCAGGAGAGAGCTCGAAATCGGCATCGCGGTCGCCGGCTACCCAGCGGGTGCCGGTGCCCGACGCGAGAATCGAGTACATCGAATAGGTGGGAGCGAAGCCGAGCACCGTTCGCCCAGGCCCGCCGAACGCCTGCAGCACCTGCTGGAGAACCTCGTTGGAGCCGTTCGCCGCCCAGATGTTGTCGCGGGTGAGGCCGTGACCGAGGTAGCGAGCCAGACCGTCCCGCAGTTCGGTGAACTCGCGGTCTGGGTAACGATTGACCGTCAGGATCGCACGGGCCAGTGACGCGACGATGTCATGCGCGACAGCCTCTGGGATGGGGTGCGTGTTCTCGTTGACGTTGAGGGCAACGGGGACGCTCTTCTGCGGAGCGCCGTATGGGGTCTGACCACGGAGGTCATCGCGAAGGGGAAGGTCATCGAGGCTGGTCACTCGCCCAACTTTACCGTTGGGAGGTGAGAGCACCTCTCAGCTAAGCGTGGCGGCGCACCAGGCGATGCCGCCCGGCGAAACGTCGCGCCTAGAAGGACGCAGGCAGAGCCAGCCGCTGGCCGGGCTGCACGTCTTCACTCGCCAGTTGGTTGAGGTTGACGATGTCGGCAATGACGTCACGCGGGTCGGCGGCGGGTGCCAGTGATTCGGCAACTTCCCAGAGGGTCTCCCCCGCGGAGATCGTGATGTAGGCGAAGTCGGCCGCACCGGAGGCCGTGCCGGCCCCTGAGGCCTCTGCAACGCCACCGCTCAGGGCAAGGAAGAATGCCGCCGCAACAAGAGGAGCGGCTGCGAGCGTCGTGAAGACGACGCGACCCCGCCGCGTCAGACGCAGGCGAGTTGTCGCCACGACGGGACGTGGGGTTGTGGCTGGTGTGATTGGTGTTGCTGTGGGTACCCCGCCAAAGGGCGAGACGGTGGAACGTGTTCCGATGCACACTACTGCGTTCATGTCGAACCTCCAGGTAAGGACGTACCCGGCTCTCGGCCGGGAGAGCCAGGTACGAATCTATGTTCCGAATATATATTCGATTATTCGAACAATCAAGCATGTGTGCGGTTGTTACCAAAAAGAAATGTGCGACACACTCGAACAAACGTTTGCCGAATAGGGGTGTGCCAGATACAGTTTCGATTGTTCGGTTGTACTCAACCAGACACCACCGACATTCAAGCGGACGTGCCATTCGCACAGCGCACCACAGGCATGAGAGGCGAGGACAGTGACGCAAGACACCAGCAGTTCACGCAACAAGAACGACAAGGTTGGCGCGAGCGGCACCAGGCGACGGAAGAGCCTGAGCGAGAAGCAGCTGGCTATCCTCGACTTCATCCAGCGCTCAGTGAGCCAGCGCGGCTACCCGCCGAGCATGCGCGAGATCGGCGATGCCGTCGGACTCGCGTCGCTGTCGAGCGTGACGCACCAGCTCAACCAGCTGGAGCTCAGTGGATACCTCCGCCGTGACCCGAACCGTCCCCGCGCCCTCGAGATTCTGATCGAGATCCCGCAGGCGCCGGAAGATGCGACCATCGCCGAGCAGGAGGGCTTCCCCAGCGCCCAGATCGGTGACGCCGCAATGGTGCCGCTCGTCGGCCGCATTGCTGCCGGCATCCCCATCACGGCCGACCAGCAGATCGACGAGATCTTCCCGCTCCCCCGCCAGCTGGTGGGCAAGGGTGACTTGTTCATGCTCAAGGTCGTCGGCGAATCAATGATCGACGCCGCCATCTGCGACGGCGACTGGGTTGTCGTGCGCCAGCAGAAGACGGCAGAGAATGGCGAGATCGTCGCCGCCATGCTCGACAATGAGGCAACGGTCAAGGTCTTCAGGCAGCGCGACGGCCACACCTGGCTACTCCCCCGCAACAGCAACTTCGAGCCCATCGTCGGTGACTTCGCCGAGATCCTCGGCAAGGTCGTCGCGGTACTCCGCTCCGTCTAATCCCGCTGCTGCCTAATACCGCTGCTTCTGGAGGCCCGCCAGGGCCGTCTCGAAACCAGCACCGGCGAGGTCTCGAGACACCCGCTGACGCTCGCTCCTCGACCAACGACACATGGTCCCGGCTGGAATTCCAGCCGGGACCATTTCCATGTGTGGCCGCGCCACCGCCGCGATTACGCGGAGACAGCGACCTCTGACGCGGCGCGCACGGCGCGCGTCGCCTCCAGGATGTTGCGGAGCGAGTCGACCGTCTCGTCGTAGCCGCGGGTCTTCAGGCCGCAGTCAGGGTTGATCCAGACCTGTCGGCCGGGGATCGACTCCAGCGCCCGATTGATCAACTCAGTGACCTCTGTCACGCTCGGCACGCGAGGCGAGTGGATGTCGTACACGCCAGGCCCAATGCCGTGGTCGAATCCGCTGCTCTGGATGTCGCTGACGACCTCCATGCGCGACCGGGCGGCCTCGATGCTGGTGACATCGGCATCCAGGTTGCGGATGGCATCGATGACGACCCCGAACTCCGAGTAACAGAGGTGGGTGTGGATCTGCGTGACGGCAGCCACACCGGCGGTCGCCAGCTTGAAGGAGCCCACAGACCAGTCAAGGTAGTCGGCCTGGTTCTTCTTCTTGAGCGGGAGCAGCTCGCGCAGGGCAGGCTCATCCACCTGCACAATCTTGATGCCGGCGGCCTCGAGATCACCGATCTCGTCGCGGAGGGCCAACGCCACTTGTCGGGCCGTCTCGCCGAGGGGCTGGTCGTCGCGCACGAACGACCACGCCAGGATGGTCACCGGTCCGGTGAGCATTCCCTTGACGGGCTTCTCGGTGAGCGACTGCGTGTAGACCGACCAGTCGACGGTGATCGGCTTCGGGCGCGACACGTCGCCCCAGAGGATCGACGGGCGCGTGCAGCGGCTGCCGTACGACTGCACCCAACCGTTCTGGGTGACAGCGAAACCGTCGAGGTTCTCAGCGAAGTACTGCACCATGTCGTTGCGCTCCGGCTCACCGTGCACGAGAACATCGAGGCCGATTTCTTCCTGCAGCTCGACGACCCTGGCGATCTCTGCACGCATGAGGGCGGTGTATTCCTCGAGGGTCAGCTCGTCCTTGTTCAACTGGGCCCTGGCGCGCCGAATCTCTCCGGTCTGCGGGAACGACCCGATCGTGGTGGTCGGCAGGAACGGCAGCTCGAGAGCCGCGTCCTGTGCTGTGACCCTCGCGGCGTAGTCGCCGCGGTTGAAGTCCGCGTCTGTCAGGCCGGCTGCGCGGGTGCGCACGGCACCGTCACGCACGCCAGGGGCGGCAAGGCGGGCGGCCAGGGCAGCGGATGCCGCATCCAACTCAGCCTGAATCGCCGCCGTGCCGTCGGCGAGGCCCCGCGCCAGGGTGGCCACCTGCGCCACCTTCTGGTCGGCGAAGGCCAGCCAGCTGCTGAGGTCGTCGCCGAGCTCTGACTCGTCTTCAACGTCGTGCGGCACGTGCAGCAGCGACGTCGAGGTGGACACGGCGACGCGCGGGCTGAGCTCGGCAACAGCGGCCACCGTGTTGAAAGCGGCGGCGAGGTCGCCCCGCCAGATGTTGTGACCGTCGATCACACCGGCGACAAGTACCTTGTCGGCCAGGCCTGCCACGGCTTCCGGCACCTGCCCGCGAACGAGGTCGAGGCCGATCGCCTCGATGGGGGCCGCTGCGAGCACGGGGAGGGCGTCGTCGAGGCTGCCATACGGCGCGGCCACGAAGATCGCGGGGCGCTGTTCCAGTCGTCCGAGCACCGAGTAGGCGAACTGGGCGGCCCCGTACACCTCACTGCGGGGAACCTCGATGCTCTCGCTGACGAGAGCCGGCTCGTCGAGCTGCACCCACTGTGCACCGGCATCCGCCAGACGGGCGAGCAGCGCGGCGTAGACCGGGATCAGGTCGTCGAGTCGCGAGAGCGGCACGAAGCCCTTTGGGGCCTCATCGCTGGGCTTGCTGAGGGCCAGCAGCGTGACCGGGCCGACGATGACGGGCCTGGTCAGGTAACCGGCGGCGGCTGCCTCCTCGAATTCACGCACGATCCGATCGCTCGCGAGGGTGAAGTTGGTCTCAGGGCCAATCTCCGGCACCAGGTAGTGATAGTTCGAGTCGAACCATTTGGTCATTTCGAGCGGCAGGTTGTCGCCCTCACCTCGTGCCAGCGTGAAGTAACCGGCGAGGTCGATGCGGCCGTCTGCGTCGACCAACCCAGCGAAGCGGGCGGGGACGGCGCCCACTGTCACTGCGGCATCCAGCACCTGGTCGTAGTACGAGAATGACTCGGGGATCGAGGAGTCATCCCGGCCGAGACCCAGTGCAACGAGGCGGGCGCGCGTGGCCTCGCGGAGGTCAGCCGCGGTCTGCTCGAGGGTGGCCTCGTCGATGCGACCGGCCCAGAAGGCTTCAACAGCCTTCTTCAGCTCGCGGCGGCGGCCGATGCGCGGGTATCCGAGGATGGTGCCTGTCGGGAATGCGGGAGTGGTTGTCATGCTGGTTCCTTGACTGTTGAGGCAGATACTGCGGTGGTGGGCTGTCGGTCAGATGGCTGGTAGTTGGTGGGGAGGGCCCCGGCCCGTTCGAGCACCGAGAGCACCGTGCGGTGCTGGTTGAACGCGTACAGGTGCAAGCCGGGGGCGCCGCCGGCCACGAGCTCCTGCGCAAGGGCGGCGGCGTGCTGGACGCCGATCTCTCGTTTGCCCTCGTCGGTCGGCTCGATCTCCAGCTGGATGGAGAGCTCAGAGGGCAGCTCCTCGCCGGAGAGCTGCAGGATGCGCGTGAGCCTGGCCGGGCTGGTCACCGGCATGATGCCGGGCAGGATGGGGAATTCAACGCCAGCTTCCCTAGCCCGCTGGATGAAGCTCAGGTAGTGATCGGCGTGGAAGAACAACTGCGTGATGGCCAGGTTCGCTCCCGCCGCTTGCTTGGCAAGGAGCGTGTCGATGTCCTGCGAGGTGGAGCGGGAGCGCGGGTGACCGTTGGGGAACGCGGCGACGGCGACACGCACCTTGTCGCGCTCCGACTTCACCGCCCTGGCGCCAGGGAGCCCTGGGATGACGCTCTCGCTGTATGGCACCCGCTCTGCCTGTACACGGTGGATGAGCTGCACGAGCTCCCCTGCGCTCTTCAGATCGCCAAGGAAGGGCTCTCCGTCGACGGTGCCCTCAGGGGCGTCGCCGCGGAGGGCCAGGAAGCTGCGGACGCCGGCATCCAGAAATTCGCGAATGAGCTGGCTGGCCTCTGCGTGCGACGAGCCGACGCAGGTGAGGTGGGCCATCGGTTCGACGCCGGTGGCATGCAGGATGTAACTCAGGACTTCGAGAGACGCGGTGCGGGACGAACCGTTGGCGCCGTACGTCACGGAGATGAAGTCTGGCCTGGCCGCCGCCAGCCTGTCGATCGTCTCAGTGAGAGCGGTCGCTGCGGCATCCGTTCGCGGCGGGTAGAGCTCGAACGACACCGGAACGCGGCGAGGACAGTCAGGGTCCGTCGTCGTAGTCATAAAACCTCATTCGGCATAAGCGCTGCCGCGGCCGGGCAGCCGCGGTCCACCAGCGAAATGCTGGTGAATTGTCGCGGGCGGGTGCCGGGCTCGGCTGTCGCTCCATGCCGATCGGATTGGTCCGGTCGGCAACGATTGGAGCGACTCTAACAACACCGAAGTCGAATGAAAAAGGGTGTGACAGATTGTTTCGCGCGGAGTACCGCGGGGCTGAATCTGGACGTGCGGGCGCGCCGAAGCAGCCCCGCGGGTCAGACGCAGCTACGCGGTAGCTGCAGCACCAGCGAAGCTGCGGGCGACCCGCGCAGCGCAGTCACGCCGTGGGAAGCCGGGCGTGATGGAGCACGGTTAGGCCGTGATGGCCTCTACGCGCGCAAACGGCGCGAACTGTGGCTGGATCTCCGGGGTGACCATCGCCCGCACCTGGGTGCCGGCCTCCGCGTACTCGGTGGAGAGCACCTTGCCCTGGTCGTGCAGGAGGGCGATGAGGTCGCCGCGCTCGTACGGGATGAGGAGGTCGAGTTCGATGCCGGGTCTCGGCAACAGCGTCGCGATGGCTTCGAGCAGTTCCTCGACGCCCTCTCCGGTGCGTGCAGAGACGAAGATGGCCTTCGGCTCCAGCCCGCGCAGTACGAGGCGGTCGTCCTCGCTCACGAGGTCGCTCTTGTTGAACACGACGAGTTCGGGGATGTCCCTGGCGCCGACTTCGCCGATGACGTCGCGCACCGTGGTGAGCTGGCTGGCCGGGTCTGGGTGCGACCCGTCGACAACGTGCACGATGACGTCGGAGTCGGCGACCTCTTCGAGAGTGGAGCGGAACGCCTCCACCAACTGGTGAGGCAGGTTGCGAACGAAGCCCACCGTGTCCGTGAAGGTGTACTGGCGGCCGTCGGCCGTCACTGACTTCCGCACCGTGGCATCCAGCGTCGCGAAGAGCGAGTTCTCGACCAGCAGGCCGGCCTTCGTGATGCGGTTCAGCAGGCTGGACTTGCCGGCGTTCGTGTACCCGACGATGGCAACGGATGGCACGGAGTTGCGCTTGCGGTTCGCCCGCTTGGCCTCGCGTGCCGGCTTCATCTCGACCATCTGCTTGCGAAGCTTCGACATCCGGGTGTGAATGCGGCGGCGGTCGAGTTCGATCTTCGTCTCACCGGGTCCACGGGACCCCATGCCTGCACCGGCGCCACCCACCTGGCCACCGGCCTGGCGGGACATCGAGTCACCCCATCCGCGCAAGCGCGGAAGCAGGTATTCCAGCTGCGCCAGCTCAACCTGGGCTTTACCCTCGCGACTCTTGGCGTGCTGGCTGAAAATGTCGAGGATGACAGCAGTGCGGTCGATGACCTTCACCTTGACGAGGTCCTCAAGGGCACGTCGCTGGCTCGGGGCCAGCTCGGTGTCGGCAATCACGGTGTCGGCGCCGAGCGCCTGGACGAGTCCTGCAAGCTCCTGCACCTTGCCCTTACCGAGGTAGGTGCTGGGGTCGGGAGTCGCCCTGCGCTGCAGCAGCCCATCGAGCACGGTGGCACCGGCTGTCTCGGCCAGTGCGGCAAGCTCGCGCATCGAGTTCTCGGCGTCTGCCGTCGTGCCGTGGGTGTACAGGCCGATCAGGATGACGTTCTCCAGGCGCAGCTGGCGGTACTCGACCTCGGTGACGTCTTCGAGTTCGGTGGAGAGACCAGCGACGCGGCGGAGCGCATTGCGGTCCTGGCGGTCGAACTGGTCACCGTCGCGCTCTGCGTCGGTCGAGGCACTCGCGTCGGTCTGCAAAGCTTGCGCTGAGCCCCCGAAAACGGCATATCCGGATGAGCGGCTCTCGGCGTTTGCCAGCACACGTGCGACGACATCGTCTTCGTGGGGCGTCTGTGGTTCAGTCATTGCTTTAACCCTAGTTCCTCTAATTCCGGTAAGTTCCCTCTATGGCACCCGAGCACTATTTCTCTTCGGCGCCCGACAGCGAACTTAAACTGCGACAGATTTCCGTGCAGCTGGCCGGCCAAAAACACACTGTGACGACCGCGAATGCGGTGTTCAGTCCCGAGCATGTCGATACCGGCACGGAGGTGTTGCTGAACAATACCCCGCCTCCACCGCCCGGCGGCGATTTCCTCGACCTGGGCTGTGGGTGGGGACCCATCAGCTTGCACCTGGCCCTGCTTTCTCCGCACGCAACGATCTGGGCCGTTGACGTCAACGAGCGCGCCCTCGATCTGGTGCGCCGCAATGCAGAGCGTCTCGGCCTCACCAACATCAACGCCGTGCTCGCCGCGGATGTTCCCGACGACATCCGTTTCCGCACGATCCTGTCGAATCCGCCGATTCGCGTTGGAAAGGCCGTCTTGCACGACCTCATGACGACCTGGCTGCCACGGCTTGCCCCTGAGTCGGATGCCTGGCTCGTTGTGCAGCGCAACCTGGGTTCTGACTCGCTCCAGCGTTGGCTGGACGGCGAACTGTCTGACGACTTCACCACCACGAGGGAAACCACCAGCAAGGGCTTCCGCGTGCTGCGGGTGCACCGCAGGGGTCTCCCGGACGAACCGGACCTGGGCTAACGACTTAGCCGAGGTTCAGCACCCCGTCGAAGACGAGTTCTGCCGGACCGGACAACGAGACGTGCTCGCCGTCTTCGGTGGGGAACATCCGCACGCCAAGCACGCCGCCTGGCACCTGGACGCGCCACTGGTGAGGTGCTGAGGCACCCGCCCAGTGTCGGGTCGCCAGTGCCGCTGCCACGGCGCCTGTGCCGCAGGAGAGCGTTTCTCCGCTGCCGCGCTCGTGCACGCGCATGCGGATGTGGCCGACGCCGTCGACGACGAGCGGATCGCCTGGCACCACGAACTCGACGTTCGCGCCGGCGGGCAATTCTGGTTCCAGCTGCGGGATGAAGGTGAGGTCGACAGAGTCGAGCTCGTCGTCATCGGCCACGGCAACGACGACGTGCGGGTTGCCAACGTTGATGCCGAGTCCTGGGCGGGCGACGGGCAGGTTCTTGGCGCGCACCAGCGGTTCGCCGTCCGCGAAGCTCCAGCGACCGAGGTCTGCCTGGAAGCCGGTGCGGTTCACCTGAACGTCGCGCACACCGGCCCGGGTGCCGATGGCGATGGTGTCGCCTGGGGCCAGCTCGATGAGGCCGTTGTCGGTGAGGAAGCGGGTGAAGACACGGATGCCGTTGCCGCACATCTCTGAGACGGTGCCGTCAGCGTTCCAGTAGTCCATGAACCACACGGCCGCGTCGTCTTCAGCAAGGGAGGCTGCGCCCTCCGGCAGGTTCGCCGATTTGACGGCACGGATCACTCCATCGGCGCCAACGCCGAATCGGCGATCGCAGACGGCCCTGATCTGTTCGGGTGTGAGTGCCATCTCACCGTCTGGGTCGGAGAAGAGAACGAAGTCGTTGCCGGTGCCCTGGCCCTTGGTGAAGTGCAGCTCAATACCCATCAGGCCAGTGTAGTTTGCACCGCCCCAAGGGCCTGGCCCACCCGATCCTCTGACTGGTAGTCGATCCACGTCGTGTGCGCGTAGCGCTTGAACCAGCTGACCTGGCGACGCGCGAACCGCCGCGTCAGCTGTTGGGTCTGCTCGATGGCTTTCGCCTCTGTCAGCTCTCCGCGGATCTGACCGAGCGCCTGGGCATAGCCGATAGCGCGGCTCGCCGTCACGCCGTGTTCAATACCGGCGGGGATGAGCGAGCGCACTTCCTCGACGAGGCCGGCGGCCCACATACCGTCGACCCGGGCATCGAGCCTCATCGTGAGTTCTTCGCGCGGCGCGCGCAGCCCGATGAGCGTCGTCGGCAGCCAGTAGACGGGTTCGTCCGGCAGTGCTGCAGCGTGCGGCAATCCGGTCATGGTGACGACTTCGAGGGCGCGCACGAGACGTCGGCCGTTGCTCGGGCCGATCCGCTCTGCGGCACCCGGATCGACGGCTTTCAAGCGCGCGTAGATGGCGCCTGGGCCGTGCGCTGTCAGTTCGCCCTCGAGTTCTGCACGGAGCTCAGGGTCGGTTCCGGGGAACTGGAAGTCAAAGACCACGGCGGAGATGTAGAGTCCAGATCCGCCGACGAGGATCGGCACGGCCCCGCGAGAGCGGATGCCGTCGATGGCGTGCCTGGCGTCCCGCTGGAAATTTGCCACCGTCGCTTCGGCCGTCACAGGGAGCACATCGAGCATGTGGTGGGGTATCCCCCGCCGCTCCTCGACGGACAGCTTTGCCGTGCCGATGTCCATGCCGCGATACAACTGCATCGCGTCGGCATTGACAATCTCGGCCGGTTGGCCGGAGCGTGCCAGTCGTTCGGCGATCTCGAGGGACAGTTCAGACTTGCCGGTGCCGGTCGAGCCGACAACCGTAATCAGCTCTGAGTGACTCACCGGTGTCAGCGCTGCCCGTCGGAGGGATCGTAGATGGGGATCGTGGTCGATCCGCCGCGGAGCCGCAGTGACGGGAGGCCGAGGGACACGGGGCCGGCGCCGCTGGAGGAGCTTCCTGCCGGCGTTGGAACACCGCAGGAGTCAGCCTGGGCACGATCCCACGCGTCGCCGGCGATGGTGCGCCGAATGCGCAGTGGAGCGCCGTCGCCGGAGTCGGCGATGAGGTGGAAGGGGGCGGCCTCCGTGACGGTCACGGTGACCATGTCGCCGGGTCGCGGAATCTCTGAGCCTGCCGGAACGTCGAAGTGCACGAGCCGGCTGTCGGCGGCACGCCCGCTCAACCGGTGCGTGTCTGAGTCCTTGCGGCCCTCGCCGTTCGCGACCAGCAGTTCGACCTCGCGGCCGATGACAGCCTGGTTCTCTTCCCAGGAGATGCGTTCCTGCAGCGCCATGAGTCGCTCGTAGCGCTCCTGCACGACGGCCTTCGGAATCTGGTCTGGCAGGGTCGCTGCTGGCGTGCCAGGGCGAATGGAGTACTGGAAGGTGAACGCGGTGGCGAAGCGAGCTTCTTCCACAACGCGCAGGGTCTCCTGGAAGTCTTCCTCTGTCTCACCGGGGAAGCCGACGATGATGTCGGTGCTGATCGCGGCATGCGGCATCTGTGCGCGTACCCGCTCAAGGATGCCGAGGAACTTCGCCGACCGGTATGAGCGGCGCATGGCCTTGAGGATGCGATCCGAACCGGATTGCAACGGCATGTGCAGCTGTGGCATCACGGCAGGAGTCTCTGCCATGGCGTCGATGACGTCGTCAGTGAATGCCGCAGGGTGCGGGCTGGTGAAGCGGATGCGCTCCAGTCCCGCGATCTGGCCGGCTGCGCGCAGCAGCTTGCCGAATGCAAGACGGTCACCGAACTCGACCCCGTATGAGTTGACGTTCTGGCCGAGGAGCGTGACTTCGACGGCGCCATCGTCGACAAGGGCCTGGATCTCGGCGAGGATTTCGCCCGGACGGCGATCCTTTTCCTTGCCCCTGAGGGACGGAACGATGCAGAACGTGCAGGTGTTGTTGCAGCCCACCGAGATGGAGACCCAGCCGCTGTAGCTGGAGTCTCGTTTCGTGGGAAGAGTGGAGGGGAAGGTTTCCAGGGACTCGAGGATCTCGAGCTGTGCCTCGCCGTTGTGTCTGGCGCGTTCGAGCAGGCTCGGCAGCGCACCCATGTTGTGCGTGCCGAACACGACATCGACCCAGGGGGCCTTCTTCAGGATGGTGTTCTTGTCCTTTTGGGCGAGGCAACCGCCGACGGCAATCTGCATGCCGTCATGCCGACGCTTCACCGAGGCAAGATGACCCAGGTTGCCGTACAGCTTGTTGTCGGCGTTCTCTCGCACTGCGCAGGTGTTGATGACGACAACGTCGGCCTCTGCGCCGTTGGCGGGAACGTAGCCGGCCGCTTCGAGCGACCCGCTCAACCGCTCTGAGTCGTGGACATTCATCTGGCACCCGAAGGTGCGAACCTCGTACGTGCGCACGTGCCCGGCCGCGTCCACGGCCGCATCAGAGGGCTCGATCACTGTTGGGGCTTCCAGGATGTCGTGGCTCGTGCTGGTCATACTGCTCATAATCCGTCTAGCTTACGTTCTGCCCGGCAGGAGTTACCGCCGCGGCAACGGAAAGCGCCGGGACGGGGACAGCACGACCAGGACAGTACAGCTACTGGAAACGCACCGTTGAGGCACGCCCGGAACCGAGTCGGGTGGCCAACGCGGTTTTCACAGCTGCACGCACAGACGCCGACGAATAGCCCTTGCGCTGCAGGAATGCGGTCAATCGGCGGTCAGCCGTTTGGTCATCGAACCTGGACAGCTGGCGCACCCGGGTGAGGGCGAGCTCAGTTGCACGCTCCAGCTCTTCGTCTGGAAGCTCATCGAGCTTCTCCATGATGACGAATGGATCAAGCTTGCGGCGCCGCATCTCGGCCTCAACCCCGCTGCGACCGAGGCCCTTGCGCGCGTGGTGGGTGTGGATGATCTGATCAGCCAGCTTGTTGTCGTCGAGGTACGCGAGCTCGGTGAAGTGCGCGAGGATCTCGTCAATGTCTTCGGGAGAGACATCCGTTGCCCCGAGCACAGCCGTGGCCTCCTGGACAGACAGCGATCGACTGCGCAGGCGGCCAAGGAGCAGCGCCTCAGCGTGTTCGCGTTCGGCCACCGGGTCGAATTCCTCTTCAGCGGCCTCATCATCGGCCGCCGCGTCGTGGAACTCCGCGGTGTCAAAGTGGGCGGTGCCAAAGTGGGCGATGCCGGCCGCGTCGTCATCATCTGAGTGGCCGAATCGGGCGCCATGAGCGCTGCGGGTATCAGCGTCAAAACCGGCACTCGCGCGGGTCAGGCCCGCGTCGCCCGCCTTCGCCCACCCCTCGTCGTGCGCACTGTCATCGGGCGCACTGTCGTCGGGCGCCGGCGAATCGACGGCTCGTGAGATGCTGCGCGGTGCCCTCATCCGCTTGGTGGCGATGCTTGTGACCGGCGCGTGAGTTTCAGGTGCGCCAGATGCCGGCGTATCGGATGCCGACATGTCGGATGCCGGCATGTCGGATGCTGGCATGTCGGATGCCGCCGGGATTGTGTCTGGGCCGGTCAACCGCCGGAGCGCTGCCCTGGCCAGTGCGACGGGATCTGCATCACTGCCTCTAGCCTCGCCCGTGGCGCCGGGGAGGTAAGCCACGGGAGCCACCGAGTTGTCGCGAGCTGCCTTGCCACCACGGACCGCTTTGGCGCCGCCTGCTGCCGTGTCGCCGCGCGCTGCTGTCTCATCAGCGGGTTCGAAATGAACCATCCTGTGACCTGCCGTTTTCGTTAGTCGATCGTGTCGAGCGTGTCCGGTACCGAGCGCCACGCTCATGACGCTCGGTACCGATCAGTGCTGAGGCCCTACGCGCTCTTGCGCACCGGAGCCTTAGCCTGGACGAGGCCGCCGTCGCCCGCAGCGGCGGTAGCCGCAGCCGTGGCCGCCGCTTCTGCCGCCATCGTGGCAGCCTTCGCCGCTGCGCCTTCAGCGCCGATGCCCAGCTTGTTCAGGATCTTGGTTTCGATCTCGTTGGCGATATCGGGGTTCTTGAGCAGGAAGTTACGGGAGTTCTCCTTGCCCTGTCCCAACTGGTCACCGTCGTACGTGTACCAGGCACCCGACTTCTTGACGATGGCGTGCTCGACACCGAAGTCGATGAGGCTACCTTCGCGGGAGATGCCGATGCCGTAGATGATGTCGAACTCCGCCTGCTTGAAGGGCGGCGCCATCTTGTTCTTGACGACCTTGACCCTGGTGCGGTTACCCACAGCTTCGGTGCCATCTTTCAACGTCTCAATACGACGGATGTCGAGGCGAACCGACGCGTAGAACTTGAGCGCCTTTCCACCTGCGGTGGTCTCGGGGCTGCCGAAGAAGACACCGATCTTCTCACGCAGCTGGTTGATGAAGATCATGGTGGTGTTCGTCTGGCTGAGGCCACCGGTGAGCTTACGAAGGGCCTGCGACATGAGCCTGGCCTGCAGGCCGACGTGGGTGTCACCCATCTCGCCTTCGATTTCCGCGCGCGGCACGAGGGCTGCAACGGAGTCGATGACGATGAGGTCGATGGACCCGCTTCGCACGAGCATGTCGGCGATTTCGAGCGCCTGCTCACCGGTGTCGGGCTGCGACACCAGGAGGGCGTCGATGTCAACGCCGAGCTTCTTGGCGTACTCGGGGTCGAGAGCGTGCTCTGCGTCGATGAAGGCTGCGATGCCACCGTTGCGCTGGGCGTTTGCGATGGCGTGCAGGGTGAGTGTGGTCTTACCAGAGGACTCAGGACCGTAGATCTCTACGATGCGGCCGCGGGGCAATCCTCCGACGCCCAATGCGACGTCGAGTGCGATGGAACCCGTGGAGATGACCTCGACGGGCGCGCGATCGTCGCTGCCCAGGCGCATGACCGAACCCTTACCGAACTGCTTGTCGATCTGGGCAAGAGCTGTCTCGAGTGATCTTTCGCGATCGGCTGCTGATGGCATTTCGGTCTCCTTCGGTCATGCATTCTGGCGCCTATAGGCTGTCGGTGCACCGGGCGGGAAACCCCCGCACAGCACGTTCGACAAGGCATTGAGCTGTCGGTTGTCGACGATTCAGACTGTACGCCGACCCCCCGACACTGGCCGGAGGATGCAACAACAGGGAAGAGACCGCCTTCGACTTCTGCTGTTGAGGAGCCTATCAAGATACGAACAGGTATTCGATACGTTTTACGAGATTCTCGACGCGTGTCGCATCGCGCCGTCCATTGACGAAAGGTTGACGAGAGCCGAGAGCGTGACGGAAAACGCAGCGTGAACGCATGCTGCCGCAGGGCGAACGCGCACCAGGTGCCGCATTCGTTGGAGGGGTTCACCCTCGTGGAGTTCAACCTACTTGGGAGCCCTTGGGAGGCCAGCGCCATAGCGGCGATGTTCGGGAACATCCACTTCTACGCAGAGTGCCATCCAGACGTCGCGGGCTGGGATGCCGGCGGAAAGCGCCTGATCGGCCGTGCGACCGTAGGCCGGAAGAACCAGATCGCGCGTCACCACGCGTCCGTAGCCGTCACCAAACTCATCTTTAATCGCTTGGCGGAACTCACTCAGACGCATGCTTCAACGCTAACCGATTGAGAACAGGTCGCGCGACGGACCATGTCCGCGCGCTCCCCTGCTTCGCATCTCAATCTGACGAATATCTCGTGTGCGAACCGTGCCGTGTTCGAGAAACCGACCTAGCGCACCATGAGGCCGGCGTCGAAATCGACGACGAACTCTTCTGGGACGGTGTCGGGGAATCGATCGATTCCCTCGATCACCGCAAGACGGTCGCCCACCTCGCGCATGATTACTGAAATCGGAGTGTCAAGCGCATCTGCCACCGAAGCAAGGATCTCCGAAGAGGCTTCCTTCTGGCCACGTTCCACTTCGCTCAAGTATCCGAGGGCCACACTGGCCTTGCTCGCTACCTGGCGCAGGGTGCGGCCTTTCTGCAGGCGGAAGTCCCTGAGCACATCGCCGATTTCCTGACGAACAAGAATCATCGGAACCTCCCTCTCATGCCTGTCAACTGCTAATAATCGCGGGATTACTCCCTGTCCGATGGCCAACCTTACTACGACCAACGCACGTTGAGACTATCGACGATGACTGGACTTTACTTGTGAATCTTGTGTCTGTAACCGGCACCCCTCAGGAGCTATTCCGCGAGGTGTTCCACAATCAGCTGGTTCACAGCTTTCACCGCGTGGTCGACTGTTTGCCTGCGTATCGAATCGCGATCGCCTTCCAAGTGCAAAGCGATCGCGAACGACCGCATGCCCATCGAGAGACCGAGGAACACGGTACCCGGAAGCTGGCCGTCCTGGGATTCCGGACCTGCGACGCCGGTGGTGGCGATGCCGACATCCGCTCGCCTGCCATTGACGGCTAACCGGGTGCGCACCCCGCTCGCCATTTCCATGGCGACTGCTGCGTGTACGGGGCCGTGCGCCGCGAGCAGCGCCGCATCGACGCCCAGCATCGAGTGCTTCAGTTCGGTGTTGTACGCCACGAGACCGCCGTTGACCACCTGTGAGGCGCCGGGGATGCGGATGAACTCGGCCGTCAACAGCCCGCCGGTGAGTGACTCTGCGACGGCCAGCGTCAGGTGCCGCCCGGTGAGGTGCGCGATGACGCCCGCCGTGAGGTCACCCACGAGTTCGGACGTCACATCTGCGGTGGCGTCAGGCATCGCGCTGCTTTGATCGGTTCTCCCGCCAAGCGGCTCTCAAGTAATCGATGCCGGTGATCACCGTCATGATGAGCGCCGCCGCCATCACGATGGCGTTCAGCCAGTGCACCCAATCGCCGAACACGAGCCAGAGCGGCACGAGATAGAGCGAAATGGCCACCGATTGCAGGATGGTCTTCAGCTTGCCGCCGCGCGATGCAGGGATGACCCTGTCGCTCAGCATGGCGAACCGGAAGATGGTGATGCCGACCTCGCGGACGAGAATGACGATGGTCACCCACCACCACAGCTCCCCCAAAATGGACAGCGCGATGAGGGCAGCACCGGTGAGGATCTTGTCGGCGATGGGGTCGAGGAGCTTCCCCAGGTCGGTGACCAGGTTGTACTTGCGGGCGATCGCACCGTCGACGCCGTCCGTGGCGATCGCGACGATAAAGAGGGCCGCAGCCCACCAGCGCAATGCGCCGTCTGCGCCGTTGTCAGCCAGAAGCATCCACATGAACAGCGGAGCCAGGAGAATTCGCACCACCGTGATGATGTTGGGCAGGTTCCAGTTGCTCGCCTTCGCGGGAGTTCCGGGAGTGGCGTCGTGCGTTGACATCGGTTCAGTCCCTGTCGGTCAGTTGCCAGGCGTCTTCATCAGAGTCGCCTTCGATTTCAGGATAGCTCTCGGTCATCTTGGCGACCGGGTCGTCTGCGTATCGCGGATCGACCGGTTCTGGCCGATGCACAGGCTGGGCGGCGGCCACCTGCGCGGCGTGCTCAGCGTCTGAGCCGCGCAGCTTGGCAAGCACGGCCGGAATCTGCTCAGCGTTCACCAGCACGTCCCTGGCCTTGGAGCCTTCTGACGGGCCGACGATCTCCCTCGACTCGAGGAGGTCCATCAGGCGGCCTGCCTTGGCGAAGCCCACCCGGAGCTTGCGCTGCAGCATCGAGGTGGAGCCGAACTGCGTGGAGACCACGAGCTCAGCGGCTGCGAGCAGCAGTTCGAGGTCGTCGCCGATGTCGGAGTCGATCTCCTTGCGGGGCGCTTCCATGGCGACATCCGGCCGGTAGTCAGGCCTGGCCTGCCGGGTGACGTGCTTGACGACCTTCTCGATCTCGGCCTCGTTGACCCAGGCGCCCTGCACACGGACAGCCTTGGAGGCGCCCATCGGGAGGAACAGCGCGTCGCCCTGGCCGATCAGCTTGTCGGCTCCCGGCTGGTCGAGGATGACTCGGGAGTCGGTGACGCTGGTGACCGCGAAGGCCATGCGTGACGGCACGTTGGCCTTGATCAGACCGGTGACCACGTCGACGCTGGGGCGCTGGGTGGCAAGCACGAGGTGGATGCCGGAGGCGCGAGCCAACTGGGTGATGCGCACGATCGAGTCTTCGACGTCGCGCGGCGCAACCATCATGAGGTCGGCGAGCTCATCGACGACGACCAAGAGGTAGGGGTACGGCTTGAGCTTCCGCTCGCTGCCCTGCGGCAGCACGATCTCGTTGTTCGTGACGGCCTTGTTGAAGTCGTCGATGTGGCGGAACCCGAAGCTGGCGAGGTCGTCGTACCGCATGTCCATCTCCTTCACGACCCACTGCAGCGCTTCCGCTGCCTTCTTCGGGTTCGTGATGATGGGCGTGATGAGGTGCGGGACGCCGGCGTACGGTGCCAGCTCGACCCGCTTGGGGTCGATGAGTACCATGCGAACTTCGCTCGGCTTCGCGCGCATGAGGAGGCTCGTGATCATCGAGTTCACGAAGACCGACTTACCCGACCCCGTCGAACCGGCGACCAGGAGGTGAGGCATCTTGGCGAGGTTGGCCACGACATATCCGCCGCCGACATCCTTGCCGACGCCGATCGTCATCGGGTGCGAACTGCTGGTGGCTGCGCCGGAGCGAAGCACATCTCCGAGAGTGACGATCTCACGGTCGGTATTGGGAATCTCGATACCGATGGCGCTCTTGCCAGGGATCGGGGACAGAATGCGGACCTCGTTGGATGCCACGGCGTAGGACAGGTTCTTGCTGAGCGCGGTGACGCGCTCCACCTTGACGCCAGGGCCGAGTTCGATCTCGTACTGGGTGACGGTCGGCCCCCGCGAGAAGCCGGTGACGCGTGCGTCGACGTTGAACTGGCTGAGCACCTCTGTGATCGACTTCACGATGTCGTCGTTGGCCGATGAGCGAGCCTTCGCCGGTGGTCCGGCGACCAGGGTGGATGCCGCCGGCAGCACGTATGGCGCGGTCGGTTGCGGCTCAAGGTCGGCGCTCGGATAGGCGGCGGTGGCGTCGTCGAGCTCGTCGAAACCGGGGAGCACCTCGGTGAGGCCTGTTGCGTCATCCGCCTGCAGGCTCGTTGAACTGGCGTGCACGTCGATCTCACCGGTGAACTGCTTGATCGCATCTTCGGCGCGTTGCAGGTCTTCGAGCACCTCAGTGCCGTAGTGATCCTGGACAGGCTCTGCTGCAGCCTTCATAGCATCCGCTGCGCCAGCACCGCCCGCGCCT
Organism: Leifsonia sp. Y878; assembly: GCF_057669685.1. Taxonomy (NCBI): domain Bacteria; kingdom Bacillati; phylum Actinomycetota; class Actinomycetes; order Micrococcales; family Microbacteriaceae; genus Leifsonia; species Leifsonia sp. Y878. The sequence continues at coordinate 862,135 of NZ_JBYHFS010000002.1, read as the reverse complement.
GGCGGGGTGGCGATGGGCGTGTCGAACGCGCCGTGCGAGGAATCGTGCCCGATGCCGCCCAGCAGTTCCGTCATGGCGTCGATGCCACTCGAGTCGGCGTCGTGGGAGTCAACGCTCATCGCGCTGCCGAAATCGGGGTCTTCTTCGCGCTTGCTGTTGTTGCGACGCCACCACGGGAGCGCGCCGGCGTCTTCGTTGTTCTCGTCGCCGTCATCAAGACCGTCGAGTTCGACCTGCTTAGTCTTCTCCACCTTGGCCATCTTGGCCGCTTCGCGCTCGTCGGGGTCGGGCAGCTGGGTACCGAACAGCCAGGCGTAGAGCTCGCGCGAACGCTCCCCCACCTTGTTCGGCGGCGTCTTCGTGATGATGAACAGGCTGAGCACCAGGAGCAGGATGACGACGATCGACGCGCCAACTGATGTGGTCAGGAAGATGAGCGGTGCCGCGATCATCCAGCCGATGACGCCGCCGGAGAGCGCGAGGACGTTCATGCCCTCTTCAGGGTTTGGCTGTCCACCAAAGATGTGACAGAGCCCCGAAACCGAGACCAGGAGCAGCGAGAGTCCGATGCCGATGCGACCGTTGTCGTGCACGGAGCTCGGATTGCGGAAGAGCCAGACCGCGAACAGCAACATGATCACCGGCAGGGCGAACGCAACACGGCCGAAGAGTCCGCCGAAGGTCCAGGCGTCAAATGTTTGAGCGACGGAGTCGTTGATCAGGAACCATTCGACGACGGCCCCCGCAATGGCAAGAAGTACCAGGAAGAACGGCAGGCCATCCCTGCGTTCTTCTTTGGAGAGCTGCTCTGGGCTGAGGGCGCGAGCAGCGCCACCTGTGACGTGGGCCAGGCCCATCCACATGCGAACGAGTACGGGGGGCTTCGGCTCCATGGCCGGAAATTTCACCGTTTTCTGAGCTGAAGTCTTCTGGGCCGCGGTCCGTTGGGCAGCTGTCTTGGCTGCGGGCTTCTTCGCGGCGGTACCGCGAGCGGGCGTGCCTGAGGCACGACCGGTTGACTGAGTGCGCGTAGCCATGGTCCAACGCTACCGCCGACCGGCGACGTTGCCCATGAGCCCACGCCCAGTTCGCCCAGCTCAGGCCGCCTTCTGCTTCTTGGCGGACACCGGCCGTTCCGGTTTGCCAGCTGGGATTCCACGAGAAAAGAGGAGTGAGGCAAGGGCGATGACGGTCAGGGCAAAGAATGACAGGCGCAGCGAAGACACCTGCGACTCGCTATAGATCTGGGTGAGGGTCGTCCCATCGCTGGCCGAGAGCCCGGCTTGCTCGACGATCTCATCGACGCTGGAGACGGGCACGATTCCGATTCCAGATGAGCTCTGTTCGGCGACCGTTGACTTGACGTCGGAGGGCAGTGAACTGGCGTCTACCGCGCTGACGAACGAGGTGCCGAGCGACGCGATGAGCACTGAGCCGATCACTGCGGTACCGAGCGACGAACCAAGGTTCTGGAACACGCCTTGCAGTCCGCCGACCTCGCTGGTTTCTGCCGCAGAGACGCTCGACATGTTCACGTTACCGAGCTGGGACGCCAACAGCCCGAGCGCGGCACCGGCGAAGAACAGCCCGGTGCCGAACAGCCACCCACGAAGGTCCAGCGAGACAGAGCCCATGAGTAGCAACGAGGAGACGATGAGGATGTATTGCCCGAGCAGCACGATGGCCTTGGGCGACCAGAGCGCAGAGAGCCGCGTACCCACAATGGAGAACAGAATCAGGGAGACAGACAGCGGGAAGATCCTGACACCCGTCTCCAGTGCGTCGAGGCCGAGTGTCATCTGCAGGTAGATCGGGATCATGAAGAAGATGCCGCCCGTGATCGCGTACTGCGCTCCCAGCACGCTCAAGCCGCTGCGCAGCTGCCGGATCCCGAACATCGACACATGAACGAGCGGATTCCGCGACCGGGCGACGAGCTGCTCCTGGCGTACGAAGAACCACCACAGCAGCACGCAGCCGATGAGTACCAGGTATGCCGTCGGCGAGATGCCCAGCGGCGCGATGGTGACGCCGTTAATGACGGGCGGGTGCAACGGGCGCACCCAGCCCCAGGTCTTGCTCTGCAGCATCCCGAAGACAACGAGAACGAGCCCGAAGGCCGACAGGAGCACGCTCAGGACGTCGATGCTGATGCGCTGCGGGGTACTGGTGTCTGCGACCTTCCGCACCAGGAGCAGCACGATGATCATGATCACGACCTCGCCGGCGAACACGTAGCGCCAGCTGAGATAGGTGGTGAGGAACCCACCGATCAGCGGCCCAGCAGCGACCGCAGCGCCAGAGATCGCGCCGATGATGGCGTACGCGCTGATGCGGTCCTTGCCCTCGTAGTTGCTGGCGACGAGTGCGGCGATCGCGGGGATCACCAGCACAGCGCCGAGGCCTTCGACCACTGACCAGCCGATGAACAGCGTGGCGAAGTTCGGGCTGAGCGCGGTGGTGAGCGAGCCGAGCGCGTAGACCATCGAGCCGATCACGAAAGCGCGGCGCCTCCCCCACACATCTCCGAGCTTCGCGCCGAGCAGCATCACCGCTGCCATGGTCAGGGTGTAGAACGTGATCGCGCTCTGCATGGCGGACACCGTGGTGTCGAGATCTTTGACGACCGTGGAGATGGACACGTTCATCACGGTGCTGTCGAGCACCATCACGAACTGGGCCGCGCCCAGGATGCTCACTGCTGTCCACTTTTTCACGCTGGCCCCCGCACTGTGTCGCACGTCGTCTGAGGTGAACGTAGCAGCTTGCGCAGGCGCGCAGTGAGAAAGACTCACGCGGCCGGCTCGCGTGTCGTCAGCTACACGCGTCATGAACTAGCGGAGCGTGCGCACCATGGTCTCGCGGCTTCCCACAGAGTCGATGTGGAAGAACCCTGCCGTGCGGTACAGGTTGATTGCGTAGTTGCCGCGTTCAACGCTCAGGCTGATGCGTGCGTGCCCCGCGCTGCGCGCCTGCGCGGCAACGGCATCCAGGAGAGCCCGGCCGACGCCCTGCGCGCGCCAGACCGGATTCACTCCGAGAATCAGTTCAGGCACGCCGGTGCCGACGAAGCCGTGGCCGGGATCGTTCGCAGCGAAGAGCCGATACCAGCAGGCACCGACGGACGAATTGTCGTCGCCTTCTGCGATGCACCCGCCATCGCCTGGCTTCTGCCAGCCAGAGACGTAGCGTGAGAAGTCTCTGTCGGCCAGCACGGCCACCCGCGGCCTTGACTGGCGCCAGTTCCAGTTCGCGGCCTCCACCAGCATGTCGGTGAGCACCCTGGCATCACCGGTTGAAGCGTCACGTACGCGAAAGCCGTCCATGAACTGACGATAATTCACCGTTGTTTCGGCCAGATTTCGAGTGGTGGCTGGGGGTGTAAATCCCTGTTTCGCGAGGGCAGGCGCTAGTAGCGGATGGCGTCAATCACCTTCACGCGCACGGCGACGAGTGCGGGCAACAGGCCGGCCAGCGCGCCGACTGCTGTCGCTGCAACGAGCCCGATGATGGCCGCATCAACAGGGAACGGCGGGAAATCGGTGATCATGCCCTGGCCGATGAAGTCCTCGACCAGCGGGTTCTTCACGATCAAGACTGCCACCATGACACCGATGACCCCGGCCACGACGGTGGCGACGACGCTCTCCATCATCACGGCGAAGAACACGCGGTTCGCGGTGGCGCCAAAGCTCCGCCGGATACCGATCTCGCGAATCCGCTGTTTGAGCGAGACCAGTGCGATGTTCACCAGGCCAAGGGCGCCGAGCAGAAGCACCAGCCCTGCTATTCCGCCGATCACCAGTTTCATGGACAGGTAGGGGTCGCTGCCGTCGTTATACGCCAGATAGTCCGACCGGCTGACGGACACATTCGACCCGCTGCCCAGCGCTCCCTTGATGTCGCGCTGCAGGGCCTCGGTGAGCGGCACCGCGAGATCAGGCGGAACCCACACCTCGTACGTCGGCGGCTGCCCACCGAAACCGTACATGTCAGAGCTCTGGTCGCTTGGACTGCTGGGGGCAGCTGGGAGGGCCTGAAGCGCGTCGGTCAACATGTACATCGCCGGTTCAGTGTCCCACTGGCTCGACGGGAAAACCCCGGTGACCACGGCCGTTGTGCTCTGCTGCCCGATCAGCGAGGTGGTCGGATGACTGGCCAGGTCTGGACTGCCCAGACGCTCGTAATAGATGCTGTTCACGATGACGGCAGGAGCAAGCCGCTCTGAATCCTCTGGCGTGAACCAGCCGCCGTCGGTGAGACGAACGCGGTGCATGTCGCCGTACGCCTGGTCGACGCCCGTGGTCTGCACATTCGACGCCCCATCTGCGAACTGCACCTGAAGGAGAGACGTGACATTTCGACTGGAGAATGTGATGTCGTAGCGGTCAAGCGCGCTCGTCCATGCCTCGTTCATCAGAGAAGCATCCGGGGTGGATCCATCAGCGTTCGTGGCATACACCTGCAGGTTCGCCGGTCGGCCGCCATACTTCTCGTTCTGTTCCTGCTGGACCTGGCCCAGGATCCCGCCAAGGCCAACCACTGTGGTGATCGCGCACACCGCGACGGCCACGCCGACAAGGGAGAGCATTACGCGGGTCTTGTGGATGCGCACTTCCTGCCAGGCCTCAACGAGCGAGCCAACGATGTTGCTTGCCATCCGCTTCATGTCGTCACCGCCAACGTGTCTGCACTGTCGTTTGCGACGTCAGCCTGCGCGGCCGCCCGCGCTCGCACAGCTGTGTTCTCGGTCGCAGAGGCCACCAACACAGCTGCCGCAACGGCTGCGTCAAACGGGGTCAGGATGCCGCGATCCAGCCGGTAGTGCGTCGTTGACAGTGCAGCGATGGCCGGGTCGTGGGTGATCGTCACGAGTGCCGCGCCCGACGCGGTGGCCACCTCGTCCAGCAGCGCCATGACAGAGGCACCCGTCTCGAGGTCGAGTGCGCCCGTCGGCTCGTCGGCCAGGATCAACCTCGGCCCGCGCACCAGCGACCTGGCAATGGCCACGCGCTGCTGTTCACCGCCAGACAGCTTGTCAGGCATGGCGCTCAGCCGTTGGCCGAGTCCGACGCGGTCGAGCATCTCTGCCGCGATCGTGCTGCGCTTCCAGAATTGGCGGCCCTCTGCATAAAGCAGCGGGGTCATCACATTCTCCAGGGCCGTGCGCCCCTGCAGGAGATTGAACTGTTGGAAGATGAAGCCGACATCCCGGCCGCGTACGCGATCGCGCTTGGAGCTCGACATGGACGAGACGTCCTTGTCGTCGAATTCCATCCGCCCAGACGTCGGGTTATCGAGTAGGCCAAGCAGATTGAGCAGGGTGGACTTGCCAGAGCCGGAGCGGCCGACAATCGACACCCGGTCACCGACGGCGACCTCGAGGTTGACGCCGTCGAGGATGGTCAGGGGCGGCGCGTCGATGAGCTGGACGGTTCGGGTCACGCCCTCTAGTCGCAACAGCATCAGTGCGCGCTCACCATGCCATTGCACTCCATACTGCCGTCTGGCATGGCGATGCAGCCGTTCGCGTCTGGCACCAGGGCGCCAGGCACGAACTGGTTGATCAATTCGCCCTCTGCGAGCCCCGACACGACCTCCACGTTGGTGCCATCGCTCATGCCGAGCGTCACGGAGCGATCTTCAACGGTTCCATCCGGCAACACCACACCGACGATTCCCGTCTCCGCAGAGCCCTTCACAGCGGTGGTCGGCACCACGATCACGTTCTCCGCCTTGCCCCCTGCGATGGTGATTGTTGCGGCCAGGCCGGGGAAGACCGTCACCGAAGACGGAATGGCACAGCTGACCGTCGTGCTGGTTCCGCCGCTGGCGCCCGCACTCGTTCCGGCGCCTGATCCTGCACCGGAGCCTCCCCCTGAGCCGCCTTCGGCGCCGGCCAGCGGGGTCGTGATGCTGAGTCCTGTGCACGTGAACGGAGCTGGACCGTTGGTGATGGCGATGGATGCCTCAGTCGGCTTGGTGACCAGGCGGTACTGCTGCTCGGGGCTCAGCGACCCGGTCACGGAGAACGTCGGTGGCGCGACCTGGCCGCTGGTCTCGCCGACGGCCACTGACTGGCCGTGAATCACGGTCAGCGAACTCAGCACGCCAGTGATGGGTGCGAGCACCTTCTCAAACGTGACGGATGGCTTGGGCTGGGTGATGGAGATGTTGCCGGCGGCATCCGTCGTTTCAACGGGATCACGCACCGTCTCCACCTTGATGTCGAACAATTTGTCGCCGGCGTTCACGGTTTGACCGGTGCTGGCGAAGACCTCGTCGACGGTGCCGATGGCGGTGGCTCGAACGGGCACAGCCGCGTCGGCGTTAATGGTGCCAGGCAGGGTCACATCGTTCGTGATGGTTCCCAGGGCAACAGGGATCTGCGGCTCGACGACCTGGCCGGTCGGCTGGGCCGGATCGTTCGCTTCTGCACTGTCAGGGAAGAAAGCGATCTTCACCAGTGCGACAGCGATCGCGACGATCACGACCAACCTGATGATTGGAAAAACCCATTTGCGAGCGACGTTCATCGGTACCCCATCCGATCGACAACAATTCTCTGAGCCTAGGGGGCTGTCGTCACAGAAACAGCGCCTGAGCAGCAAAATACCTCTACAGGATGAGACCAGTCACCCGTCGGGGGGACAATCCGATTCGTCGTCACGGCTGCCAGCCGTCGCGCGAACGCACGACCAAACGCACGCAACCCAAACCCACGCAACCCAAACCCACGGCGGGCACACAAAAGCGGGATGAGCATGATGCTCATCCCGCTGTCGTTGTGCGTGTTGTGGCTTACGCCTCGATGACCAGTGGAACGATCATCGGACGGCGGCGCAGGCTGCCGGACACCCAGCGACCGACGATGCGACGGATGACCTGCGACAGCGCGTGCGAGTCGTGGACACCGTTGTGCGATGCCTCTTCGAGAGCAGCGGCGATCTTGGGGATGATCGCGTCGAAGACGGAATCCTGCTCGGCGAAGCCCTTAGCGTGGATCTCAGGGCCGGAGATGATCTTGCCGGTCTTGGCATCGACCACGACGATGATGGAGATGAATCCCTCTTCGGCGAGGACGCGGCGATCCTTGAGGTCGGCATCCGTTACGCCGCCGACGGTCGAGCCGTCAACGTAGACGAAGCCGAGGTCGAGCTGGCCGACGACGGTTGCGACGCCATCGAGCAGGTCGATGACGGTACCGTCTTCGGCGAGGATCGTGTTCTCGATCGGGATACCGCTCGAGACGGCGATCTTCTGCTGGGCGACCAGGTGACGGAATTCACCGTGAACCGGGAGCACGTTCTTCGGCTTCAGGATGTTGTAGACGTAGAGCAGTTCGCCTGCGGCAGCGTGTCCGGAGACGTGCACCTTGGCGTTGCCCTTGTGTACGACGTTGGCGCCGAGCTTCGTGAGGCCGTCGATGATGCGGTAGACCGCGTTCTCGTTGCCGGGGATCAGGCTGGACGCCAGGATGACGGTGTCGCCCTCGCCGACCTCGATCTGGTGGTCCTTGTTGACCATGCGGCTGAGCACTGCCATCGGCTCGCCCTGCGACCCGGTGGACATGTAGACGATCTTGTCGTCTGGGATGTCCTTGGCCTTCTTGAAGTCGATCAGCACGTTGGCCGGCACCTTGAGGTAGCCGAGGTCGGCAGCGATGGTCATGTTGCGCACCATCGAACGGCCGAGCAGGGCAACGCGGCGACCGTTGGCGTGAGCGGCGTCAAGCACCTGCTGCACACGGTGCACGTGGCTGGAGAAGCTGGCCACGATCACACGACGCGGCGCGCGGGCGATGACGTCATCGAGCACGGGGCCGATGGCGCGCTCGCTCGGCGTGAAGCCGGGAACGTCAGCGTTGGTCGAGTCGACCAGGAACAGGTCGATGCCCTCTTCACCGAGACGCGCGAAGTCGCGCAGGTCGGTGAGACGGTTGTCGAGCGGCAGCTGGTCCATCTTGAAGTCACCGGTGTGCAGCACTGAGCCACCATCGGTGAAGATGGCGACGGCAAGCGCGTCGGGGATCGAGTGGTTGACGGCCACGAACTCCAGTTCGAACGGGCCGATGATTTCTTCCTGGCCCTCCTTCACCGTGAGCGTGAACGGCTTGATGCGGTGTTCCTTGAGCTTGGCTTCGATGAAGGCGAGCGTCAGGGCAGAGCCGATCAGCGGGATGTCGGCGCGCAGCTTGAGCAGGTAGGGAACCGCACCGATGTGGTCTTCGTGACCGTGCGTCAGAACAATGCCGAGCACGTCGTCAAGACGGTCACGGATCGGGCTGAAGTCGGGCAGGATCAGGTCAACACCGGGCTGGTGCTCTTCGGGGAACAACACTCCGCAGTCGACGATCAGAATCTTGCCGTCGATTTCGAAGGTGGTCATGTTTCGGCCGATTTCGCCGATTCCGCCGATCGGGGTGATGCGGAGTGTGCCCGGCTTGAGCTTGGGCGGATCGTATACGTCGTTGGGCATATGCCCTCCTCAGGTGATTATTTCGGGTGTGATTAGCGTGTAGTGCCCGCAACCTTCGGCAATGCGCCGCCAGCGGCGGCGTTGCGGTCAGGGCGGAAGTTCGAGAAGTCGACGCCAGGAATGTCTGTGACCAGGTCGATCTCGTCTTCGATCTTCGCGGCCTCCCATTCCTCTGGGCCGACCAGGGGCAGGCGCACGCGCGGGCTACTGATGCGGCCCAGTCCGTGCAGGATGTACTTGGCCGCGACGGTGCCAGGCACGTGGGTCATGACAGCGCGCACCAGCGGTTCGAGCTGCTGGTGTGCTGCGGTGGCCGTCGTCAGGTCGCCGGCGTTGACCGCGTCGATGATGACGCGGTACGGCCCGGCTGCGACATTGGCGGTGACGCCGATGAGTCCGGTCGCACCAATGGCCAGGTGCGGCAGGATGTTGGCGTCATCGCCGGAGAAGTAGAGCAGGTCTGTCTGGTTCAGCACGCGGCTGGCCTGCGCGAAGTCGCCCTTGGCATCCTTGATGGCACGGATGTTGGGGTGCTTGGCCGCCCGCAGGATGGTCTCGTAGGCAATCGGAACGCCGGTGCGCCCCGGGATGTCGTACAGGATGACCGGCAGATCTGTTGCATCGGCGATCATCCGGAAGTGGGTGAGCACTCCCGCCTGGGTTGGCTTGTTGTAGTACGGCGTGACGATCATGTTGCCGTCGGCGCCGGCCTTCTCGCTGCGCTTGGCGAGCTCAATCGCGTGGGCCGTCTCGTTCGAGCCACCGCCCGTGATGATCTTGGCGCGCCCGGAGGCGACGGCCTTGCCGACCTCGACGAGCTTCAGCTTCTCCGGGTCGGTCAGGGTGGAGGTCTCACCGGTCGTGCCGGTGACGACGATGCCATCCGCTCCTGCGTTGATGACGTCGTCGATGTGCTTCTCGACGCCAGGCCAGTCCACTTCACCGTCCGCGGTGAAGGGGGTGACAAGAGCGACGAGAACCTGACCGAAGGGATTCAAAGACGTAGACACGTTTTACAGGGTATCGGGTTGAGACGCAATCAAACGCCTAACGATTGGCGAGCACGTCTTCCAATGTGCGCGGGGCGTGCCCGGTAATAGCCTGCACCTCGGTGGTGACCCGCGCCAGTTCACCATCTGCGATCGCGGTATACGTGCTGACCCACGCCTCAACCTGCCAGTCTGGTGCGCCGTAGTGGGCGCGGGAGGCGAACGCCTCCTCCAGCGTTTCATTGACGAAGGTAAATTCTTTTCCCGTTGCAGCGGATGCCCGACGCGCGACGTCTGCGAAGCTCAGGGCCTCTCCCCCGGTGAGTTCGTAGATGGTGTTCACGTGCTGGTCTGGATGCAGGAGAACGGTTGTCGCGACATCCGCCACGTCTGCCCTGGCGACAGCGGCCGTGACGCCGTCGCCGGCCGGACCCCGGATCACGCCGTTCTCGTCGGCGAATTCTGGCAGCAGGTCGAGGTAAAAGTTGTCGCGGAGGAACGTGTAGTCCATGCCGGTGTCGCGAATGGCGGCCTCTGTGGCGCCGTGGTCGCGGGCCAGCGTGAAGCCGGCGGCGTGCCCGGCTCCGACAAATGAGGTGTAGACGATGTGGCGAACGCCAGCCCTGGCGGCCGCGGTGATGAAGGTGACGTGCTCGTGCACCCGGTCTGCCGATTCGTGGGCCGAGACCATGAAGAGCACGTCGACCCCGTCGAGAGCTTTCTCGGCGGCGGCCGCATCGCGGTATTCGGCGACGCCGATCTCTGTGTCATTCGCCGCGCCGTTCTCTGCGCCGCCGAGCCGCGGTGCTCGTGCGGCGTCGCGCACGATCAGGCGAACGGTGAGTTCGTCGCTAGATGCCTGGTCAACCAGCCCCCTGGCCACGCGGGAGCCGATGTGGCCTGTAGCCCCGGTCACTGCAATGCGTGTCATGCTGCGCTCTCCTTCACTACCTCGTACGTTGACTGGGTGAATCCGGCACCGAGCTCCCGCGTTCCGGTGAGTGCGAGGGTGATGTCGTGATCCAGAGGGCCGAACAGCGACGCACCGCTGCCGAGCAGCACGGGCGCCCTGGTGATGGTGAGGTCGGTGATGAGGCCGGCCCGAAGGAAGGACTGGATGGTCTGGCCGCCGTCAACGTAGACGCGGTGAGCGCCTTCGCTCGTGAGGGTGGCCACGGCGTCATCGAGGCAACCGTGCACGCTGGTGAGCGCTTCGAATCGTGGCCCCGCAGTCCCTGCGGCAGCCGCCGCCTCCGACTCGTGCGCAAGCCTGCGGCTGAGGACCAGTACGCGCTTGCCCTCATAGGGCCATTGCCCGAATCCGAGGATGGTCTCGTAGGTTGTCCGACCCACGACCAACGTGTCGATCGAGTCGAAGAATGCGTCGTATCCGGTGTCTCCGAGTGCGGCTGCGGAACTGGTCAGCCAGTCGAGGTCGCCGTTCTCCCTCGCGATGAATCCGTCGAGGCTGGTACCAATGAATACGGATGCTGCAAAGTTCACCGTCATACTTCGCACGCTACCACCGGGCACCGACGCCGCAGCTGGCCGGTGGCACAGCTGGCCGGTGGCGGATCTCACCGGCGACCCAGCCAGCCGGCGCCAGTCACTTCTTCGGGGCGTCATCGACCCCTGCACTGGGGTAAGCAACCGCAGACCGCTTCTGCCAGCCTCAATTTGCTTGTACTTCAACAATGGGGGGGGCTCATTGGTGCGCGCAGAACCCGGCTTCGTCGTACCCGCTGGCTGGTACGTTGACCCGCAGCATGGCCGCCAGCTTCGCTGGTGGAGCGGGGCGTCCTGGACGGAACACCTCGCACCGCTCCCAGAGCTGATCAATACGCCGACGGAGGCCCCGGGAGCGGCATCGCCCGCCACCGCCACAACTAGTGCTTCTGCCCTGACGGCCAATCACGAGTCAACCACGACGGATGACTCCCCCACCGCTCAGATTCCCGCAGAAACGGATGCCCGCGACGCTGCGGCGAGCGCAGCGGCTCCCGAGCGGGCAGAATCCGCAGCACCCCTCAGCCGGCGTGAGCTGCGGGAACGCGCTGCCGACTCAGCAACTGCCCTCACTCCCCCTGTCCCGCGCATCGCCCCGGTCTCCAGCTACGGCTGGGATGACGAAACCGAGAAGGTCGACACGTTTCGATCCGCTGTCATACACGCACCGGTCACCGCCTATCGCGTTATCCCCAGTCGCTGGAACACCCTTTCGGTCTGGCTGATCGCCTTCACGCCGTGGATGACACTCGTCTGCATGGTCTTGTGGTTCATGGTGAGCGCCCAGCACAGCAGTATCTGGGCGCAGCTTCGTCTGCTCGTACTTCCGCTTCTCCTCACGCTCACGTGGGCGGGGCGAGACCGCAAAAGGCTGAGCACGTGGGGGCACGACACCGTGCCCCATTGGGCATGGGCGCTCCTCGGACCACTCAGCTATCTCATCGCCCGTACCGTTGTGCTGCGACGGAACGCCGGCGTGGGTTCCGCACCCCTCTGGGTATGGATCATCAACCTGATCATTGTCGTTGGCAGCAGTGTGCTCCTCAGCTTCGCGGTGCTGGCTGCCTACGTGCCGGAGATGATGCGAGGCATCGAGCAGAGCATCAGCGCAGACCTCCAGTCGAGCGGCGCCACCTACACGGTCGAGTGCCCAGACACGCTGACATCGTTCTCACTCACGTTCACCTGCACGGCGACGGATGCCACGGGCACGACCCAGCCGATCAACGTCGAGATGGACGGATTCGACGGGGCGTACTACTACTCGGTTCCTGGGGCGCTTCCCGAGCAGGCGTGAACGGCCACGTCAACCACCTGCACCCGTAGTTCAGGCGGAGAAATTGTGAAACGCCGAGCAGACATGGCGTGTGTCGTCGGCGTGTCGCAAAAACTCCGCTCGAAGCGGTAGGAGCGGCCTGGTGTGCAGGTCTCGAGACGGCCCTGGCGGGCCTCCTCGACCAACGGGGGTGCGAGACGGAGGGACGGGGGTCAGGCCTGGAGCGGCATCCGCTGGCGCAAGCCGGCTATCAGCAGCTCGCAGCCGTACTCGAACGAGCGCTCCGCGCGGGTTGCAGCGTCGTTGGCTGCGATCGCACGCTGCAATGGGCTGGGGGCAGCGGCATCCGCTCCCGGTGATTCGGGAAAGCGCCAGACCTCGCTCGGCGCGTGCGTGTCGAGCGCAGCGCCGAACGCGAAGCTGTCGAGCATGCAGATCATGGGGATGAGATCGTCGTCTGGCACCCCGGCTTCGCTGAACTTCGTCGCAACGCGGTCATACACGTCGATGGCAGCTGGGTGCGTGATGGTCTGCCTGAACAACAGCGGCACAAGCGCCGGTACCTGTGAATAGGTGCGGCGCATGGCTCGTACCGTGGCCAGCACCAGCGCCTCCCAGCCGACGGGCGGGGAGGACGCCCCCAGCACCCCGACGTCAACGGGGTACTGCTCGAGCAGCTTGCCGCGCATGAGTTCGATGATCTCTTCGCGGCCGCTGACGTGGTTGTAGAGGGATGACGGCGTCACACCGAGACTCTTGGCGAGCCCCGGAATGGTGAACTCTCCCGTTGCCTGAAGCAGGCGAATGCTCGCGTCAGTGATGATGTCGACCGAAAGAAGGGCTACGTGGGGTCGAGGCATGACGTTCCTCCTGAATCGAATTTACACAGCCGTCATATTTGGGTCTTGACCGCGTAATACGTGCTCAACATACTAAACGAATGACATTCGTTAACACAGGTAGTGCGGCGGAATCAACGTCGATCCCAGCCCCCTCTCCCAGCGGCACGCCCGACCCCAGCGGCACGCCTGCCGGCCTGAAGAAGAATGTCCTCGGCACAGCGTCGATCGCCTTCATCGTGGTCTCTGCTGCTGCACCGCTCACGATCATCGCGGGTGTCGCTCCGCTGGCGATCAGCATCGGCGGCATCGGCTCTCCGAGCGCCTACCTCATCGCCGGCCTCGTGCTCGCCTTGTTCGCCGTTGGGTTCATGGCGATGACGAAGCACGTCAAGGCACTCGGTGGTTTCTACAGCTACATCGCCAATGCTCTCGGCCGGCATGCAGGCCTCGGCGCTGGTCTCGTCGCCGTCGTCTCGTACAACGCGCTCCAGATCGGTCTCTACGGCCTGCTCGGCGTGCAGGCGGCCGGCGCGTTCACCGCGTTCACCGGCATTGACGTGCCGTGGTGGGTCTTCGCGGCCGTTGCCATCGGGCTCGTCTACGTGCTCGGCTACCGCGGCATCGATATCGGGGCCAGGGTACTCGTCGTGCTGCTCACCCTTGAGACCGCAATTCTGCTCGTGCTGGCCGTCGCCGTCCTTGCCGCTGGCGGGGCATCCGGTTTCACGTTCGACTCATTCGCACCACAGAACGTCTTCGTCCCTGGCGTCGCCGCCATCCTTGGCTTCGCGTTCGCCGCGTTCATGGGCTTCGAGTCATCCGCGCTCTACCGCGAGGAAGCACGCAACCCCGACCGCACCCTGCCGCGCGCCACCTACATCGCCGTCGGCTTCATGGCCATTTTCTACACCTTCTCCGTCTGGATCCTCGTGCAGGCGTTCGGCAGCGCCGAGATCGTCGCGGTCGCCGGTGAGCACACCGCTGACCTGGCCTTCGTCGCCATGCAGCAGTACGTCGGCGACTGGGGCGTCGCCCTGATGTACATCCTCATCGTGACCAGCGTCTTCGCCTCGCAGCTCGCGTTCCACAACGCGATCAACCGCTACACGCTGTCGCTCAGCCGCGACGGAGTGCTGCCTGCACGCTTCGGAAAGCTGCACCCCGTTCGCCGCACCCCGTATGTCTCCGGAATCGTGCAGTCGGTCGTGGCCATCATTGTGGTCGCCTTCTTCGCCGTGCTCGGCCTCGATCCCTACCTGCAGTTGCTCATCTGGGTGAACACCCCAGGCGTGATCGGCATCACCATGCTGCAGGCGCTCACCAGCGCCGCCGTCATCGTCTTCTTCGTGCGTCACCGCGAGCTTGCCCGACGCTGGTACGTGGTACCGGCGGCCGTCCTTGCCACCATCGCGCTCCTCACGGTCACCATTCTCGTCACGTCGACCATGGAGCTGCTCACCGGCTCAACCGACGTGCTGTTCAACGCGATTCTCGTCGCCGTCACCCCCACGGTGTTCCTGGTCGGCGTCATCGCCGCCGCCGTCATCAAGCGTCGCCGCCCCGACATCTACGCCCGCATCGGAGGCCTGCGCAATGTCTGACGCCACTCCCCTCGACCTCGTCGTGCACGCTGCCCAGGTGCACACCATGACGACCGCTGACACAGACAGCACCCGCACAACGGATGCCGCCATCACCTCGATCGGCATCCGCAATGGCTCCATCGTCACCGTTGGCACGAGAGCGGATGCCGCCAGCTGGCAGGCAGAGACGTCGCTCGACCTCGGGGACGCCACCATCACGCCGGGGCTCACGGACGCGCACATCCACCCGATCATGGGTGCCGCGCTGGCAAGCGGGGCCGACCTCACGAGCGCCAGCACCATTGAGGAGGCCCGCGCCGTACTCGCGGCATACGCTGCCGACCTGTCGCGTGACGACTGGGTGCTCGGCTGGGGACTGAACCTGAACGTGTTCGGCACAGACGACATCCGCGGGGATGTCTTCGACACCGTCACACATGGCCTGCCGATGTTCCTGCGCCTGTTCGACGGGCATTCTGCATTGGCCAACCCGCGCGCCCTTGAGATCGCCGCTGTGACCGGGCCGCGCGATTTCGGCCAGGCCTCCAGCATCGCCTGTGACGAAACCGGCACGCCCACCGGCATGCTGTACGAGTGGGATGCCATGGACCTCGTCCAGCAGCACCTGCCGGAGGACGGGCCCGAAGTTCTGGCCGGTCGGTTCCTCGACATCCTCCACCAGATGTCAGCCACCGGCCTCACCGGCGGTCACGCCATGGACTTCACCGGCTCACCGGTCGACATGCTGCACGCCCTCGAAGCCGAGCTCGATCTGCCGCTGCGACTGCGCTTTGCGCCATGGTGCAACCCCGGCGCCACGGAAGCCGACCTTCAGGAACTGCTCGCGCTGCAAGGCGAGTACGGCCGACGCTGGAGCGTCGAAGGCGTCAAGCTGTTCATCGACGGCACCATCGACAATGGAACGGCCTGGCTCGCCCAGCCGGACTCCCTCGGCCAGTCCCGCGACAGCTTCTGGCCAGACCCCGCCTCGTATCGCGCCGCCCTCAGCTGGCTCGACGCGCACGGCGTGGCCACTGCCACCCACTCCATCGGCGACGCCGGCATTGAGTACGTGCTCGACACCATGGCGATGCTTGAAAGAACGGTCACCCACCGCGTCGAACACATTGAAACGGCGCCCGCGGCAGTCGTTGCGCGGTTCGCCGCCCTCGGTGTCGCCGCGAGCATGCAGCCAACGCACTGCACGCACTACACGAAGCCAGACGGCAGCGACAACTGGTCGCGTCGCCTCGGGCCTGAGCGCACCGCTCGCGGATTTCCGACGAGGGACATTCGCGACAGCGGCGCTATCCTCGCCCTCGGCTCTGACTGGCCGATCGCACCGTTCGACCCGCGCGCGATCATGGCCGATGCCCAGCTCCGCAGGCAGGTCGGCCACCCGGAGGCCGCGCCCTGCCAGCCGGAGCAGGCGCTCACGGCCAGGATGGCGCTGGAGGGCTACACGAGCCATGCAGCTGCCTCGATCGGGCAGCTAGATCAAAGCGGCACCATCGCACCTGGGCGGTACGCTGACCTCACCGTTTTCGGCGCAGACCCGCTGGCGCTCGGCGCAGACGACCTGGCTGACGTTCCCATCGTCGCCACCATCGTTGCCGGATCCCTGCAGTACCGCGGCAAGGACTACCAGGGAGAGATCTAATGGCAACGACGCCACGTGAATCGAACATCCGCGTCATCGAATCGAGCGGCGACTTCCCCTCGCTGGCCCACGTCGATCGTGCGCCGGCCGCTCCCCTGCGCGTCGCCCTGGTCCAGCACGCCTGGCAAGCGGATGCCGTGGCCCTCCGCTCCTGGCTGGACGAGGCCGTCGACGCGGCAGCGGCCGCCGGCGCCCAGATCGTGTTCCTGCCGGAGATCACGCTGAGCCGCTACCCGGCCGACACCATTCCCACGGGCGTGGCCAGCGACCAGGCCGAAGACCTCGCGACGGGTCCGACACTGGAGTTCGCGGAATCGGCTGCCCGTCGAACCGGCTGCTACGTGCACGTGTCGCTGTATCGCACGGCACTGGGTGCCGATGGCCAGAGCGACGGACTCGGCCTCAACACGGCCATCATCGTCAGCCCCGCCGGCGACCTCGCCGCGGCAACGAACAAGCTGCATATCCCGGTCACGGCCGGCTACTACGAAGACAAGTACTTCCGGCAGGGCCCGGCCGACGAGCCGTACCCCGTCTATGCACTCGACGACCTGGCCGGCGCCCGCCTCGGCCTGCCGACCTGCTGGGACGAATGGTTCCCAGAGGTCGCCAGGGCGTACGCGCTGGGCGGCGCGAACCTCGTGGTCTACCCGACGGCGATCGGCTCAGAACCCGACCACCCCGACTTCGACACCATGCCGCTCTGGCGCCAGGTGATTGTCGGCAACGGCATCGCCAACGGCCTGTTCATGGTCGTGCCCAACCGCACGGGAGCCGAGATCAAGCCAGACGGCACGCCGGGCAACACCTTCTACGGCTCGTCGTTCATCAGCGATCCATACGGCCGCGTGCTCGTCGAGGCGCCGCGCGACGAAGCCTGCGTGCTGGTTGCCGACCTCGACCTTGGCCAGCGGGACGACTGGCTCGACCTGTTCCCGTTCCTGGCCACCCGGCGTCCAGACACGTACGGCGTGCTGACCGCGCCGGTCGAAACGGGCCGATCGACACGGCGTGTGCCGTGACGCTTTCACCCTCAAGCGGATGGCGGATGCCCGCAGAGGGCGACCGTCACGAACGCCTGTGGCTGGCCTGGCCGACCAGCGGCTACACCCTCGGCGAGAGCGCGGCAGAGGCTGAGACGGCCAGGCAGACGTGGGCGGCCGTTGCCAACGCGGCGGCGGACTTCGAGCCGGTGTCTGTCGTTGTCGCCCCGCGCGACGCCGACCTCGCCCCGCGCTACCTCGACGCGTCGATCGAGCTGCACGTTCGTGAGCTCGACGACGCCTGGATTCGCGACAGCGGCCCTACCTTCGTGGTCAATGACGACGAACCAGGTCGGCTCGGCGCGGTCACCTGGGTGTTCAACGGCTGGGGCCAGCAGGAGTGGGCCAGCTGGGAGCACGACAGCACCCTTGGCCCCGCTGTCGCAGAGTGGGCCGGCGCAGACTGCATCGAGTCCACCCTCGTCAACGAGGGCGGCGGCATCCACGTCGACGGGCTCGGCACGGTGTTCGTCACCGAGACGGTGCAGCGGGATCCAGGGCGAAACCCCGGCATCTCCCGCGCAGCAGTGGAAGCCGAATTCGCTCGCACCCTTGGCACGACCAACACCGTGTGGCTCCCCCGCGGCCTCACCCGCGACTCAGCGGAATTCGGCACCAGTGGCCACGTCGACATCGTCGCCACCATTGCATCGCCAGGCCGAGTATTGCTGCACGACCAGCGCGACCCCGCACATCCCGACTTCGCTGTCACCGCGCTCATCCGCGAGGCGCTCACCGCGGCAAGGGATGCCGCAGGAAACCCGTTCGAGATCATCGACCTGCCAGCCCCGACCGTGCTGCGCGACGCCGGCGGATTCGTCGACTACAGCTACGTCAACCACGTGCTCGTGAACGACGGCGTCATCGCCTGCTCGTTCGGCGACGAGCGCGATGCGGATGCCGTCGCCATCCTTGGCGACGCCTACCCAGGACGCCGGGTGGTCACCGTTGACGCCCGCCCGCTCTTCGAGCGCGGCGGAGGCATCCACTGCATCACCCAGCAACAGCCCGCCGTTCGCTAGGCTCTGCGGTACGTACCGCCAGTGAACGGAGTGCACAGTGTCGACATCCGCTGAAAACCGCACCGAGAAGCGCAGTTTCCTGTCCCGGCTCACGCCGCTCAATTGGGTTGCCATCGTGTTGGTGATCCTCGCGGTGATCTTCATCGCGCAGAACACGGGCACCGCCTCTGTTGACCTGCTGTGGCTCACCGTTGCCGCTCCGCAGTGGTTGACCATCAGCATCGTCTTTCTGATCGGCTGGCTAGCCGGGTACTTCAGCAGTCGTCGCAGGAACGACAAGAAGTAGCGCCACGCTCCATCAATCACCCTCTGGTCAACCGGCGACCCTCTGGCTACCCTGACAGCGACAAGCAGAGGGGAAGCCGCAACCATGCGCCCACACGAGAACATCACCATAGATCCGACGCTGGCTGATCTGTACAAAGACATCCACAGCCATCCGGAACTTGGCTTTCAGGAGCATCGCACCGGCGACATCGTGTCTGAACGGCTGCGTGCACTGGGCTTCGACGTCACGACAGGAGTTGGACAGACCGGTATCGTCGGGCTGCTCACGAACGGGTCAGGTCCAACGGCGCTGCTTCGGGCAGACATGGACGCCCTGCCGGTGAAGGAAGATACCGGCCTCGACTACGCCAGCACCGTCACGGCGACCGATGAGCATGGCAAAGTCGTGCCGGTCGGCCACGCCTGCGGCCACGACATGCACATCACCGCGCTCCTGGGTGCAGCTGAGGTGCTCTCCACCGACACCGCCAGCTGGTCTGGAACTCTCATGCTGGTCTTCCAGCCGGCTGAAGAACTCGGCGCCGGCGCGCAGGCCATGGTCGACGACGGCTTGTTCGAGAGGTTCCCCAAGCCCGATGTGGTGCTCGGCCAGCATGTTGCCCCGCTGCCGGCCGGCAAGATAGCCGGCCACCCCGGTCCGTCGTACGCGGGCTCCGACTCATTGCGGGTGCGCCTCGTGGGAAAGGGAGCACACGGGTCACGCCCTGAGGCCTCCATCGACCCCATCGTGATGGCCGCCGACACGGTGCTGCGCCTGCAGACCATCATCTCCCGCGAGATCCCGAGCACGGCGACAGCGGTACTCACCGTCGGCTCTATCCACGCCGGAGACGCCGCCAACGTCATCCCCGGCTCTGCCGAGCTGCAGTTGAACATCCGCAGCTACGACGACGCCACTCGGGAGCGCATCCTGAGCAGCGTCGATCGTATTGTGCGGGGCGAAGCTGCAACGGCCGGTGCGCCAGAGCAGCCGACGATCACCGAGATTGAGCGGTTCCCGATCGTCGTGAACGACGCAGCGGCGTTGAAGAAGACCTTCGACGCGTTCGCGGCGTGGCTGGGTGCCGACAAGCTCCTCGATCCGGGGGCGGGGGCCGGCAGCGAGGACGTCGGCGTGCTCGCGACGAGCTCAGGCGCCCCGCTGTCGTACTGGCTGCTCGGCGGCACAGACCCTTCGCTGTTCACCACGGGTGACATGACAGACCCTGCCCTGCTCACCGTGCCATCGAACCACTCACCGCGCTACGCTCCCGTCATCGAGCCGACGCTGTCGATTGGAGTCACCGCGCTCGTCACGGCGACGAGAACCTGGCTGCCACCCGCGTAATCTGCGGTCACAGTGGCCTGCAGGTGCCTGCCCGCGCGTAGCGTCGCTGGCATGCATCCGCTCCTCGCGCTGCTGGCCATTGCGGGCCTCGTTGCGATCGTCACCGCGATCGGCCTCGTGTGGCGCGCCCGCAACGGCCGGCTGAGAGGCGCAGCGGATGCCGTATCTCGCGCTCCGCAGGCGGCAACGGCTGGTGACGGCGCGGCCGGTGACGGCGCGGCTGGTCACGGCGCGGCTGGTCACCGCGCGGCCGTCGACGCGCTCACTCCTGCCGACCTCGGCGGATCGGCACCGCTGGGCACGACCGCGACCCTCGTGCAGTTCTCGACCGAATTCTGCGCCCGATGCCCAGCCACCCGGCGTTTGCTCGGCGAGGTGGCATCGGAACGGGACGGCGTGGTCCACCTCGATGTCGATCTCACACACAGGGCAGACCTCGCCAGGCAGTTCAAGATCCTCCAGACGCCGACCACCCTGATCCTCGGTCCAGACGGCGTGCCGACAGCCAGGATCAACGGGCTGCCCAGACGGCCAGAGGTGACCACTCACCTCGATGGGCTACTGAACGGCAGCCACCCCCGCCACCCAATCCCTGAAGGGAACAGCCATGCCACCGTCATCCGCTGACCACTCGGCAAACGCAGCGCACTCGACCAACGCAGCGCACTCGACCAACGCCCCGCACTCGGCTGCCGCGCAACCCGCAGCAACGCAGCCCATCGCGACCCAGCCCGTCGGCCGGGCGGGCATCGACCCGCGCGGGCCGCGGTTCAGCGCTGGAGTCACGGCGGTGCTCCTGCTTGTCGTGGTTTTCCTTGCCCTGGTGGGAGCATCCGTTGCCGCGCTCGTGCTGCTCGGTGTGCTCGCTGCCCTGTTTGCCTGGGGCGCATTCGCCGGCGTCCGGGCGCACCCCTATGGGCTGTTCTTCGCCAGGGTGGTGCGGCCGCGCCTGCAGCCGCCCACAGAACTGGAAGACCCGGCGCCGCCCCGATTCGCGCAGGGGGTTGGGCTTGTGGTCACCGGCATCGGCGTGGTCCTCGGCCTTCTCGGCCTGCCCCTCGCGGTGCCGATCGCCGCGACGGCGGCGTTCATCGCGGCCTTCCTCAACAGCGCCTTCGGCTACTGCCTCGGCTGCCAGATCTATCTGCTCCTGGTGCGGGCTGGCATCCTCGGGCGCGTGCGCCCCGCCGTCACCCCCGTCTGAGCTCTCCGAATTGAAGCGGCTGACAAGCTGGCTGTGCGTTCGCTCTTCAACCGTCGTCGACTCTGATCGTGCGGATAGGCTGAGCCCACAACTTCAGGAGGTTTCACCATGGCACTCACCAGCGAAGCAACCACAGTCTGGACCGGCTCCCTCGCGACCGGCAGCGGCACCACCACGCTCGACTCTTCGAACACTGCAGAGTTTTCCGTCAATTGGAAAGCGCGTGCAGAAGGCGAAGCACACACAACCAATCCTGAAGAGCTGCTCGGTGCTGCGCACTCAGCGTGCTTCTCGATGGCCCTGTCGCTCGCACTGAGTGAAGCCGGACACGTTCCAGAGAGCATCCAGACCACGGCGGCCGTCACGTTCCAGCCTGGCAAGGGCGTTGTGGGCAGCCACCTGCTGGTGAACGCAACCGTTCCCGGTCTTGACCAGGAGCAGTTCCTCGCCTTCGCCGAGGATGCGAAGGTGAACTGCCCGATCTCGCAGGCCCTCGCCGGCGTCCCGATCACGCTTGAAGCCGAGCTGGCCTAAGCAACACGCAGGCTCGGGCCCGCGCGCCCGAGCCTGCCTCTCGCTCGTTGACTTTTGGGTCGGGAAGCCGGTTTCACATGCAGGTCTTGGTCTCTGGAGCCTCCGGGCTCATCGGCACCGAAGTGTGCCGCCAGCTCGAGGCAGCCGGGCACACCGTGCTGAGGCTCGTCAGACGAGAACCGCTGCGCCCAAGGGAGTACCGCTGGCAGCCCGCTGAACTCACGATCGATCCGACGGTGATCGATCGTGCTGACGCCGTCATCAACCTCGCAGGCGCGTCGCTGGCCAGGTTGCCGTGGACGCCCGGCTACCGGCGCACCATCCTCACCTCGCGTATCCACGCCACGCGCACGCTGACGGATGCCATGGCCACGGCATCCCGCCAGCCCCAGGTGCTGCTCAATGCGTCTGCCGTCGGGATCTACGGCAACCGGCCAGGGCAGGTGCTGACAGAGTCGTCGTCGCCGGCCACTGACTTTCTCGCGAACGTCGTCTCAGCGTGGGAACAGGAAGCGCAGCGTGCCCCTGCTGGGACGCGCGTCGTGATGTTTCGCTCTGGGCTGGTGCTGGCACGCGGCGGGGCCCTCAAGCCGCTCCTCCCCCTGACCTCGCTGGGGTTGGCCGGTCCGCTCGGCGGCGGCGAGCAGCACTGGCCGTGGATCAGCCTCCTCGATGAGGCCGCCGCGATCGTGCACCTGGTCGAATCCGCTGTGTCTGGGCCGGTTAACCTGGTCGGCCCAGAGCCCGCGACCGCCAACGACGTGATGCACACGCTGGCCGACGCCATGCACCGCCCGTACCGCCTGCCGGTGCCGCGCGCTGCGATCACCCTGGCGCTTCAGGACGCCGGTCGCCAGTTGCTGCTGGCCGACCAGCAGGTTCGCCCTGAGAAGCTGCTGGCCGACGGCTTCGTCTTCACGCACTCGACGCCGGCAGAGGCGATCCGCTGGATGCTGAGCGACTCGTAGACCTCGCGCGTTGGTCGCGCCAGCTGTCTATTGAGTAACTGGAATCGGATCGCCTCCGAGATCCGCTCGCAAGAAATCGACCTAAAACTGTCGCTTTGGGTCGATTTCTTGCGAGTGGATGCCGATCAGGGGCCGTCGCGCGCATCGAACGCAGCCACGCTGCAACTGCAGCATGCGCGCAGCTGCGTACAACCCGCGCACCTCGAGCTTCGGTGGTTGAGGGGCTGCCAACGAGGGAGCACTCACTTCACAGACGCTCGCCGGCGCTCGCTTCTGAGCGAACGGAGCCATCTACCTCGCAGATGCTCGAGGATATTTGTCTGCCGCGCTAGGTACTGCGTCGCCCGGCGATGTATCGGAGCAGCCACACGATGATGGCGATGATGAGCAGGACGATCCCCACCCACAGCAGCCATTGAACGGCCTGGACAAAACCGCCGAAAAGAATGAGCACAATCGCGGCGACCACGATGATGACAACCAATGCAGTCATTTCAACCACTTCCCATTGATCCAGTGCGAGGGTGCGAGTATCCGCTTCGGTCTTGACTCTTTCCCCTGGCACGTCCCCTGTCAAGCCGCAGGAGAAATTGAGGGTTGACATCCGCTTGCCCGGATGGTTGGTTAGTTACACAACCAACTAACCGGCGAACCCCGGATGCGCTGAAAGCAGGACACCCGTGATCGATGACGGCAAGCCGATCTTCGTTCAGATCGCCGAGCAGATCGAGAACGACATCATCGATGGCGTGATCGTCGAAGAGAGCCCGGTTCCCTCGACGAACGAGTTCGCCGCGTTCTATCGCATCAACCCCGCCACGGCTGGGCGCGGCGTCAATCGCCTGGTCGACGACGGCATCCTCTACAAGAAACGCGGCATCGGCATGTTCGTGGCCACCGGCGCCAGGGACAGGCTGCTGGCCCGTCGCTCAGAGGAGTTCCGCACCCACTACGTGCGGCCGCTGCTCATCGAGGCCGCAAAGCTCGACATCTCACCGACGCAACTGGTCGCCATGATCCAAGCGGATGCCGCGGCCGCGTCCCTCCCACCCGCTCACCACGGCGCCTCAGAACACAGCTCTCCTGAAAACAACGGCACTTCGACGAAAGCGACGGTTACCTCATGACAAGCACCACCCTTGCCACTGCTGTGCGCGTGGAGGGACTCACCAAGCGCTTCGGTTCGTTCACCGCTATCGACAATGTCTCCTTCACCGTCGAGCAGAACAAGATCTACGGGCTGCTCGGCCGCAATGGCGCGGGCAAGACCACGATCATGCAGTTGCTCACTGGGCAGCAGTTCGCCACGAGCGGCGATATTGCCGTCTTCGGTGAGAAGCCGGTCGAGAATGCCGGCCTGCTGCAGAAGGTCTGCTTCATCAAGGAGAGCCAGCAGTACCCGAACAGCTTCAGGCCCAAGCACGTGCTGGCCAGCGCCCCCTGGTTCTTCGAGAACTGGGACGCGGACTTCGCAGACGAACTCGTCGACGAGTTCAGGGTGCCGCTGAATCGCGACATCCGGAAGCTCTCCCGCGGGCAGCTCTCCGCGGTCGGCGTCATCGTCGGGCTGGCCTCCCGCGCCCCGCTCACCTTCTTCGACGAGCCATACCTCGGCCTCGATGCCGTCGCCAGGCAGATCTTCTACGATCGTCTCCTCGAGGACTACGCCGAGCATCCGCGCACCGTCATCCTCTCCACGCACCTCATCGACGAGGTCAGCAATCTCCTCGAGCATGTGCTCCTCATCGACGAGGGCAAGATCCTGCTCGACCAGGATGCCGACGAGTTGCGGGGTAGCGCGAGCACCGTCGTCGGTCGGGCAACGGATGTCGACGCCTTCGTCGAAGGCCGCACCGTGCTGCACAGGGATGGCATCGGCGGACTGGCATCCGTCACTGTGAGCGGCCTCTCAGACGCCGATCGGCAGCGCGCACAGGCGGCAGGCCTCGAACTCGGCCCCGTGTCGCTACAGCAACTCATCGTTCGCAAGACCTCAGGTTCATCCGTCGAGGAATGGAGCGCCAGCTCATGACCACCGCAACCCCCGCCCACACCAGTGCCACACAACCGAGTGCCACCGAGCAGGAGACGACCATGACACGCCGAGCCCCTGAGACCACGCACGCGCCTGGCGGTATCGCCCGCGTTTGGAATGTGGTGCGCTTGCACCTCGTTGACCTGCGCACGTACGTGGGCATCCCCTGGATTATCGTCGGCGGGGCGTTCGTGATCACGCTGATCATCTCGCAGATCATCATCTACGCCTCAGGTTCCGACCCCAATAGTGCCGAAACCCTGGAGGGCCAGCGCTACAGCTGGGCCGTCGTCGCCCCGCAGTGGTATCTCGTCGTGGTAGCGGTGCAGGCCATCGGCCTCACCTTCCCCTTCGCCCTCGGATTCAGCGTCACCCGCCGAGACTTCTACCTTGGCACCTCGCTGCTGTTCGTGCTGATCTCCGCCTTCAACGCTGTGGCATTCGCGGTGCTGACCCAGGTGGAGATGCTGACGAACGGGTGGGGCATAGGCGCCCGCATGTTCAACGCGCTGTGGTTCGGCATTGACGGCTTCTGGGTTGACCTGCTGTCGTTCTTCTCGATGCAGACGTTCATCTTCTTCATCGGCGCCTCGGTGGCGACCATCTACATGCGCTGGCGGATGCCAGGCATGCTGGTCTTCTGGGTTTCCCTCGCCGTGCTCGCCCTTGGGGCACTCGCCCTCATCACGTACACGAACAGCTGGCCCGCTGTCGGAACGTGGTTCGCCGCCCAGGGAATTGCCGGCTTCTTCACCTGGCTGTTCGTGCCGACAGCACTGGCAGGTATCTGCGGCTTCCTCACACTGCGGAAGGCAACCCCGAAGAACTGACGGATGCGAGGGGAGGCTCCGATCTCGGAGGCTCCCCTCGCGCACGCCCGCGCATGCGGAGCGAAGAATGGGCGCGGGGCCTTTCGGCACCCGCGCCCATCCCTCTGGTCGTGACCTAGCTCAGCGCAGTGAGCGTGATCGTGGCGGTGTACGTGCCGTCGGTGACGTCGACCGGGATCTTCAGGTCCAGTCCGGCGTCGAACGTGGCCGACCCGAGTGCGTGGCCGGCGTCGGCGTGGCCGA
Source organism: Leifsonia sp. Y878 (assembly GCF_057669685.1). NCBI lineage: Bacteria > Bacillati > Actinomycetota > Actinomycetes > Micrococcales > Microbacteriaceae > Leifsonia > Leifsonia sp. Y878. The sequence continues at coordinate 836,307 of NZ_JBYHFS010000002.1, read as the reverse complement.
GGGTGGACGACACTGACAGACCTTCCCCGCCGACGAACCCGGATTCGACCCGGGCGCCGCCCTTAGCGTCGCCGCCAGTGAGCACGACGGCGGGCGACCAACCCAGGTACTTGCCTGAGAATGAGGTGGTACCGGAGGTGAAGTCACTCACCTGGGCCGAGACCGACCATTCCGGAGCGGACGGTCGCGTGTCGGTGACACGGATGGGGTTTATCGAACCGATGGCGGCGTAGTGGTCACCGGACTCGATAGCCGTGCCCATGTCGACCAGGGCATTTGTCCCGTCGATGTTCCACACGAACTCACCGGGTGCGGCCTGGGGAATGGTCACCTGAAGCTTCTGAGAGTCTGCGTCGGGAGTCGAATCGTCGATGAGCGAGACGCTGCCGTCGGCGTTGATGCTGACTTCGGCGTCCATGGCGGCGGCCAGGTTCAGTCGCTGCCAGCTGCCGGCCTCGCCCTTGTCGAGCGGGTAGCCGGAGTCGCCAGCGGTCAGCTCGAGCACCTGTCGGCGCTGCGCGTCGGTGAGGTCGGGGTGGCTGGTGATGAGCAGGGACTCGGCGTTCTGGGGCACGGTGACCGGCTGGTCGACCGCGCCGATCTGCGGGAAGTCGTAGGTCATCCGCTGTTCGTAGACGGCGATGGCCTCGTCGTCGGTGAGGTAGGGGACATCGGCCGCAATGCAGGCGTCGAGGGTGTCACCGCAGGCCTGCTCGAGCACGGTGTGGAGTTCGGTGCTTGCGGCTTCGAACAGTACGCGGAACTCCGGGTCGGTCCAGCGGCGTTCGACGATGTGCTGGCCCATCATGCGGCCGCCCATCACGTCGAGCGGGTAGTGCGCGCCCATGACGATCCGGTTGTTCCCGGCTTCGGAGGTGCGCGCCAGGATTTGGGGAGCGAGCTCGGGCAGCAGTGTCGCCAGGGTGGTTCCCTGCCAGTAGGCCTGCGAGGTGTGGCCGCTCGGGAACGCGCCGCTGGTGGAGCCCCAGGCGTCGCCGCCCACCTTGTCGCGGTAGACCAGACTCTCGCCGAAACGGATGTACGGCCGGTCGTAATCGAAGTGGTCCTTCGCCGGGTTCGACGACGAGAACCAGCCGACGAGGCCGCCCGACTTCGTCACGAGCGACTGGGTCTTGGGCAGATCGCCGTTGTCCATCGCGGTCTGGTACATCGCGCCCAGGTTCTGGCCAAGCCCGTCGGACATAGACAGGGACATGTCAGCGTACTGGTCGACGATCGCACGCTTGACCTCGGTCGAGGTCGCGTTGTTGTTGATGGCGACAGTCATGCTGTCGTTCAGGGCGATGATGTCGGGCCGGTCGGTGACGAGCGCGGAAAAGGAGTCGAGAATCGGTACGTAGTCGTATGCCGCATTCGACGGGTAGTTGTAGCTCAGTTCGTCAGGGGTGAAAGGCTCGGCGGCGTTGGCGGGTGCGGCAACTCCAGCGGAGATGAGCACCCCCAGACCTGTCGCAACGGCCAGCAGTGACGCGGATCGGCGTCTGTGGGTCATTCGGGTGGTTCCTTAACTCTAGATCGTGCGGTAATCAGATGCCCAAGCGACGGTAGTGACCCAGGGTGGCGCGGTCGTGTCTCGACAGTGAACACGAAGGGCCGACTCCCCATCGATGCGCCGCACAGCTCACCTGTCGGATCGCCTTCGGCACCGCGGAAACACAAAAACCCCTGGTCTCCGAGGAGATACAGGGGTTAGTGCTTGGGTACCTGGACTCGAACCAAGAACAATTGAGTTCGCTACAGTGCCCCAGTGGTCTTCTCCAGCGCGATCGCACGCCGCAGGGCGGCACGCGCACGGCGACGATCACCGGAAGCGTCGTAGGCGAGGCCCAGACGGAACCAGGCGCGCCAGCTATCTGGGTCGGCATCCACTTCGGCCTGGAACTGTGGGAACTGCGCATCCGCAGCCTCGCGCACCGGGCGACCGCTCGCCCGCACCGGGAGTTCTTCCTCTGGAAGGTTGCCCTCAGCGTCAAGCTGGCTCACCAGTCGCTGTGTCGCAGACCCGAAGGTCAATTCCCTGACCAGCGCCCACACTCCGATGAGGGGAAGCACGATGAGTGCGACACCGATCGCAATGCCGATCGGCTCGCCACTCGCGATGAACAGCACCGCGCGCCAGCCGACCAGGGCCATGTAGAACACCAGCAGCATGGCCATCAGGATGGCTGCGGCGCGGGCCTTCATTCTGCGGCCGTTCCGGCAGCGGTGCCGAAGCCGAGGTCAATGAGTTTGTCGAGGCCGACGGTTACCCCACGCGCCTCCCGCACCGCGTCGAGCGCCAGCAGGATGCCGCGCTCGTACGACGACGGCGAGAACGTGGTGTGGCTGATGGTGAGGGTCTCGCCAGTGCCACCGAAGATGACGTCCTGCTTGGCGATGAGTCCTTCCATGCGCAGGCTGTGGATCGGGATGCTGGCCACCTGCTGGCCCCTGGCACGCTGGTCGGTGTGCGGCGCGATCACCGGGCCGCGCTCTGCACGCGCCTCTCCGATGAGTTCTGCGGTGCGCACGGCGGTTCCCGACGGGGAATCAACCTTGGTCGAGCGGTGGCCCTCGATGATCTCGATCGAATCGTAGAAGCGGCCGGCCATCGCGGCGAACGCGGTGCCGAGCACAGAGCCGATGGAGAAGTTGGGGATGATGATGACACCGGTGTCATCGCGGTCACGCAGCGTGGCACTGAGAGCGTCAATGCGCTCCTGCGACCAGCCTGAGGTGCCAACGAGCACGCGGAGGCCGTTGTCGACGGCAAAGTCGACCACGCTCTGGCTGACGCCTGGCACAGTGAGGTCGATGACGACATCCGCTCCCAGCATCTCTGAGAGCTGGCTGCGTGAGTTGAGCCGCGCGACGATCTCGTAGCCGTCCTGGGCCTCGACGAGCCCCGCGACCAGGCGCCCCATCTTTCCTGTTGCACCGACGATGGCCACCCGTGTTGTCATGCGTCCCAATCTACCAATCACGCACGCCAGCACAGGGCGCACGCTACTAGCCTTGGGGCCATGCCAGTTTTCACCGAAGTAGCTGCGTCAGACGTTGGGGCGCTCGCCCTGCTCACCCAGTACTTCGCCGACCGGGCATCCACCTTCCCCGCCTCCCAGGGCACGTACCGCACGACATTCCCCGACCCGGCCCAGTTCGTTCCGCCGAACGGCATCTTCCTCCTCATCGGCGAAGCGAAGGACGCGGACGTCACGGCAGGTGCTCCAGACGTTATCCACGAGGGCTGCGGTGGAATCCGACGCATCGCAGACTCCCCCGACGGCGCGGTGCGCTTCGAGATCAAACATCTCTTCCTGAAGCCGGAGACGCGAGGACGCGGATGGGGACGCCTGCTGCTCGCCGAACTGGAACGCCGCGCCCGTGAGTTCGGGGCAGACGAACTCGTCCTCGACACGAATTCGAGCCTCGCCGCAGCTGCCGGGCTGTACACCAGCGCCGGCTACGCGAGTGTCCCGCCGTACAACGACAACCCGAACGCCACGGTGTGGTTGCGTAAGGTGCTCGACTGATTCGCCACTGGCGCTGGCACCGGCATGCGGCTAGATTCGGGGGCATGTGGAACTCAGTGAAGACGCTCAGGCGCATTCGGTGGATTTCACTCACGGCCGGGCTACTTGGCTTGGCTGGGTTTTGGCTCCTGCCCGCCCCCTGGCGAATCGCCAGTCTCGTCGTGTGGGTCGTCAGCATGGCCATTTGCTTTGTCGCGTTCTATCGAGCGATGTGGCTCGCGGCCGCGGTGAAGCGCACCCGCTAGCACAAGCGGATATCACACCGACCAGAGCGTCAGAGCGTCAGAGCGTCAGAGCGTCAGAGCGTCAGAGCGTCAGACCATCAGGTTGTCTGGCAGGCCCGTCCGCAGCTCGAATGGCAGGTGCCCGAGGTCGTTGTGCGTCACCAAAGTCCACGGGCGACCCGGCTTCTGCTGCAACACAGTCAGCCCACAGTTGGCCTGGTTGATGCCCACCCAGCGCCAGTCTGGCGCACCGAGCACCTCGCGTACGAACCAGGCGATCACGAAGTTGTGCGTGATCAGCAGGTCGTGGCGGTCGCCGGGACGCGACTGCAGGAACTCAGCAACGGCGTCACCCATCTGGGCGCTGCCCGCATCGATCTCGGCCTCTGAGATTGACCCGAAAAAGGAATCGTACGCCGTTGGCGTGTCATGGCCCTTGCCTGACGGATAGCAGTCGAACAGCAGCGCCGACGACTCTGGGGTGAGCGATGGCAGGCGATCAGCGATGATCTCGGCCGTCTCTGCCGCTCGCTGCAGGGGCGAGTGCCAGGCACTGGTGAACGGCACTCCCCCGAGCCGCTCTGCGAGGAGCCGTGCTTGCCGCTTGCCGCGCGCAGACAGGGGGCCATCCGGCATGCCGTGCTCGGCATCCTGTTGCTCGCCGTGACGGACCAGGTAGATGTAGTGGGGCATCGTTGTCCCTCTCTCATTTCTCGCGTGACGCTGGGTTTCGGGTGAACAGGCTGGTGTCGGGCGCGGTTGCGCTCCGCTGTGGCGCACACGGCGCCACCCCACCGTCGAGCGGTTAAGGCTGCACAGCTGCTGCCCCGTCTGGGGCGGTGAATGCGGGTGTTCGTGCCGGGAGAATCGAGGCAAAGACATCGTCGTCCAACGCACCGACGGCCGCAATGGACAGCGGCCCAGACACGAGTTCGGCGGCGAGTGCCTGCACGTCGTCGGCCGTGACGATGTCGAGGCGTCGAAGCGCCTCATCGAGGTCGGAGAACTCGCCAAGGGTGAGTTCGGATCGTCCCAGGCGCGACATACGGGTGTCTGAGTCTTCCAAAGCCAGAGCGGATGCCCCCGACAGCTGACCAGACGCACGCTTCATTTCATCTGCGGTCACGCCATGGTCAGCGAGTCTGTGCAGTTCGGACATCATGAGCTCGGCGACCTGGCCGGCCTTCGCTGGCGTGCAGCCGGCGTACATGCCGAACATCCCGGCGTCGGAGTATCCCGGCGCGAACGAGTAGACGGAGTAAGCCAGCCCGCGCTTCTCGCGCACTTCCTGGAACAGGCGCGATGACATGCCACCGCCGAAGATCGAGTTGAGCACGCTCATCGTGACGCGACGGTCGTCTGCGGCGACCAGCCCCGGCATGCCGATCAGCATGTTCGCCTGCTCGAGCGGCCGGTTGACGATGGACAGTGGCTGCCCCTGTGTCAGGAGTGACGAGCCGGCGCTCCGACGCTCGACGGGCGCGGCGAACTCTTCGAGGTCCCACCCTGCGCGGGCCAGTGAACGTGTGACCTGCGCGACAAGCACATCGTGGTCGACGGCGCCGGCAACCGTGATGACGAGATCTTGGGGGCGGTAGTTCATGCGGTAGTGCTCGAGCACGGCTTCCCGGGTGGCGGACTTGATGGTGCCCGGGTTGCCGCCGATGGGGCGACCGAGTGGGTGATCACCGAAGACAGCCTCGAAGAGACGCTCGTTGGCGACGTCGGCCGGGTCGTCATCGGCCATGGCCAGTTCTTCCAGGATGACGCCGCGTTCGTTGTCGAAGTCGTCAGGGTCGAGCCGCGACGAGGTGAACATGTCGGTCAGCACCTCAACGGCCATCGACAGGTCGCGATCCTGCACCTTGGCGTAGTAGCAGGTGTACTCCTTGGCCGTCATGGCGTTGTGCTCGCCGCCGACCGAGTCAAATGCAACGGCGATGTCCAGCGCCGACCGCGTTGTCGTGCCCTTGAACAGGAGGTGCTCGAGGAAATGCGTGGATCCGTAGTGCAGAGGAAGCTCATCTCGCGAACCAACTGCCACCCAGTAGCCGATAGTCAAGCTACGAGCCCCCGGTACGTGCTCACTCAGAATTCGCACCCCACTGGGAAGCACGCTGCGTCGGACGAGGGAATCACCTGCGGCGAAGAACGATAGTTCGGCCAGGTCTAAGGGGAACTCAACTGCACCGGTCATGTCCCCTCAACCTTACGTCACCACCGTTTGGAATGGGCTTTTGGCGTTTTCCGGGGGGACAGACAGACCAGTCTGTTTGTCCGTATGCTACAGTCTGTCTACTGGGTCCCGGGGGGCCGTCAAACGTGAACACCATAGGAGTTGGCCGGATGGTCGCACTGCAAGAATCGTCGGTCAGGCCCACCACGCACGCCAAGGTGCGCATCCTGGAGACAGCAGACACCCTGTTCTATGGCGAAGGCGTACACACGGTCGGTGTTGACCGGATCATCGCAGAGGCGCACGTGACCAAGGCGACGTTCTACAAGTACTTCCGTTCGAAGGACGCGCTCATCGTTGCGTACGTCCAGGGACGCGATAAGCAGAGCCGTGACTTCATCGAGTCGCTCGAGAAGTCGTACGACACCCCAGACCGACGACTCCGCGCATTTGTCGCGTCTGTCTCAAACGATCTGATGAACTCCAGCTTCCAGGGTGGCGCCTTCATCAACGCCGCAGCGCAGTTCACCGACCCGATGCACCCGGTGCGCATTGCGGTGACCCAGCACCGCGAGTGGTTTGCGACGGTGCTTGAGAACATGTTCCGCGGAATGGGACACCCGCGCCCAGGTGACGCAGCCGATGACTTCACCCTCGCCAGGGACGGTGCCGTCTCCAGTGCCCACCTCGGCGACGCCATCGCAGCAAACGCGGCGCTCGGCCGTGCCGTGCAGCGCATCCTCGACGAGAGCACCCGCTAGCCCCTCAGCCTGAGCGGCCGCCAACCGTCAGCGGTCAGCACGACGCTGAGATGCGATCCAGTTCCATCCGGTCGCTGCGCGTCAGCACGATATGTGCCGCCGTCATCAGCGCCTCCACCTGTGCTGGGGAGCTGGCGCTGGCAACCGGTGCCACGATGCCGTCGCGTGAGAGCAGCCAGGCCAGGGCGATCGACGCCGGGGGCACATTGTGCTCCGCAGCGATGCGCTCCATGGTCGTGAGCACACGCAGCGGCTGTCGGTGCAAATAGTGCGCTGCCCGCACACCCCTGGCCGAGTCGACCAGGTCGGCCTTCGTTCGGTACTTGCCCGTGAGAAAGCCGTGCGCCAACGCAAAGTACGGCATGACGCCGAGTCCCTGTGCCCGCGTCACCATGGAGAGCGACCCTTCGAACGCTTCCCTGTGCACGAGGTTGTAGTGGCTCTGCAGGGCAACGAAGCGCGGCAGGCCGTTCGCGGCCAGCACGCGCGCCTCCATGAGTCGCTCCGCGGAGAAGTCAGATGCCCCGATGTGCCGCACCTTGCCGCTTCTCAGCAGCAGATCGACGGCGCCCAGGCTCTCCTCCATGGGCACATCGCCGTCGTCGAGGTGGAAGTACAACAGGTCGATATAGTCGGTTTGCAGCCGCTCGAGCGACGCGTTCACCGCACCGACGATACTGCGAGCTGTGAGTCCTGGGTGGTCGTGGTTGCGCCCGATCTTGGTCGCGACGATCGTCGTATTGCGCGTGCCGCGACTGCGCATCCAGTTGCCGAGGATGACCTCGCTGAGACCGGCAGCGTAGCTGTCGGCCGTATCGACGAAGTTCCCGCCCAACCCGTGGTGACGGTCGAGGATCTCGTGGCTCGTATCGCCACTCGCTGTCCACCCGAACACACTGCCACCGAGGGCAAGCGGATAGACGTGGAGGCTCGTATCGGGCAGCGTGCGCAATGCCGTTGGCTCCGGCGCCTGTCGGCGTTTTTGCTCGTCACTGGCCGCCTCAACCTGCGACAGGTCAAGCTCGCCAGACTCTACGCCAGCGGTGTTTTTCTTCGTCAGTGCCCGATCGTGAAACATCCCGTTTCCCTTCCCCCTCGTCCGAGACTATGTCAGCGCTGCGGCACTATGTTGCGCCCATTACGGCAGTTGTCTGAAAGTTCTCGAAGCTGTACGACTATCGGCACCGGGTGCCAGATAGTGAGCCGTCTCGCAGCCTAAAAGTGTTGTGCTGGCGTAGATTTACCGCATGACCACCTCAAACCTGTATGACGTTCCCCTCACGATGATCGATGGGAGCCAGAGCACGTTCGGCCAGTTCGCGGGCAAAACTGTCCTGGTCGTGAATGTGGCGTCTCACTGTGGATTCACTCCGCAGTACGAGGGTCTCGAAAAGCTGTACGAGCGCTTCGCCGGCGACGATTTCGTCGTGCTTGGCATGCCGTGCAACCAGTTCGGCAATCAGGAATCAGGTTCTGAAGACGAGATCGCGTCATTCTGTGAACTGAACTTCGGCGTCAACTTCCCGCTGACGGCCAAGATCGATGTGCGCGGCAAGAACCAGCATCCGCTCTATGCGCAGCTGACCAAGTTCAAGCACGGCATCCTGCCCGGGCTGATCAAGTGGAACTTCGAGAAGTTCCTCATCAGCGCCGACGGCCAGATCATCGATCGCTTTGCGCCGACCGTCACCCCCGATTCACCAGACCTGGTGAACGCGGTGGAGCGCGCCCTGGCATCCGCCAAGGCCACAGCTGCGGGTCGAGCGGATGCCGACACCGCGGCCGAGACGACGTCAGAAGAGGTTTAGCTCGCAGCCCCTGCCCGACGCAGCGTTGCCTCTGCCTGCCTGAGCAACGGCCTGTCGATCATGCGCCCGTCGACGACGAACACGCCGCGGGAGCCCTTCGAGGCCGCCACGATCTCGCGGGCCCGCGCCACGTCGTCCTCCGATGGGCGGTAGGCATCGCGGATCACCGGTACTTGGCTGGGGTGGATGCAGGCCGTGGCGCCGAAACCGCTGGCGACGGCATCCGTTGCTTCTTCCCTCTGCCCATCGAGGTCATCGATGGCCAGGTGCACGGTGTCGATGGCGACGATCCCGTGCGCGCCGGCGGCAATCAGCACGCTGGCGCGGGCGAACCTGGCAACGTCGCGATACGTGCCATCGGGGAATCGGCTCGTCGACCCGCCCAGTGCCGCAATCAGGTCTTCTGCTCCCCACATCATGGCGACGACATTGGGTTCGGCGGCGATCTGCGGCGCGGCCAGCACGCCCTGCGCCGTTTCGCACAACGCGACCACCTCGTAGCCGGTCAGCGCAACGGCCTGTGCGCCTGAGGTCGCCTTCGGCAGCATCACCGTGCGGTAGTGGGTCTCGGCGAGCGCCAGCAAGTCATGCTCGAAGTCATCGCTGTCGACCGGGTTGACCCGCACGATGGTGCGCGCCGGATCCAGCCGGCTGGCGGCGAGCGCCTCGCGGGCTGCCGCCTTGGCCGCGGGTGCGACGGCGTCCTCAAGGTCGATGATCACGGCATCCGCTCGAGTGATCGCCGTGTCGTAGCGATCCGGCCGGTCGCCAGGGCAGAACAGCAGGGCAGGTCCCATGGTGAATGTCATGGTGCGGCGTCCTTGCACCAGACCAGCACCGACCGTTCTGCGACCGCCACAACGGTGCCGTCCTGGTTGGTGCCGGTATGGATGAGTGTGACGATGCCCTGGCCAGGACGCGAGGCCGAGAGTCGTTTGGCTGTGACGATGCTCTCTGAGTAGAGAGTGTCGCCGTGGAACAGCGGATGCGGAAACCTCACTCCGGCGAACCCGAGGTTGGCCACGATGGTGCCCTCTGTCAGCTGGGCGACAGAGCTGCCGACCAGGGTCGAGAGGGTGAACATGGAATTCACCAGCCGCTGGCCGAACGGCTGGGTGGCTGCCCACGCCGCGTCGAGGTGCAGCGACTGGGTGTTCATCGTCAGGGTGGTGAAGAGCACATTGTCGGCCTCGGTCACCGTGCGACCTGGCCGGTGCACGTAGCGCGTGTGCTCATCGAAGTCTTCGTAGTAGAGACCGCGCTGCAGGACGACGACGCGGTCATCCGTCGCGTGTGCCTGGTGGTCTCGCTGCGTCATGCCGCCCTCCCGTTCAGTGCGCCGTTCGCACCGCCGTTCGTGCCGTTGGTGGCGTTGGTGCTGTTCGCACCGCCCTCAAAAGAATTAAAGCCGAGTTCGCGGGCAATGACCATGAGTTGCACCTCCGTTGTGCCCTCTCCGATCTCGAGCACCTTCGAATCGCGATAGTGCCGGGCAACGGGAGTCTCGTTCAGGAAGCCGTATCCCCCGAAGATCTGGGTGGCGTCACGAGCGTTGTCCATGGCGGCTTCGCTGGCGATCAGCTTCGCCATGCTGGCCTCGAGCTTGAACGGCTTGCCATTCTCAAGCTTGTGCGCCGCGTCGTAGTACGAGAGCCTGGCTGCGTGCACCCTGGCCTGCATGCGCGCGATGGTGAACGCGATGTGCTGGTTCGACCCGATGGACCTGCCGAAGACATTGCGGGTCTTGGCGTAGCGCATGGCCTCCTCGAGGCAGCCCTGGGCGGCGCCGGTGCAGAGCGCGGCGAAGGCCACCCGCCCCTCGTCGAGCGTCTGGATGAAGTTCGCGAAGCCTCGCCCGCGCTCCCCCAGCAGGTTGCCCTCCGGCACGTGCACATCGCGCAGCGTCAGCGGATGCGTGTCAGACGTGTGCCAGCCCACCTTGTCGTACGACGGCTCAACCGTGAACCCAGGGGTGCCGTTCGGCACCAGGATGGCGCTCAGCTCCTTCTTCACCGACCCGTCTGCCCGGTGTGACTCCCCCGTCACCGCCGTGATGGTCACGAGGGCGGTGATGTCGGTGCCGGAGTTCGTGATGAACTGCTTGCTGCCGTCGATGACCCACTCGTTCCCTGCAGCACCGGAGACCAGGCGGCCGGTGGTCTGGGTGCCTGCCGCGTCTGACCCGGCTTCGGCTTCGGTGAGGCCGAAGCCGGCGAGCGCCTTCCCCGCAGCGAGCCGAGGCAGCCATTCCTCCTTCTGCGCCTGGTTGCCGCTCCGGAAGATGGGCATCGCGCCGAGGCCGACGCCCGCCTCCAGCGTGACGGCGATGCTCTGGTCTGCCCGAGCGAGCTGTTCGACGGCGAGACACAGTGGGAAGTACCCCTGGTCGCTGCCGCCGTATTCGCGAGGGAATGGCAGCCCGAAGAGCCCCATCTCCCCCATGGCATCGATGATGTCGTAGGGCAGGCTCCGCTTCGTGTCGTACTCATATGCGGCGGGAGCAACGACCGTGTCGGCGAAGTCCCGCACCTGGTCGCTGAGCTTCTGGTGTGCAGCGCTCAACTCGGAGGCGCTGCTGTTGGTGCGGTTTGTACTGAGCTCGTGACTCATGATTGATCTCCACTCGTGAGGTTGCCAGGATTCTGAGGGTTGCCGGGGTTGCCGGGGTTGCCGGGGTTGCCGGGGTTGCCAGGGTTTGGACTGTGGGATGACGCGGTAGGTGGGGAGCTTTCGATGGTGGCGAGCACCTGGCCGCGGGCGACCACGTCGCCGACGGTGTGTGCGATCCGGACGATCCCGGCCAGCGCTGCCACGAGCGTGTGCTCCATCTTCATGGCCTCGATCGTGACGATGGCGGCTCCGCTGTCGACGCTGTCGCCGTCGGTCACGCTCACGTTCGTCACGGTGCCCGGCATGGGTGAGCGCAGCTGCGGGTCGGCCACGCCGGGCACCGGTGCATCGCCGGATCTCAGGGCCGCGAGACGTTCTGCATCCGACACCACCCGAACGGATGCCGTGGCCTGCCCGTCCGCAATCCAGACGGTGCGCGGCCCACTGCCTGCTTCAACGAGCTCTGCAATGCGCACCACCCCCGCGACCTCGACGGTGTAACGGCTGGGTTCGCCGTTCAGGCTCCGAATCCCCGCAGCCACCGGGGTTCCGGCGCCGATTCTGACACGCGCGTCGTCTGGCTCCCCGGTCACCGATACGGCAACCTGGGCATCGTTGATCTCCAGCAGGTAGCGCACCGCGCGGGGCTGGCCGAGACGCCAGCCGCTTGGTCGGTGCCAGACAGATTCCGCTGTCTCCCAGGCGGAGCGGTGCAGGAACAGGGCGACGGCTGCCAGCATCCGCTCGTGTCCTGTGCCCAGTCCGGCCAGCTGCTCTGCACCCGCAGCCACGCCCCCAGAGGAATCCGCACCCGCACTCGCACTCGCTGCAGTACCAAGGCTCTGCTGGACGGCCGGTGTAGCCAGCATCCGTTCAATGAGTCCGGTGTCGAGGCGACCCGCGACAACATCGGGGTCGGCGAGCAGCGCACGCAGGTAGGCCACGTTGGTTCGCACGCCCAGGATCAGTGTTTCGGCGAGTGCCGCGTCGAGACGAGACAGCGCTTCGGCCCTGCTCTCGCCCCAGGCGATTACCTTCGCCAGCATCGGGTCATAGCGCGCGACGATCTCCAGCCCCGGCAGCAGCGCGCTGTCGACCCTGATTCTCGGCCCCGTCGGCTCCCGCAGCGCGATCACCGTGCCAGTCGACGGTAGGAAACCGTGGGCAGGATCCTCGGCGTACACCCGCGCCTCGATGGCATGGCCGGTGAAGCGGATGTCGTCCTGCCGCAGCGTCAGGTGCTCCCCCGCCGCGATGGCAAGCTGCCAGGCAACGAGGTCGACGCCGGTCACCAACTCGGTGACCGGATGCTCAACCTGCAGCCGCGTGTTCATCTCCATGAAGAAGAACTCGTCGGGCGCGGCGTCTGACACCAGGAATTCGACGGTGCCTGCCCCGCTGTACTCGACGCTGCGTGCGGCGGCGCAGGCTGCCTCTCCCATCCGGGCGCGCAGGTCATCGCCGCCTGGCAGGCCGCCCAGAAGCGGCGACGGCGACTCTTCCACCACTTTCTGGTGTCGGCGTTGCAGCGAGCACTCGCGTTCACCGAGGTGAATGACCTGGCCGTGGTTGTCGGCCAGCACCTGCACTTCGATGTGCCGCGGCCGCTCGATCAATCGCTCAAGAAAGAGGGTGTCGTCGCCGAACGCCCGAGCGGCGACACGCCTGGCTGACGCGAGCGCCGCCGGCAGATCCTCCGGGGCGGTGACGACATACATGCCCTTGCCGCCGCCACCGGCTGAGGGCTTGACGAGCAGCGGAAACCCGACTGTCGCCGCCGCGTCGATCAAGGCGGCATTGCTCAACCCTGGCTCTGCGACCCCCGGGATCACCGGCACGTTCGAGCGCGCAACGTGAGTTTTCGCCCTGATCTTGTCGCCCATCACGGTGAGCGCCGTGACGCTTGGACCGATGAAGACGAGTCCGGCGTCGCCGACCTGGGCTGCGAAGTCGGCGTTCTCACTCAGAAAGCCATAGCCGGGATGGATCGCCTCTGCGCCGGATTCTCGCGCAGCAGCCAGGACCGCCGCCCCGTCCAGGTAGTCGTCAACGCGGAGCGCAACGTCTGCTAGCTGCACGTGCAGCGCTCCCCTGTCTGCATCGCTGAAGACGGCCACAGAGCGGATGCCGAGCTCGCGCAGTGTCCGGATGATCCGGCACGCGATCTCCCCGCGGTTGGCCACCAGCACAATGTTGAACGGGCGGCGGAGTGTCTGCTGTTCGATGGGCATCCGCTTCTCACATCCTGAACAGGCCGAAGGCCGTGGCGGGCAACGGAACGCGTGAGCAGACGTCGAGGGCAAGGCCGAGCACCGTGCGGGTATCGGCCGGGTCGATGATGCCGTCGTCCCACAGGCGAGCTGTCGAGTAGTACGGGTTGCCCTGGCGTTCATACTGCGCGGTGATCGGAGCGGTGAACGCCGACTCGTCTGCCGCGCTCCAGCTTTCTCCCCTGGCCTCGATCTGGTCGCGTTTGACAGTGGCCAGCACAGCGGATGCCTGTGGGCCGCCCATCACGGAGATGCGGCTGGCCGGCCACATCCAGAGGAAGCGCGGCGAGTACGCCCGCCCGCACATGGAGTAGTTGCCGGCGCCGAACGAGCCCCCGATCACCACGGTGAGCTTCGGCACCCTGGCCGTGGCGACCGCGGTCACCATCGCGGCGCCGTGCTTGGCGATGCCGCCGGCCTCCGCGTCCCTGCCCACCATGAACCCGGCGATGTTCTGCAGGAAGACGAGCGGCGTTCCCCGCTGGTCGCAGAGTTCGATGAAGTGGGCGCCCTTTTCTGCCGACTCGCTGAACAGCACGCCGTTGTTGGCGATGATGCCCACCGGATGCCCGTGGATGCGCGCGAACCCGGTGATCAGCGTTGTGCCGTACTCGCGTTTGAACTCGTGGAACTGGCTGCCGTCGACCAGCCGGGCGATCACCTCGTGCACGTCGTATGCCGCCTGCACGTCGGTGGGGACCACCCCATATAGTTCGGCTTCGGACACCGCGGGATCCACGGGCTGCTGCACGTCCCAGGCAGGCAGGTTCGGTGCGGGCAGCGTCGCCACGATGTCACGCACGATCTGCAGGGCGTGATCGTCGTCGTCGGCCAGGTGGTCACTCACGCCGGAGACGCGGGCGTGCAGTTCGCCACCACCCAGCTCTTCTGCGGTGACGACCTCCCCGATCGCCGCCTTCACGAGGGGCGGGCCGCCGAGGAAGATCGTGCCCTGGCCGCGCACGATCACTGTCTCGTCGCTCATCGCCGGAACGTACGCGCCGCCCGCCGTGCACGAGCCGAGGACGGCGGCGATCTGCGGAATCTTGCGCGCAGACATGGTGGCCTGGTTGAAGAAGATGCGACCGAAGTGGTCGCGGTCGGGGAAGACGTCGTCCTGCATCGGCAGGAAGGCTCCCCCTGAATCGACGAGGTATATGCACGGCAGATGATTGTCGAGGGCGATCTCCTGCGCGCGCAGGTGCTTCTTCACCGTGAGCGGGTAGTAGGTGCCGCCCTTCACCGTTGCGTCATTGGAAATCACCAGCACATGGCGGCCGTGCACCAGGCCGATGCCGGCGATCAGGCCGGCGGCGGGCGACTCGTCGTCGTACATTCCGTTGGCGGCCAGCGGCGCGATCTCAAGGAACGGGCTGCCGGGGTCGAGCAGCCGGTCGATGCGCTCTCGGGGCAGCAGCTTGCCGCGGGCGATGTGCCGGTCGCGGGAGCTCGCCGTGCCGCCGAGGGCTGTCTGCTCCAGCCTCTGGCGCAGCTCCGCCACCAGGGCGTGCTGTTCGCTCGCGTTCTTCCGGAACGATGCATCACTCGCATCGATCCGGCTCTGCAGTGTCTCCATCGACGCATTCCCGCTCCGAGCCGGTGTTCCGACTCCCGGTTTCAAGTTAGTATTCACTAACTGGATTGTCTAGGGGTGGAGGGAAAGATGCGCGAGGTGAAGCATGACAGCGACGCCAACACCGACACCGAGCCGCGCCCGCTGACGCCGCGCAGCGTGGCCAAGGCCGAACGGCGGGCGTCGATTTTGGCGGCATCCGCTCGCCTGTTTGCCTCTGCCGGGTTCAACGGGGTGTCGATCGAAGACCTGGGCGCGGCCACCGGGGTGAGTGGGCCGGCGATCTACCGCCATTTCAGCAGCAAGCAGGCCGTGCTCGCGGCGCTGCTCATCGGGGTGAGCGAGGATCTCGTTGCAGGGGGCCAAGCTGTCGTCGACACCGCACCGGATGCCGCCACCGCGCTACGTGCGCTCGTCACCTTTCACGTTGATTTCGCACTGTCGCAGCCCGATGTGATCCGCGTGCAGGATCGGGATCTCGACAGCCTGGGCAAAGCGGACAGCCACCAGGTGCGTGCGCTGCAACGCCGCTATGTGGAGCTGTGGGTGGGCATACTCAGCGAGTTGAATCCGCACACGGAGACCGAGTTGCTGCGGATCAGGGCGCACGCCGTGTTCGGTCTCATGAACTCCACTCCGTACAGCACGAGCGTGACGACTGGCGCTGCGACTCGGAGGGGGAAGGGTTCCTCCAGAGACACAATCCGTGCCCTGCTGGAAGCAATGGCGCTCGGCGCCCTCACCGTTAATCCGGCTTGATCTGACCCGATCCCTCGCTAGCTGGTGGACGTGCAGACGCACATCTCGTTGCCCTCGACATCGGCCATGACCCACCAGTCTGGCGCGAACTCGTCGGTGACCAGGGTGCCGCCGGCTTCAATGATGGCGGCGACGCGCTCCTCGGCATCCGCTTCGGTCACGTAGGCGTCGAGGTGAATGCGGTTGCGGTCGGTGCGCGCGATCTCCATGTGCTGGAACCAGATCCGCGGGCCAACACCAGCCGGATCAACGAGCTCAATGCCGTTCTCGCCCGTCGTCTCGACGTAGCCGAAGGCCACCAGCCAGAATCCCTTGATGGCGTCCACGTCGGTGCAGTCGATCGCCACGTCGTACCGGCCGGGCACGACGCCCGTTGTCGAGATGTCCAGCTCCCCGGCGATGGCGGCGATGGTGCCGGCCAGCTGGAGGTCGCGGTCGGTGACTCCGCCGGCATCGTGTGAGCTCAGCGTTACCCCGACGCTGCCATAGCCGAGGCGCACGTCCGGGTGGTGATTGGCATCCTCTGCCGCCAGGCCGATGCGATTGACCAGTTCGAGTCCGCGCGCGAACGTGCCGGTGGCGAACTCCGCCTCCAGGCTGCCGTTGAAATGCACGAAGCCAGTCTCGGCCAGCGCGGATGCGGTCTGCATCGCGGTCAACACGGTCGGAGGAGTCATGGTCTCACTCTCCCCCACCGCCCGCGGCCGGTCAAGCGAGGGCACGCGCTACACGAGAGCCAGCGTCACCCCAGGATTCGACAGCATCCGGCCGATGTCGACCAGGAAGTGGGATGCCTGCTCACCATCGACCAGCCGGTGGTCGAATGTCAGCGTGAGCGTCATCACGGAGCGCAGCGCAATCCCACCATGGTGCTCCCACGGCACGCGGCGCACCGCTCCCATCGCCAGGATCGCGGCCTCACCCGGATTGAGGATGGGCGTGCCAGCATCGACCCCGAAGACTCCGATGTTGGTGATGGTGATGGTTCCCCCGATCAGAGACGACGGCTGGGTGGTACTCGCCCTCGCCTCTTCGGCCAGCGCGGTGATCGCACCGGCCAGCTCCGTGAGGCTCATGGCATCGGCCCGCTTGATATGCGGCACCAGCAGACCCCGCGGCGTGGCCACGGCGATGCCGAGATTCACGGCATGAAACTCGACGATCTCTCCGGCAGCGTCATCCCAGCTGGCGTTGAGCGCCGGGCTGCGCCGCACGGCGAGGCACAGCGCTTTCGACGCCGCGGCCAGGATGCCGATGCTGCGTCCATTGTTCACCGGGCCGAGCGACTCCAGCAACTCGAGCGTCGGCGTGACATCGACAGTGAGCGACTCGCTGGCCTGAGGTGCCGTGAACGCGCTCTGCACCATGGCTGCCGCTGTGCGACGGCGCACCCCGGTCACCGGTGTGCGCGTCTCGGTTGCGGTCTCGGCTCCTCCGGCCGTCGGCTCGGTCTCTGCAACGGATGCCGGTGGCACGGTCGCGATCGGCTTGCGCGGTCGCCGCGCTGGACGCCCGCCGCGTTCCGCCTCTGCTCCGTAGCCGACCAGGACGGGTTCGCGTTCTGGAGAAGAGTCGAGGTCGTCTGCCCCTGACTCTCGCTCTGGTCGCGGCCGTGGTTCGGTCTCCGGTTCTGGGACGGGGAGCGGTTCAGGCACGGGATCAGTCACGGGATCCGTCACGGCTTCGGTCGTCACGGCTTCGGTCATCACGGATTCGGCCCTCGCAGCATCGGTCCTCGCAGATCCAACCGCAGCGTCTTCGACGACCCCGGCCTCAACGATCTCAAAGCTCACGATCGGCTCCCCCACCTGCACCACATCGCCCGGCTCGTGATGCAGCTGCCGCACGATGCCGGCGAACGGCGACGGCAGTTCGACGGTCGCTTTGGCCGTCTCCACATCGGCCAGCGGCTGGTTGAGCGTGACCGTGTCGCCAGACGCCACGAGCCAGGTCACAATCTCCGACTCGGTGAGCCCTTCGCCGAGGTCTGGCAGCGTGAACACCTTGATCATTAGCGGCGTCCCATCACTCGGTCGACCCCGTCGAGCATCCGGTCAAGGTCGGGCAGGTGATGCCGTTCCATCCTGGCCGGCGGATACGGAATATCGAATCCGGTCACCCGAACCGGCGCTGAGGTGAGGCTCGAGAAGCAGCGCTCGATCACCCCGGTCACGATCTCCCCGCCGATGCCACCGGAGAGGGCAGCTTCGTGGCTCACCACCAGGCGTCCTGTCTTACGAACGGATGCCGTGATGCAGTCAAAATCGATGGGCGCCAGCGACCGCAGGTCGATGACCTCGATCGAGATGCCTTCGTCGGCGGCGGCACTGGCCGCATCCTGCGCGACCGCGAGCAGTCCGCCGTACGTGACGAGGGTGACATCCGTTCCCTGCGTCGTCACGACGGCGTCGCCCATCGACGTTCCGAGCGTCTCGTCGACGTGGCCCTTGACGTGATAGCGGCGCTTGGGTTCGAAGAACAGCACGGGATCGTCACTCTGGATCGCCTGTCGCAGCAGACTGTAGGCGTCTTGCGGGTTGGAGACGGCGATGACGCGCAGCCCTGCGGTGTGGGCGAAGTAAGCCTCTGGAGACTCGGAGTGATGCTCGGCCGCGCCGATCCCGCCACCGAACGGCACCCGGATGGTGAGCGGCATCCGCACCGCGCCCTGCGTGCGATAGTGCAGCTTGGCCACCTGGCTGACGATCTGGTCGAAGCCTGGGTAGATGAAACCGTCGAACTGGATCTCGCACACCGGCCGGTAGCCGCGATACGCCAGACCGACCGCGGTGCCGATGATCGCCGACTCGGCCAGCGGGGTGTCGATCACCCGCCGGGGGCCGAACTCGCGCTGGAGTCCGTTCGTCACCCGGAAGACGCCGCCGAGGGCACCGATGTCCTCACCGAGGAGCACGACCTTGTCGTCGTCGTGCATGGTGCGGCGGAGCGCCGCGTTGATGGCGTTCGCCATGGTCAGTGTCGTTGGTGGCGCAGTCGGCGGTGCGGACGCTGGCGCAGTCGGCCCTGCAACTGCGGCAACCGGCGCCCCCACCGGCGATGCCGTTGGCGTTGATTCGGTCGTGATGCTCATGACTGCGCCTCCCCGTCAGCGCCGTCGATGTCGGAGCTGTCGACATCAGCGCTGTCAGAGCTGTCAACATCAGAGCTGTCAACATCAGAGCTGTCGACGTCAAAGCTGTCGACGTCAAAGCTGTCGAGGTACTCGGCATACGTTGCCCGCTGCGCGTCGATCCCGCGGTGAGCGGAAGCGAACACGTGGTCGAAGAGCCGCAGGGGTTCCGGTGCCGGGTCGTTGACGCACCCGGCGCGCATTTCCGCTGCGACGGCATCCGCTTTCTTGGCCGTTTCTTCATCGAAGGCCGACGAGAATTCACCCTCACGTTCCAAGAGCCGGCGGAGCCGGAGAAGCGGATCCTTCGCCTTCCACGCCTCAAGTTCGGCGGCATCCCGGTAGCGGGTGGGATCGTCGGCAGTCGTGTGCGGGCCGATTCGGTAGGTCACGGCCTCGATGAAGGTGGCTCCCCCGCCCGACCGTGCACGCTCGAGCGCGATGCGGGTGGCGGCCATCACCGCGAGCACGTCGTTGCCGTCAACCCGGAGGCTGGGGATGCCGAAGCCGGGTGCGCGGTCGGCGATATGCCGCACCGCCTGCAATCCGACGGGCTCTGAGATGGCCCATTGGTTGTTCTGGCAGAAGAAGACCACGGGGAGGTGGAAGCTTGCCGCGAAGACCATGGCCTCGCTCACGTCACCCTCGCTGGTCGCGCCATCGCCGAAATAGGCGACGGCCACCGAATCGACGGCATCGAGGTCGCAGCCCATGGCGTAGCCGACCGCGTGCAGCGTGTGCGCTCCGATGATAATCGACGGGGTCGCCATGCCAACGTCGTACGGGTTCCAGCCGGACGGCGCCGTTCCGCGCCACGACCGCACGAGATCGGTCAGCCCGACGCCGCGACAGTAGGCAACCGCGTTCTCGCGGTAACTGGTGAAGACGAAGTCATCCGCTCGCAACGCCCGCGCAGAGGCGACCTGCGCCGCTTCCTGGCCCAGCAGCGGCGGCCAGAGTCCCAGCTCCCCCTGCCGGGCAAGCGCCGTGGCTTCACTGTCGATCCGCCGCACCACCACCATGTCCTGGTAGAGCGCCCTGAGGTGGTCCGGCGTGACATCCGCTATCCACGGGTCGAGCACCGGATGGGCCAGACGGTCACCCGAGGGGGTGATGAGCTGGAGGACGTCGTCGATATCGGGCCGAACCCTGGCATCGGGAGCTTCTGTGAACACGTCTGCACGCAACCTTTTCTGTCACGATCAGGACCGGGGTGCTTGTGGCGTCCGGCCCTCTGCGGCGCCATTGCCGAGATACTGCGAGACTACGCTCGGACAACACCCAGCACAATCACTTCGTTCTCGCTTGTGCACAATGCGTCATTTGTACGGACGTGGGTGTGCAATCACTCAAACGGATGCCGCAAATCAGCCCGATCGCCGCCCACGCCAGGTCGCGGCTTCGCCCGTATCAACCGAGTTCCAACCGGGGCGGTCGAGGCTCGCCCCGGCGTACGGTTTCTTCACACTCGTCGCGTATACACTGTAAACATGCCCACCCCCGCCGCCCCGCTCACCGCGGAAGCCATCGTGGCCGCTGCCATTGTGATCGCCGACAGGGATGGCCTCGACGCCGTCTCCATGCGGCGCGTTGCCGCGGCCTTCGATGTGTCGGCCATGGCGCTCTACCGGCACGTGGACGATCGCGACGCCCTCCTCGTCCAGATGGCAGGGGCGGCCGTCCGCGACTTCCCCCTACTGCCGGCCGGCGACGCCTCCTGGCGCGAGCTGCTCGTGCACATGGCCGACGCCAACTGGGGATCGTTCGAGGCCCATCCCTGGCTGCTGCGGATCGTGCTGACACCCGATCGCTTGCTCAACATGGCAACGCTCGACCAGCTCGAAACCCTGCTCGGCAAGCTACACGCCGCAGGGCTCCCCCTCGACGAGTGCTTCGACTGCCTGCTCGGCATCTCAGCGCTGGCCATCGGCGCGGCGAGCATCGTGTTCGCCGCCAATCCCGGCAGCCCAGAGACCGGCAGCACAGAGACGGCCAGCCCAGAGACGGGCTACGCAGAAACGGGCACCGAGACCGGCCGCACGAGTCGGGTCATCGACGGCTGGTCAGCGGATGCCCGCAGCTCACACCCCATCGCCGCCCGCTTCCACGAGCGCGGCATCACTCGCACCTCGACGCATCGGGCGCTGGACTTCACGGTTCAGAACTTCCTCGACGGCGTCGAGTTGCGCATCATAAACCTCCGGACATCGACTGTTCACGACGCCGGACAATTGAAAGGTAAGCAATGAAACTCGACAACAAGGTAGCAATCATCACCGGCGGCGCCGGCGGAATCGGCCAGGGAATCGTGCGCCGGTTCCTCACTGAGGGCGCGAAGGTCGTCGTCGTCGACCTCAACCAGGCCCAGGGTGACGAACTCGTTGCCAACCTCGCAGACCTCGGCGAGGTGCACTTCATCGCCAAGGACATCTCCCTGGCAGAGAGCGCCACGGAAATCGTTGCAGAGACCGTGGCACGCTTCGGCAAGCTGGACGTGCTCGTGAACAACGCGCACGCCTCACGCCAGGCACCCATCCTGGAGACGACTCCCGAAATGTGGGACCTGTCCATGGGCACCGGTCTCATGGCCACCTTCAACCTGATGCGCGCCGCGCACCCTGAGCTCGTGAAGACCACCGGCAGCATCGTGAACTTCGCCTCCGGCGCCGGCATCAAGGGCCTCCCGACGCAGGCCACGTACGCCGCAGCGAAGGAAGCCATCCGCGCCGTTTCACGCGTGGCAGCCAACGAGTGGGCTGCCGACGGCATCCGCGTCAACATCGTGTCGCCGATCGCGCTGACCCCCGGCATCGAGCAGTGGAGTGCCGCATTCCCCGACGCCTACCAGGAAGTCGTCGACGGAATCCCGCTCGGCCGCCTGGGCGACCCAGAGACCGACATCGCACCGATCGTCGTGTTCCTCGCCAGCGAAGACTCCCGCTACATGACCGGCCAGACGCTGATGGCAGACGGCGGTTCGATCAAGCTGTACTAGTCGGCATCACCCATGATGGGCAGGCCCTAGCTGCTAGGGTCTGCCCATGATCACCGTCGATTCGACAGACATCCGCTTGTTGCGCGCACTCAGTGACGACCCGCGCAGCACCTTCGTCGCGCTCGCGAACCGGCTGGGGTTCTCGCGCAACACGATCCAGGCCCGCATGTCGAGGCTCGAAGAGTCGCACGCATTCCTGTCATTTGATCGCCGCATCAGTCCGGCCGCGATCGGGTATCCGCTCACCGCATTCATCGACGTGCACCTGCAGCAGAAACGGCTTGCCGAGATCGTTGCGAAGCTGGCGCTCATCCCTGAGATCGTTGAGGCGCACGGCATGAGCGGTGACGCCGACCTGCAGATTCGAGTGGTGTGCACGGATGCCGACGACCTGTTCCGCATCGACGGCACCATTCTCGCGGTGGACGGTGTCGAACGCACGGCGACGTCGCTGGCCATGAGCGAGCTCATCCCCTATCGCGTGCAGCCGCTGCTGGATCGCGGCCTGGAGTCCGTCGACTGATCTCCCGCCGCGCATCGTGGTAGGCAGGGCGGGTTTCGAGACGCGACCTCGTTCCTCGGGCGCTCCTCAACCAGCGGGATTGGTGCATCAGGGAATGCGAAAGGGCCCGCCTGCCGAAGCAGGACGGGCCCTCCGTCTCACCGGCAGCCTGGCGAGAGGCGTACCGGGAGATCTATATGACTAGCCTTCAGCCGGAGCGTCAGCGTGCTCTCCAGTGGCGCCACGGCCTTCCGTGTCAGCACCTTCTTCAAGCACCGGGGCGAGCGACAGCTTGCCACGGTCATCAATCTTGGTGATCTCAACGAGGACCTTCTGGCCAACGTTGAGTACGTCTTCGACGTTCTCGACGCGCTTGCCACCGGCGAGCTTGCGCACCTCAGAGATGTGCAGCAGGCCGTCCTTCCCAGGGAGCAGCGAGACGAAGGCGCCGAATGCGGCGAGCTTCACGACAGTTCCGAGGAACTGCTCGCCAACCTCGGGGTTGGTCGGGTTCGCGATGGCGTTGACCTGCGCACGCGCAGCCTCTGCCGACGGTCCGTCAACGGCGCCGATGTACACGGTGCCGTCTTCTTCGATCGAGATGTCTGCGCCGGTCTCGTCCTGAATGGCGTTGATCGTCTTGCCCTTCGGGCCGATCAGCTCGCCGATCTTGTCGACGGGGATCTGGACACTGATCACGCGAGGCGCGGTCGGTGCCATCTCATCAGGAGCGTCGATTGCAGCGTTCAGCACGGCGAGGATCGTCGTGCGAGCGTCGCGGGCCTGCGTCAGTGCGCCACGGAGCACCGAGGCGGGGATGCCGTCGAGCTTGGTGTCGAGCTGGATCGCGGTCACGAATTCGGCGGTACCGGCAACCTTGAAGTCCATGTCGCCGAGTGCGTCTTCTGCACCGAGGATGTCGGTGAGGGCCGCGTAGCGGGTCTCACCGTCAACGGTGTCGGAGATCAGGCCCATGGCGATACCGGCAACGGGTGCGCGCAGCGGCACACCGGCGTTCAGCAGCGACAGGGTCGAAGCACAAACAGAACCCATCGACGTCGAACCGTTGGAGCTGAGAGCCTCAGACACCTGACGGATGGCGTAGGGGAATTCCTCACGCGTCGGCAGCACGGGAACCAGGGCACGCTCAGCGAGCGCTCCGTGGCCGATCTCGCGGCGCTTCGGCGTTCCCACACGGCCGGTTTCACCGGTCGAGTATGGCGGGAAGTTGTAGTTGTGCATGTAACGCTTCTTGGTGACCGGGTTCAGCGAGTCGATCGTCTGCTCAAGCTTGAGCATGTTCAGCGTGGTGACACCCAGGATCTGGGTCTCGCCGCGCTGGAAGATTGCCGAACCGTGCACGCGCGGGATGACAGCAACTTCTGCATCGAGCGGGCGGATGTCGGCCAGGCCGCGTCCGTCCATGCGGATGCCCTCGTTGAGAACGCGGGTACGCACGACCTTCTTGGTGACCGACTTGTATGCGGCACCAACCTGGTTCAGTGCGGAAGCAGGAAGCTCGCCGGCTTCGACCTTCGCGCCGATGGCGTCCTTGACGCGAGCCTTGAGTGCGTCGTCAGCATCCTGACGCTCGACCTTGGCTGCGATCTGGTAGACGTCCTTCAGCTCAGCCTCTGCAAGAGCTGCGACTGCGTCGTAGGTCTCCTCCTCGTAGGGCGGGAAGAGCTTGAAGTCAGCGGTCGGCTTAGCTGCGGCATCCGCAACCTTCTGCTGGGCTTCGATGAGCTGCTTGATGAACGGCTTCGATGCCTCGATGCCCTCAGCAATGACCTCTTCGTTCGGCTTGATAGCGCCGGCCTTGATGAGGTTCCACGCGTTGTCGGTTGCTTCTGCCTCGATCATCATGATCGCGACATCCGCGCCACCGTCGATCAGGCGGCCGGCAACGACCATGCTGAACACGGCGTCTTCGAGCTGCGAGTGCTTCGGGAATGCAACCCACTGGCCGCCACCGTTCTCGTCAGGAATGAGGGCGACGCGAACGCCACCGATCGGTCCGGAGAACGGCAGGCCTGCGAGCTGGGTCGACATGGATGCCGCGTTGATCGCGAGCACGTCGTACAGCTCATCTGGGGCAATGGCGAGAACGGTCACGACGACCTGGATCTCGTTGCGGAGACCGTCGACGAACGACGGGCGCAGCGGCCGGTCGATCAGACGGCAGGTGAGGATCGCCTCGGTGGAGGGGCGTCCTTCGCGACGGAAGAAGCTGCCCGGGATGCGGCCAGCAGCGTACATACGCTCTTCGACGTCGATGGTCAGCGGGAAGAAGTCGAAGTTGTCCTTCGGCTGCTTGCTCGCGCTGGTGGCGGAGAGCAGCATTGTCTCTTCGTCAATGTAAGCGGCGGCAGAACCCTGCGCCTGCTGGGCAAGACGCCCAGTTTCGAAGCGGATGGTGCGCGTTCCGTACTTGCCGTTATCGATAACGGTTTCGGCGAACGTGATTTCTGGACCTTCCAAGAGGTCTACTCCTTTGTTTAGACTCGTTTGCCCGTATGGCGCGCGAGTGGATACATCGGAGCAGGGAACAGGCAGAAACTTCAGCCACGGTGACGTTGCGTCCCATGTTGTGCTGGCCACCAGTAGAAATTCACCAACCGAGTTCTACGACCCTGTTGGGAAACCACCACCGAGGACCAGCTTCCTGCCAGCCTGCTCCACCAGCACTCCGTGAGCGCTAGTAACGATCAATCATCACGATTGATCATGCCGAGTCTAACAGAGCACACCCACACAAGTCTGGTAGCGGCGCAGTCGCCGTGCCGCGTGCTGTCACCTCGTGGCGCGGGTCGTGGCGCATCGACGAGTTCACTCCGGCTCGCACTCCCCAGATGTCTCCATCCGTGATCTTCTGGATGTGCGACAACAATCACACACACATGAAGGAGTAATTCGAATGCGTGGAGTCATCATGCACGCCCCCGGCGACGTCCGGGTCGAAGACCGAGACGATCCGGCAATCGTCGAACCCACCGACGCGATCATCCGCATCACGGCCACCTGCATCTGCGGCTCAGACCTGTGGCCGTACCGCGGGATCGAAGACGTCTCCGACGCCGTGATGGGCCACGAATATGTTGGCGTCGTTGAGCACATCGGCTCCGCCGTGAAGACGGTGAAGCCAGGCGACTTCGTCGTTGGCTCCTTCTGGGCCTCTGACAATACCTGTGAGATCTGCAGAGCCGGATACCAGTCACGCTGCATCCACGCAGTGCCCATGGGGGCGATCGGCACCCAAGCCCAGTTCGCCCGCATCCCGCTTGCGGACGGCACGCTCGTCGCAACTCCTGGTCAGCCAACGCCCGACCTCATCCCGTCGCTGCTGGCATCATCCGATGTACTGGGCACTGGCTGGTTTGCCGCGGTTGCCGCAGAAGCCGGACCAGGCAAGACAGTCGTTGTCGTCGGGGACGGGGCTGTCGGGCTCCTTGCCGTCCTCGCCGCCAAGCAGCTCGGTGCAGAACGAATCATCGCGATGAGCCGCCATGCGGATCGGCAAGCCCTCGCCCGCGAATTCGGCGCGACCGACATCGTCGAGGCTCGTGGCGACGACGGGGTCGCGCGGGTCAGAGAACTCACGGGCGGACTCGGCGCTCACTCGGTTGTCGAGGCCGTCGGCACCCAGGAATCGATGATGCAGGCCATCCGCTCTACCCGCCCAGGCGGCCACATCGGCTTCGTCGGGGTGTCCCACGATGTGCAGCTGCCCGGTATCGAGCTTTTCTTTTCGACGGTGCACCTGCACGGCGGCCCCGCCCCCGTACGCCGGTTCCTGCCGGAGTTGATCCAGCTGATCTGGGACAGGAAGATCAATCCTGGCGCCGTCTTCGACCTCACCCTTCCGTTGGAGGATGCCGCAGAGGGATACCGGGCCATGGATCAGCGGCGGGCCATCAAGGTCCTTCTCCAACCCTGAGGCTCAGTATCCCCCGTGCATTTAACGCGCCAGATTCAACGCGCCGCGGACGGCGCGTTGAATCTAGTACCGCGTTGAATCTAGTACTCGGGCTGGAAGCCGCCGGTGGGGCTGAACGACGCGTCGAGCGCGAAGGGATCGCGCACCTGGCTCGACCGGTCAGACACCGCAACCAGGGCGGCAAGCTCCCCAGCGGCCCTGTCGATGCGGTCGGGCAGGGTCTTCACCTTGTCTGCGCCACTCCCCCAGTCTTCAGACGCCGCGAACACCGCAGTCGGCACGACGACTGAGTGCAGGTAGGTGAACATCGGGCGGATGGCGTAGTCGAGTGCGAGCGAGTGACGTGCGGTTCCGGCCGTTGCACCGATCACCACCGGCATGTCGGTCAGCGCCCTGTTGTCGATCACGTCGAAGAACGACTTGAACAGGCCGCTGAAGCTCGTCGTGAAGATCGGCGTGACGGCGATGAGGCCGTCTGCGCCGGTCACGGCCTCGATGACCTCGTCGAGCTTCGGACTCGGGAAGCCGGTGAGCATGTTGTTCGTGATGTCCTGCGCGTAGTCACGCAGGTCAAAGCTCACAACCTGAGTCTCGATGCCGTCATCGGCCAGGCGGGCAACTGTCGCTGCCGCGATCTTGTCGGCCAGCATCCGAGTGGATGACGGCTGGCTGAGGCCGGCTGAGAGAACGGCGATGGTGCGCGTGGTCATGTTAGGCCTCCTTCGTGGTGGTGACTGCTGCTGATGTCTGTGCGTGCTTCTCGGCATCCGTGACCGCGGCGGCAGCTGCGGCCGCAGCCTTCAGGGATTCGTGGGTCGGGGCGTCAGGCACGGATGCCGGACGGTTCTTCGCGAACTCCTTGCGAAGCACGGGAACGACTTCCTCACCGAGAAGGTCGAGCTGCTCGAGCACGGTCTTCAGGGGCAGGCCGGCGTGATCCATCAGGAACAGCTGGCGCTGGTAGTCACCGACGTAGTCGCGGAACGCGAGCGTGCGGTCGATGACCTGCTGCGGGCTGCCGACGGTGAGCGGAGTCTGCTCGGTGAACTCTTCCAGGCTGGGGCCGTGTCCGTACACCGGCGCGTTGTTGAAGTACGGGCGGAAGTCGTTGACGGCATCCTGCGAGTTCTTGCGCATGAAGACCTGGCCGCCGAGTCCGACGATCGCCTGCTCGGCCGTGCCGTGTCCGTAGTGCTCGAAGCGCTGGCGGTAGAAGCCGACCATCTTCTGGGTGTGCGATGCCGGCCAGAAGATGTGGTTGGCGAAGAAGCCGTCGCCGTAGAACGCGGCCTGCTCTGCGATTTCAGGGCTGCGGATCGATCCGTGCCAGACGAACGGCGGCACGTCATCGAGCGGACGCGGGGTGGACTGGAACCCCTGCAGCGGCGTGCGGAACTCGCCAGACCAGTCGACGTACTCTTCGCGCCAGAGGCGGCGAAGCAGCGCGTAGTTCTCCAGCGCGAGCGGGATGCCCTGGCGGATGTCCTTGCCGAACCACGGGTAGACCGGGCCGGTGTTTCCACGGCCGAGCGTGAGGTCGACACGGCCGTCAGCGATGTGCTGAAGCATGGCGAAGTCCTCGGCGATCTTCACGGGGTCACTCGTCGTGATCAGCGTCGTTGCGGTGGAGAGGATGATCCTCTCGGTCTTGGCCGCGATGTAGCCAAGCATGGTCGTCGGGCTCGACGGCACGAACGGCGGGTTGTGGTGCTCGCCAGTGGCGAAGACATCGAGGCCGACTTCTTCGGCCTTCTGCGCAATGGTCAGGATGGCCTTGATGCGCTCGTTTTCGCTCGGCGTGTGGCCAGTGGTTGGGTCGGTCGTCACGTCGCCGACGGTGAAGATTCCGAACTGCATGTCAAGCCCTCTTTTCAATGCGTTTGCATGTATATCGGACTCAACGGGCACTATGCCATTCCTATTCCCGCAGCTCCGTACTATTTTTCTCGTTGCTCTTCTCCGGCGGTTCCGTGCTCTCCCTCACGGTCTCGTCGAAGTCTTCCTTGGCCTTCAACCCGACCAGTGCGTGGCGCCGACCGTAGCTGAAATAGATAATGAGCCCCAGGGCCAGCCACACCAGGAATCGCACCCAGGTCAGCGTCGTGAGGTTCAGCATCAGCCAGAGGCACAGTACCGCGGACAGCACCGGGAGATACGGCGACAACGGAACCCGGAAGCCGCGCTTCAAGTCCGGCCGGGTGCGGCGAAGCACGATGACCGCGATGCTCACGAGCACGAAGGCCGACAGCGTGCCGATGTTGATCATCTCCTCCAGCACCCCGACATCCGTCAACCCGGCGATCAACGCGACCAGCACGCCCACCATGATCTGGATGCGGGCCGGCGTGTGCCGTTTGTCGCTCGTGCGGCTGAGGCTCCGCGGCAGCAGGCCATCACGGCTCATGGCGAACAGCACCCGCGCGAGCCCGAGGAGCAGCACCATGATCACCGTCGTCAGGCCGATCAGGATGCCGACGGAGATCACCTGCGCCGCCCACGTTGCGCCCACAGCAATGAAGGCCGTGGCCAGCGACGCATTCGGGTCGTCGGCGAGCACCGTGTACGACACCATCCCGGTCAACACGATGCTGACCCCGAGATAGAGGAGCGTGACGACAGCCAGCCCGGCGAAGATGCCACGGGGCAGCGTGCGTTGCGGCTCTTTCACCTCTTCAGCGGATGTCGCCACCACATCGAACCCGATGAACGCGAAGAAGACGAGCGCGGCGCCAGACAGGAGCCCGAAGACGCCGTACTGGGCGGGCGCAGCCCCCGTCATGAAGGAGAAGAGTGACTGCGTCCAGACATCCCCTGTTCCGGGTTCGGTGGGGATGGCGGGCGGGATGAACGGCGTGTAGTTTGCCGGGTTGATGAAGAACGCGCCGACCACGATGACGAAGAGCACGATCGCGACCTTGATCACGGTGAAGACGGCGCCCACCCGCGCGGAGAGCTTGGTGCCGAGCACGAGCAGGGTGGTGAAGATCGCCACGATGACGAACGCTCCCCAGCTCACGTCGAGGCCCAGGATGTTGATGGTTGACGGGATGTCCCAGTTCCACAGCGTGAACACGTTGCTGAGGTAGATGCCCCAGTACTTCGCGATCACGGCACCGGCGGTGAGCATCTCCAGGATGAGGTCCCAGCCGATGATCCAGGCGAGCAGTTCGCCGAGGGTGGCGTAGGTGAACGTGTAGGCGGAGCCGGCGATCGGCACGGTGGAGGCGAACTCGGCGTAACACATGATGGCCAGCGCGCAGGTGACGGCCGCCAGCACGAATGCGACGGTGACGGATGGCCCTGCGTAGCTTCCGGCGGCCTTGGCGCCGACCGAGAAGATTCCGGCGCCGACAGCGACGGCAACGCCCATGACCATGAGGTCGAAGACGCCGAGCGTGCGTTTCAGGCTGCGACCGGACTCAAGCGAATCCGCCATGGAGTCTTCGATGCTCTTGGTGCGCCAGAGGCTCATCAGCTGTGCCTTCCGATGAGGGCGAAAGCCGTGCCGACTCGCGCCGCAGGTAATTTATCGTACGGCGGAGCGTTCGCGTCGCACAGTGGCAAATCTCGCAATCATGAGCATGATGGCGATGCCCAGCATGGCGCCGAGACTGTTGGCCAGGATGTCGCGGAGGTCTGGCACGCGCGTCGGCAGGAACTGCTGGGTGAACTCGATGACGCAGGTGGTGGCGACGCCAAGAGCAAGGGCGAGCCACCACCGCTGGCGCCCGAGCAGCACGAGCAGGAGCGCACCGAGAGGAACGAACATCGCCACGTTGGCCAGGAACTCGACGAGATCGTAGGTAATCCAGGCGGTTGCCGGCGTGCCGGCGACGAAGTGCAGCACAGCGGTGAGCACGCCACTGTTGCTGTCATCGAGCGGCTGCGGGCCGAGCGTGACGCTGCCGATCAGCGCGAGGTACGCGACCGTGCCAGCGAGGACGGCGGCGCGGGAGCGGGACATCGTTCTATCGTGCCCTACTCCCGCTTCCGCTGGTCGAGGAGGCCGCCAGGCCGTCTCGAGACCCCCGACCGGAGTTGCGCGCTAGCGGCCGAGCAGCTGCTCTGCCAGAAGCTCGAGCGTGCGCACGCGAGCCGGTGACGTGGTGGCTGCGGCATCCTGGTGCGCGGAGGCGACGGGCTGCAGCATGACTTCGTCAACGCCGAACTTCTCGGCGAGAGACCTGACCTGGGCTGCGGCACCGGCGGCGTCGCCGATGACCCAGCTGGCCGACATCCGCTTCACGAGTTCTGCCTGGTTCGGATCCAACGTCGCGGCCTGCGCCTCTTCGACGGTGGCGAGTGGGCCGAGCGGCATTCCGCTGCGGAGCCTGGCCATCTGCTGCATCTGGGGCAGGGCAAGGGCGTGCGCTTCTTCGGATGTCTCGGCAACCGACGCATTGAGCGTGAGGAACGTGCGCGGGGTAGCCAGGGTCTCCGACGGCTTGAACTCACGGCGGTAGATCCTGAGCGCCTCGGTGGTGCTGTCGCCGGAGAAGTGATTGGCGAACACGTACGGCATGCCGCGCTCTGCGGCGAGGTGGGCCGAGTATTCGCTTGAGCCCAGCATCCAGAGCTGAGGCACAGAGGTGGCAACCGGGGTGGCATGCAATTCGTACGTGCGGCCGCTGGTGAGGTCGAGGGTGGCGCCGTCGGGGTGCAGCAGTGCCGTGATGTCGCCGATGTTGCGCGGGAACGCCTCGACTTCGCTGACCGCTCCGCTTGCGCGCAGCAGCGCGCTGATCACGGGGTCACTGCCGGGGGCACGGCCGAGGCCGAGATCGATGCGGCCGGGGAATGCTGCCTCGAGCAGCGCGAACTGCTCGGCGATGATGAGCGGTGAATGGTTCGGCAGCATGACGCCGCCGGAGCCGACCCTGATGCGCTCTGTGCGCGAGGCGAGGATACCGATGAGTACCGGCGGGTTGGTCGATGCCACCGCTGCCATGTTGTGGTGTTCGGCGACCCAGTAGCGCTCG
The DNA here is from genome assembly GCF_057669685.1 of Leifsonia sp. Y878. NCBI lineage: Bacteria > Bacillati > Actinomycetota > Actinomycetes > Micrococcales > Microbacteriaceae > Leifsonia > Leifsonia sp. Y878. The sequence goes on along the minus strand of NZ_JBYHFS010000002.1, from coordinate 805,050 downwards.
AATCCCAGCGCGTCTGCGCGTTGGGCGAGGCTGATCGACGCGGTAATGGCGTCTGAGGAGGTCTGGCCGGTACGAACCGGAATGAGGTCAAGTACGGAGAGCGCAAGCGGAGTAGTCATCACGGAAGTGAACCCTCCGCGGTGCGGAGTTATTCCGGTCTGGGCCATTCCGGTTTTGGCAGGTCCTGGCCTGCTGCCACCTAATCCGCGAGAGCGAGCACCTTCTCTGCGGCCTCCGCCAGGGCGAACCCGTATGAGGGCCCGTGTCCGGCCGCGTGCACGGCGAGCGGATGCAGCTGGTGCAGCGGGATCCGCTCGCGCCAGAGCGCGCGGAGCGGCAACACCGACTCGTATCCGGCCAAAATGACGTTCAGATGTGGGCATCCAAACAGGGCGAGCATGGCGAGGTCGGTCTCCCGGTGTCCGCCGTGCGCCGCTGGATCGATGAGCACGACGCCGTCTGCCGACCAGAGCACGTTGCCGTTCCAGAGGTCGCCGTGCAGTCGTGCCGGCGCGTCTTCGTCGTCGAACTCACCCCGAGCAATCAGGTCGCAGGCATCGCGAACGAGCTGCTCCCCCACCGCGGTGATCGACCCGACCTTCACCGCGACATCGAGGTATGGCAGCACGCGGTCGCGGGCGTAGAACACGCCCCAGCTCGTCTCGTGGGCGGCCGGCAACGAGCGGTTGCCGATGTAGAGCGGTCCGTCCCAGCCATCTGGCGGAGCACCGAACGCGGCGGCCCCAGCGGCATGCGTCACGGCGAGGGCCGCGCCGAAGTTGCGGGCGGCATCCGCTGTGGGCGCCACGCTCTCGATGTGCTCGATGACGAGGTGGCCAGGCTTGACGTCGATGACGGATGCGACGCTCGCGCCATGCGCGGCAGCCAACCAGGCGAGGCCCGCGGCTTCAGCCTCGAAGAACTGGGGCGGCGGATCGGTGCGCCTCTTCACAAACTCCAGCCGTTTGTTCATGACTTCACTCTGCACCGGGCGCTGCGCCTTGTCGAGGTTTCCGGACTCTGCCTGCCAGTCAGGTGCGCCCGGTCTGCATAACGTGCGCCCGGTCTGCATAACTCCTGCACATTGCTTCTTCCGCCAGAAACCGCCCCGGGATTCCGGGGCAGCTGCCGAGTTCGGCAGCGAATTGCAGGAGTTATGCAACTAGGCGGCGTCGAACTGTTGCCCTCGGGGCCGAATTGCAGCCCGACAACGCAAAAACGGGCCGCCACCCGAAGGTGACGACCCGTTTCAAGAAGTTCGCGTTGTCAGCGAAGATCCGTTTCGGATGCGACTAGCGACGCAGTCCGAGACGCTCGATGAGCGTACGGTAACGGCTGATGTCGACGTCGGACAGGTATCCGAGGAGACGACGACGCTGACCAACCAGCAGAAGCAGGCCACGACGCGAGTGGTGGTCGTGCTTGTGCTCTTTGAGGTGCTCGGTGAGGTCCTTGATGCGCTGCGTGAGCATTGCAATCTGGACCTCGGGGGATCCGGTGTCACCTGGGTGGGTAGCGTATTCTTCGATGATCGCCTTCTTAGCATTAGCTTCGAGTGCCATAGATGGGATCCCCTTTCTCTCACTGCGCGGTGCCCGGGGCGGAATGCCTGGGCTCTCTTTATCCGCGGCCGATTAGACGGCAACTTCATGAGTTTAGCAGAGTTGTCACCGCGCGTAAGACTTCTGACGAGATGCTCGTGTGCGCCATTGTGGCGTCGGCGACCCGAACGCCGACGCCACGGCATCCAGCTTCGGTTGGGGAGGGGGGAACCTCAACTGAAGGGGTCTGCAGCAATTCTTGTCGCGATGTGTGACAAGTGTGCTCCTTTGCGGCAAACCGAGAGCGGATGCCGAGTAAACGTGCATTTTCGCCGTCCCCCCTGCCCTGTGGAGGAGTTGCTCTAGCGAACGGGTGCCGCGGCCAACAGCTCGTCGAGCCGCTCGTATCCTTCCGAAAGGCCGCCTTCCATCCCGCTGGCGATCATGCCGTCCCGATCCTCCTGCAGTTGGTATACGGAGTGCACGCTGACGCGCGTGCGGCCGTTGCCGAGGTCTTCGAAGGAGGCCGAATCCAGGCTGACGTGGCCGGGATATCCGTCGAATTCGAAGGTCTGCACGATTCGCTCCTCTGGCTGGACGCTGTGAAAAACGCCACTGAATCCGTAGACACCGCCCTCCGCGTCTGTGTGGGTGTATGCCCAGGCGCCGCCGGGACGCACGTCGTATTCCTTGAGGTCCATGGTGAGACGCCTCGGCCCGAGCCACTGGGCGACGAGTTCCGGTTCGACGTGTGCCCGGTAGACATCTGCCAGCGGAGCGTCGAACTCGCGCACGATGTCGACAAATGGAACGCCGGGCTGAGCCGTGACGGTAACGGGGTTGTGGGTAGTCATTTCTCTCCTGCTTTCATGGTGTCGAGCACGGCGTCGAGGCGGCGGAACTGTTGCTCGGCGACGAGCCGGTAGTTGTCGATCCATGCGGTGAGCGATTCGAGTGCAGCAGCGTCCAGGTGGCAGGGGCGGCGTTGGCCGTCTCTTGTCCGGGTGATGAGCCCGGCACTTTCGAGTACCTGAATGTGCTTTGACACGCCCTGCTTGGTCATGCTGAACGGCTCTGCAAGTTCATTCACGGTGGCCGGCCCCCGAGACAGTCGAGCAACAAGCGCCCGCCTGACCGGATCTGCCAGAGCCAGGAATGCGCGGTCCAGCTGCTCATCCTGCTCGTGCCGGCCATCACTCTGTAGCATTAATCAACCTTTTCGTTTATCAACCGTTTAGTTGACTCTTTCACGATACGAGCATGCACTCGTGCCGTCAAGGGTGAGATCGGTAAAACTGCATGCCAGCGCAGGCACGCTCGCACGCACAGCCAGCGGCATGTTTGCCGAAGTCCTCGATTCGCCGAGCCCCTCCTGCTTGACTGGTGCTGTGACCACGACCGACGCCACCGGCACTCCGGAATCGACAGAGTCGAACAGCGCTGCAAGCACAATCGGTACACGCTTCGAGCGGCTGAGCACAGAGGCGGCGAGCGCCATCCTCGAACAGGTATGGGGCATCCGTGCCGCCGCGCTTTCCCGGCTGGATACCGAGAACGACGACACCTTTCACGTCCACACGGCGCACTCGATCTCAGCGACCTCAGTAACCTCAGTAACCGCAGCCGCGCGGGAAACAGTTCCCGCTCACGCCGCCGACTTCGTGCTCAAGGTGGCGCACCCCGCCGAGCCAGCAGAGCAGATCGAGTTGCAGAGTGCAGCTCTCCTGCACGCCGCGGCTCGCAACCCCCCGCTGCCCCTGCAAAAGATCATTCCGGCGCTCACTGGCGAACTCCACCCCCGGGTATCAACGCCGCTCGGCGGCAGTCACGATGGCGACAGTGGCGACGGTGACAGTGGCGGCAGTGGCCACGGCGCCAGCCGCATCGGCCGCCTCCTCACGTACATTCCAGGGCGGATGCTGCAGGACACGTCGCCCACGCTCCCCCAGTTGCACGCGTGCGGGCGCAGCCTTGCCACGCTTGCGGCAGCCCTCGCCGACTTCGAGCATCCTGCTGCTCACCGCGCGCTCCCTTGGGACCTGCAGCAGCTCGGAATGCTCAGGGACAAACTGCCGGCCGTTGCCGACGACACCCTGCGCGCCGAACTCGACCGCGCACTCCGCACCCTGCTGCGCGACACCCTCCGCCGACTTCACCGCACGCGTCGCCAGGTGATCCACAACGACTTCCATGGCGGCAACGTCGTGGTGGATCCAGCTGACCCGGCATTCGTCACCGGGATCCTCGACTTCGGCGACACCGTTGCGAGCTTCCTGGTGGCCGACCTGGCCGTGGCCATGTCCTATGTCATCGGCCCAACGGGCGGCAACACAACGGGCATTAACACGACGGGCACCGACCCGACCGGCACCGACACAACAGCCGCCGACCCCTGGCTCGCCGCAGACGCCCTCCGCGACGGCTACCGGGAGATCACGCCACTCACCGACGATGAGCTGGCCATGCTGCATCCGCTCGTCGTCGGCCGACTGGTGCAGCGCCTCGTGCTTGGCAGCTGGCTGGCCGAGTCAGACCCCGCCAATGCGGCGTATACGGCCCGCAACCTGCGGACGACCCTCGACCAATTCGCCAGCGTGAAAGGAGCGCTGTAATGGCCGGACCGAGCAGCTATTTCAACCCCGATCGCCAGGGAGAGCTCGCCGCAGACCAGCGCGAATTGGTCGCACAGCGGGAGCGCCTTCTCGGCCGCGCGTACCGCTTGTTCTACGAACAGCCGATCGAGATCGTGCGCGGTGCCGGCACCCGCCTCTACGACGCAGACGGCACCGCGTATCTCGACGTTTACAACAACGTGCCATCCGCCGGCCACTCCCACCCGCGGATCGTCGACGCCATCGCGACCCAGGCGGCCACCCTCAACACGCACACCCGCTACCTCAGCCGCGGCATCCTGGACTATTCGGCCGACCTGCTCGCCACCTTTCCGGCCGGCATCGACAACGTCATGTTCACCTGCACAGGGTCGGAGGCCAACGACCTGGCGCTGCGGCTGGCCAAAGCGGTGACCGGCAACGAGGGCGTGATCGTCACCCGCAACGCGTACCACGGGATCACCACGGAGGTCGCGGCCATCTCCCCCTCCCTCGGCGGCCTGGGCTCCATCGCCCCGTGGGCACGGGTCATCGACGCACCGACCGGCGACGGCGCCGCCTTCATCCACGATGTGATGGATGCAGCAGACGAGCTGAGTCAATCCGGCCACGGGCTTGCCGCGGTCATCGTCGACACGATCTTCGCCAGCGACGGCGTGATCCCCGGCGACAACACTCCAGGCGCTCCCGGGTTCCTGGCTGGTGTCCTCGCCATGACGCACGCCGCGGGCGGCCTCTTCATCGCCGATGAAGTGCAGCCGGGGTTCGGTCGGCTCGGCAGCTGGAGCGGCGTCGCATCTGCCACAACGGATGCCGACACCCGCGTCCCCTTCGGTGCCCCTTCGTCCGGCCTCTGGGGTTTCAGCCGCCACGGCATCGTGCCCGACATCGTCACGCTCGGCAAGCCGATGGGAAACGGAATGCCCATCGCGGCCATGCTCGCCAGGCGGGAACTCGTCGACGAGTTCGGGTCGAAGACGCGCTACTTCAACACCTTCGGCGGCAACCCGGTGTCGATCGCCGCCGCACAGGCAACCCTCGACGTCGTGCGTGACGAGCGCCTTCACGACAACGCCGCTCACGTCGGCGGCTACCTGGCCGACCAGCTGCGTCAGCTGGCCAGCACGACGCCAGAGCTCGGTGCGGTGCGTGGGGCTGGGCTCTTCATCGGCGTTGACATCGTGGATGCCGCCGACGGGAGCCCCGACGAGGCACGCACCATCCGACTGCTCAACGAACTTCGCAGGCGGCACGTGCTCATCGGGGCATCCGGTCTTGGCAACAACACGCTCAAGGTGCGCCCGCCGCTGCCATTCAGCATCGCGGATGCCGACCTCTTCCTCACCGAGCTGGACGGCGCGCTCAGCGCCCTGCGCTAGCTCGTCGCCCATCGGCTCGGCGGGTCTCGAGACACTCGCTGGCGCTCGTTCCTCGACCAACGGGAGGGACAGAGGGCAGGCGGCTAGAAGATCCGAACGGCAACCTCCGCGGGCGCCGCGAGCAGCTCCTCGATCTCGTCGTCGAGCTTCACCAGGGTGAGCGAGGCGCCCGCCATGTCGAGCGAGGTGCAGTACTCCCCCACATAGCTCCGGCCCACGGTGATTCCGCGCTCGGCCAGCTGCTGGTGCGCGCGCCCGTACAGGATGTACAGCTCGCTGATCGGAGTGCCGCCGAGTCCGTTGATCATGAGAGCCACGCGGTCGCCCGACTGATAGGGCAGGTCATCCACCACCGCGTTCAGCAGCTCATCCACGATCTCATTCGCCGAGACCAGCTTCGCGCGGCGCCGTCCTGGCTCCCCATGGATGCCAACGCCCACCTCCATCTCGTCCTCACCCAGTTCAAACAATGGCGACCCCTTCGCCGGCGGCGTGCAGGAGGTGAGCGCGATGCCCATGGTGCGCGTGACGCTGTTCACCTTCTCGCCGATCCGAACGAGCTCATCGAGGTCTGCGCCCTTCTCTGCCGCAGCACCGACGGCCTTCATCACGAAGAAGTTGCCTGCGACGCCGCGTCTGCCCACCGTCCACGTCGAGTCCTTCACCGAGACATCGTCGTCGATGAACAGCGTCTTGACCGTGATGCCGTCGGCCTCACTCAGTTCCGCCGCCATTTCGAACGCCATCTTGTCGCCGGTGTAGTTGTTGACCAGCAGCAGCACACCCTTGGGCGAGGCCAGCAGCTTCGTCGTCTCGTAGACGTATTCCATGGGAGGGGCGGAGAAGATGTCACCGGGGCACGCGGCATCCAGCATGCCCTTGCCCACCGTCATCACGTGTGCGGGTTCGTGACCGGAGCCCGACCCCTGGATGATCGACACCTTGTTCGGGTTCGGGGCGTCTTTCCGCATGATCAGGTTGTACCCCGGCACATACGTGAGAGTGTCTGGGTTGGCCAGCGCAATGCCGGTGAGCATCTCTGGCACGTACTGCTTCGGGTCGTTGACGAATTTCTTCATGTCCTGGGCTCCATTGCCTTCAGTTGTTACTCCGCCCTGTGCCCCTCCGGCACAGGTTTGATCAGGGAAAACACGGCCGGTTCAGCGCCCCGCCCGTTCAACGCTCGCCTCTTGAACGCTCCGCCCACTCGGAGCTCAGCCGCTCCAGCATCACGGCCACCGCTACGGCGCCGGGATCCGGCGACCCGATGCTGCGTTCTCCGGTGTAACTGGCGCGGCCACGCATCGCCTGCATCGGGGTGGTGGCATCGGCGCTGGCCCGAGCAACGAGCGCGAGCGCCGCGAGGGTGTCGGCAGCGTCGGCCGCGTCGCCGCCCGTGCCAGCCGCGTCCTCGAGCGCATCCGCTACCGGCACCAGCGCGTCGAGCAGGGTCTTGTCGCCGACATCCGAATTGCCGCGTGCCTTGATGCCGTCGATTGCGGCCCGCAGCATCTCCACGACGTCGGCGGCAGTGAGCTCGTCCTTGCCCCTGGCCGATGTCGATGCGCGCAGGAAGGCTGTTCCCCAGATCGGCCCAGACGTGCCGCCGATCCGCCCCGAAATGACCATGGCAATCTTCTGCAGGAACACCGCTGGGCTGCTCCTGTCGTAGCTGTCCCAGTCGGCCAGCACAATCTCGAAGCCGCGGGCGAGCGAGTATCCGAAGTCGCCGTCACCGACGACCGCATCGAGATCGCCGAACTCCTTCTCGTTGTCGACCGCCGTCTGCGCAATGCTGCGCACGACGAACTCGGTATCTGCCACGCCGGATGGGCTCATGTGAGGTTCCTCTCTGGTGCCTGGAGTATCGCGTCGAAATCGGCGAGCGTGACCCACGCGCCAGGGGTGAGGTTCAGCGGATCGGCCAGCGTCACCGTCGCTTCCCCATCGGGGTCGCCGAGGGAGGACACCACGAGGGATGCCCCATCGAAATGTTCGGCTGCCGTGTAGCTGCTCACGGTGATCACCGTCTTCAGGCCTGCGGCGAGCGCCGCGCGCAGTCCGTTCTCGCTGTCTTCGACCACCACGGCATCCGTGGCGTCGATGCCGCGCTCCCTGATCGCATGCAGGTAGATGTCGGGAGCCGGCTTCTTCGCGGCCACGATATCCCCGGCGAAGACGCTGAATCGTGCGGCCAGTTCGTCGCCAACAGCATGGCTGAGCACGGCACGAACGGATGCCTCGGCCGACGTCGACGCGACGGCCAGCGTCCAGCCTGCTGCCGCGGCATCCGTCACGATGCGCCTGATACCCGGACGCGCCGGCATCACGCCTGACGCAACCCGCTCTGTATAGATCGCCGTCTTTCGCTTGTGCCACGCGGCGACGGTGTCTGCCCACTCCGCCGGGTCGTCCGACAGGCCGATCTCGGCGGCAAGGCTCGGCGTGAGGATGCTCGTCATGCGCTCCTTGCCGCCGCCGATCTTCACCTTCTCGGCGTAATCTTCGTCGCTCCAGTGCACTGGGACGCCGAATTCCTCGAAGGTCTGGTTGAACGCAGGCAGGTGGCCGTCACGCTCCGTGTCGGCGAGCACACCGTCACAGTCGAAGATGAGCGCCGGCACGATCAGTCGGCCTTGCCTGCGCTGCCGAACTGCTCGGCCAACGCAATAGTCATGCTGACGATGTCACCGCGGACGAAGCTGAACAACGACGGCGGATCCCACTTGTCCCTGGCCTCCGCGTCTTTCAAGAAGGCCAGGTTCGATTTCATGTAGGTAATCTTCAGCGCCGTTGAGATGTTCACCTTGGCGCAACCGCGCGCGATGAGATCGGCGAACTGGGCGTCGGTGAGACCGCTGCCGCCGTGCAGGGCGATCGGAATCGGATGCGCCTCGACGATGTCGGTGACGCGCTGGAAGTCGAGCACCGGCTCGTGCTTGTACACGCCGTGGGCATTGCCGATCGCCGGCGCGAACACGTCGACCCCCGTGGCTTCGATATAGCGGAGCGACACCTCGAGCGTCTGCCTGGCTGACGGCGTCTCAGAGCCGATGCCGTCTTCCACGCCCGTGATCGACTCGATCTCGCCCTCGACGTGGGCGCCGAATGTCCTGGCCTGCTTGACCACCTCGACCGATTGCCGCTGGTTTTCTTCAACCGGCAGCGTGGAGGCGTCGAAGAGCACGGAGTTCCAGCCGCGCTCAAGGCACTCTGTGATGAGGTCGCGATCCGGGCAGTGGTCGAGGTGCAGGGCGACGGGCACGTCGATCCCCGCGGTCATCGACTCCCACATGGCGTACAACACCTTCGACCCGATCGATCTCACGGTCTTGACGGATGTCTGCACGATGACGGGCGAGCGGGCCTCAACAGCCCCGGCCAGTACGGCTTCCATCGTCAGGTCATTCACGATATTGATTGCCGGAACGCCGTAGCGCGCAGCAAATGCGCGGTCGACGATGTCCTTCAGAGTGGAAACAGCCACATTGCTCACCTACCCCATCTGGGGGTCATCCTAGGGCGAGTGGTGCGTGCCGGACAAGAGTGGACGGCGGGTCTCGAACGCTCGCCGGCGCTCGTTCCTCGACCACCGGCAGTGGGTCAGCGGGTCAGCGGGTCAGCGGGTCAGCGTTCGAAGATGAGCAAAGTGGATGTCGCGCTCGCGTACAGCCGGCCATCGGCATCCGTCAGCGTTGCCTGGGCGAATGCCACACGCCTGCCCGATGACAGCAGCGTGGCTTCTGCACGCACGAGCCCTGTGTCGGCGAGTATGGCGCGGTGGTACGACACCTTGAGCTCCAGCGTCGTGTAGCCCTGGGTCGGGCTGAGCTTGGACTGGGTCGCGCACCCGCACGCACTGTCGAGCATCGTGGCCGCATAGCCACCGTGCACTGAACCGATCGGGTTGTAGGCGTGGTGGCCTGGCACGCCCTCAAAGACCGCCCGGCCGTCGTCGACCTCGACGAGCTGGATGTCGAGCGACTCCGCGATCCCTGGGCGGCGGCCCGTCGAGATGAGCGCCCGCAACTGGTCAAGTCCTGACTGGCCGGGGGCGACCTCGTCGTTGAGCGTCACCGGTGGTCTCCTTCGCCTGCGCGGGTTGTTGCGGCTTGGGTTGGGGCCGACGACGGCGTGGCAGGCGGCGTGGCGAATCTCGACGCAACCTCCTCCAGCACCGATTCGGAGCCGGCGTAGATGCCCGTCTCCCGCGGCCAGTGGCTGATCACATCGGTGAAGCCGAGTTCTGCCGCGCGACCGACGGAATCGTCGAAGGCGCCAACGCTCGACAGCGAGTATGCGCCGCCGCTGTCGAGTGAGAGGTAGCGGTCGAGTGTGGCCGGGTCCCTGTCGACCGCGACTGCGGCGTCGTCAAGCCGTCCGGCCAGGGCCTCGACGGCCTTCCACCAGTCCTCGCCCACGGCGCCGTCCTTGCCGGTGGTCACCCAGCCGTCGCCGAACGTCGCGACAAGTTTCAGCCCCTTCGGCCCGTTGGCTGCGATCACGAACGGAACGCGTGGCTGCTGGCTCGGTCGCCCCACCATGCGCGCCTTCACCGCGGTGTACCAGTCGCCAGAGAAGCTGATGCCGCCAGATCCCGGCGTCTCGTGCCGGAGCAGCTCGTCGAGTCTGGTCACAAACTCCGCGAACCGTTCGTGCCGCTCTGCTGGCGAGTATTCGGGCTGGCCGAGCACGTACGCGTCGAAACCCGTGCCGCCAGAGCCGATGCCGAGCAGCAGGCGGCCACCCGAGATGTCGTCGATCGTCGCGACTTCCTTCGCAAAGGGCACCGGATGCCGGAAGTTGGGCGACGACACGAACGTGCCGAGGCGGATCCGACTGGTGACAACGGCCGCAGCGGCCAGCGTTGCCGTCGTCGCATGCCATGGCTCGTCGGCCAGCGTCCGCCACGACAGGTGATCGTAGGTCCAGGCGTGGTCGAAGCCGAGGCTCTCGGCGCCCTCCCACTTTCGGCGGGCATCCGCCCACGAGTCTTGCGGAAGAATCGTGATTCCATATCGCATGATGCGAGTCTACGGATGCGGCATCCGCTCGCCACTCTCTGCGGCTCGTTTCGTGTGATTGGCCGTCGCCCCCAGTTCTTCGTCACTGTTCTTCGCCGCTGGCCTTCGTCGTTGAAATTTCTTCACTACTGTCGGTTGTCGGTGCCAGACTCTCGGCATGACAGGCATCCAGAGTTCAGCACCCCGTCAGACGCACCCCACAGCGCACTGCGGCATTGTTCCGCCGTACCTGTTGGCACGACTGGCAGACCAGCGCGACCCGAAGTTCCAGGCTGCGGCTGAGGCGGCCAGGCGCTCGCTCGCGCACGACGAGCCGATCCGGTCAGCTCGGCAGTTCTTGCATCCCACGGTGACCGGTGACGCGACGACGACAAAGGGCACGCACCCACTCGACGAACCGCAGCGCATTGTGTCGGACGCCGGCGGCCGCGAGACGCTGCCCGGCGCTGTCGTGCGCAGCGAAGGGCAGCCAGCCACAGCGGATGTCGCGGTGAACGAGGCCTATGACGGTCTCGGGCACACCTTCGACATGTTCCTGAGCGCCTTCTCCCGTGCCTCGATCGACGGAGCAGGCCTGGCGCTCGCTGCGACGGTGCACTACGGGCTCGAGTACGACAACGCATTCTGGAACGGCGAGCGCATGGTGTTCGGCGACGGAGACGGCGAGGTGTTCAATCGCTTCACCATCTCGCTCAGCGTCATCGGCCATGAACTCACCCACGGAGTCACGCAGTTCACCGCGAACCTGGACTATCGGGGCCAATCCGGCGCACTCAACGAGTCCGTCTCCGACGTCTTCGGTGCTCTCGTTGAGCAATACGCCCAGCGGCAGACCGTAGCGGAGGCCAGCTGGCTCATCGGAGAGGGGCTGTTCACCGATGAGGTGCAGGGCGTCGCGCTTCGGTCGTTGAAGGCACCGGGTACTGCGTACAACGACGACGTTCTCGGCACCGATCCACAGCCGTCGAGCATGGCCGACTACGTGACAACGACGGATGACCACGGTGGGGTGCACATCAACTCCGGCATTCCGAACCGGGCGTTCTACCTCGTAGCGGATGCCATCGGCGGGTTCGCGTGGGAGGCCGCCGGCCAGATTTGGTACGACACACTGACCTCTCCAGACCTGTCATCCGACGCCGACTTCGCCGAGTTCGCCGCGGCGACGCTCACCGCTGCCGCTGCACGGTTCGGCGGTGACTCACCGGAATACGACGCGGTGGTTGCCGCGTGGACGACAGTGGGCGTGCCACTGCCGGATGCGCCTCCCCCGGCGGGGACACCACCGGTCACACCGACGCCGAGCGCGCGAACAAAGCGGAGTAGCATCGCGGCATGAGGGTCATGGTGTCGCGAAGCGGCGGAATCGCCGGCTTGCAGCGTGTCTGGGAGGTGCGGGTCGACGACCAGCCGGATGCTCTCGACTGGCGTGCACTTCTGGCCGCGCTGCCCTGGGATGACACCCCGCAGACCGCGCCCGAACCCGATCGGTACATCTACCGCATCCGCTGCGCGCCGCACGAGGTCGTGCTCGCGGAGCCGCAGGTCTCCGGCCAGTGGCGCGAATTGGTGGATCGGGTGCGAGCAGCGGCCAGCGGATGACGAAACGGACGTCGCGTGGGACGATGAAGCATGGCTAACGACGAGGGACCCGTAGAAGTACTCTCCGCCGACGAATGCTGGGACACGTTGTTGTCGACCAGCCTCGGACGTCTGGGCGTCGCCGTTGCCGGCGAACCCGAGATTTACCCGGTCAACTTCGTCACGGCAGACCGCAAGTTGTACTTTCGGACAGCTGAGGGCACCAAGCTGCTCTCCCTGGTGGTGAACCAGCGCGTGGCATTCGAGGCAGACGGCGTCGGCAACGACCAGGCCTGGAGCGTCGTCGTGAAGGGTACGGCGCGCATTATCGAGAAGCAGTCGGAGATCGACTCTGTCAACGCACTTCCCTTGCAGCCGCTGATCCCCACCCTGAAGTACATCTTCGTGGAGATCACCCCGACTGAGATCTCTGGGCGCAGGTTCGAGCTCGGCCCTGAGCCTGAACGGTACTAATCCAGGAGCGCGAGGAGTGGGCTGCGGGGTAAACCGTCAGTCGCCCGCTCGCTTGCCTACCGCAGGACCAGTACCGACAGCAGCGCGACCGCGTAGGCGTCGGCCGGGCTGGATGCCTCGCAGACTGAGACCGTGTCATCGTGCTGCACATCGACTTCGAAGCGGTCATCCGCCAGCCGTCGCAGTGCGCGAAAACTCGATCCGAGAAGCTCTCTGAGCTGGTCTTCCCTCGGCAGCCAGAGCGCATCCTCGAGGGCGAGCGAATCGAGCGCCCACTCCGTTGTGCCGTTGAATCCCAGGATCGTGCCCGTGTCGAACACGTGCGGCTCGATCGTCATGTCGCTGACGGTGAAGACGTCGCCCTCCAGCTCGGCGCGCTCAATGCGGAAGGCATCCCCAGACAGCGGATGCCACACCACTCCGAGCAGCCGCAGCTCGCGGGCCAATTCGGTGGAAATCATCCCCCATTATTTGCACCGTCCGACGCGGAATGGAAGAGCGGGCACGGAGATGCCTGCAGCGCGATCAGCCGCGTGCCGACGTGCGCCGCGCCACGGTGGCCAGACGCCGTCGTGAGCCCGCACAGCACAACGGCGTGGTCACGAGTGCCGTCGGCATCCGTGGCCACGCCGTGTGCGTGAAACAGGTCGAGTGGTTAGCTGACGCCCAGCAGGTCGATCACGAAGATCAGCGTCTGGCCGCTCAGGTGGTGTCCTGAGCCTGCGGGTCCGTATGCCAGGTGCGGCGGGACGATGAGCTTGCGACGGCCGCCGACCTTCATGCCCGGAATGCCCTGCTGCCATCCGGCGATCAGGCGGTCAAGCGGGAAGTTGATGGACTGGCCGCGACCCCACGACGAGTCGAACTCCTCACCGGAGTCGTACTCGACGCCCAGGTAGTGCACGTCTACCGTCGCGCCTGGCGTCGCTTCTTCGCCGTCTCCCACAACGATGTCAACGATCTCGAGGGCCTCGGGCGCCGGGCCATCTGGTGCGTCAAGTTCTGGCTTTGAATTCAAATCAGTCATGTATCCATCCAAGCGGATTCTCGCCCAGTTCGCACAACCGAAAATTCCTCCTTGCGCGAACGGATGCCCGGGTGCAGGCTGTTAACAGATGAACTCGTTGACCCGGGAGAGTCGTAGGCAGTGCCACACCACCGGGCGGCGAGTTCTTCCCGTTAAGGGCGATGTCGGGTAAGGGAGATGTCGGGCTCGCGGACGGTTTCGAGACGCGGCCTCGTTCCTCGGTCGCTCCTCAACCGCCGGGGCGGGGCTACACGCGGTCGAACATCGTCTCGGGGTTCAGGATGCCGAGCGGATCGAACACGGCCTTCAGCTGACGCTGCAGTTCATAGCTGGTGTCGCCCAGTTCTTCGGCGAGCCAGCGCTTCTTCAGGATGCCGACGCCGTGCTCTCCCGTGAGCGTGCCGCCGAGTGCCAGCGCCGCGTGGAAGAGTTCGCTGGCCGCATCCCAGACGGCGTCGGGTACGAGCGGAGCATCGACGGCGCGGTCGGGGTCGGCCTTGATCACGAAGTTCGGGTGCAGGTTTCCGTCGCCGGCGTGCGCGACGGTGGGGATGAGGATGCCGGTGCGCGTGCTGATCTCGTCGATCGCCGCGAACATCTCCGCCATGCGTGAGCGGGGCACGCTGACATCCTCGATGAGAACCTCACCGAGTGCGACGAGCGCCGGGTGAAATGACCGGCGAATCGCGAGCAACCGCTCCCCCTCTGCGGCATCCGTCGACAGGCGAGCGGTGCCGCCGCTCGCGGCGAGGATTTCCATGGCCAGCTCGGCCTCTGCGACAGCTGCGACGCCATCCGTTTGAACCAGCAGGAACGCGCCTTCGTTGATCGGCAGTCCGGCCGTGCCCGCATCATCGAGGTAGGCGGCGATGGTGGTGAGCGCCATCGGGTCGAGGAGTTCCATGACGGCAGGTTGCACACCCTCAGCGATGAGTCGAGCGGATGCCGCCGCCGCTGTCGTCACATCGGGGAACACTGCGCCGATGGTCATGGTGACGCCCTGCACGATTCGTCGCGTGCGTACCGTCGCCTCGACGATGACGCCGAGCGTGCCCTCTGAACCCGTCATCAGGGCGGTGAGGTCGTAACCGGTGACGCCCTTGACGGTTCGATGACCCATTTCGAGCAGGCGGCCGTCGGCCAGCACCACCTTCAAGCCGAGCACGGCTTCCCTGGTGACGCCGTATTTGGCGCACAATAAGCCCCCGGCGTTCGTCGCGATGTTGCCGCCGACGCTGGCGATGGCCTTGCTGGCCGGATCTGGCGCGAACCACAGTCCGTGTTCGGCGAGCGCATCGTTCAGGTTTTGGTTGATGACCCCCGGCTCGACGACGGCAAGCTCGTCTTCCGGCCTGATTTCGAGGATCCGGTTCATGCCGGCAACGCTCAAGACGATGGAGCCCTCGCCGCCGCAGGCGCCGCCGGCGAGCCCGGTTCCGCTGCCGCGTGTGACGACAGGAACCCTGAACTCTGTTGCGATGCGCAGCGTGGCCTGCACGTCCTCGATCGAGCGAGCGTGGACGAGCGCAATCGGCGTGCCGTCGGCGACCCAGCCGGATCGATCGACCCGGCTGGCCGCACGTTCGTGTGGATCGGTGCTGACAATGCTCCCGAGTTCGGCGACGAGACGGGAGAGGAGAAGAGCAGACATAATCGCTAAATTACACTGCGCCAGCAGGTCTCCCCCGACGCGTGACGCCCTCTTACCGGGAGGACGCTACGGGGCGGACGCTATCTAGATGACGCCCTGGGCGAGCATGGCATCGGCCACGCGGGTGAACCCTGAGATGTTGGCCCCGAGCACGTAGTTTCCCGGCTCGCCATACTCTTCAGCCGTCTGGGCGCAGCTCTCGTGGATTCCGCGCATGATCTCGGCCAGACGTGCTTCCGTGTGCTCGAAAGTCCAGGAATCCCGCGATGCGTTCTGCTGCATCTCCAGGGCAGAGGTGGCAACCCCACCAGCGTTGGCCGCCTTGCCCGGCGCGAACAGCACGCCACCCTCGACGAGGATGCGGACGGCATCCGGTGTGCACGGCATGTTGGCACCTTCAGCGACAGCGCTCACACCATTCGCGACCAACACGGCAGCGTCGTCGGCGTGCAGCTCATTCTGCGTGGCGCACGGCAGCGCAACGTGGATGGCCGTCTCTGCCGCGATGGACCAGATGTTGCCTGCTGCACGGTATTCAGATGCCGTGCCGCGCAGCTCCGCGTAGTCGGCGAGGCGACCGCGACGGTTTTCCTTGATCTCACGCAGCAGCTCGACGTCGATGCCGTCCTTGTCGTAGACGACGCCGGACGAATCGGAGCAGGCCACGACGGTGCCACCGAGCTGGTGCACTTTCTCGATGGCGTAGATGGCGACGTTGCCCGATCCGGAGACCAGCACGCGCTTGCCGTCGAAGTTCTCACCGCGGGTGGCGAGCATCTGCTCCGTGAAGAAGACCGCGCCGTAACCGGTGGCCTCCGTGCGGGCACGTGATCCGCCCCAGCCGACACCCTTGCCGGTGAGGACACCGGACTCGTAGCGGTTGGTGATCCGCTTGTACTGGCCGAACAGGTAGCCGATCTCACGGCCGCCGACGCCGATGTCGCCGGCGGGAACGTCAGTGTACTCGCCGATGTGACGGTACAGCTCGGTCATGAACGACTGGCAGAAGCGCATGACCTCAGCGTCAGACTTGCCCTTGGGGTCGAAGTCGCTGCCACCCTTGCCGCCGCCGATCGGCATGCCAGTGAGTGCGTTCTTGAAGATCTGCTCGAAGCCCAGGAATTTCACTGTGCCGAGCGTTACCGATGGGTGGAAGCGGAGCCCGCCCTTGAACGGGCCGAGTGCTGAGTTGAACTCAACGCGGAAGCCGCGGTTGATCTGCACGCGACCGGCGTCGTCGGTCCACGGTACCCGGAAGATGATCTGGCGTTCCGGCTCGCAGATGCGCTGCAGGATCGACGCTTCCGCATACTGCGGGTGCCGGTTCACGACGCGGCCGAGGGACTCGAATACCTCTCGCGCGGCCTGGTGAAATTCCACCTCTCCAGCGTTGCGTCGGAGAACGCTGTCGAAGATGGGCTGGATTGCAGGGTCAAGCGAGTTCATAGGTGGATCTTCCTGACGGGAACGGAAGCTTCCAGACTAGCCCTCGTGCTGCGGCCCCAAACTGGGTGCCGCTCAACCTGAGCGTGCAGACCTCCAATGTCCGACAGTGCCAGTTGTGATATCCGCGCAGTGGCAAGTGCAGAAGCGCCCGCTAGCCTAAGAATGTGAAATTTGCGCACCTCAAAGTTGAAGGCCAGTCCACCCCACGTCTTGCTGTGACCATTGGAGACTCGGTTCTCTTCCTTGACGAGGTGATGGAAGACGCGCCGCGCGACCTGCAGGAGCTCCTCGATGCAGGGGGAACGGAATACGACCGCGTGCGTGCGCACGTCGACAATGCGCGTGCCCAGAATGTCTCCCTGACGCCACTCGACGGGCTGCGATACGCCTCTGCCGTGCTGCGTCCGCCGCAGATCATCGCCATCGGCGCCAACTACGCCGCCCATTCCTCAGAGTTGAAGCTGCGCTCGGAGACGGCGGCCACCGTGTTCTCGCTGTGGCCGAACTCGCTCACGGGACACGAATCGACGGTCACCTGGCCGAAGGATCTCGCCACCCAGGTCGACTACGAGGCCGAGGTCGGCGTCATCATCGGCAAGGCCGCACGCAATGTCTCTGTGCACAATGCCCTCGACTACGTCTTCGGATACACCGTGGTCAACGACATCACCGCGAGGGACCTGCAGTTCTCCGAGGCGCAGTGGTCGAGATGCAAGTCGTTCGACGGCTTCACGCCGACAGGCCCCATCGTCGTGACGGCCGATGAGATCGGTGATCCGCAGGACCTGTGGCTGACCACCCACGTCGATGGTCGCATTCTGCAGGATGCCTCAAGCGGCGACATGGTGCGCACCGTTGCCGAGCTCATCGCCTTCCTCTCGAGCACCGCGACATTGCTGCCAGGCACGCTGATCTCCACGGGTAGCCCAGGAGGTGCCGGGTACAGCCGCAAGCCGCAGGTTTTCCTGCGTGACGGCTCCACCGTCACCGTCTCGATCGACAAGATCGGCTACCTCACGACGTACTGCCGCGAGATCTAGGGCGGTTCCCGCGGAACCGGCAGCTGCACCGGCACACATCGCGCCAACCTGAAAAGGCGTGAAGAGTGCTCGTCAGCCTGCCGTTTTGAATGGCCAGAAGCGTAGGCTGTGAACCATTCTGCTGCCGCACGTGGGGAGGAGGCGGTTCATGTCACAGATCTCCGTGGTCATACCCGCCTGGAATGATGCCCGCATGCTCCGCGTGGCACTTGATGCACTCGCGCAGCAAATCAGGCCGGCCGACGAGATCATCGTGGTCGACAATGCGTCAACGGATGACACGGCCGAGGTCGCACGAGCGGCCGGCGCCACTGTTGTCTACGAGCCGCTCCAGGGCATCTGGCCGGCGGCATCCGCTGGATATGACGCCGCTAGTGGCGACATCATCGCCCGCCTGGACGCTGATTCGATCCCTCCCGTCGACTGGCTGATGCACATCGACGCCGAATTCACCCTGTCGCCGGAGGCCGATGTGATCACCGGTCCTGGCGATTTCTATGACTGCAATGCGTTTGTCGCGCTGCTGGGTGGAACCCTCTACATCGGTGGCTTCTTCTTCGCCATGGGATTTTGGCTGACGCAATCCCCGATTTTCGGATCGAACTTTGCCATGCGCAGGGGTGTCTGGCGAGACGTACGCGACCGGGTGCACCGCACCCTGCCTGACGTGCACGACGACCTCGACCTCAGCCTGCACCTCGGGCCGGCGGTGACCGTCGTGTACGAGCCGTCGTTGCGCGTGGGGATTTCGGCCAGGCCGTTCAGCACCTGGAGCGGCTTCAGCAGGCGCATCAGATGGGCATACCGCACGCTAGCCATGCACATGCCAGAGGAGACGCCGTGGCGAAGAGCCGCCGTGAAACGGGGCCTCGCTGCGGCGCAGTCCGACCGGGCCCGCCGGGCGGCATAGTCCGACGACCGGGCCTGCAGGGGGCCTAGGTCGACACTGGCTTCAGCTGGTCGGAGCCGCTCCCCGGTAGAGCTCAATGAGGTCGTACGCCAGCAGGTGCGGAGTGGTCTCGCACGGGCTGTGCCCGGTTGGATACACCCGGAACTCTGCGTTGATCCGATCGGCGAACTCGTGATGCAGATCAATGGGCCACAGATCGTGGTGACCGACAGCGATAAGCGCCGGCACTCTGCTCGCGCGCACGGCGTTGTCGGTGAACGGCACCTGTTTCATGAGCAGGGCGATGTCATCCACGCTCTGTCTGCTCGTGTATTGAAAACGCATCCGCACCAGGTCGAGTCTGCCCGGCGGCACTCGGTTCTTGTTGGTGACGATCCCCCAGACGAGGAGACTCGCGATGCCACGCGGTGGAATCACGTAGCTGAGCGGACCGATCCAGCGCACCCCTGCAAACGATTGCCCTGAGCGAGGGGGAACGCTGAGCAGGGCAAGCGTGGCGAACAGCTCCGGTCGTTTCGTGAGGGCCAGTTGAGCGACGACGCCGGCGAACGAGTACCCGAGCACGTGCGCGGGTGCTGCGCCTTCGTCCAGGAAGGCCACGAGGTCGTCGACGAACAGGTCGTAGCTGTAGTGGCCCTGCTCATTCGGTCCGGCGAGCGCCGACTCATATTGACCGGCCATGTCGTAGCTCTGCACGAAATACCCGGCATTTGCCAGCAGCGGCGCGAGGAGCACAAAGTCTTCCTTCGAGCCAGTGACGCCGGGAACCAGCACCACCCGCGGGGCCTCTGGTTTGCCAAGGGAGATGACGGCGAGCGATCCGCTTGGGGCAGCGAAAATCGATCGCACGGCGCCAGGCGGAAACACCGTCCAGTCGATGTCAGGCAACGTTTCATCACGCGTCGCGAGTTCTTCCCGCGTGCTCTCACCGATGTTCAGTCGGAATTGCTCCCAGATGGACACCTGCTCAGCGTATCGCTGCCGGGGAGAATGAACATGGCATCCGCCCCAACAGCGATCGAAACAGCTCGGTGCTGGCTACTCGATGATCGGAATCGCGGTCGTCGGTGTGGCCACCGTGACTCCCGACAGCCTGGCCGGCTCGAGTTCCCGCATGACGTCGACCCTGGTCATCAGCTTGGACTCGACGACGAGGTCGGCAACATTTCGACCGGTGAGCAGTGCGGTCTTCGCGAGAGCAGCTGCGGCCGAGTAGCCGATGTGCGGAATCAGCGCCGTGATGACGCCGACACTGGATCCCACCATCGCGTCGAGGCGGTCCTCGTTCGCGGTGATGCCGTCGACGCAGTTGACCCTGAGCGTCCACATGGCCTGCGTCATCCAGGCCAGGCTCTGCAGCAGCGAGTGCGCAATCACGGGCTCGAACGCGTTCAACTGCAGCTGTCCGCCCTCTGCGGCCATGGTGACTGTCACGTCAGCGCCGGCAACGGCGAATGCGACCTGGTTGACCACCTCTGGGATCACCGGGTTCACCTTGCCAGGCATGATGCTGGATCCGGCCTGCTTGGGCGGCAGGTTGATCTCGCCGAAGCCGGCCTGGGGGCCGGAGGACAGCAGACGCAGGTCGTTGCAGATCTTAGACAGCTTGATGGCGCTGCGCTTGAGGTTGGCGCTGAACGACATGAACCCACCGGCGTCGCTCGTGGATTCGATCAGGTCTGGCGCGGTCTCGAGGCTCAGTCCGGTGATCTCATTGAGATGACGGATAGCGGCAGCCGCGTACCCCGGATCGGCCGTGATTCCGGTTCCGATGGCCGTTGCGCCCAGGTTGATCTCCGCGAGCAGCCACACGGCCTCTGTGAGCCGGTCGTAGTCTTCACCGAGCGTGGTGGCGAAGCCGTGGAATTCCTGGCCGAGTGTCATCGGCACGGCATCCTGCAACTGGGTGCGACCAACCTTGAGAATGTGGTTGAACTCGACGGCCTTGTCGGAGAACGATCCCTGCAG
Organism: Leifsonia sp. Y878; assembly: GCF_057669685.1. Classification (NCBI taxonomy): domain Bacteria; kingdom Bacillati; phylum Actinomycetota; class Actinomycetes; order Micrococcales; family Microbacteriaceae; genus Leifsonia; species Leifsonia sp. Y878. The sequence goes on along the minus strand of NZ_JBYHFS010000002.1, from coordinate 784,397 downwards.
CGCCTTGAGTTCACGCAGCAGGTGGCGGAGGGAGAAGGTCAGGGCGATCTTGATCGCTGTCGGGTAGGTGTCGTTGGTCGACTGGCTGCGGTTCACGTGGTCGATCGGGCTCAGGATGTCGTAGCGACCCTTGGCGTAGCCGGCATGCTCGAGGGCGATGTTGCAGATGACCTCGTTGGCGTTCATATTGGTGGACGTTCCCGCTCCACCCTGAATCACGCCGACGACGAATTCATCGTGGAACTGCCCATCGATGATGTCCTGGCAGGCGGCATCAATCCAGGCTGCCTTCTCCGGGGAGAGCGAACCGATCTCTTCGTTGGCGCGGGCGCAGGCCTGCTTCACAGAGGCGAGCGCAACGATGAAGTCGGGGTACACCGAGATGGGGCGCTTGGCGATGGGGAAGTTGTCCATGGCCCGCTTGGTGTGCACGCCCCAATATGCGGCCTCTGGCACCTCAAGCGGTCCGAGTGAATCGCTTTCGATGCGGAATCCGGGTCGAGCCACAGTCGAGCTCTCCATTCCCTGGCCATGGCCAGAATTCGTTGATTCGAATCGAAGTGGCGGGGTTGCTGACACGCTGGTTGACACACTGGCTCCATTGCCGTCGGTGGGATGAGCCGAAGCTCGTGACGTTTAACCCTATCGCGGGATGCACGCACGAAAACGGGCCGCAGCGCAGCGGATTGCCGCACCCCGGGGCCACCGCGCACGAAATCACCCGTTCGACGGCGAAATCGTGACTCTCTCGTCTGAGGTGATCACCCGCCAGCGAGTGCTGATGGCCGGTGGAGACGGGAATGTGGGACTATCAAGCCCAAGTATGAGATTGCCTCAACGAGGAGAACACCGTGACAGATCACGACACTGCCGCAGCCAGGGCGCCGGAAGCCGATCTCCTCGGCTGGTCGCGGCATCCGTTCACCGCGGCTGGCCGCACCCACGACTGCTTCGAGAAGGGCAGCGGACCAGGCGTCGTACTCATCCCTGAGATCCCCGGCATGACCCCAGAGGTAATGGGGCTCGCAGAGCACCTGGTTGACTCCGGTTTCACCGTTGTCGTTCCCTCGCCTTTCGGCGAGCCTGGCCGCCCGGCAACCGCGGGCTATACGACAGGCGTGGTCGCACGCCTCTGCGTGTCGGCCGAGTTCCGTGCGTTCGCGACGAACGCCCACCGACCCATTGCCGACTACCTGCGCGCCGTCGCCGCTGATCTGGCAGGGCGCACCCCCGGCGCCGGTGTTGGCGTGATCGGCATGTGCTTCACCGGTGGTTTCGCATTGGCGACGGCCGTCGACGATTCTGTGCTGGCATCCGTCGTCAGCCAGCCGGCAGTGCCCTTCCCGGTCAGCGCGGCGCATCGCGCAGACCCTGGGGTGTCCGCCGCCGAAATGAACCGCATCCTCGCGCGAACCAATGTGGGCGATCTCTGCGTGCTCGGCCTTCGATTCAGCGAGGACACCGCATCGCCCCGTGCTCGATTCGCCGGCTTGCGCGCCCGCCTCGGCGACGCATTCGAGGTCATCGAACTCGATTCGTCGCCGGGCAACGCCAGCGGCTTCTCCCCGCGCGCGCACTCGGTGCTCACGCACGAGGTGCGCGAGACACCCGGCCACCCTGCACTGCTCGCCCGTGAGCGCATGGTGTCCTTCCTGCAGGAGCACGTGCGCGTCGGGTAGTCGGTGCGGCGCGTGGCCCGGGCCCCTCGCATCGGCGCATCGGCGCTGCGACTTCTCCCCCTGTACGTTCGGCGCGCCCATAACCGCGAACCGCGCCCGCTGTAGCGGGCGCGGTGGGCGATAGCGGGCGCGGGTTTCGAGACGGCCCTGGCGGGCCTCCTCAACCAGCGGTTGGGAGGCTAGACCTTCTCCGGTTCTGCGTCGTCGACGCCGCCGGTCTTGTCGACGCCGTCGATCCCGAGGATCTCCTCCTCAATGACTCCGCCGTAGCCGTCTGCCTGCGGGTCGCCGTGCAGACCGCCGGACACCGCGTACTCCTCCTCAGGAGAGAGGATGAGACGGTTGCGACCCCAGAGCGCGAATCCGACGAGCATCACGACGTAGACGACGACGATGGCAACAATGGCGGGCTGGAACGTCTCATTGAGGAGGAACCCGACGAAGATCGCCGCGGACAGGATGCCGGCGATCACCGCGCCAGGCACGCCCCACGGGCTCACGTACGGACGCTTGGCGTTCGGGTACTTCCTGCGGAGGACCACGAACGAGATCATCTGCATGAGGTAGGCGAGCACCGCACCCCAGACGGCGATGTTCAGCACGATGGCACCGGCAACGGCGCCGGCCCCTTCTTCATCCAGGCTGCTGAGCACATCGACAACGACGAGGGCCACGAAGCCGATGACGGCGCCGGCGACCAGTGCCACCCACGGTGTCTGCCGCTTGCCGGTGAGGGAGAGGAACTTCGGGTAGTAGCCGGCGCGTGACAGCGAGTACATGTTGCGTCCGTAGGCGAACATGATGCCCTGCAGCGACGCGAACAGACCGATCAGGGCGAACAGTGCCAGCACGGCAGCAGCCTCGTCTCCGACCATGACCCTGAAGCCGTCAAGCAGCGGCTCTCCGGCGGTGCCCGTCGCTTCAGCGCCGAGGATTCCGGTGTTCAGGAACAGCACGAGCAGGCCGGTGATGATCAGCGTGCCGCGAGCCCACAGGCCGGCGCGCGGGATGTCCCTCACGGGGTCGTGTGCTTCTTCAGCGGCCAACGGCAGCTCTTCGATACCGAGGAAGAACCACATCGCAAACGGCAGTGCGAACAGGATGGGCAGCACGCCGTGGGGCAGGAAGGCGCTCTGGCCGGCATCCGGAATGATGTTGAACAAGTTGTCCCACGAGAAGTGCCCTGTGAATGCGGCCATGACGGAGAACACCAGCAGGATGCCGATGGAGATGATGGAGACGACGATGGCGAACTTGAAGGAGATAGCGGCGCCAGCGGTATTGAGAGCGATGAAGATGAGGTAGAGGACCACCCACCAGATCCAGGCCGGCATCGAGAAGCCGAGCAACTCGCTGGTGATGCCGTCGGCATACGACGCGGAGAAGAACACGATGACGGCCGTCGTCGCGACGTATTCAATCGTCTCTGCGAGGCCCGTCACGAATCCGCCCCACGGGCCGATTGCCGCACGGGAGAACGAATACGCTCCCCCGGTGTGCGGCATGGCAGAGGCCATCTCACCGATCGAGAAGATCATGCCGTAGTACATGACGATCAACAGGGCGAAGGCGATCAGCATGCCGCCGAACCCGGCATAGTCGATGCCGAAGTTCCATCCGGAGAAGTCACCGGAGATCACAGCCGCAACGGCGAGGCCCCAGAGCCCCCAGACGCCGGCTGACCGCTTGAGCTTTCGCTTCTCGAAGTATCCATGCTCTGCCGTCGTGTACGTCACGCCCGACACCCGCAGTGTGTCCTTTGCCATCTCGATTCCTTCTCGATTGGGTTGCACACGCGACGAGCGCCAACGTATACAAAGCTGACAGTTGCTGGCATGACTATAGGGCTATCAATGGTCGGCGTAACTACCTTTGGGAGAAATATTTGCTGAAATCGCAGAAATAGTTCCCCTGACCAGTGGACTTATCGCGGGGCCCTTGTGATGTAATGGTCTGCGCCACACCGAATTGAAGCTGCACCATCGACGTTCTCGCTGAGGAGAAGTTCCATGACACAGGCCTCCGGATTCATCTCCATCGACCAGCTCACAGAGCAGGTGCGCACCGGCGTGACCGACACGGTGATCGTTGCATTCACCGACATGCAGGGCCGACTGGTCGGCAAGCGGGTGTCTGCCCGCCTGTTCCTCGAGGACATCGCCGCGCATGGCGCAGAATGCTGCAATTACCTGCTCGCCGTCGATGTGGAGATGAACACCGTCGACGGATACGCCATGTCGAGCTGGTCACGCGGCTACGGCGACATGGCCATGATTCCCGACATGAACACGCTTCGACAGACGACCTGGCTGCCGGGGGCCGTGCTCGTCACCGCCGATCTGCACTGGCTCGATGAAGCGCCGGTCGTGGCATCCCCGCGGCAGATCCTCAAGAACCAGCTGCAGCGGCTGGCCGATCGCGGGTTGACCGCGTTCGTCGGCACAGAACTCGAGTTCATCGTGTTCGAAGACAGCTACCGCCAGGCCTGGAAGGCCGGGTACAAGGACCTCACCCCCGCCAGCGATTACAACATTGACTACGCACTGCTGGCCTCCACCCGGATGGAGCCGCTGCTGCGCGAGATCCGGCTGGCGATGGATGCCGCCGGCATGTACTGCGAGGGCGTCAAGGGCGAGTGCAACCTCGGCCAGCAGGAGATCGCGTTCCGCTACGACGAGGCACTCGCCACCTGCGACAACCACTCGGTCTATAAGAACGGAGCCAAGGAGATCGCCGACGCCCATGGCAAGAGCCTCACGTTCATGGCGAAGTTCAACGAGCGCGAGGGCAACAGCTGCCACATCCACATCAGCCTGCGCGGCACAGACGGTTCCGCCGTCTTCGCCGACCCTGATGCCGCCGACGGCATGTCCACGATGTTCAGGCAGTTTCTCGCAGGGCAGCTGGCCGTCATGCGGGAACTCACGCTGTTCTCCGCGCCCAACATCAACTCGTACAAACGCTACGTCGACGGCAGCTTCGCCCCGACGGCGATCGCGTGGGGGCATGACAATCGCACCTGCGCCCTCCGCGTCGTCGGCCATGGACACGGCATGCGCGTTGAGAACCGGGTGCCGGGGGGCGACGTGAACCAGTACCTGGCTGTCGCCGCACTGATCGCCGCCGGCCTCCACGGCATCGACAACGAACTCGAGCTGGACGACGCGTTCGAAGGCAACGCATACGTGAGCGACATGGTGCGGGTACCGGCGACTCTCCGCGAGTCTGCGGCACTGTTCGGTGAGTCCGCCGTTGCCAGGGAGGCATTCGGCGACGAGGTCGTCGAGCACTACCTCAACAACGCGCGTGTCGAAGTAGCAGCGTATGACGCCGCCGTCACCGACTGGGAAAGGGTTCGCGGCTTTGAACGACTCTGAGGTGAACGGCGCTGGCACCGGTGCCCGTCGACCTCCGGTCATCGGGCTCACCACGTACCTGGAGCAGTCAAAAACCGGCGTCTGGGATGTCCCGGCATCGTTCTTGCCCAAGGTGTACTTCGAGGCGGTCACTGCCGCAGGCGGCATCGCCGTACTGCTGCCACCGCAGCCCGTTGACAACGTGATCGCCGACCGGGTGCTCGATGGGCTCGACGGCCTGATCATCACCGGGGGCAAAGACCTGGATCCGGCCAGGTACGGCCAGGAGCGGCATCCGCTGACCGACGAGCCACGCCTGGATCGCGACGCGTGGGAAGACACCCTGCTGCGGAGGGCCATCATCAGGGAGTTGCCGTTCCTCGGCATCTGCCGCGGAGCCCAGGTGCTGAACGTCGCGCTCGGCGGCACCCTGCACCAGCATCTGCCCGACGTCATCGGCCAGGGCAGCTACCAGCTCGGCGGTGGCGTGTTCAACGACGTCGGCGTCACTGTGGCGTCTGACACCACACTTCATGGCTTGCTTGGGGACGACCTGTCGGTGCCGGTGTACCACCACCAGTCGATCGACCGGGTGGCCGATGGGCTGGTCGTGAGCGCCACGACCGCCGACGGCGTGATCGAGGGCGTCGAGCTGGCGACGGTGCCGTTCGGGGTCGCCGTGCAATGGCATCCGGAGGAGGCGAGTGACGACATCCGCTTGTTCGCCGGGCTCGTGCAAGCGGCAACGACATACGCGGCAACGACGTACGCCACGAACAACGCAACGCCCGGGGAGGCACACGCATGACCAGCTATACGATCATCAACCCGGCCAACGAGTCGGAGGTCAGCAGCGTTGAGTTGCTCGACGCCGACGCCACCGACGAGGCCGTCGATCGAGCAGTTGCTGCCCAGCAGGACTGGGCGAGGGTCGCCCCTGCAGACAAGGCCAGGCTGCTGCGCCGCTTCGCGGAGGCTGTCGACAGCGACAGCGAACGACTGGCGCAGCTCGAGGTGTCGAACTCCGGGCACCCGATCACGCAGGCGCGCTGGGAGGCCAACCACGTGCGCGACGTGCTCACCTACTATTCGGCGTCGCCAGAGCGGATGTTCGGCCAACAGATTCCAGTTGCCGGCGGCATCGACGTCACATTTCACGAACCGCTGGGTGTCGTCGGCATCATCACCCCGTGGAACTTCCCGATGACCATCGCGGCCTGGGGGTTCGCGCCCGCCCTCGCGGCCGGCAACGCGGTGCTGCTGAAGCCGGCGGAGTGGACGCCGCTCACCAGCATCCGTCTTGGGGAACTCGCGCTGGAAGCCGGGCTGCCTGAGGGATTGTTCCAGGTGCTGCCAGGGCGTGGTTCTGTCGTCGGCGAGCGGTTCGTCACGAATCCTGCCGTACGGAAGGTGGTCTTCACCGGTTCAACGGAGGTGGGCAAGAAGATCATGGCCGGCTGCGCCGACCAGGTGAAGCGGGTCACGCTGGAGCTCGGCGGCAAGAGTGCCAACATCGTCTTCGCCGACGCCGACCTGGAGAAGGCCGCAGCGACAGCCCCGTATGGCGTGTTCGAGAATGCCGGGCAGGATTGCTGCGCCCGGAGCCGCATCCTGGTGGAGCGAAGCGCATACGACCGCTTCATGGAGCTGCTCGAACCGGCGGTGCAGGGCGTCACCGTGGGCGACCCCACCGACGAAGCCACCGAAATGGGCCCACTCGTCTCAGCCACGCACCATGCAGCGGTCTCCGCGTATGTGCCAGACGACACCAACGTCGCCTTCCGTGGCAGCGCTCCCAGCGGGCCAGGCTACTGGTTCGCGCCGACGGTGCTAACGCCTGCGTCTCGCACCGACCGCGTCGTCACAGAGGAGATCTTCGGGCCGGTGGTCACGGTGCTGCCGTTCGACGACGAAGCGGATGCCCTCCAGCTGGCCAACGACACAGAGTACGGCCTCTCCGGCTCGATCTGGACCCGCGACGTCGGACGCGCGCTGCGGGTGGCCCGCGGCGTCGAGTCTGGCAACTTGTCGGTGAACTCGCACTCCTCCGTGCGGTACTCAACACCATTCGGCGGCTTCAAGCAGTCGGGGCTCGGCCGAGAACTCGGGCCGGATGCCCCGCTCGCGTTCGCAGAGACCAAGAACGTCTTCATCGCCATGGACTGACCGACTGACCGACTGACCGACTGACCGACTGTACCCCGCACGATTTTTCACACCACACGTTTCAGCACCACGAAGGAGCACTGGATGAGCAGCATCACCCCTATTGACCTCACTCAGCGACTGGCCGGCAAGGTCGCCGTTGTTACCGGAGGGGCAAGCGGAATCGGCCTGGCCACGGCCAGGCGGTTCGCGGCGGAGGGCGCAAAAGTTGTGATCGGCGACATGGACGAGGTCGCGGGCCCGGCAGCAGCCGAGCTCGTCGGCGGTCTCTTCGTCAAGGTCAATGTCACAGACGAAGACGAGGTCAACGCCCTCTTCGACACCGCCAACGACACGTACGGCTCTGTCGACATCGCTTTCAACAACGCGGGGATCTCGCCGCCGGAGGACGACTCCATCGAGACCACTGAGCTGCCGGCGTGGCAGAAGGTGCAAGACGTCAACCTCAAGTCGGTCTACCTGTGCTCGCGCGCCGCCCTCCGCCACATGGTGAAGCAGCAGAGCGGATCGATCATCAACACCGCGTCGTTCGTCGCTGTTCTCGGGTCGGCCACCAGCCAGATCTCATACACCGCATCGAAGGGTGGCGTGCTGGCCATGAGTCGTGAGCTCGGTGTGCAGTTCGCGAGGCAGGGCATCCGCGTGAACGCACTGTGCCCTGGACCGGTGAACACTCCCCTGCTGCAGGAACTGTTCGCGAAAGACCAGGAGCGCGCCCAGCGCCGGCTGGTGCATATTCCGGTTGGCCGTTTCGCTGAGCCGGAGGAACTCGCTGCGGCGGTTGCCTTCCTGGCCAGCGATGATTCCTCGTTCATCACGGGGTCGACGTTCCTGGTGGATGGCGGCATCAGCTCGGCCTATGTCACGCCCCTATAAAATCAGACCGTGATGACAGACGAGGCGGTACACCCGAGCGGTGAGGCGTTGTTGCGACCCGTTCGCGGCAGCAACGCCTTCGAGGAGACTGTGCAGCGGTTGCTCCAGACGGTGCGCCTCGGCATGATGGCGCCCGGTGAACGGCTCCCGGCCGAGCGTGACCTCGCCGGCATGCTCGCGGTGAGCAGGGACACCCTGCGCGATGCGATCGCCGCCCTCGCCGACGCCGGCTACCTCGTCTCCCGCCGCGGCCGCTACGGCGGCACATTCGTGAGCGACGAGCTGCCAACGGGGACACCCGGTGTCGATGCATCGGGCGAGCTCGTCACGCGGCGGCATTTCCCGGTCGACGAGATCGAAGACACCCTCATCCTGCGCGACATCCTCGAAGTGGGTGCCGCCCGCCATGCCGCCAGCCGGTCGCTCAGCCAGGCCGAACGCGAACTGCTGTGGACAAGCCTCAGCGAGGCGAAGGGAGCAGGAGACGACGACTACCGGCGACTGGATTCACGCCTGCACCTCACCATCGCAGAGGTGGCGGGCTCACCGTCGCTCATGCCGCTCATCGCCGAGGTGCGGATGCGCGTGAACGAAATGCTCGACAGCATCCCTTCGCTCGGTCCGAACATCGCCCATTCAGACGCCCAGCACGAACAGATCGTGATCGCCATCCTCACCGGCAGCCCCGACGCAGCGGCGACCGCCATGAGCGAGCACGTCGCCGGTTCCGCCGCCCTGCTCCGCGGGTTCCTGCAGTAGGTCACTGGCACCAGAAAACGAATGCCGTCCTGCGTGTGGCAAGGACGGCATCCGTTTGTAGATTGTGGTGGAGATCCTAGATGAAGGCCAGCGGCAGGAACGGCAGCAGGGCGAGTCCGAAGACCAGCATCAGCACGACGCCCAGCACGGCGCCGGCCAGGATGACGCCGTTCAGCACGATGCCCCAGATGGCGATGGTGCGGCCCGCCGGCTCACGCTGGAGCGCGAGGACACCGGCGACGAGGCCGGCGATCGGCGCCAGGAAGGTCCAGCCGGCGAAGATGGAAACGAGTCCGAGAACCAGGCTTGAAATGCTGAGCGCATTCGTCGTCTGAGACGCAGTCGTCGGAATCTGGTAAACGGATGAGGTAGTCATGAGTGGTTGTCTCCTGTGTAGTGATGCCGGAATGGCACAGCTACAACGCTACGGATCGTGCCGCGGCGACAGTATCGGGTTACCCCCCTGATCTCAGCTGGGGCTGGCCGGGGCACGCGCCCCGGCCGTCCCCGGCCGCGATGACTACAGTCCCATCAGGCTTTCGATCGGCCCGCGCACGAAGAAGAGCACGAATCCGGCGGCCACGATCCACAGCAGCGGACTGATTTCCTTCGCCTTGCCGGAGAGCGAGCGCACGAGCACCCAGCTGATGAATCCGGCACCGATGCCGTTGGCAATCGAGTAGGTCATCGGCATGACAACGATGGTGAGGAACACGGGCAGCACGATCGAGAAGTCATCGAACTCGATGAAGCGAATCTGCGAAACCATCATCGCACCGACCATGACGAGGGCCGCGGCGGCCACCTCGAGGGGCACGATCTCGGTGAGCGGCGTGAAGAACATGGCGGCCAGGAACAGCAGACCGGTGACCACGTTGGCGACACCGGTGCGTGCACCTTCGCCGATGCCAGCTCCCGATTCCACGAAGACGGTGTTCGATGAAGCGGATGCTGCACCACCGACGACGGCGCCGACGCCCTCGACGACGAGCGCCGACTTCAGTCGGGGGAAGTTACCGTCCTTGTCAGCAACGCCTGCCTCATTGGCGAGGCCCGTCATAGTGCCCATGGCGTCGAAGAAGTTGGTGAAGACCAGGGTGAAGACGATCATGAGCGCGGCAAGGGCACCGATCCGCTCGAAGGCGCCAAAGCTCACGTCGCCGACCAGGCTGAGGTCTGGAATCGACACGATGCTCGTAGGCAGCTCTGGGGCGTTCAGGTTCCAGCCGGCCGCGTTGGTACCGAGCGACGGGCCCACCTTGAAGATTGCCTCGAGGATGACCGCGATGATGGTGGTTGCGACGATGCCGATCAGGAGCGCTGCCTTGGTCTTGCGCGCGACGAGCACGCCCATGATGATGACGCCGATCACGAAGACCGCGGTAGGCAGGGTTGCGACGGAACCGCCCTCACCCAGCTGGATGGGCGGCGATGATGCCCCACTGGTGCGCACGAAGCCGGAGTCGACCAGGCCGATGAACGCGATGAACATACCGATACCGACGGTGATCGCCAGCTTCAGCTGCCGCGGAACGGCATTGAAGATCATCGAGCGAAGACCGGTGGATGCCAGCAGCACGATGATCAGGCCGTTGATGATGACGAGGCCCATGGCCTCAGGCCACGTCACTTCGCCCACCACGCTGACGGCGAGGTAGGAGTTGATGCCGAGGCCAGCGGCGAAGCCGAACGGCAGTCGTGCGACGATGCCGAACAGAATGGTCATGACACCGGCGGTGAGCGCGGTGACGGCGGCGACCTGGGCGGCGGGGAGCCAGTTGCCCGCGATATCCGTTGCCGCCTGGTCTGCACTGAAACCGCCGAGGATCAACGGGTTGAGGATGACGATGTATGCCATCGTGACGAAGGAGACCAGCCCACCTCGCACCTCACGGCTCCAGGTCGACCCGCGACGGGTGATCTCGAAGTAACGGTCGAGACGAGCCTTCAGGCCGCCTTCCGGTGTCGACTTTGGTGAGTCGGTCTCTGTACTGGAAATGATGGGGCTCCTGGTGCCTGCGCGACGAAATCTAAGCGTTAAGTCTAGGCGAATCGCCGCTTTTCAGGCGCCACTCAGGTGAGAGGGCCTCCGCCCGTCTGATCCGCTCACCTGCCCGTGTGTCTGGGGAGCAACTGGCGGGCAAGTACCATCATCAGAGTTGATTTTCGAGAAATGAGAAATAGTGGCACTGCCCTGGAAACTGCACGGCGACGGAAAATCGGTCGACGCGCTCGATGTCGTCGGCCCTGATGAACGACTGACCTGGCCGCGAACAATCGGAATCGGCGCCCAGCACGTCGTCGCGATGTTCGGATCGACATTCCTGGTGCCCATCCTCACGGGCTTCCCACCAAGCACCACACTTCTGTTCTCCGGAATCGGCACGATCCTGTTCCTGCTCATCACGGCGAACAAGGTTCCGAGCTACCTGGGTTCGTCGTTCGCGTTCATCGCGCCGATCACCGCAGCGATGGCCTCGCAGGGCATGGGCGGTGCACTGTTCGGCATTATCGCTGTCGGCCTGCTGCTGGCCATTATCGGCGCCGTTGTGCACCTCACGGGATCCGGCTGGATCGACGTTGTGATGCCTCCGGTGGTGTCTGGAGCCATCGTTGCCCTCATCGGGTTCAACCTGGCCCCAGCGGCGAAGGCCAACTTCCAGCTGGCTCCGCTGACCGCGCTCATCACCCTCGCGGCCGTCATCCTGAGCACCGTGCTGTTCAAGGGCATCCTCGGTCGGCTGTCGATCTTCATCGGCGTCGTCGTCGGCTACCTCGTCGCCGTTCTCTCCGGCGAGGTCAACTTCGACGCGGTCGCGGAGGCAGCCTGGGTCGGCCTGCCCGACTTCAGCATGCCCACCAACCCGTTCGAGAACCCCGCCGTCTGGGCTCTCCTCCCGGCGTTCCTGCCTGTCGTACTCGTGCTGATCGCCGAGAACGTCGGACACATCAGGGGTGTTGCCCAGATGACGGATGCCAAGATCAACCGTTACACCGGACGCGCCCTGTTCGCAGACGGCCTGGCAACCATGTTCGCCGGCTTCGGCGGTGGCTCTGGAACGACCACATACGGCGAGAACATCGGCGTCATGGCCGCAACGCGCATCTACTCGACGGCGGCGTACTGGGTTGCCGGTGTCTTCGCCATCCTGCTCGGCCTCTCCCCCAAGGTCGGCGCTGTCATCAACACGATTCCCGCCGGGGTTCTCGGCGGCGTGACGACGGCGCTCTATGGCCTCATCGGCATCATCGGTGTGAAGATCTGGCTCGACAACAAGGTTGATTTCTCCAAGCCAGTGAACCAGTTCACTGCCGCGACGGCACTGATTGTCGGCATCGCCGACTTCACCTGGAACGCCGGCACCCTGAGCTTCAACGGAATCGCACTCGGCACCGTTGCTGCCATCGTGATCTACCACGTGATGACCGCGATCGGCCGCCTGCGGAAGACGCTGTAACAGCTGGACAACAGAACGCGGGCCGGGTGATTTCACCCGGCCCGCGTTTTGTGTCTCCGGGAGCCAGCACTGCGCTCCTGAGAACTCTGCTCCGTTGCCGGAGCACTGCCTGTTACTTCACTGCGCCTGCTACTTCACTGCGCCTGCTACTTCACTGCGCCGTACAGCCGGTCGAGCCGGGCCACCTCGTCGACTTCTATTCGGAGTTGTCTCACGAGGGTGTTCATACCCTGAATTATCCTCGGCACCACTGACGCTCCTTGGGGCCGGAAATGCGCCTTGATCTGGGCATTTTTCCGTGGATGACTGTCGCGAGGGGCGGCCTGTGGAGGAGCCTGTCGGGCGTGGAGTGAAGGGTCTCGAGACGCTCGCTGGCGCTCGCTCCTCGACCAGCGGGGCGGTTCAAGCGGAGAAAATGCGACACGCCGCGTGAAGGTGGCGGTTGCGCTCGGCGTGTCGCAAGAACTCCGCCCGAAGCCGTGCGGTGCGGAGATTGCCCAGGCCAGAACGAATCCGCCGGCCGGATCAAGAGCATCCAGACCAGGCCAGTGAACCGATATCTGAAAGCAAACCTCGGCATCGCTGGCCCTCGCCATCTCGCACACCACAGACAACCATCCGCCATTTGCCCAATAGGCACGCGCAGGCGCGGGCTCCTCGACCAACGAAACCCGGTGGTCGAGGAGCCCGGCTACGTGAAACTAGCCGTGCAGCGCGGGAACGATGAGGTACACGCCGTAGAGGACGGCACACGCGGTGAGCGCGAAGCAGACGTACGCGCCAACCAGGGCGAAACGCTTCTGCACCGGGGTCAGCGGATTGGCCGCAGCGGCCTTACGCGCCCGCTTTGCGGCCTTGGCCGCCTGTGCCGGCGTCAGGATCGAGATGGCGCCGGTGAATTCCAGGGGCTCAACGACCGGTGCTCGACCGCCTGTCACGAGTAGGCGCAGGCCAAGAGAGTAGAGGCTGACGACCACGGCCGTGGAGAACAGTGTGACAACGGCAACGGTCAGGAAGGAGACGAAGATACTCACTGTGACACCTTCTTCCGGTCCTTGCGAGCGGGCTTCCTGGGGGTCTTGCGGATCTTGACGACGCGACCAGCGTCATCGATATCGTTGACCGCGTTGTGGTGAGAAACCTTGTCGCGACGCGAGTACCAGAAGATGCCACCGATGACTGCGGCGCCAATGAGGGCGTCGAGTGCGACACCAATCGGACCAATGAGAGCGAGTCCGGCAGCGAACGCGCCCATGATCGCCGAAGCGGGAAGCGTGATGAGCCAGCCGAGCGCGATACGCCCTGCCGTGCTCCAGCGCACCGTTGAGCCACGGCGGCCGAGGCCTGAGCCGATGACCGATCCGGAAGCAACCTGGGTGGTCGACAGGGCGAAGCCGAGGTGGCTGGACGCGAGAATTGCGGCAGCCGTGCTGGTTTCTGCCGCAAAGCCCTGAGCTGGCTTGACCTCGGTGAGGCCGGTACCCATGGTGCGGATGATGCGCCAGCCGCCGGAGTATGTGCCGATGGCAATGGCCAGCGCACACGAGGCGATGACCCAGAACTCAGGACCGCTGCCCGCGACCTGGAAGCCACCAGCGATCAGCGTGAGGGTGATGACACCCATGGTCTTCTGCGCGTCGTTAGTTCCGTGCGCCAGAGCCACGAGCGACGAGGAGAAGATCTGTGCGTAACGGAATCCGCCACGGCCATCCGGCTTGTTGAGCTCACGCCGAGTGATCGCGTACGCGAGCTTGGTGGCGGTGTATGCCACAACGCCGGCGATCACCGGGGCGATCAGCGCCGGGAGGATGACTTTTTCCACGACTACGAGATAGTCGACCGCCTGGAACCCGGCGCCGATGATCGTCGCGCCGATGAGACCACCGAACAGCGCATGGCTGGAACTCGACGGCAGGCCCTTCAGCCAGGTGATCAGATTCCAGACAATGGCACCGATCAGACCGGCGAAGATGATCTCCGGCGTGATTTGGATCCCGCCTGGGCCTTCCTTGATGATGCCGCCAGACACAGTCTTGGCGACCTCAGTCGACAGGAACGCACCGACCAGGTTGAGGATGGCAGCGATGGTGACAGCAACCTTCGGACGCATGGCACCGGTTGCGATGGGCGTTGCCATCGCATTTGCCGTGTCGTGGAATCCGTTGGTGAAGTCGAATATGAGTGCCAGTACTATGACCAGCACGACGATGAGGGTGAGATCCACCGGCGACTTTCTCTGGGGCCGACACAAATGGCCGGGTGTTCAGACGATGTACATGAGCCGTTAATCGGACCCGCATAATCCTGACACTCGCGGGGGTCGAGGTCAACTTAGGACGAGCCCACCACAGAGGCTAAATCTGGGCCGAAAGTAAATGTCTTCTGCACGGCGATTCCGGACAAAACTCCCGGTAACCAGTATTTCGCGTCATCCCACATCTCGTCGAGCGGGAGGGCATCCACGTCGAACCACTCCGGATTTAACTCATCAGATTCACATGGGATGCCACGGAATTCACGGCAAACGAAGACCGTTGAACCCTGGCTCCACGCGTCCTTGTATGGGAACAGATAGGTGAGGTGCCCCATCGGTGTGAGGTCTGATGCGGCAACAATCAGGCCTGACTCTTCTTCGATCTCGCGCACAGCGGCATCGACTGGCGTCTCCCCCGGTTCGAGTTTGCCGCCGAGGCCAACGTAGTTTCCCTGACCGAGGCCCTTCTTCTTGCGTCCGAGCAACACCTGAAGGCTGCCGTCATTGTGGTTTCGGAGAAGGTAGCTCACGCACACCTGGGGCAGGATCATCCGCTTATCGTAGCCGGGGGCCACCAGAAGAATTATCTGCAGCGTCGCACATTCACATCTGACGGGCTTACGCTTGGCAGATGGATTTTGTCCCTGAAACCGGAACCATCACTATGTTCACGACCAACTGGTGCGGCTACTGCACGCGCCTCAAAGGTCAGCTGACGAAGGCCGGAATCGGCTTCCGCGAGGTCAACGTCGAAGAGGTAGACGGCACCTCTGAACTCGTGATGAGCCTCAACGGCGGCAATCGCACCGTGCCGACCGTATTGTTCCCCGACGGCTCGTCGGCGACGAACCCGTCACTCGCCGACGTGCAGGCAAAACTCTCCTAGCCGAAGAGTACGGCTGCTTCGTCGTAGCGCGCCTGCGGAACCGTCTTCAGGCCCCCTGTGGCGTCTGCGATGCTCACGATGTTGATATCGGTTCCCGTCAACGACACCATTGATCCCCAACGCGCGTCATAGACGGCGTCGATCGCGGCCATGCCGAGGCGGGTCGCCAGGACGCGGTCGTAAGCGGATGGCGCTCCACCACGCTGCGTGTGACCGAGGACCGTGGCACGCGACTCAATACCAGTGCGCTCTTCGATCATGGGCGCGATGATCTCGCTGATGCCGCCGAGGCGCGGACGGTTGAACGCGTCGAGCCCCTTGTCGGAGTGTGCCTCTTCCATGCCGGCGAGGCGGAAGCCCTCAGAGACCACGAGGACGGGTGCACGGCCGCGGTCCCGCACGTGCTCCACCCACTCGCAGATCTGCTCGATGGTCTGGGGCTGCTCAGGGATGAGGATCGCGTGCGCGCCCCCTGCCATACCGGAGTGCAGGGCGATCCAGCCGACGTGGCGGCCCATGACCTCGACCACCATGCAGCGGCCGTGCGATTCGGCGGTGGTACGCAACCGGTCGATGGCTTCCGTGGCGATCTCGACGGCGGTGTCGAACCCGAATGAATAGTCGGTGGCCGCGAGGTCGTTGTCGATGGTCTTGGGGACGCCGACAATCTTGAGCCCGGCATCAGTGAGCCGGCGTGCAGCGGTGAGGGTACCTTCGCCACCGATAGCGATGACGGCGTCGATGCCGTGCGCGTCGAGCGTGCGCTGGATGTTCTCCGGGCCGCCGTTGTCGCCTTCAAAGGGATTGGTGCGGGAGCTGCCAAGAATTGTGCCGCCCTGACGAGAGAGGCCGCGCACGCTGTGACGGTCAAGCGTCATGAAATCGTCCTGGACGAGGCCACGCCATCCGTTGCGGATGCCGACGAACTCGGTCTCGTGGACGCGGACCCCCTTGAGGACTGCTCCACGAATAACTGCGTTGAGGCCTGGGCAGTCTCCACCGCTGGTGAGGATACCGATCTTCATTTCTGACGCTCCTTCATGCGCATGAACGATGACGGCGTCTTCACCGTCTACACATCATGGCGGGCAGCAGCGTCCGACTCAAATCGGTCGCGGCCGAGCCCACACAGGGCTCGGCCGGCATCCGTTTACAATTCGCCGTCGAGCGCCTGCGTGAGCAGGTAGATCAGCGCGCTGGCCTGCACGGAGTCTGCAGTCGACACCTCTTCTTCAGAGCCGTCGAGCGCGCGGGCGGCCAGGCCCTGCTTGCTGCCGATGAGCTCGGCGATCCGGGCATCGATGGTGTGTGCCGCGATGATGCGCCAGGCCGTGACGGGTTCTTCCTGGCCAATGCGGTGCACGCGGTCGATGGCCTGCGTCTGCTCAGCGGCGGTCCAGCTGAGCTCGGCGAGCACGACGTTGGACGCAGCCTGCAGGTTCACGCCAACGCCGGCCGCGGTGAGCGAACAGACAATGATCGCGACATCAGGGTCGTTGTTGAAGGCATCAATGGCCGCCTGGCGCTCAAGCGTCGACTGGTCGCCACGGATCGAGACGGTGCGCAGGTCACGCTTGGCGAAGGTGTCCTCCGCCAGGTCCATGACGTCGATGTGCTTGGCGAAGAAGACGACCTTGCCCACCGAACGCGCCAGCTGGGCGGCGTAGTCGGCGGCGAGGCCTGCCTTGGCCTGGCCGATCTTCCGCACCATCGTGAAGACGTTCTCGCCGGTCGTTGCACCCTTCGACTCTTCGAGTTCGGCGTGCGCGACGGCACGAATGAACGATGCGCGCTGGTCTTCGTCTGGCACCATCTTCTTGCTGCCGGTTGACCTGGCCTGCACGAGTGCGTTGTAGCGGACGACGAGTCGGGCTGCGAGCTCACGCTCAGCCTTCTGGATCGAGCGACCGAGGTCGTCGTCAAGTTCGACGGGCAGGTCGGCGATTCGCTTGGCGGGCAGATCTGCAGCGACATCCACCTTGCGACGCCTGACGATGCCCATGTCGATGACGGCAGCGCGGGCCTCAGCGTAGAAGCCGAGGTCGGCCGGGGTCAGCCCGGTGGCTTCGAGCTTCGCCATCAGCTTCGCGGTCGGCTTGTCGCCGTCGATCCAGCCGAGGAACTGCCAGATGGCCCTGAAGTCATCGACATCGTTGATGAGGGGGGTTCCGGTGAGTGCCATCAGCAGCGGGTTTCCGCCCGGCGTGCGGCGTCGGATCTGCTCGGCGAGCGACAAGACGTGCTTCGACCGCTGCGACTGCAGGTTCTTGATGAAGTGCGCCTCATCGACGACCATGCCCTTGAAACCGAGGGTGCCGAGCCACGCCAGGTGGCGGTCGAGCACGTCGTAGTTGACAACGACAACGTCGGCGAACGCATCAAGCGTGTCGCCGTCGCCGTGGATGACTGTCGCCCTGCGGTGCGGTGTCCACAGTTCAACCTCGCGAGCCCAGTTCATCTTCACGACGTTCGGCACGATCGCGAGCAGCGGGTACGAGTTGGTGACGGATGCCGCGAGCAGGCTCTGCGCCGTCTTGCCGAGGCCAGGCTCGTCAGCGAGCAGGTAGCTGCGGTGGCCGAGGCGTGCGCTTTCCACGAAGCGCGCCTGATGCCGCATGAGCTCCATGCCAGCTGGTGACAGCCGGTCGATGGGGGGCGCCTCTGGCAGGTCCATGCTGGCGGCCTGGCCGCCTGAGCCGTATTCGAACGATTTGAAGAGCGGGCCGAGCAGTTCCCAGTTGGCGAGGCGTCGCACGGGGACGACGGGCGCTGGCGCTGCGGCACTGAAGTCGGGGGCAAGGAACGGGTTGGCGAGAGCTCTGGCCTTCACCGACTGCGGGATGACCTGGTTGATCGGCACCTCAGGCTTAATCTCGGCCTCACGGGTGATGATCAATTCGTCTGGGGTGAGGTCTGCGCCAGATTCGAGCAGCCAATCCCGACGGAAACGCTGGGCGACAGTCGAGACACCCGCATCGGGTTCGAGCAGCGTGATGAGGCTGGTGTCGCGCCCCGCGGTCTTCGCGAGAATCTGGGCGATGCCATCCAGGCGCTTCAGCAGTTCGGCGCGGTTGGCGTCGGTGAGTTCGGGGTCGGTCTTGACCCTGGCACGCTCCTCGCGCATCAGCAGCGCGATGACCTGGTACTTGGTGCGGTTGGTCGGGCCGAGCTTTCCGCTGGCCTGCGCCTTCGCCTCGACCTCACGCACCTTGCGGGCAAGGATCGGGATGATCGGTGCATCGTCGTCGCGAGACCGCGTGCGCGGTCGATTTCGGCTATTGCTGCTGCTTCCGCGGCTGCTTGAACCCGACGACTGTTGGCGCGTATTTGCCATTCTTCTCCACTTCGCGGGTGCCGCTATCGCGGATACAGCCCGCTGATTGCTCAGCCAGCGGCCTGGAATGACCGCCCTCGCTTGGCCCTCAGCGTCGAAGCTGCAGACTCAACCGATACGCCGAACCCTGAATCGAGCAGCGCGTCTACTGCATATGAATGCAGCGGCACGGTCGAGACGGTGACCGGGTTCTTCCGGCGTCCTGCCAGTCTACGCCCGCGGCCTACAGCTCGCGTACAGGAACTTTGATACGGATGCCCGCAATGATGAACACAATCGCCGCAATGAACTGGATAGACACCCAGCCCTGGCCGTGCAGTTCGATGACAACGACGGGGTTCCAGATCACGGCGATGGGCACCAGCCCGATCAGCCACCACCACGCCTTCGCCTGGATCGCGAACACGCACATGATCACCGCGAGGATGCTCACGACGTAGCGAACGATGATGAAGCTGTCGACATCCAGCAGCGCCAGCCCGCCGAGCAGCGCGATCGCACCGAGTAACCCTGGTGCCAGCGCAGACCGACTGAACGTCGGTTTCTTCGGCGTGCCATATTCCTTAACGCCCACTAGACGCCTCCTCCTCCACCGCCGCCTCCGCCGCCTCCGACGGAACCGCCTCCACTGAATCCTGAACTTGATGAACTGCTCGCGGTCCCAGACCACGCCGCTGTGGTCGATGAGGCGAAGGCGCCGATGCCAGTGGCAAAGAGCGCAGCGTTGAATCCGTGGGAACCGACATACCAGTCCGGCTGGGCGCCTGACCTGTCGTAGTAGTCGCCGAGCACCTTCGACCAGTTCTTCTCGAGGCCGAACAAGACGGCGAACGGCAAGACGCGTTCGTACAGCTTGACGATCTTCAGCTGGGAGTCCGGCGTGCCGGCATCCGCTTCTGGCACGAGGGATGCGTCGAGCACGGGGCGATAGGGCGAGGTGAGTGCGCCTGCCGGGCTTTGCAGCACCCGCAGCCTGTCTGACTCTGCGAGGTCGATGTAGCGGCGGAGTCCGGCCAGGTAGTCGCGCAGCTCAGAGCCGGCCGGGGTGAGTGGGCGCACGGTGGCAAGCGCTGCCATGGCGGCGATGAAACCGATGACCCCGACGAACAGTGTGAGCAGCGGCCAGAGCCCGGCGACTTCGGTGGCGAACGCGCCAATCGAACCGACCAGGGCGATGACGAGCGAGATGATGCTGGCCGCAATCAGCCAGGAGCGGATGGCGCCGCCCCTCTGCCGGCGGAGCCCCTGCGTCACGACTGTCTTCTTCACGGCGGCGACGTGTTTGTGCACCTTGCTTGCGACGGCAGGGTCCTTCGTCTTGAGGTCACGTCGCGCTCCCGGGGTGAGCGTCGGCATCAGATCGGACAGGAGTGCCAGCTCTTCGGCGTCGAGTCCTTCTGTGTGCACGAGCTCCAGGATGTAGTGACCATTGCCGTCCGCCTCCAGGACGCGCACATTCCCGCGAACGGCGAAGCTCAACAGCTGGGCCGGCATGGCCCTGCCCATCGCACCCGCGATATCGCCGGACACCAGCAGATTGACGCCCTTCGGCGGCAGGTACTCGGCGATGATCGTCGGCCGGCCCGGTGCGTTTCGCCAGCGCGTGAGGCGCGCCACCCACGCCAGGATGGCCGTAATCACGGCCAGGACGGCGCCGATCAGGCCTACCGTCGGGAATGCATTGGCGAGGAAGGAGTCGTCACGGGGAACGAACGTTCCATCGTCGAACCCGACAACGATGGTGAGGCCCTGGTATTTTTCAAGGTCTGTGGCCGTCGCCTCGAAGCTGGTGCCGGCATCCGTGTCGGTCTGCACCAGAGATTCGCACGGATCGCTCGACGTCGCCCAGCCCTGGAAACAGGCCGACTGGCCGTTCAGGGCTGCAGCAAGGTCGGCATCCATCGACAGCGTTGCGGTCACGGAGCGGAACGGCTGCGCCCACCCTGTGCCGTTCACCTCCCAGAAGAACTCGTTGTCTGCCGCGTCATCGGGGAACAGGATGACGTTGTGCTGGGTGTACGTGATGACGTAGGTCTGGAGGCCGTGCACGAACTCATCGGCCGCGATGGTGAGGGTGAGGAATTCGCCGTCATCGTCGGATGATTCGCTGTCGTAGCTGCGCGCCGCGCCGTTCTCATCGGTGACGCTCACGATGTCGAGGTCGGTGGTGTGGCCGTCGTAGTGGGTGGGGATCGCGCGTCGGATCCCGTGGTTCTGATCTGTGTCAGGGAAATCGGCGACGATGGTTTCCGTCGTGGTGAGTGTGGCGCGACCGTCGTCGTCTCTGCCCAGGTCGAGGTCGGAGTGCCAGGAATCGAACGTGAAGTCGTCGACGCCCGTTGTGAGCGCGTCGAACTCGGCCGGCGCCAGGGCTGCTGTCTCTGCCGTGGCCGAAGACGCCTGGTTAGCCGTCGGTGCCGCACCGATGAAGACCATCGTGGAAAGAGTCAGAGCAACCGTGGCTATGAGGAACCCCGTACGTCGACGCATTCTTCCAGACTAGCGAGCGAATGAGGCCTACTGAGCCGCCGCAGGTCTGCCCAAGCGGATGCCGACAATACCCCTCCACGGTATTTCGACGAACGGGTAGCCTGTAGCCATGATCGAAGACATCAAGCGCCGGGCCCTTCACCGCACGCGCATCCTCGAGGGGCAAATGCGCGGGCTCGAGAAGATGATCGAAAACGAGGACTACTGCGTCGATATCCTCACGCAGTCGCTGGCCATCCAGAAGTCGCTTGGATCGCTCAACAAGCTCCTGGTCGAGAACCATCTGAAGACCCACGTCACGCAGATGTTCGAAGCGGGCGGCGACGAGCGCGACAACGCGATCGAGGAGCTGCTGAAGATATTCGAACTGAGCAACAACCGTGGCTGATGGCACGGTGGATGCTGTCGCTGCGGTCGCTGCGGCGCCTGGGGCGGCCGTGCATGCAGACGGGGTGTCGACATCCGTTTCTCGCTTGCAGGCCTTGATTCGCATTCCGACCATGTCGCGCCTCGACGAGACGACGACGGATTGGGCGCAGTTCGACCTCTTCATTGCAACGCTGCCCGCGCTGTATCCGGCGTTGCATGCGACGCTAACCCTGGAGATTGTGGCCGGCCATTCGCTGCTCTATCGCTGGGCAGGCCGGAGTAGTCAGGCAGAGCAGAGTAGTGAAGCAAAGCTGAGCAGTCAGGCAAAGCAGAGCAGTCAGCCAGGCCAGAGCTCGACTGGCCCGACCGTGCTGATGGCGCACTACGACGTCGTGTCGGCAACCGATGATGACTGGACGCACCCGCCGTTCGCGGCTGAACTCGTCGGCGAGGGCGCCGATCAGCTCATCTGGGGCCGGGGAACGCTCGACGACAAGGGCTCACTCGTTGCCGTTCTCGAAGCCGTCGAAGCGCAGGTGCTCGCAGGCTTTCAGCCTGAGCGCGACATCTACCTGAGCTTTGGCCACAACGAAGAGACAACCGGCGCCGGTGCGTCAGCGATCGTCGACCTGCTGCAGAGCCGCGGCATCTCGCCTGGCCTGGTGCTCGACGAGGGCGGCGCGGTCGTGCAGGATATCTTCCCCGGCGTGACCAAACCCATCGCGGTGGTCGGCGTCAGCGAAAAGGGCATCACCAGCGTGATCCTCACGGTGGAACAGGCCGGCGGTCACGCGTCCACTCCCCCACGGATGCCGGCGCCGGTGCGTCTGGCCCGCGCGATCACCCGACTCAACGCCCGTCCGTTCCCTGCAGGCCTCACCCCGACCAACTTCGAGATGATCACGACCCTCGGCGCCCACAGCACCGGCATCCTGCGCTTTGTCTTCGAGCGGGCACACCTGTTCCGGATGCCGCTGACCATGCTCCTCGGTCGGCTGAGCGATGAGACCAGTGCCATGGTGCGCACCACGGCTGTGGTCACCCAGCTCTCCGGTGCGCAAGCGGCGAACGCCCTGGCCGAGAAGGCCAGTGCCGTCGTCAATGTGCGCATCGCGCAGGGGTCGAGCATCGAGGAGATGCTGCGGCACGTCACGAAGGCCATCGGTGACAAACGGGTACACGTCGCAGCTGAGCACGCAAACGAGCCGTCTGAGGTGTCTCCGACGCACGGCGCAGCCTGGGACCTGGTCACGGGCAGCATCGAGCAGGCCTTCCCCGGCACTGTCGTGACCCCGTATGTGATGCTCGGTGCCAGCGACAGCCGACACTTCACCCGTATCAGCGATCACGTCTACCGGTTCAGCCCGTTCGAGATGAGCGGCGAGGAGCGCGGCACCCTGCATGCCGTCAACGAGCGGATCCACGTGGCGACGTTCCTCCGCGGCATCGACTTCTACACGCGCGTGATCGCGGCCAGCTAGCGCGGTTTCCAGCGCAGGCGCAACCCGTTTACCCGCACCTGCTACGCTCCCCCTGATAGCGCCTAGGGTTCCGGGACGTAACTGTCTGACTGGTTCGAGCGGCGCCACGGCTGACCGCGATCGGTGAGCCGTCATCTAAAAGGATAGAAGCCTGGAGGACTCCTGTGTCGCGCCCCCGTGCGGCGGGAAGGGTCCTCGTGTCTGTATTTGCTTTGTTCCTTGTCCTTTCGGCAGCGATCTGTCATGCGGCATGGAATGTGCTGGCTCACGGTGTGAGTCGGATCGGCGTGCCGTTCTTATGGTGGGGAGCTCTGGCGAGCACCCTGATCTGGGCACCGCTCATCCCGCTCACGGGCGGGTTCGGTGTCGGCGGGCCCCAGCTCTTGGCGGGTTTCGCTGTGGGTGCCGGGGTGTCCGGTGTTTTACACGTGCTATACATGCTGGTGTTGCAGCAGGGCTATGCGCGGGGCCGGTTGTCGACTGTCTATGCGACTGCTCGCGGGACGGGGCCGGCGTTGAGCTCGTTCCTCGCCGTGGTGTTGCTCGGGGAGCACCTCGATGTGATTGCGATGCTCGGAGTCGCCGTCATCGTCGTCGGGGTGATCGCGACAGGACTGATCGATCGAACAACACCCGCGGCAGGTATGCGGCGGGGGCTGGATCTGAGCATCGTGTTCGGGGTGCTAACAGGCGTGGCGATTGCTTCATACACAATCTGGGATGCGCATGCGTTGCGCACGTGGGGACTGTCGCCGGTGGCGTTCATGGTTGGGTGCACGGCGGTGGAACTTGTGCTCTATGCACCTCAGGTGTTCCGACGCAGGGGCGAGATGATCGCTGTAGCCCGTGCGCACTGGCCGCGCATTGTGGCGTTCGGGGTGCTGTCCCCGCTGTCGTACATTCTCGTGCTGACCGCCATGACGGTGGCGCCGGTGGCGCTGGTGGCACCGGTTCGAGAGGTGAGCGTTGTCCTGGTGTCACTGTTCGGAGTGTTGGTGTTGCGCGAGGGCTCTGCTGTCCGGCGCGTCACAGCGTCGGTCGTGGTCGTGTTCGGTGTACTGCTGCTGGCGTCGTGAGTTCTGCGTCAGATGCCAATTGGTCGGATGAAGTGGCCGCCTTCAAAATAGCGCCCTGATGCTGAGACGGTGAATCGGACGATGTCGCTTCGGTAGCGGTCGTCCGACGCCTCGATGGTGCGTCCATCGGTATGGCGAGTGATTCTGCGCAGCCGGAGGATGGGCGCTCCACGTTCCAGGCCGAGCAAGGATGCATCTGTTGAATCCGCTGCGACGGCGTCTATCTCATGATCCACATCGGCCGATTTCCAGCCACGGGATTCAAGGAACTCAGTGATCGAGACGGTATCGAGGTCGACGTCGAAGAGGTGCCGACCGACCGGTTCAATGTAGGTCAACCGTTCGACCATCGTCGGCCGGCCGTCGAGTGAGCGCAGTCGGAGCACGTCGACGACGAGATCGCCCTCTGTAATTCCGAGGAGCGCAGCCTGTTCGCTGTCGGAGCGGCGAAGTGCCACGTGTTGGGTCAGGGCTCCGGGGTTTGCGCCGATCTCGCGAGCCCACTTGGTGAATGGGATCGAGACGTCTACGGCCTGGTACGCCTTGCGTTCGGTCACCCGGCTGGGGCGGCCCCTGGTGCTCTCAATCAGCCCTTCAGCCCGGAGGACGGCGAGGGCGTTTCGAATAGGCCCTCTCGATGTGCTCCAGCGGTCGGCGAGCTCACCCTCGGTCGGGATCTCGTCGCCCGGACGGAGGCGACCCGTCGTGATAGCGGAGCGCAGATCGTCGGCGATTTGCTTGTACATAACATCGGCCACGTAGGCACCCTACTGGCCCTGCGGTATTCGAGTGGCCCGGACACGCGCCGTTCATCTAGTGGATACATAGGTGAACACGTCGTGAACTAACGGCCAGATAGGTATACATCTTGACGACAGGTCGGGCAGAATTTCAGACGACCCTCGATCCCGCCCGGAAAGGCAATCATGATCACACGTACCCGTATGTCCGTCGCGACGCTCGCCGTCGCCAGTGCTCTCACCCTCGCGCTTACCGGATGCTCCGGCGCCACATCCTCCGACGATGCGGCCGCCGCAGACGCTGAGGGCGGCTACGCCGTCGATTCAAGCACCCTCGTCTTCGGGGTCGTCCCCGACTCCGTCGACACCGAGACCAACTACCAGCCCCTGATGGACTACATTGCCCAGGAGACCGGCAAAACCGTCGAATACCACGAGTCGACCGACTATGCGGCTCTGATCGAGGCGGCTATCGCCGGCCAAATCGACGTCGCCTCCTTCTCCGGTTTCACCTATGTGACCGCGACGAACAATGGTGCAGAGCTGACACCGATTTCCTCGATCATCACCACAGAGGGCCAGGAGCCCGGGTACTACTCAGAGGCGATCGTGCCAACGGGAAGCTCCATCACATCGATCGAACAGATGAAGGGCAAGAAGATCTGCTTCGTCGACCCGTCGTCGACCTCTGGCTATCTCTTCCCCAGCTACAACCTGCTTGAGGCCGGCGTCGACCCGGAGGCCGACGTGACGCCGGTGTTCGCCGGCAAGCACGACGTCAGCGTGCAGAAGGTGGGCGAGGGCGTCGAGTGCGAAGCCGGCTTCGCCGAGGACAGCGAGGTTGAAAAGTCAGACAAGGTCAAGGTCATCGCCAAGACGATGGTTCCCGGTGCCCCGATCGTCGAGTCGAACACCCTCCCGGCAGACGTCAAGCAGAAGCTTCGAGACATCCTCTCCGAAGTCACCGCAGACGACATCGTTGCAGCTGGCATCGACAGTGCAGACTCCGAGGGATTCCGGAGCGTCTTCTACGCCACCGTTCCCGTCGACGACGAGTACTACGACCAGATCCGCGACATCTGCGAGGCAACCAAAGCCACTCAGTGCCAGAAGTAGCTATCGGCTGACGCTGACGAACCGACTCGGAGAATCCCATGACGACCACACCACCCGCTGCACCTGAGAAGGTCATAGAAATTGCCGGCCTCACGAAGCAGTTCGGCACCACCACCGCTCTCAATGGCGTCTCCCTCACCGTGCGCCGCGGGGAAATCGTCGTCTTGCTCGGACTCTCCGGGTCGGGCAAGTCCACCCTCCTCCGCCACGTCGACGCCCTCGAACTCCCGACGGCAGGATCTGTGGCGGTCCTCGGGGAGAATGTGCCCGCTCTGGGCGGCCGCCGTCTGCGCACCCTCCGCAGCCGAATCGGCTTCATCTTCCAGCAGTTCGAACTCGTGCCATCGCTGACTGTCCTCGAGAACGTGCTCACCGGCGCCCTCGCCGAGCTTCGCGGTCCCCGGCTTGGCCTCTGGAGCTACCCGAAGTCAAGCAAGCTGCGCGCGCTGCGCCACCTCGAACGCGTCGGGCTTCTCGACCGTGCCTACCAGCGTGCGGACACGCTCTCAGGAGGACAGCAACAGCGCGTGGCAATTGCCCGTGCACTGATGCAGAATCCGAGCATCCTGCTCGCCGACGAGCCCGTCGCGTCCCTTGATCCAGAGTCGAGCGATCAGGTCATGGCACTCATCAGGGAGATCGCTTCCGAAGAGGGTCTCACCGTGCTCTGTAGCCTGCACCAGGTCGACCTCGCGATCGCGTGGGCCGACCGCATCGTCGGCCTCCGTCATGGCGCTGTCGTGCTCGACCTACCGACCGCCGGACTATCCAAAAGCCAGGTCATGGAAATCTACGGTCGCGTCGCAACCACAACGTCAGAGCTGGAAGCTGTTCAGATCGAGCTGCTGGCCCCAGAGGCAGCGCTGTGACCGTTACCCTTCCGTCCAGACGGGCGACACAAACGCCC
Organism: Leifsonia sp. Y878; assembly: GCF_057669685.1. Lineage (NCBI taxonomy): Bacteria > Bacillati > Actinomycetota > Actinomycetes > Micrococcales > Microbacteriaceae > Leifsonia > Leifsonia sp. Y878. Next base: position 757,450 of record NZ_JBYHFS010000002.1, on the reverse strand, counting down.
GACTCCGGCGTGGCCGAGCGTGCTCCACGGCCGCGTCGTTCTCCCCAGCGAATCGCCGCCGTTCTCACACTTGCCGCTCTCGTGGTGCTGGCGGTCGGCGCCCTCGCAGAGGTCGACATTTCTCTCCCGCGCATGGTGCAGAGCTGGTCAAACGCAGAGCGTTTCTTCGTTCGCGTTGGCCCCATCACGTTCCCAGACCGCGATGTACTTGTCGCGCTCACGGCACAGACCCTCGGACTCGTGTTCACCGGCACGCTGCTGGCCGCCGTGCTGTCGGTCCCCCTGGCCTACCTCGCTGCGTCCAACACCTCTCCCAGCAACAGTTGGCGCGGCCTGGCCCGCTTCCTCGGTGTCCTCGCCAGGGCGGTTCCCGACGTCGTGCTGGCGATGGTGTTCGTGCTGATGTTCTCGCTCGGCTCCCTCCCTGGCATCCTCGCCATCGGAATCCACTCAATCGGCATGATCTCGAAAATGTTCGCCGATGCCATCGAGCAGATCGACGAAGGTCCGAGACTCGCCATCCGAGCAGCGGGCGGCTCGAAGTTGCAGGAATTCACCGCCGGTGTGCTGCCGCAGGTGCTCCCATCGTGGGTGGCCACCGTCCTGCACCGCAACGACATCAACCTGCGCGGCTCCGTCATCCTCGGCTATGTCGGGGTGGCCGGGCTGGGTTTGGAGATGTCCTACGCGTTCAAGTCGCTCGAATATGGCCGAGGACTCGGCATTGCACTCATCATCTTCGCCCTCTGTGTCGTCATGGAGATCGTCTCGAGCTCTGTCCGCGCGGCCATGCTCGGGCCAGGCAACACCGCTACAGGGCCGTTCGACAGGCTGTTTCGCCGGATCCGCCCGCCGCAGCCCGCACGAGTGCCAAACGTCCCTGCCATCACCAGCGAATCAGCGCTGCGACGTCCGTGGAATGCAACGCGTGTGCGCAACACCATCGCCGGCACTGTCGCTGTGGCAGTAGTCGTCGCGTCTGTCCTTGTCAGCGACATCCGCTGGGCCGACTTTGTCACATTTTGGGGACGGGTTCCCGCAGTAGCGGTCCAGTTCTGGCCGCCATCATTCGGCAGCTACGAGGTCGCCACGATGGTCGAAGCCATGCGTGAGACAGTCGTGATCGCGCTGGCGGCCGCCCTGTTGACGGTGGTCGCTTCATTCGTCATCGGTTCCCTCGCTGCGCGGAACGTGGCACCGAATCGGACCGTCCGGAGTGGCTTCCGGCTTCTCCTTGTTGTGGTGCGCGGCATTCCAGAGCTGATACTGGCGATCGTACTGATCGTCATCAGCGGGTTGGGGACGCAGGCAGGCACGATCGCGCTTGCCGTCGGCGGTGTCGGATTACTCGGCAAACTGATCGCCGACTCGGTGGAGGAAGTTGCCAGCGGACCAGAACGGGCGCTGACCGCGACCGGCGCAACCCGGCTGCAGATCTACGCCGGCGCAACCGTGCCGCAGTCGGCCCTTGCGATGCTCGGGCACACCTTCTATCTCATAGATACGAATATTCGCGCGGCAACCCTGCTCGGCATTGTCGGCGGCGGCGGCATCGGCTACTACCTGCTCAACGCCAGCCAAGGCTCGAACTACGCAACGGTGACCGCCATCGTGCTGATGATCCTGGTCACGGTCCTTCTTGTCGAAGGGCTCGCCATGTGGATGAGGAGGGTATTCCGATGAGTGAACGCTTCGATATCGCCATTGTCGGTTCCGGCATTGTTGGACTCGGCGCCGCCTACGCTGCGGTGCGGCGGGGACTGCGAGTCGTGGTGATCGACCGAAGCACCGAACCAGTCGGTGCGACTGTTCGCAACTTCGGCCACCTCTGCTTTACCCCGCAGGCCGGCGACGCGCGCCGCTACGGGATCGCATCGAGGGAAATCTGGCTGCGCCTCTCCCGCGACGCCGGCTTTTGGCTCCGCGAATGCGGCACACACGTAATCGCCAGGCACAGCGACGAGCTCGCCCTTCTCGAGGCATCCGCCGCTCAACTGGCGCACGGGTTCGGTGAGGAGCCGGCGATCCGGTTGCTCGACGCCACCGAAATGGCGGCCGTTGTGCCCATAGAATCGCGCCAGCTGACCGGCGGTGCGGTGCTTCCCTACGACTTGCAGACGAACCCGCGTACGGCGGCGACGGCGATTGTGCGCCATCTCGCTTCCCTCGGCGTCGAATTCCGGATGCGCACGTCAGTGGGCAGCGTCACCACCGGAACCGTTCACACCAGCAGGGGCGTCATACACGCGGATACGGTCGTGGTCGCGGTCAACCACGACATCGACCAGCTCCTCCCTGACCTCGCCGAGGAGCACCGCATTGTGCGCTGCTCGCTCGACATGCTCCGCGTAGACCTGCCGCTCCCCCGTCCGCTGGCGGCACCCCTGCTGACCGGTTGGTCCCTCATTCGCTACAGCGCCTTCGCGACGCTGCCTCAAGCGGATGCCGTACGCGAACGACTGCACACGCAGCGTCCCGACCTGGCGGCCATCGACCTCAACCAGATGTACACCCAGCTTCCCGACGGCAGTGTCATAGTCGGCGATTCCCACCACAAGGCCACTGCGCCCTCCCCTTTCCAAAGCGAAGCAACAGCCGGCCTTCTCCTGGAGGAAACGTCGAAGCTCTTCGGCGCACCGGCCAGGGTGCTCGAGCGATGGCAAGGCATCTATGCCAGCGCCCCAACCGAATTCCTGGTGGCGGAACCAGAACCCGGAGTAGTCGCCCTCGCCGCGACCACCGGCATCGGCATGACCACGGGGCTCGGCCTGGCCGAAACAATTCTGTCCGAGCGTCTCGGCGCTCTCAACCCCATGAAAGGCATCTGATGTCGCTTAACACCGAAACCCCGACCGCCACCTCCCACGCTCTCGACGGCATCGAGCTCGTCGTCTTCGACATGGCCGGAACCACCGTCAGCGACGACGGCGTTGTCGAGATGGCCTTCCAGCGTGCCGCCGAGCGCACGAACGTCGTCGCGCAGCTCTCACAGGCAGAAGCGCTCGCCTACGTTCGCCAGACTATGGGAATGTCGAAGATCGATGTCTTCACTCACCTTGCCGGCGGCGACACTCACGCAGCGGCACGCGCCACCGTCGCATTCGAGGACGCATATGCCGAGCTGATCGTCGAGCAGAACGTCACCGAGATCCCCGGCTCCGAAGCGCTGATCCGTCGTCTCATCGCTGATGGGGTGAAAGTGGCCCTCACCACCGGATTCGCACCCGTGACTCGCGACGCGATCCTCCGTTCCCTCGGGTGGATCGATCTCGTCGACATCGCTCTCTCCCCCGTTGACGCCGGTCGCGGACGCCCAGCCCCCGACCTCGTCCTGGCCGCGGCGCTGCGAGCGGGAGTCAGCGCAATGAGCGCCGTCGCCGTGCTCGGCGACACTGCCAGCGATGTCCGCTCCGGCCGAGCAGCCGGGGCCGGCCTGGTTGTCGGGGTCCTCAGCGGATCCCACGGTCGGGCCACCCTCGTCGAGGCCGGCGCAGACGCCGTCATCGAAGATGTGACGCAGTTGCCCTCGCTTTCCCCCGTGGCAGCACGATGAGCATCCAGACAATGGCAGCACCGCACAGCATTCTGCTTGAGCCAGCAGCATTGGCCATGGTCTGGGTCGCGCCAGACCGTCCGCACGAAAAGGCAGCGTTCGTCAGCGTCGACCTTGACCCGCTCGAGGTCCTCGTCGAGATCGAACTCGCAACCATCTGCGGGTCTGACGTTCACACAAGCCGCGGCGACCGTGCAGCCCCGTCTCCTCTGGTGTTGGGGCACGAGCAAGTCGGTCGGATCGTCGCCATCGGCAGCGGCTCTCCACGGGCGGTCGACGGGGCGCTCCTCGCCGTCGGCAATCGCGTCATCTGGTCGATAGCCGCAAGTTGCGGCACCTGCGATCGCTGCGTATCCGGCCTGACCCAGAAGTGCCGCACCCTCCGGAAATACGGGCACCAGAAGATCGAGAAGCGGTGGTCGCTGTCCGGTGGATTCGCCACCCACACCCACCTGCTCGCCGGCACCCCGATCGTGTGCGTGCCCGAATCGGTACCGGCCGAAGTACTCGCACCGGTCTCGTGCGGCACGGCAACTGCATGGGCAGCGCTCGACGCGGCCGCTCGCACCCACCCTCACCAGAGCCCCGATGTGCTCATCAGCGGAGCGGGACTCATTGGACTCACGGCAACCGCGATCGCAACCGACAGGGGGTCGAAAGTCGTCGTTGCCGACCCCGACCCCGTTCGCCGGGAGATGGCGCTCCGTTTCGGCGCAACTGCGACCTACAACCCGCTCGCAGACCCGGACGAGATTGCACGCATCCTCAGCGCGGCCGGTGTCGACGACGGCTTCGATGTCGTCATCGAAGCTTCTGGATCCCGCGCTGCGGTCGCCGACGCGTTCGGCTCTGCCGCGGTCGGCGGCACGATCGTGCTTGTCGGCAGCGTCTCCCCGACCGAGCCTGTGCCACTCGATCCCGAGGACATGGTTCGCCGACTTTTGACCGTGACCGGCGTCCACAATTACACGGAAGCGCACCTGATGGGCGCCGCGGCATACATAACTGAGCGATGGGAGACCCGACCATTCCATGAACTCGTCGGCGCAACCATCGCGCTTGATCGACTCGACGAGGGAATTCGTCAGGCCGGTCCAGGCGGACCAGTTCGTGTCGCGATTGATCCGCGGATCCAGTAGACGCTCGCTGGCGCTCACGTCTCGGATTCCCGACCGCTCAGGGGTCTTCGCATCGACACCGACGCCGGGTCTGGTCAACACAGACGCGACCGGCAGGCCGGCGGCAGTGAGCCTCCGAAGGAATTCGAATGCGAAGACCTCCGTCGCGGTCTTCGCCTTCGTGTACGCGCCGATGCTGGTCAACGGGAGACGTCAAATGTGGTCGGTCGCGTATCGGGATGTGCCCACGCATGAGCGGAAGTCCGTCATCCGTCTTTGCACGACGGCTCATCGAACACGCGGTTCGTCTCGGCACACCCGCTGACCGCACGCTGATGCTGGACATCTTCTCCACGGCCTCCGCCCCGCCGCCGGGTAGCCAGCATCACGCCGTGAATTGCGCGGAAACACCTCTGACCGCGCTGACGGCTTGGTCATAGAGGTCGGCAAGCCTCAAGCCTCCGCCCAATCGTGTCCATAGTTCGCCGGCGACATCGAGACACGCGATGGCGCTGGCAACAATGGCGTCAGCTGCCGGATCATCGTGGTCAGCGCCGACACCGAGTCGTTCGCGGATGTTCGGCACGAGCAGCGACTGCCAATGCAAGTGCTTTTCAATGCTGCGCGCGCGCAACGACGGCGTCTCATACATCATCTTCGAGATTTTCAGAGTGATACCAGGCTCGACTTCAAGGGCGTCCACAGCGTTCAAGGCGGCGCGAAGCGCTTCCCAGGGCGCGACAGTCAGGGGAACAGCTTCGAGAGCCTGTTGGACTAGCAGGCCCTGGTTTGCGAGGTCGCCGAGCACAACGTCTTCCTTCGTGCCGAAGTATCGGAAGAAGGAGCGTCGTGAGATGCCAGCTGCCGCGACTATCTGATCAACGGTCGTCTGCTCGAATCCCTGCTCAAGGAAAAGACGCATCGCAACGCCCGTAATTTCGATATAGGCCGCTTGCCGCGATCGCTCCCATAGTGATGCATCAGTACCCATGGTCGAACCTTATCCTAGATGCCCTGTTGACACTCAGTGCCAGCTAGACATAGAGTTCTGCATCTACCGACATTGGAGCCTTCATGCCGACCATCGACCACCGAACCCAGACCGTTCTCATCACCGGAGCCAGCTCCGGAATCGGAGCATCGTTCGCTCGCGCACTCGCCGCCCGAGGATCCAATCTGATCCTGGTCGCGCGCCGGCTCGATCGCCTCGAGCAGCTTGCGGCAGAGCTCGAACAGGACCACGGCATAACCGCCACGGCCATCGCCCAGGATCTCGGCTCGCCGACAGCGGGAACCGAGCTGTACACCGCCGTCTCCACCGCAGGTCTGCATGTGACGAGTCTCATCAACAACGCCGGGTTCGGAACGTTCGGTCCGTTCATCGAGGAGGACCCGGCGCGGCTCGCCCAGGAAGTCGCAGTCGACGTCTCCACGCCTGTGCAACTCAGCGCGGCGTTCCTGCCTGACATGATCGCGGCCGGCCACGGCTACCTGATCAACGTCGCGAGCATGGCCGCATACACGCCAGCCCCCCGCATGGCCGTCTACGGGGCAGCGAAAGCCTTCATACTCAGCTTCACCGAGTCGCTCTGGGCTGAGCTCCAGGGCACAGGAGTCACGGCGTTCGCGCTGTCCCCTGGTGCGACGAGCACCGAGTTCAACTCCGTCGTCGGCACGGACGACGCCACCGCGGGTGCCAAGATGCGAACTCCAGACGCTGTCGTCGCGACCGCCCTCGCGCATCTCTCCCGCCACAACCCAGGGCCGAGCGTCATAGACGGCACCTCCAACCGGGTCGGCGCTGGCGTCTTCCGGCTCGTGAGCCGGCGAACCACCGCCCGGTTGATGTACCGGCTCACAGATCCTGCACGTCGCAACGAAAGCACCCGGGCCTCAGCAGCCCGGTGATCGCCACGCCACGACTCGACAGTTCGGAGCACGTGCTGGCGTTCGTGTGCATAGAGCTGCTGAAACTCCCACGTTCAAGATTTCCAAGTCCTAGATGTACTGAACCGGGATCGTCGTGGTCGACGTCGGCGTCTCGAAGAGCACCTCGAGCGCCGGCTTCAACTCTGCGACCCAGATCGCGTAGCCTGCCTCGTTCAGATGCAGCCGGTCTTCGGAGAATCCCACGCCGATTTCCCCGTCTGGGTCGGCGAGCATCGGCCACAGGTCGAGATAGCCGGCATGCAGCGTTGGCGCATATTGCCACACGTGCCGATTGATCGAGCGGATGAGATCGACGTGATCGCGTTCGCGTGGCGGTATCGACTGCGCCAGGATTCGGGTCTCTGGAAGCCGCCTCCGCAGCGTGTGCAATATCGTCTCAACGTTGCGCACGATGTACTCGTCGCTCCGTCGCCAGCCCACGTCGTTTGTACCGATTTGAACGACAACTGCGTCTGGCTCAAGTTCGATAACCGACTCCAGCCTGTCCAACAGTGCGTCCGTCGTTTCGCCGCTCACACCTAAGTTGTGAACGGTGAACTCTGGAAACCATTCGTCCCAGCGACCGCCTGTTGTTAGGCCATCGCCGATGAATACTAGTGATCCGGTCATAGTGGCCTCCTCATATCCATCATGCACTGAACCGCAAACATACGACAGAACTCACAGTGGATGCGCACGCAATCGTCTTGCGTGCCCACCGGCAAGCGGGTATGAACGACGCTAGTCACGCACGATATCAGCGCTGGCAGTCGTCGATCCCGTCGGTTGCTGCGTGGCTTGCGCGACCGGTTCTGACGCGGCATCCGCTGCAGGCTGCGACGCCGCTGTAGCCGTTGACGTGGCAGCTGATGTGGCCGTCGGCTGCGACTCAGCCGTTGCGGTGATGCGGTTGGCCATGCCGGTGAAGATGACACCGTGGAACGGCAGGATCGACCACCAGTACAGCCGCCCACCGAGGCCACGAGGGAAAAAGATCGCGCGCTGCTTGTAGATAGAGCCGCCGGCGGGATCGGTTTCGGCACGCATCTCGAGCCAGGCGCGCCCCGGCACGCGCATCTCGGCGCGCAGGCGCAGCAGGTGGCCGCGCTCGATCTTCTCCACCCGCCAGAAGTCGAGGGCGTCTCCGGTGTGCAGCCTGTCGGGGTGCACGCGGCCACGACGGAGTCCGACGCCACCTGCGAGCTTGTCCATCCAGCCACGCACCGCCCAGGCGAGCGGGAACGAATACCAGCCGTTCTCTCCGCCAATCGATTCAATGACACGCCAGAGGTCGGTTCGGTCGGCGCTCGTGTGGCGTTCCTTCACATCGGTGTAGACGATGTGGCCGGCCCAGTCTGGGTCGCTGGGCAGCGGGTTGCTTGATGCGCCCTCGATGGACGCGTTCTGCCAGCTGGTCTCGACCTCGCCGTCGCGCATCCGCCCGAGAGCGAGGCGGACCGCGCGTCGATACGGAGTGAGTCCGTCCTCTGGCTGGGGAATGTAGTCGTCGATGTCGTGCTCGTGCATGACGCAGTCGTATTGCAGCGATGCAATGATCGGGATGGCCAGGCTGCGCGGAATCGGCGTCACCAGATTCACCCACTGCGAGGCCAACCATGGAGTCAAGACAGGGAGGGCTGCGATCGGTCGCTGGTGGAGGCCGGCCTCCAGCGCATAGCCATTCATCATCTGTCCGTAGCGCAGCACGTCCGGACCGCCGATGTCGAAGGTGCGGTTCACCTCTGGCGGCAGTTCGGCCGCATGGATCAAGTAATAGAGCACGTCGCGCACGGCGATCGGCTGGATGAAGTTGCGCACCCATTTCGGCGCCGGCATATACGGCAGAACGTCGGTGAGGTGCCGGATCATCTCGAACGAGGTCGACCCGGACCCAATGACGACCCCGGCCTGCAGCGCCACCGTCGGCACGCCAGAGTCCAGCAATATCTTGCCGACCTCGACGCGGGAGCGGAGATGCGGCGAGAGGTGTTCGGCATCGGGATGCAGCCCGCCCAGGTAGACGATGCGCGACATCCCAACCTCGGCAGCAGCCTGCGCGGCATTCCGCGCCGCGCGCAGCTCCATGCTTTCGAACGCTGGGCCGCTCGACATGGAGTGAACGAGGTAATAGAGCACGTCGCATCCGTCACAGGCACGTCGAACGGATGCCAGATCGTCCAGGTCGCCTGCCACGATCTCGACCTCTGAGGCCCAGGGAACATCGGTGAGGCGCTGCGGCGATCGCACGAGGACGCGCACCTCGTAGCCGGCTTCGAGCAGGCGCGGAACCAGCCGGCCGCCGATGTATCCGGTTGCTCCTGTCACGAGTACGCGTCGTGGGCTCATCACCTCAGCCTACGTTCGTGGCCGCGGTCTCGCTGGAGAGATTTCGCAGCGGCCGCAGCGGTGCAGTGGCCAAGTACCGCGCAGTCGCCGCTACAGTTCTGGCGCGTCGCGCCCGCTGTAGCGGGGGCGACGCGCCAGAACGGGCGCGCTACAAAAGCGTCGTTGTGCTCGTGAGGCCCTAGATCAGCGCCTTGGTGTGCCAGACCGTCTTGGTCTCGGTGAGGCCGACGATCCTGTCGAGGGAGGGAGCGGCGGCATCCGGTCCGTTCTCCGGGGTGATCACTCGCTTGAGCGTGTCGGCCGCCGCAATCTGCAGGTCGACCCAGTCGAGAGCCCCTGCGCCAGTGAGGTCGAGGGCGTTGACGTCGGCGTGGCTGGCGAGCCACGGAGCGATTTCGGCCGGTGAACCGGTGAGTACGTTGACGACTCCCCCTGGCACGTCGCTGGTGGCGAGCACCTCGGAGAGGCTGATGGCCGAGAGCGGCATCGTCTCGTTGGCGATCACGACGACGGTGTTACCGGCGACGAGTGCCGGTGCGACGACGCTGACCAGGCCGAGGAGTGAACCTGCGCCCTGAGGGGCGACGATGGCGACAACACCCGTGGGCTCTGGAACCGACAGGTTGAAGTACGGGCCGGACACCGGGTTCGCATTGCCCGTGACCTGCACGTACTTGTCGGCCCAGCCGGCGTACCAGACCCAGCGGTCGATGGCGGCGTCGACCTGGTCGGCGGCCATCTGCGCTGTGACGCCCTCCGAGTGCATGATCTCGTCGATGAACTGGGCGCGACGGCCTTCGAGCAGCTCGGCGATGCGGTACAGCACCTGCCCGCGGTTGTACGCGGTGCTGTTCGACCAGCCGCTGACGGCTGAGCGCGCGGCGACGACGGCATCGCGGGCATCCTTGCGGGACGCCAGCGCTGCGTTGGCGAGGAATTCGCCTGAACGGCTGGTGATCTCGTACACACGGCCAGACTCGCTGCGCGGGAACTTTCCGCCGATGTAGAGCTTGTACGTCTTGGGAACGGCGAGGCGGGTCACTTGGCGGCCTTCTTTCCTGCGGGAGACTTCTTAGGTGCGGCGGTCGCGGCGTTGGTCGACGCAGCGCCAGTCGACTCGGTGACGGCCTTCGGCGCGGTGCCGGCAGCACTGTCGAGGGCAGCTGCCTGCTCTGCGACCATCGACGGGCGAGCGGATGCCGGCTTCAGGTACGCGGTCAGGCCCTGACGGCCGCCCTCGCGTCCGTAGCCGGACTCCTTGTAGCCGCCGAACGGGCTGGCCGGGTCGAAGCGGTTGAACGTGTTCGCCCAGATGACCCCGGCGCGCAGCTTGTCGGCGACGGCCAGGATGCGGCTGCCCTTGTCTGACCAGATGCCGGCTGACAGGCCGTACGGGGTGTTGTTCGCCTTGGCGATGGCCTCGGCCGGGGTACGGAAGGTGAGCACGGAGAGCACGGGACCGAAGATCTCGTCCCTGGCGATGCGGTGACTGGTCGACACGTTCGTGAAGATCGTCGGCGCGAACCAGAAGCCGTTCTCCGGAATCGCGCAGTCTGGACTCCAGCGCTCCGCACCTTCCTGCTCGCCGATGTTGGAGAGCTCTGTGATGCGCTGCAACTGCTCGCGGCTGTTGATGGCACCGATGTCGGTGTTCTTGTCGAGCGGGTCGCCGAGGCGGAGGGTGGACATCCGCTCTTTCAGGCGGTCGACGACCTCGTCGTGGATGGACTCCTGCACCAGGAGGCGGCTGCCTGCGCAGCACACGTGGCCCTGGTTGAAGAAGATTCCGTTGACGATGCCCTCGATGGCCTGGTCAATGGGTGCGTCGTCGAACACGATGTTCGCTGCCTTGCCACCGAGCTCGAGGGTGAGCTTCTTGTCGGTGCCGGCAACCGAGCGCGCGATGGCGCGGCCGACGGCGGTCGAGCCGGTGAAGGCGACCTTGTTCACGTCGGGGTGGTTGACGAGCAGTTCGCCGGTGTCGCCGGCCCCGGTGATGATATTCACGACGCCGTCGGGGAGGCCTGCCTGCTGGCAGATCTCCGCGAACAGCAACGCGGTGAGAGGAGTGGTTTCGGCGGGCTTCAGCACGACGGTGTTGCCGGCGGCCAAGGCCGGGGCGATCTTCCACGCCAGCATGAGCAGCGGGAAGTTCCACGGGATGACCTGGGCTGCGACACCGAGCGACGCCGGGTTCGGGCCGAGGCCGGCGTGATCGAGCTTGTCTGCCCAGCCTGCGTAGTAGAAGAACCAGGCGGCGACGAGGGGCACGTCGACGTCGCGGCTCTCCTTGATCGGCTTGCCGTTGTCGAGGCTTTCGGCCACGGCCAGTTCGCGGGCGCGTTCCTGCACGAGGCGTGCGATGCGGAACAGGTACTTGCCGCGGTCGCTGCCGGAGAGCTTGGACCAGACGTTATCGTGGGCACGACGGGCGGCGGCGACCGCGGTGTCGACATCCGCTGCATTCGCGTTGCTGATCATTGCGATCTGCTTCTCGGTGGCGGGAGAGATGGTGGAGAACGGCGTGCCGCGACCGGCGACGAAGTCACCGTTGATGAAGAGGCCGTAGTCGCTGCGGAGATTCAGGACCGCCTGCGACTCGGGCGCCGGAGCGTATTCGAGAAAGTTCATGTCAGAGGTCCTTAGTCAATCGTCACGTAGTCGGGGCCGGAGTAGTGGCCGGTCGACAGCTTCTGGCGCTGCAGCAACACGTCGTTCAGCAGGCTCGATGCACCGAATCGGAACAGGTGCGGCTGGAGCCACTCTTCACCGACGGTCTCGGCGACCGTGACGAGGTACTTGGTCGCATCCTTGGCTGTGCGGATGCCGCCGGCCGGCTTCACGCCGATCTTCTCGCCGGTGAGGCGGTGCCAGTCACGGACGACCTCGAGCATCGACAGCGTGACCGGGAGCGTGGCGGCCGGAGCGACCTTGCCCGTCGAGGTCTTGATGAAGTCTCCGCCGGCGATGATGGCCAGCCAGGAGGCGCGGCGCACGTTGTCGTAGGTGTTCAGCTCGCCGGTCTCGAGGATGACCTTGAGGTGGGCGTAGCTGCCGTCGGCGCGCTTGCAGGCTTCCTTGACAGCGACGATCTGGTCGAAGACCTCGCCGTAGCGGCCGGACAGGAATGCGCCACGGTCGATGACCATGTCGATTTCGTCGGCGCCTGACGCGACGGCATCCGCTGTGTCTGCCAGCTTGATGGCGAGCGACGCACGGCCGCTTGGGAAGGCGGTGGCCACGGCGGCGACGTTGATGCCGTCGTCCTTGCCGGCCGAGTGGGAGGCGCCGAGTGCCTCGACGGCGTACGGCACCATGTCGCCGTAGACGCAGACCGCGGCGACGCGCGGGCAGCTCGGGTCTGTCGGGTCTGGCATGAGCGCCTTGCCGACGAGCGAGCGCACCTTGCCTGGGGTGTCTGCGCCTTCGAGGGTGGTGAGGTCGATCAGGCGGATGATCGTGTCGATCGCCCACTTCTTCGAGGTGGTCTTGATCGAGCGGGTGCCGAGGGCGGCCGCGCGCTGTTCGAGGCCGACGGCGTCGATTCCGGGGATGCCGTGCAGGTAGCGGCGCAGGTTCGCATCCGTTGCCTCACCGCCGAGAAGCGTCAGAGTGCGCTCCCTGGTGGCCAGTTGACTGCTTGTCATGAGTTGTCCTTGCGGTTGTGGTCGTTCAAAATAGCGTTCGCGGTCTCTTCGTCTGTCACGAGCACCGTGCACAGGCCGCTGCCCACGATTGCCCTGGCGACGGCGTGCTTGCTGCGGCCGGAGATCACGGCGATGGCCGTTTTCGCGCGGCGCAGCTGCTCAAGTTGGATGCCGAGTGTGCGCTCATCGAGCTCGGGGTCGACGATGTTGCCGTTGCTGTCGATGTAGCGGCCGACGATGTCGCCGACGGCGCCCTTCCGCACCAGCTCGCTCACCTGCTCTGCGGTGAGGTAGCCGCTGTCGACCAGGGCGGAGTTCTCGTCGGCTTGGCCGGCGCTGTACAGGTAAGCGGATGCGCCGGCGGCCATGTCGAGGACGGCCGCGACGGCGCGGTCAGACTCGATGGCGCGCTTGGTGTCGAGGCGCTCGAGGATTGCGGGGCTCGGCAACAGCGTTGCAGCGCCCATGGCCTTCTGCGCGATGGTGACCGCTGTCGTTGCAGCGGTGCCCGCTCGCTTGTTGAGGCTGACGCCGCCATTGATCTGCACGACATTGACGCCGGGCGCCCATCCCTGCTTGAGATGCAGCGAGACGTCGTGGAGGGTGCGGCCCCAGCTGAGTCCGAGCGTGCGCGGGATCGGGCGGAGGCTGGTGAGGTAGTCGGCCGCTGCCTGGGCGGTGCGGGATTGCAGCTCTTCGTCGCTTGCAACTCCGGCAGAGGAGACGACGATGGCATCCGTGAGTCCTGTCACCTCGCGGAGGCGACGTTCGACGGGCAGGCGCCGGGCGCGCGGGTGCACGATCTCGATCCGGATGAATCCGCTGGCCTTGGCCTGGGCGAGCAGCCGACCCACTTTCCAGCGGGTGAGGCGAAGGATCGACCCGATCTCGTCCTGGGTCTTGTTCTCTTCGTAGTACAGCTCGGCCGCACGGATAGACAGCAACTCGTCGGTTTCACTCATGCCGGGGCCTCCATCCTGCTGACATCGCTCAGCACTCGTTCCAGCGTAGATGGCATAGCCGACTCGATCAACACGTGTGGGCGTAGTTGCTCATATGAGCAGCGCGCCGAAGAACGAATGTGAATCAGCAGCCCGCGCCCGGCACTCGTGACATCCATAGGACTCATTGGGCAGAGATCGCTCGGTTGCACCGAGAGTCGCCACGGCTCAGTTCAGCGGCCAGCGGGCAGGGTTAGTGACACGCGACGAGAATCGAAGCAGGTAGCCGTCTGGGTCCTGCACCAGGAACTGGGACACGTCCGTGGTCGTGTCTCCGGCTTTGTAGCGCTTGATCTCCGGATCCATGAACAGCGGCCAGTTCGCCGCTGCCAGCCGATCAACAATGGGGTCGATGCCTTCTGGCAGTGAAATCTCAAAGTTGACTCCGCGGCCGAGCGGCCCCTCGAGTGGCCCTGTTGCCCAGGTGCGACCGAGGTTCATCTGATCGAGCATGACGTGCGCCGTGCCCATGTGGAGATACGAGAACCCTTCCTCCGGGCGGTCGTAGAGCACCTCGAAGCCGCAGAGCGTCACCCAGAACCCGAGGCTCACGGCGAGATCCGTGACGGTCAGTTCGGGCACGAGCCTCGGAAATGGCGTCGGCTGCTCTGCAGGGGAGGATGTCATTCCCTCAGTATGGCAAGCAGGGCCGACAACGAAGGTGGTGCTTTCCACGCACGTGCATGACCATGGGGACATGCACATCGAGGACGTAGACGAACGAGACAGCACCTGGGAAATGTGGGAATCAACCTTTCGGGTGTATTTCGCCACCGGACCCTCCCGATCGATCCGCACAGTCGACGTGACAGACGCCACCTTCAGCGAGGTGCATGCCTGGGCGAAAGAATCGGCAGCTGCAGGCGTACTCATCGCAATCGCACTCGTCGGCCGCGACGACCGCGGATTGAAAGGGCTGACCTGGCTTCTCGGGATGGATCCGAATGACTACCCTGAGACGCCGTATCGAGAGCGGATGTTTGCGGAGCTACACGCAAACACGTCGCCGCCGACCACGCCCTAAACTCTGGGGATGCAGACCGAAGCCCCAGCACAGCAGCCAGCGACAACCCGTGGCGCGCTCGCCATTGCCATCGATCTCGGTGGCACCAAGGTCGAGTCCGCCCTCGTCGATGACACTGGTGCGCTGCTTCCGGGAACCCGGGCGCGCGCGGCAACCGGCCCTGCAGCGTCGAGCGCCGACCTGGCTGCGAGCGTGGCATCCGTTGTCAGGAGCGCGCTCAGTGCGCTGCCGGCCAATGCGACACTCGCCGGGATCGGCATCGGCACCGCCGGCCCGATCACCGTGGCCACCGGTGCGGTCTCACCCCTCAACCTTCCCGTCTGGCGCGGCTACCCGCTGCGCGACCTGGTGCAGGAGCTGGCACCGGAGACCACGGTGCGCCTCCGCATGGACGGCCTCTGCATCACGCTCGCCGAGCACTGGGTGGGCGCCGGCATCGGCGTTCAGAACCTCATGGGCATGGTGATCTCTACGGGCATCGGCGGTGGACTCATCCTGAACGGCCAGACTGTCGCTGGCCCGAGCGGCAACGCCGGGCACATCGGACACGTCGAGGTGGGCGGCTTCGACGATGCGTGCGCGTGCGGGGGCCGCGGCTGCCTCGAAGCCGTCGCATCCGGCCCGAATACGGTCGCCTGGGCCAAGCGTCAGGGTTGGGCTGGTCACACCGGCGAAGACCTCGCGGCGGCCTACGCGGCTGGTGACGAGATCGCCCGCGCGGCTGTTCGGCGGAGCGGCACGGCCATCGGCCAGGCCATCTCGTCAGCGACCAACCTGGTCGACCTCGATCGGGTGGCCATTGGCGGCGGCTTCTCACACGTGACGCCCGACCTGTTCGACTTCATCCGGGAGGCGATCGAGCGGCGAACGGAATTCGAGTTCGCGCGTCGCGTGGAGGTAGTACCGTCGTCGCTCTCAGGCGAAGGCCCGCTCATCGGGGCCGCGGCGCTGATTCATCGCGCAGCGCTCGTATAGGTCAACGGCTGCGCGACGCGGATACAGGATGCGCGGTCTAAAACCGGCCGATTCTTCCTGTTTTCGGTGACAATCCGCCGATTCATCCTGTATTCGAGACACGGCAGCAGACTGCCGATGCGGATGCGCACGCCGACTGCCGAGGCAGGTGCCTAAACCTCCTGGCCGAACCACTGGGCCAGCACCGGGGCCAGCACGTCATCTGACACATTGTGGTCCTGGCCCTGCAGGATGACGTAGGTCGCCTCCGGAACATACTGCGCGATGGTGCGCGCGGCATTGCCCGCCCAGGCTGGACTCGCTTCGCCCGCGATCGCAAGAGTGGGCACGGTGACCTTCTCCAACCGGTCGGTCGGCGCCACTCCCCCATTGCCGAGGGCCACGTCGTAGGGAAGCGTGTGCGCCATGGCAGCCATCGACGGGAAGTACGGCGACTGCTTCACCTGGTCGATCATCTGCGGCGGCATGCCGACCAGCGCCATGAACTCCGCCGCGGCCTCGTCGCGGTGGCCATTCTCAACCAGGGAGCGAAGCTTCTCGGCAGCCTCGGCTGTCGGTCCGTCCTGGCCGGCATACGGCGGCTCGTAGACGGCCAGCTTCTGCATGGCCGCTCCTCGCGCCGAACTCTCGAGCGCGATGGCTCCGCCCGATGAGTGCCCGTAGACGAACGCGTCACCGCCCGTGGCCGCCAGGATTGCGGCCAGATCCTGAACTTCCCACTCGATGTCGTAGTCGCCGGCGTCGCGTGTGCCGCCGCTGTCGCCGCGCCCTCGCCTGTCGTAGCAATAGACCGTGAATCTGTCGCTCAGCAATGCGGCCAGGCCACTCGCCGACATCCGTGTGTTGAATGCACCGCCAATGATCACGAGCGGCAAGCCGCTGCCGGATCGGTCGAATGCGATGGCCGTGCCGTCGGCCGAATGAACGGTTTCCATGCTTCTTGCTCCCACCCGGCGCCCGTGCGCCTGAGGCACAGGGTACTCAGGGTCGATGCGCTTGGGGGCTCACGCGGCAAAGTTCAGAGAGCGACGAGAGGGATTTCGAGACGCTCGCTGGGGCTCGCTCCTCAATCGACGGGGAGAGCGGATGCCTTAACTCGGGATGCGCAGTTCGTCTTCCAGCATGTGCGGGCGCGAGATGACGGCGCCGGCGATGGCCACGACAAGGGCGGTGACGATGAGCACGACGAGCGGCCAGGTCCAGCCACCCGTCAGTTCGTGCAGGATGCCGACGGCCAGCGGGCCGAGCGCCCCGATGGTGTATCCGACGCTCTGGGCGAAGCCGCTCAGTGCCACTGCGCCGTCATGCGTGCGCGTACGCAGGTTGATGAGAACGAGCACCAGCGGGAAGAGCATCGGACCCAGTCCCGCGAAGAGGACCCAGAGCCACGTGAGCGATTCTGGCGCGAGCATCAGCCCGAGGTATCCCAGCACGAAACACAGCGCACCCGTGTAGACCAGAATGCCAACGTTGCGGATGCGCGCGGTGAGAATCGGAATGATCAGCGAGCAGGGAATGCCCATCGCGGCATAGAGCGACAGCAGCGTCCCGGCCTGCGCCGCGCTCACCCCCGCGCTCTGCATCAACAGCTCCGGCAGCCAGGCGAACATCGCGTAGGCGTTGAGAGAGGATGCGGCGAAAACGATGGCGATCGCCCAGGCGATGGACGAGTGCCAGATCTTCCCGAGTATCTGTGGCTCGGCCTCATCGATGGCCGTCGCCTGCTCAGGGGACGCGCGACGCTTGGTGATCATCGCGATCCACGGCACGAGTGCCACGAGAGCGAGCACCGACCAGAGGCCGAGGGATACACGCCACCCGGCCGACTCAGCGACCGGAACGGCGACGAGCGGTGGCACGAGAGTGCTGAAGGCAAGCACCGTGGCATAGAGGGACGTGAGCAGGCCGACCCTGTCGGGGAAGTATTTCTTCACCAACGGTGGCAGCAGCACGTTTCCGGCACCCATTCCGGCGAAGGTGATGATGCTGCCGATCAGCAGCACAGCCAATGACTCGGTCAGTCCCCTGAGGAGGTGCCCGAGCATGATCGCGCAGAGGGCGACGATCAGAACCTTCTCAAGCCCGAACTTTCGAGCGAGCACGGGCGTGAAAATGCCGAAGAACGCGAAGCAGACCGGCGGCAGCATGCCGAGAACGGCGACTGCGGTTGTGCTCAACGGCACATCGACGTTAATCTCCGACACGATCGGCGACAGCGCTGTGACAGCGGTACGAAGATTTGCAGCGACAAGCAGAATGCCGAGCAGCGCAAGTGTTCGACCTGCCCAGAGAGCGCGGGCAGGTTTTTCGATCACTGATGAAGTCTAGGCTGATGCCATGGCCAATTTCGCCAACTATCTTCCGCTGAGCCTCCGCGCGCACAGCGACGAATCACGGGTGAACTCGAACTGGTGCGGGCACACCGCCGCCACGCTCGGGGCCATTGCCGACATCCTGTCCGGGCTGACGCCTGAGCAGTGGGAGACGCCGAGTCTCTGCGACGGCTGGCGAGTACGGGATGTCGCCGGCCACCTCGTGTGGCGCACCGGCAGCTCAACGCGGACAATGCTCGGCAGCGGCATCCGTGCCTACGTCGGGCACCACGTGAACCCGAACAAAGCCATCGACGATCTCAGCCGTCGCGCGGCAGAGGCAGAGCCGGCTGAGCTGATCGCCCGCATCCGTGGCATCGCCGCCGACAAAGCTGCCGGCCGTGGTCGCACCGGCATCGGTGAACTCACCGAGGCCGTCGTGCACGGCATCGACCTGGCAGAGCCACTCGGCATCACGCTGAGAGTCGCTCCCGCAGCATCCGGTGCCGTGGCACTCAGGCGTAGCCTCATCACCCCCACCGAGATCAAGGCCGTCCTCCGCACTCGCACGCTGGTCGCAACGGATGCCGGCTGGAGCGTTGGCACCGGCGCCACCCTGGAGCGCACGGCCCAGCAGCACCTGGTGTTCTTGTTCGGGCGCGAAAAAGGACCGCTCCCCATTCATTGAGTCCGCTGGTCGAGGAAGGTGCGAGCCTGCAAGCCCCTATCTCGCCCGTACCGAGTGCATAACTCCTGCAGATTCGGCGAGAGGAGCCGGAACTGGCGCTTCACAGCGGGATACGGGCAAAGTGCAGGAGTTATGCACAAAAGTCTCGAGACCCGAACGAGCCGCGCTGCGTGCCGGAACGACCTGCGGGTTTCACGACGACCGCGAGCGGCCTCCGCACCAGCGACGGGAGCTACGCGGAGAGGACTGCGCGCACCTTGTCAACGTCGTCGGCCATCTGCGCGATCAGCGGGTCGATGCCGGTGAATGCGACCATGCCGCGGATACGGTCTACGAACGACACGTCGACCACGTGGTCGTAGAGATCGATGTCTTCATCGAGTACGTATGCCTCGACCTGTTTGTGCGGAACACCCTCAAAAGTTGGGTTGTTGCCAACGGAAATCGCTGCCGGGTAGCGGATGCCGGCATCCGTCAGCCAGCCGGCATACACACCGTCTTCGGGAATGAGGCCCTCAGACTCCGGTGAGAGGTTGGCCGTCGGGTAGCCCAGATCGCGGCCGCGGGCTGCACCGTGAACGACAACGCCGCGCACCGTCGGAAGGTGGCCGAGAAGGGTGCTCGCCGCACGCACATCCCCGTTGGCCAGTAGTTCGCGAATCCATGTCGACGACACCCTGCGCGTCGAATCAGGCTTCACATCATCGATGAGGTGCACCGTGTAGCCGTACTCGGTGCCGAGGTGCTGAAGCAGGGCGACGTCGCCGGCGCCCTTCCCTCCGAAGCGAAAATCAGACCCGACCAGTACGTGTGTGGCGTGCAGCGATCGCACGATGATGCTCTCAATGAACTCGCGCGGGGGCAGCGCGGCGAAATCCGCGGTGAAGGCGAGAACCACGGTCGCATCGAGGCCGGTCTCGGCCAGCAGATCGAGCTTCTGATCGGTGCTCACCAGGGACTTCGGGCACGCGTGCGGCGCCAACACCGCAAGCGGGTTACGGTCGAACGTCACAGCAACGGATGCCAGTCCATCACGGTCGGCAAGCGCTTTGAGCTCGCCGATAACCGCGCGGTGGCCAGCGTGAACGCCGTCGAATTTCCCGATGCTGATCGCGGATGCTGGCCAGTCTGCCGGGATGTCTTCGATTCCGTTGAAGATCTGCATCAGAGCGTCGAACGCTTCGTTCGACCTGGCAGCGGGTGCTTGGCCAGCCACCACATGCCGAGGATGGGCAGGACCAGTGGGATGAAGAGGTAACCACGGCCGAAGACCGACCACACGGTGTCGTGCGGGAAGAGCGCTGGGTCAACGAGGCTGAGGGTGCCGACCACGAGAACGCCAAGCAGTTCGAATCCGATGGTGATCCAGGCGATCCGGTACCAGACACCCCCGCGGGCGATCAACGCGACAGTGGCGAGGATGTAGACGACAGCAGCCAGCGCTGAGAGCGAATACGCGAGCGGAGCCTCATCGAATTTGGCGATGATCTGTACGACAGAACGCCCGGTGGCGGCCAGCGCCAGGATGCCGTACACCGCAATCAGGAGTCGGCCAATGCCCGTCGCTCGAGTTGACGGGGCGCCTAATTCAGTCTTCAGTTCAGTCATCGCCTTGTAATTATCTCAGTATCGGGATGCGCCACAAATCAGGCGGCCTGCACAGTCCAAATCTGCAGCATCCGGTAGAGCATGACGCCCACCGACAGGCAAGCGACCCCCAGAATAACGGTGCTCCACCTGTTGCGTTCGATCAGCGCCCAGAACCCGGCCGCGATCGGCAGCAGGATGGCACTGATCAGGTACACGTAGAACTCGAGAGGGCTACCGGTGGGAGCATTCCCAACGGCTGGCGCCACCAGGGCAATGACCAACTGCACGATGAGCAGCACCTCAACGAGAAGCGTTGCACCCATGGTCAGGTCGGTGGGCTTTCGCCCGATCAGGCCAAGGACGACGCACAGCACTCCGGCTGCGCCGGCGATGGCGAACTGGGCCCAGGTGAACCATTCGATCATTCTGCGGATACCTCTGTTGTCGTGGTGGTGGTGGTTGGTGGGTCAGTGTGAGCGCTCGGCTCGGCTGGGGTACTCGCCTCGGGTGGCGTGCTCGGCTCGGCTGGCGCGCTTGCTTCGTCTGGCGGGAAGTTCACCAGGACTCTGGACGTAGAGCCCTTGCGCTCAATGAGCCCGACGAGGCGCCCGTCAGGCGCGAGCGCGGCGATGGGAGCGGATGCAGGCAACGCGGCATCCAGTTCGATGCGCTTGCCGTGGCCGAGGTCGATCGTCTGTTCGTCGGTGAGGTCCAGCCGCGGGAAGAGCAGGGTGGCTGCCTCTGCCGGAGGGATGAGGGCTGTGGACACGTCCAGATCGTCCAGGGTCGGTGCATCGGCGACGTGGAACGGGCCGATGCGGGTGCGCCGGAGGGCGGTGAGGTGTCCCCCAACGCCGAGCGCTGCACCAAGGTCGCGGGCGAGCGCCCTGATGTAGGTGCCAGACGAACAAACGACCCGCACCTCCAGGTCGAGGAAGCCGTCGACGCTGGTCGATGACAGCACCTCGAAGGCACTGACCGTGACCGGGCGCTTGGGCAGCTGAACGTCTTCGCCGGCCCGGACGAGTGCGTACGCGCGCTTGCCATCGACCTTGATCGCGCTGACAGAGCTCGGCGCCTGTTCGATGTCGCCGGTGAGCGTCGCAATCTCAGCGTGGATGGCGTCAGTGCCGATCGCGGCCATAGCGCCGGGAGCCGCGCTCTCCAGCAACTCACCTTCGGCGTCATCCGTTGTGGTGGATGCGCCGAGCCTGATTGTGGCGAGGTATTCCTTGTCGAGCCCGACAATGTAGGTGAGCAGCCTGGTCGACGAGTTGATGCCGAGGATCAGGAGCCCGGTCGCCATGGGGTCGAGCGTGCCGGCGTGGCCGACCTTGCGCGTGTTGGCCAGGCGGCGGGTGCGGGCGACGGCGTCATGGCTCGTCCAGCCCTGGGTCTTGTCAATCAGCACGATTCCGCTGGCGGTCGACTGTACGCGCGGCGTTGATCGTTGTTGCTGTTTGTGAGTTCTCATGCACGGCCCTCCGGTTCGCAGGCGACACCCATCACGAGGTCGAGCTTGGTGCGGAACGTCGCGCGCATCAGTTCGTTCGCGGTGTCGTCGTCATTGAACATATCGGGGAGCCGAAGCGCCAGGAGCGTGTTGAACATCATGCCCTGCGCCAGGAATTCCATGGTCGCTTCCGGGTCAAACCCTGCCTCGTCGCGCAGCAGGCGATAGATGGAGAGGAACCCGGAGCGTGCCCTGGCGCCGATCACAGGCTCGTGACCGGAGATGAACGCCTGCATGAGTGAGAGCAGGATGCCGCGATCTTCGATCAGGTCGACATAGGTTGCCGCGAGGCGCGCTACCAAGACGTCGTTGCGGGTTTCATCGGTCGGGGTCGGTTCGGCCAATGCTGCACGGAAGGCGCTAGTCAGCTTCCCCAGCGCACGCTCAAGCACCTCGACGAACAGGTTCTCCTTGGTGCCGAACATCCGCACGACGTATGGCTGGCTGATGCCTGCAGCCTGCGCCACCTGGTCGGTTGTCGCGCCGGAATAGCCGCGCTCCCCGAACACCTGGCTGGCGGCGCCAAGGATTTGTTCGCGGCGCTGGACGGCGGGAATTCGCTCCGTGCCCGCGGATTTCTCAACTTTTGTCTCACTCACACTTGACATGTTATCAGTCGATTACTAGCGTGGCATCTTGTAATCATTCAATTACAACGAAGGATCCCCGATGTCTCCCCAGTCCGCCAGACGCGTGCCTATTTGGCTCGCCGTGGTCGCATCCGCCCTGCCGATGTTCATGGCCACCCTCGACAACCTCGTGGTCACGAGCGCGCTCCCCGTCATCTCGCGCGACCTGTCAGCATCCATTGAAGAGCTGCAATGGGTCATGAATGCCTACTCGCTGAGCTTTGCCACCTTCATGCTCATGGCTGTCGCCCTCGGTGATCGTTTCGGCCGCCGCAGCGTGTTCCTGGTCGGCATCGGTGTCTTCACCGTTGCATCGGCGCTCAGCGCCCTCGCCGTCGAACCCTGGATGCTCATCGGCGCCCGCGCGCTGCAGGGTGTCGGAGCCGCTGCGCTCATGCCGCTGTCGCTGACGTTGCTGGTCGGCTCGGTCAGTGATCGGCTTCGCCCGGCGGCGATCGGTATCTGGGGTGGCATTGCCGGTCTTGGTGTCGCTCTCGGCCCACTCGTCGGCGGCGCCGTCGTTGAAGGGTGGAATTGGCAGGCCATCTTCTGGCTGAACGTGCCGCTCGGCATCATCTCCGTTCCGCTGGTGCTGTTCGCCCTGCCGAACAGTTTTGGAGCACGGGTGCGCGCCGACGTGATTGGACTGCTTCTGGCCGGTGTCGCCGTCTTCGGGCTGGTCTACGGCATCGTGCGCGGCAACGAAGCCGGCTGGGCAAGCGGCGAGGTACTCACGGCACTCATCGGGGGCGCCATACTGCTGGTCGCATTCGTGGTGTGGGAGTCGCGAGCAAGCGCTCCCCTGCTTCCGCTCCGCCTCTTTCGGGACCGCAGCTTCACCGTCGCGAACCTCGTGGGTGTCACGTTCAGCTTCGGCATCTTCGGCTCGATCTTCATCCTGATTCAGTTCCTGCAGGTTGTTCAGGGGCACTCACCTCTTGAAGCCGGCCTCATGACCATGCCGTGGACCCTCGCACCGATGGTCATCGCCCCGCTGACCGGTTTCCTCAGCCCGCGAACCGGCACCCGGCTGCCGCTGGTGATCGGGCTGTCGTTCCTGACAGTCGCGATGTTCTGGTTGGCGACCACAATGTCGGCGACGGTGGAATACACCGAATTGTTGCCCGGCTTCATCCTGGCCGGAATCGGAATGGGCCTCGTCTTTGCGCCGAGCTCGACTGCGGTACTGGTGAACATGGCTCCGGCAGATCATGCCAAGGCATCCGGCACCAACTCAACGCTGCGCGAGATCGGGGTCGCGCTCGGTGTTGCCGTTCTCACCGCGGTGTTCACCGGTGCAGGCGGGGAACTCACCCCCACCGGCTACGTCGACGCTGCGATTCCCGCCGTCTTCGTTGGCAGCGCCGTACTTGCGGTGGCAGCCGTCATCGCCCTGTTCATGCCGTCCAAGCGCGTGGCTCAGCGGATCGTTGCGGCGAGAGCCTTGAGCGAGGAGAGCGCCGCGCGTCCCCTGGCTGATGCCGCTGTCTAGCGCCCCAGCCGCTCAGCACACGGGACACAGAATTCGGCGAACGGCCGCACCTTGAGCCGCTCGACTGGAATCGGGTTTCCGCAACTCGCGCACCGCCCGTAGGTGCCGGCTTCCAGGCGCGCGATGGCATCGTCGACCTGTTGCAGCTCTAACCGGGCGGCATCAGAGAGCCCCGTCAGCCGCGACCACTCCGCCGACAGCGGCGCCCCGTCTGGATCATGCTCGTCGTCATCGTTCGCGCCCTCCCTGTCGTGGGTGAGGGTAGCAAGCATCGCCGTTATGGAGGTGAGCCTCGTGGTCGCCTCCTCGCGCAGATTATCCAGGACCGCGCGCATCCGCTCGTCAACGTCCATGCCTCCACTCTAGGCACGCCGCCTGACACCTGCCCGGCGTGGCCGTGAGAGCACCGAGCGGCACCGCAACAGCCTTGGCGACTTCTCTACCCGCTGCTTCGGGTCGCGCAGCTCATCGCACGTAGACGTTATCTGCTCTCGGCTCCGCTAGTCCCGCCGCACTCGTCGTCAGTCTGCGCGAACGGCCGCAGTCACGGCAGACACGCGCAAGAAGTCGAGCTTGTCGGCGGCCTCGGATCCGGTGGCGGCCGTGTACGCGACTATCCGCAGGTCGGTGCCTGCGACGCTCAGCACGTCGCAATCGAGCTCAAGATCCCCGACAACGTCACTGTGCACCACTTTTCGCTCCGACTGGTGCTCGCCCACGACCCCGCACTCCCACAGTTCCCGGAACCTTTCGCTCGACGCCAGCAGCTCGTTGACCAACGCCTTCACCGCGCGATCGCCGGGGTATCGTCCGTGCACCCGGCGGAGGTCGCCCACGAGAGATGCTTCAAAGGCGTCGATACTGATCGACCGGCTGACGATTCTCCCGCTGTCTCCCAGTGCTGTCCCCGTGAAACGCGACCGCAAGAGATTCGGCCGCCCCGTTCCGGAACGAACGGGCTCGCCGAGAAGCGCCGCCCAGAGCGGACTCCAAGTCACGAGGTCCCATGAGGCGGTGAACACCGCCACCGGAATCTCCCCGAGGCGGGCAACCAGGCGCTGCACACCGGGCGGGATGTGCGATGGCACGTCGCCCGGCGACGGTGGAAGGAGGCCGGCGATGACAAAGAGGTGATCTCGCTCGGCGTTGTTGAGCTGGAGCGCACGGGCGAGCGCCGCTGCGACCTGGGCGGACGGCCGCCGGGATCGTCCCTGCTCGAGGCGCACGATGTAGTCGACGCTCAAGCCGGCAAGGGCTGCCAGCTCTTCGCGCCGTAGGCCCGCCGCTCGCCGGGCGTCGTCGGCGGGAAACCCCACATCGATGGGCGATAAACGGTCGCGCCACGAGCGGAGGAGCGCGCCGAGGTCACTGTGTGGATCCTGCATGGAGTCAGTCTGACAGTGCCTGCAGCATCCTGCGTGGTACTCCCAGTCCACCTGTTCACCCGGGCCACGACAACCGGATCGTCGCCGCTACAAACTCGAAGCATGACAACAACACTGATCACCGGAGCCAACAAGGGCCTCGGCTATGAAACCGCTCGCCGCCTCATCGAGGCCGGGCACGAAGTATGGATGGGCGCGCGCGACGAGGTGCGCGGCCAACAGGCAGCGGATGCCCTCGGCGGCCGGTTCGTACAGCTCGATGTGACGAGCGATACATCCGTCAGCAGCGCCGCGAAGACAATCGCGGATGCCGGTGGCCTCGATGTTTTGATCAACAACGCTGGCATCTCTGGCCCCCTCAAGACAGCCGCGGACCTGACGGCAGCCGACGCCTTAGCGGTCTACGGCACCAACGTCGTTGGCATCGTCCGCATGACTGCTGCTTTCGTTCCCATCCTTCGCGCCTCGAGTGCGCCCACCATCGTCAATGTGACCAGCGGCTTGGGATCATTTGCTTTCGTGAATGATCCCGAGTGGATTTACGCGAAGTTCACCGCCCCGCTCTACACATCCTCGAAGTCCGCCGTCACGATGCTCACCATGCAGTACGCCAAAGCGCTCCCGGAGATGCGCATCAATGCCGCCGATCCCGGCTACACCGCGACCGATTTCAACGGCAGCACCGGTACGCAGACCGTGCAGGAAGGAACCGACGCGATCGTTGAGCTGGCCACCCGTGGCGGCAGCGGCCCGACAGGAACGTTCATCGATCGCTCCGGCGTCGTCCCCTTCTAACGATTGAGTCAACGTCCATACGTTCTGGGCACGCCGGCCCAGTCTCATGTCAGAGACCGTTGGGGTCTTTATACCTAGATGACAGTGTCGGTGTGAATACCGAGCAGGCCGCCTGCGCCAGCATCCGACCGGAGCGAGCGAAAGCCGAGCCGCTGATAGAACGCTTGCGCGCCGGTATTTCCTGGCGACACATCTAGGTGGACTCCTGGGACGCCACGTTCGCGAAGCTCGGCGAGCAGGGTGCGGATCAGCTGCCGACCGAATCCCTGCCCCTGCAGTTCCGGAAGCAGGTCGATATGCAGATGTGCGGGGTACTCGTCCAGTTCGGGGATCATCATCCGATCCGGCTGCATGCCCATCCCGACGATATCGAGCGGTGCTGTCGCCAGCGGCACCGCTCGGGCGTACTTCGCAGCGAATCCGGGCAACCACTCGGTGCGATAACGCTCGATGAACGCGCCTGTGTTCGCCGTTGCGACGATGTAGCCGTCGACTCGTGCGCCCGTGTCGACGACGAACGCAAGTTCAGGCTCGAGCTCGACGTATGGAAGTACGAAAATGTCGGCGAGCAGGTCGTCGCTGACGTGCATGCCCGTTGCATCGGTCCCAGAGTCGCCCGTTTTCAGGCAGATCTCGGCGACAGCGGAACGATCGGACGCTCGATATCTGCGAATCTCAGGCACGCCTCCATAGTGGCATGTGGGCCTCAGACACAGTGGGATTCATGGGATTCACTGGCATGAGCCTGCGCGCGTGGCCGCAGCTACGGCGGAGACGCTGACCTGGGGATCCCCTTTACCGAGTTCTTCGAGACGGTGTCGATTTCGCGTCGTGCCGTTCGACCTATGGGGTGAGGTCGCACTGCTACCTTTCGGAATCACAGACCCCAAGGAGAATAGCCAAAATGCCACTCACGAATACTGACCCAAAAGTCACGGAATACATCGAAACGTCCGAGGAGTTTGCCAGGCCAATTCTTATTCATCTTCGAGAGCAGATACACAAGCACTGCCCCGACGTGGTGGAGTCAATCAAGTGGGCTAACCCACATTTTGACTACAAAGGTGATTTTATGTGCGTCCTGGAATCAGCTAAAAGCCACTGTTCACTCACATTCATAAAGTCTGAATTCATGACGGATCCCCGGTTCGCGGGCGGCAAAAAGGTAAAGCCGGGCCAGCGATTCATGAGCAGAATCACAAGTCTGTCCGACCTGCCTTCGGACGAAGAACTCGCAGGCTTTATCAAGCAAGCGGTGGATCTGAATGACAGGGGCGTCAAGCTCGATAAGACAGCTAAAGCTGCACCGAACAGCACACCAATAGAAACTCCTGCATTCTTCTTAGACGCACTGTCGACAAACGTCGCTGCCAAGCAAGTCTTCGAGAACCAATCAGCCTCATTCCGCAAGGAATATATCATTTGGCTTGAAAGTGCAAAGACGGCCGCCACGCGACAACGGCGAATAGATGAAGCCCTGGAATGGATCGCTGAAGGTAAGCGTCGATTCTGGAAATACGACAAATAGGGCACGAGGCGCATCTGCTTCGATTCCCCGGCAACCCGTCTATGTCGGTGCCACCGACTATGTTCGAGCCATGAATAGTCTTGTTGAGTTGCGGCCATGGGCGGCCGATGATTTGCCGGTGTTGCAGCGCAGCAACACCCCTCAGATGACCACGTTCCTCGGCGGTCCTGAATCCCAGGAGCAGCTTCTGAAACGTCAGGCGAAGTTCCTTCGTATGTGGGACGAGGGTGAAGCCTGCATGTTCACGATCAGGGCCGACTCCGAGGACGAGCCAGTCGGGTCCGTCGGATATTGGAAAACGACGTGGGCAAACGTGGACGTCTACGAATCCGGATGGAGCATCGCGACCCGCTACCAGGGACACGGGTATGCGTCTCTGGCTCTGCGGGCGTGTCTACAACACGCGGCGGACTTCGGCGACCGGCAGGACGTGCTCGCGTTCCCTCGAATCGACAACGCGGCGTCGAACTCGCTCTGCAGATCTGTCGGCTTTGACTTCCGGTCTGAGGAGGACTTCGAGTACCCCAAAGGGAATCCGATCAGGGTAAACGCGTGGTCGTATGACTTGGCTGCGCTCCGGGAGGAGGGTCCGCGCTGATGCCTGAATCGCAGCCGACTCGGTGGTGCTCCACTTGCGTCGGGACAGAACCATCGGCAACCTAGGCTGGACGCATGCGAAATGCAGTTACCGACACCGGAGCGCTTCGTAGTGCGTTCGCCACCCCTCCCGTTCGATGAATCGAACTGACCGTTTGTACGCACTCGTGGAGGAGTTGCGTGTCGTCGCCCCTCGCCCCCGCAGCGGTCGGTGGCTCGCTGACCGGTTCGAGGTGAGCCTGCGGACTGTCGAGCGTGACATCAGCGCCCTTCAGCAAGCTGGCACACCGATCTGGGCAGAGCCCGGCCGAACCGGCGGATATTGCCTTGATCGCCAGAAGACGCTGCCGCCGATCAATTTCACCCCGCCAGAGGCCGTCGCGATGGCCGTCGCGCTCGAAAGCCTGGCCGGTTCCCCGTTCCAGCAGGCAGCGCAAACCGCTCTCCGCAAGTTGGTCGCTGCCATGCAGGAGACCGACGCCGACGCCGCCCGCGACCTCGCATCGCGAGTGCATCTGCTCGGCTCAGCTTCGGCTCTTTCACCGATCCCTTCTCTGATCGCAGACGCGCTCTCCGCCGGGCGCGTGCTCAGGATCAGCTACCAAGACAAAGACGGTGTCATCACGTCGCGGGAGGTCGAGCCCCTCGGCTATGTCGGAACGCCGACGAACTGGTACCTGATCGGCTGGTGTCGTCTTCGTGACGGAATCCGAGCATTGCGAACAGACCGCATCCTGTCGAGCGTTGCGACGGCAGAGAACCCCGCAGCGAGGACGCTCCGGACGGAGGATCTCGACATCCCCTACGGCGACATCAGGCAACTGCATCTGATGTGACATCACGAAAGTTTCTCGCGCTAAACACCGACAGGGGGTTGTCGCCGGCGTCCTCCAGCATGGGACGTGCCGGCATTCATCCGGCAGAAACGGAACCCTCATGAACCTCGTCTCCATCCGCCTCATCACCGACGACGTCCCCGCGCTGGCCAGCTTCTATGAGCACGTCACCGGCGGTACGGCAGTGCACCTGAATGAGCACTTCGCCGAAGTGCGCACCCCCTCCGCAACGGTCGCGATAGGCAGCACCGCTACCGTCGGGCTCTTCGGGCCTGGGTCGGCACGGCCGGCCGACAACCACACGGCGATCATCGAGTTTCTCGTGGACGACGTCGACCAGGAATTCCAGCAACTGCAGAACTGGATCACCACGTTCGTGAACGAACCTACGACCATGCCGTGGGGCAACCGCTCCTTGCTATTCCGCGACCCTGACGGGAATTTGATCAACCTCTTCACCCCGGTCACTGCCGCAGCGATTGAGAAGTTCGCGACATTCGCACGGTAGTTTCAGACGCCCTGTGGCCGCAACCGATGCCCACGGGGCGCCCCGCTCGAGATGGCGCGGTGGAGAACCATCGGCAACCTAGGCTGGACGCATGCGAATTGCTGTGATCGGCGCGGGAGCGCTTGGCGGTACATTCGCCACCCTTCTCGAGCGGGCCGGCCACCAGGTCACCGTCACAGCACGTGGAGCCAGCCTGGCCGCAATCCGGGCCGACGGCATCCGTCTCACGGGCGAATACGGCGAGACGCACGGCCATCCTCTCGCCGTTGAAACGTTGACGGAGACGCCCGACCTCGCACTGGTGTGCACGAAAGCGCAGGACGCGGCGGCGGCAATCGAGGCTAATGCCGCCGCGCTCGGCACCGCACCCGTCGTCGTCGTGCAGAACGGGCTGGCCGGCGTTGCCACCGCCAAGGCGCTGCTGCCGGACTCCGACTGCTTCGGCGCCCTGGTCATCATCGCCGCCAACTACACCGAGCCCGGCGTGGTTCGCGTCACGACGGCCGCCCCGACCTACATCGGGCGCGGGACAGGGCCAGCGGATGCCGCCACCCAACATTGGGCAGGCGTGCTTTCCGCCGCCGTTCCCACCATCGCGATCGGCAATTTCGTCGGCGCGCAGTGGACGAAGCTGATCGTCAACATGCTGAACGGCATCCCGGCGATCACCGGCATGAGCGTGCAGGACGTGGTCGACAACCGCGAACTACGGCGGGTGATGACGGCCAGCATGCGAGAGGCTGTGCGGGTGGGGATGGCGAATGGCGTGCACTTCGGCTCTATCCAGTCACTCAGCGACAGGTCGCTGCGAACGTTTTCGCGCAGTCCGCTCTGGGCGGGCCAGATCGTGCCGCTCCTCATGCGCAAGCGCATGGGCGATGTGCCGAACCTCGGCTCAACCCAGCAGAGCCTGCGCCGCGGCCAGCTAACCGAGATCGATTTCCTGAACGGGGCTGTCGTGCAAGAGGCCAGGCGGGCGGGCATGCAGGCACCGGTCAACGCACTGATCACCGCGATGGTGCACGAGGTTGAGCAGGCTGGGGAGTCACTCTCCCCGACTGAGGTGGTTCGTCGGTACAGGTCGCTCTAGCGGGCAGGCGCTGAGTGAGCGGGCGTTCCCCACAGGCATCCGCTCTCAGTGAGCAGGCATCCGCTCTCAGCCAGCAGCACGCAGAGCAGGCACGCTGACCGCACGTGCTGTCAGCAGCTGTCGCGGAACAGGCGACGCGGTGCGGCGGGATCCGCGTTGTCAACGAGGGCGTTGGCCAGGGCATCCGGGTTCACCTCGGCCAGATACAGTTCGTCAGCCTCGGTCTCTGCCCCGCTGTCGACGCGGATGCTGTACGCCCAGAGATCGCGAAGCTCGCGCCGGAGCATGAAGTCGCCGTCAACGATCAGCGTCGCGTCGAGTGGGGCCGTCTGCCAGGTCGGTTCGATCCAGGTGTCACGGTCAGGGTCGAACGACTGCGTGACGAAACTCGTGGTCACGCCCATCCGGAATGGTTCGGTCAGCACCCGGCGAAATGTCGCATAGTCGTGCCCGTAGCGATAGGTGCGCTCAGCTGAGGCCCCGCCAAATCTGTCCTGTTCCTCGCGCGAGCGCTGGAAATACGTCATCGAGGCCCTGAAGACAGGGTGCTCTCGTTCTTCGAAAACCTCGGCCAGGTCATCGGCAAATGCAGTGCGACCGGAGCCAGCTGCCCCATCGACAGCGACGATGCTGCGACCCCTGCCGTAGTTGTGCAGGATCTCCGTGGACAGTGCGCGGAGGAACTCGACGCGGGGCGTGGAAACGAGCTTCATGAATCGAGCCTAGGTTAGAGATGATGAAAGGCATATCCAACCCCGCTGGCATGGCCCCTTCCCCCACCATTGATGCGGCCGCCCCCGGCTCCTCCCCCATCGCACCCGGCATCATCGCCTGGTTCAGGGACAACGCGCGCGACCTCCCCTGGCGCCGTGACGGCTTCACGGCCTGGGGCACCCTGGTGAGTGAGTTCATGCTGCAGCAGACGCCGGTCAGCAGGGTCATCCCCCGACTCGAGGAGTGGCTCACCCGATGGCCGACTCCTGCCGCGCTGGCCGCTGAACCGCCGGGCGCCGCTGTGCGCGCCTGGGCTAGCCTCGGCTACCCGCGCCGCGCACTCTGGCTGCACGCTGCGGCCGTTGAGATCACCGAACGCCACGGCGGGATCGTGCCACACGATGTCGATGACCTGCTGGCACTGACCGGTGTCGGCGACTACACGGCCCGCGCCGTTGCCGTTTTTGCCTATGGGCACCGGCATCCGGTTGTTGACACCAATACCAGGCGGGTCATGGCCCGGGCGGTGAGCGGCCAGGCAGAGCCCGCCCCGCCGTCGCGCACCAGGGACCTCGAGATGATGAGCGCGCTGCTCCCCGCCGACCGGAATGCGGCCGCCGCATTCAACGCTGGAATCATGGAGCTCGGCGCCATCGTGTGCACCGCGAAATCACCGGCCTGCGACGCGTGCCCCATCGCGAACAGCTGCGCGTGGCGTGCGGCTGGCTACCCGACCTACGACGGCCCGCGAAAGGCCATCCAGAAGAAGTTCGAGGGCAGTGACAGGCAGGTGCGCGGCCTGATCATGGCTGAGCTCCGTTCCACCCACAGGCCTGTGACGGATGCCGAGATCGATGGGCTCTGGCCAGACGACGTGCAGCGCGCCCGCGCCCTTGCCGGGCTGATCAGCGACGGACTCGCGGTCCCTGCGCCGACGGGTGGATACGTGCTTCCGCACTAGGTTCTTCAGCCCTAGGTTCGTCAGCCCAAGATTCTGCGGCATAGGTTCGTCGGCACTCGGCACGAGGTTCGTCGACATTTTGGGTCTAGCGCCCAACCTTGCACTGCCGTCATAATCATGGCAATGCGCTGACCTTCATGGTGTGCGCAATGATCGCGCCAACCCGAAGGGCCGATGTGAACCACATTCAATGTAGAACGTGTGCACCCCAAACATCTTGTGCTGTGGCGCTTGGTGCCGATAGTCCATCCCGTGGCAACAGTGCAAACCATGATGACCGTCCGCACCATGACAACCGGCCTGGTGCCCGCAATGGGTAAGGCGTGGGAAGAGGTGCTGGCCACGCTCACCGGCCTGGTCGTTCTTCTGGTCTTCGGCGGAGTCTTCATGGGGGCCAGAAGCCCCCGGATCATTTCTGCGCTGCAATTCGACGACATGCAGGCGTTCATCGTCATGGTTGCGGCGGCCACAGTATTCGTCGGCGCATCCGTCACAACCATCGCCACGGTGGTCGGCACAGCGACGAGGCGAAGGCGCTAGCCATCGCCACCGGCGCTGTCAGGTTCGAAAAAGCGGCAGGAAGCTCAGTGCCTCCTGCCGCTTGACATCGACTGTCATCGCCTTGTTACGGGGCGACGTGCTTTCCAGTCGGTGCAGAATCGTCTTCGTCGGTCTCTTCGATGGCGTCATCGTCGGAGTCGGCGTCGTCTTGGTCGTAGTCGCGCGGCTTCACGTACGGGTCGGCGTCGCCGGCGTACTGTGCGGCCTCTGCGAGCTGGCCGACCTCTGTGTCGCGCTCACGCGCTTCACGGAGGAGCTCTTCGATGAGCTTGGCGTTCTCCGGAATGGCGTCTGCAATGAACTCGATCGACGGAGTGAGTCGTGCGGTGATGTTCTTGCCCACCTCGCTGCGCATCATGCCGGTTGCAGCCTTGAGGGCTGCGGCACTGTCTGCGCGCTCTTCGTCGGTGCCGTACACCGTGTAGAAGACCGACGCGTGCTGCAGGTCGCCCGTCACCTTGACATCCGTGATGGTCACGAAGCCGAGGCGGGGATCGCGGAGGCCGCGCTCGAGCCGCTTGGCGATGATGACCTTGATGCGGTCGGCCATTTTACTGGCGCGTGCCTGGTCTACCATGTGTTCGCTCCTTCTGTTGGCGGCCGTGAGCCGCCGTTCTTAAGCTTTTCAAGCCTTTCAGCTCTTAAGCTTTTCAGCTCTTGAGCTTTTCAGCTTTTCATCCCTCCCGCCGTCTAATGACGGGAGACAATCTGCGGTTGATGTCGCAGCTCGATCCCCTGAAAAGGGAATCGGGGTAGGGGTCCCCGCTCTCTTCCCTTTTCAGGGGATCGAGCGGAGACCCACTACCCACACACCGGAGTCATTAGACCCGCGGCTTCTCCTTCATTTCGATCGTCTCGATCTCGTCGCCGATCTGGATGTCGTTGAACTTGCCAAGGCCGATACCAGCCTCGAAGTCCGTACGAACCTCGGTGACGTCGTCCTTGAAACGACGCAGCGATTCGATGGCCAGGTTGTCTCCGACGACGATGCCGTCGCGGATGACACGAGCCTTCGCGTTGCGGGTAATCGTTCCAGAGCGCACGATGACACCGGCGATGTTTCCGAACTTGGAGGAACGGAATACCTCGCGGATTTCGGCGACACCACTCTGGACCTCTTCGTACTCCGGCTTGAGCATGCCCTTGAGGGAGTTCTCAATGTCCTCGAGTGCCGAGTAGATGACCGAGTAGAAGCGCACGTCGACACCTTCACGGGCAGCGCGTTCGCGAGCCTTCGTGTCGGGGCGAACGTTGAATCCGATGATGATGGCGTTGTCGACGGTGGCGAGGTTGACGTCGCTCTCCGTGACAGCACCGACACCGCGGTGGATGATGCGCAGCTGCACTGAGTCGTCGACCTCGATCTTGAGGAGCGACTCTTCCAGTGCTTCAACAGCACCGGAAACGTCACCCTTGATGATGAGGTTGAGCGATTCGACCTTGCCCTCTTCGAGTGCACGGGTGAAGTCTTCGAGGCTGATGCGCTTGCGGGCCTTGGCCAGCAGTGCGTTGCGCTCGGCAGCTTCACGCTTCTCAGCGATCTGGCGGGCGGTGCGGTCTTCTTCGATAACGAGGAAGGTGTCACCGGCGCGAGGAACGCTGGAGAGTCCCTGAACCTGAACCGGACGAGACGGCGTGGCTTCGAGGACGGTTGCACCGTTCTCGTCTGCCATCGCACGAACGCGACCATAAGCCGTGCCCGCGACGATTGCGTCTCCGACGCGCAGCGTTCCCGACTGGATGAGCACGGTTGCAACAGCACCGCGACCCTTGTCGAGCTTGGCTTCGATCGCGACACCACGTGCATCCTTGTTCGGGTTTGCACGCATGTCGAGGCCAGCGTCAGCGGTGAGCAACACAGCGTCGAGGAGTTCCTGGATGCCGATGTTGTTGCGAGCCGACACGTCAACGAACATGACGTCTCCACCGTATTCTTCGGCGACGAGGCCGAATTCGGTGAGCTGCTGGCGAACCTTCTGCGGGTTGGCGTCTGCCTTGTCGATCTTGTTCACTGCAACCACGATCGGCACGTTGGCGGCCTGTGCGTGGTTGAGCGCTTCAATCGTCTGCGGCATGATGCCGTCGTCTGCTGCGACCACGAGGATCGCAATGTCGGTCACCTGCGCACCACGAGCACGCATGGCGGTGAACGCCTCGTGACCAGGGGTGTCAATGAAGGTGATCGGACGTTCGACGCCCTCGTGCTCAGCAACGACCTGGTACGCACCGATGTGCTGCGTGATGCCGCCGGCTTCGCCTTCGACAACCTTCGAGTTGCGGATGGCGTCGAGCAGGCGAGTCTTACCGTGGTCGACGTGACCCATGACGGTCACGACGGGCGGACGAGGCTCAAGCTGTTCGTCAGTCTCTTCAGCCAGTTCTTCATCGAGGTCGATGTCGAAGGTGAGGAGCAGTTCGCGGTCTTCGTCTTCCGGCGAGACCATCTGGATCTTGTAGCCCAGCTCTTCACCGAGCACGCCGAATGTCGCCTCATCGAGGGACTCTGTCGCCGTTGCCATCTCACCGAGGTGGAACAGCACGGTAACGAGGTTTCCGGGGCTGGCGTCAATCTTGTCGGCGAAGTCCGTGATGGATGCTCCGCGACGCAGACGAACAACGGTGCCGCCATCGCCACGGGGTACGCTCACGCCACCCAGCGACGGAGCTTCGCGAAGCTCGAATTCAGCCCTCTTCGTACGCTTCGACTTGCGAGCCTTGCTCTTGCCGCCACCGCGACCGAATGCACCAGCGGTTCCACCACCGGGTCCACGACCACGGCCACCGCCGCCGCCGCCACCGGCCGGACGCGGAGCGCCGAAACCGGGGGTTGCGCCGGGGGTTGCACCCGGACGGGAGAAGCCTGGACGCGCTGCGCCACCTGCTCCAGGAGCGCCACCGGGGCGCTGGAAGCCACCCGGACGCTGGCCGAAGCCGGTCGGGCGCTGGCCCTGGCCTGGTCCACCCGGACGCGGTGCGCCCGGACGGGGTGCTGCTGGGCGTGGGATGTTGCTCGGGGTCGGCGTCGGACGCTGACCCATGCCCTGTGCACTGGCGAACGGGTTGTTACCCGGACGAGCAGCTGGACGCTGGCCCATGCCCTGGTTGCTGGCGAACGGGTTGTTACCCGGACGAGCAGACGGGGGCTTCGGGATGCTGCCGCCAGGCTTTGCAGCCGGCGTCGCAGACTTGCCTGCAGGTGCGGCCGGAGCCGCGCCTTCGGGCGCCTCGGTAGCCGCAGCCTTGTCGGCAGCGGCGGCCTTCTCTGCAGCAGCAGCCTTCTCCTCAGCCTGTGCCTGGCGCTCTGCGACAGTCAGCGGGGCTGCGGGAGTGGGAACCTCAACCGCGGGAGCAGCATCGGCAGGTGCCGGTGCTTCTTCAACGGGTGTTGGTGCCGGCTTGGCCGACGGACGAGCGCCTGGCTTGACGCCGGTGCTCGGCTTCTTGGGGCCTGGCGTTGCCGCCGGGGCCGCAGGAGTCGCTGCATCAGCGGCAGGAGCCGCTGTGCCCGTTACTCCGTCGGCCTCGAGCGCGGCACGAAGGCGCCGGGCAACGGGAGGCTCAACACTGGAGGACGGTCCCTTGACGAACTCGCCCATCTCTTTCAATTTTGCAAGGGCTACCTTGCTGTCAACTCCGAGGTCGCTTGCGATCTCGTGGACGCGTGGTTTTGCAGCCACAATTCTCCTGTTCCGGGCCTGCACCCGGAAAGGGGCAGACCGTTAGTAACGGACGGGTCTCATTTCGAGCCGCTCATTAGTTATCCATTAGCCAATTCAGCCTGTTCTCTAGGTGTCTCGCGTCCAGGGATCTGGTCACGCGAAGGGCACGCCCGAAAGCGCGTCGCCTTACGGCCTCCTGAAAGCACGACATCGTCGGATGCAGCCACGCACCACGCCCAGGGAGTGTGGCGGTTTCATCCACCACAAGCTCTGATTCCCGGGCAACGACCCTCAATAGCGAGGAGCGAGGTGCGCGCAGACGGCATCCAATGCACGTTCTAACGGCTTCCATCGTACCCCCTATTCGGCATCCTCCAGAATGCTGTCAGGTTGGATGTCAATTTTGGCACCGGTCAGCTTGGCCGCGAGGCGGGCATTCTGGCCTTCCTTGCCGATGGCGAGCGACAGCTGGTAGTCGGGCACGAGTGCCCTGACCGCCTTGATCGACTCGTCGATGACATAGGCGCTCGTCACCTTGGCCGGCGACAATGCGCTGGCCACGAAGGTCGCGAGATCGGCGGAGAAATCGACGATGTCGATCTTCTCGTTGTTCAGTTCAGTGGTGACCGCGCGAACACGCTGTCCCAGCTCACCGATGCATGCGCCCTTGGCATTGACGCCAGGCTCTGTGGCGCGCACAGCGATCTTGGTGCGGTGCCCGGCTTCCCTGGCAAGGGACACGATCTCGACAACGCCGTTGGCAATCTCCGGCACCTCGAGCGCAAAAAGCTTGCGCACGAGCGACGGGTGTGTGCGCGACACGGTGATCTGCGGACCCTTCAGTCCCCTGCTCACACTTGTCACGTATACGCGGATGCGCTGGCCGTGCTCGTAGCTCTCGCCAGGAACCTGCTCTTCGGGGGGCAGGATCGCTTCGACGGTGCCGAGGTCGACGTGAATCATGCGAGGGTTCGGGCCCTGCTGGATCACGCCGGCGATGATGTCGCCTTCGCGGCTCTTGAATTCGCCGAGTACTGCGTCGTCAGCCAGATCGCGCAAGCGCTGGTTGATGACCTGCTTTGCGGCGAATGCCGCAATGCGACCAAAGTCGCTGGGGTCGTCGACGGCTTCGCCGATGACGTTTCCCTCTTCGTCGTGCTCTGGAACGTAAATCGATACGTGTCCGGTCTTGCGGTCGAGTTCGACGCGCGCACCCGGTTCTTCGCTCACTGCCTGCTTCATGTGCTCACCCGGGTGGATGTGCTTGAGGTATGCGGTCAGGATGGCTTGTTCAATGATCTGCGCGAGCTCCTCAAATGGGATCTCTTTCTCGCGCTCCATAAGCCGCAACATACTGAGGTCGATGTCCATGGCCGGCCTCCTCTATTCAAATTGTGCCGCCGCGAAACTGCGCGGGGGGCTTCTCTCTACGGTACCGGATTCTTGAGGGGGTCGTCACCCACAGGCGGCTGTCTGCGGCACTCTCGGGCGATTCTCTGGCGGTTCGTGTGGCGTATTGCGCCTGACTGCCCGACGCCATAAAGTGATATCACTTTACTTACACGACGAGCGGAGCACGATGAGCATCTTGAGCGACACCCCCACGGTCGAGACGGTCCCGGTGGGCCACGACGGCGTGCGCGTCGAGATCGAGGAACGCCGCGCCGCGTCGGTGCCGGGCGGCGTGGGACTTCTCGCCGCGCTCGCCTCGCTCGCCATCGGGATTGGGCTCCTTGTCATCGGCAACGAGTCGGGCTTGCTGGTCGTACTGGCCCTCATCTTCCTGGCCGCGTTCGTGGTGCTGTTGTCATCCCTGATCATTGTGCAACCGGGGCAGACCAAGGTTGTGCAATTCTTCGGGCGCTATATCGGAACAGTGCGCCAGCCCGGAATGTCGATGGTGGTGCCGTTCTCGAACCGCCACAGCGTTAGTGTGCGGGTACGCAACTTCGAGACGAATCTCCTGAAGGTCAACGACGCCGACGGCAGCCCCGTCGAAATCGCCGCGATCGTTGTCTGGCAGGTTGCCGACACATCGAAGGCTACTTATGCAGTCGACAACTACGTAGATTTCGTGTCGGTCCAGGCCGAGTCAGCGTTGCGCCACACGGCGACGACGCACCCGTACGACGGAACAGAAAGCGGCGGCACCTCGCTCCGCGGCTCAACCGATCAGGTTGCCAAAGAACTGGCATTCGAGGTCGCAGAACGCATCTCACTCGCCGGTGTCGAAATCGTCGAAGTGCGCATCAGCCACCTCGCCTACGCGCCAGAAGTGGCACAGGCAATGCTCCGCCGCCAACAGGCCAATGCCGTCGTCGCCGCGCGTACCCGCATCGTGGAGGGCGCCGTCGGCATGGTCGAACTGGCGCTGAACAAGTTGAGTGAAAACAACATCGTCGAGTTGGACGACGAGCGAAAGGCCGCGATGGTCAGCAACCTTATGGTCGTGCTCTGCAGCGACCAGCCCGCCTCCCCCATCGTGAACACCGGGACGTTGTACTAGCTGTGACCCGAGAGCGTAAGCAACTCCTGCTGCGCATCGACCCGGCACTCCACGACGCGCTGGCCCGGTGGGCGGCTGATGACCTGCACAGCGTCAACGCGCAGATTGAGATGATCCTGCGTCAAGCGCTCGTGAGGGCGGGCCGCGCACCGTCGAACCTCAGCCCACCTAATCCGCGGGGGCGTCCGCGGAAGGATCAGCCCGACCCGTAAGTGGGGCTGCCCACATCGCGGGACGGACCCCAACAGGCCCAGGCGGTGCGTAGAGGCGCGCTGGTCGGGCTACCCTAAGGACGTGAAGGACAAATCGGTGCGCAGATCCGCGAAGGCGGCGAAAGCAGCGACGAAAGCCGTAGCCAGGCGCGCCGAACAGCGAACACCGATGAGAGTCCTGACGCGTGCCGGGATCGCAACCATCGGCCTCCTGCACATCATGATCGGCTCAATCTCTCTCGGCATAGCGACGGGTGCAACGAGCGGTGAGGCAGACCAGTCGGGTGCGCTCAGGCAGATTTCGGCCATCCCTGGTGGCGTGGTGCTGCTCTGGGCCGTCATGGTCGGCATGCTGGCGCTCTGCGCCTGGGAGATCCTCACTGCACTGCTGGCTACCAAGCAGTCCGCGCTCCGCCGCTGGGGTTTCCGCGTCGTTGAGCTCGGCAAGGGCGTCGGCTATCTGGTCATCGCCGCAACAGCGTTCACGTTCGCCAGGGGCGAGTCGACGAGCACTGCGGAGATCATCAGGAAGACGAGCACCCGACTGCTTGACCTCCCCGGCGGCGGCGTCATCATCGTCATCGTCGGCCTGATCGTGATCGCCACCGGAGTTTCTTTCGCGGTCAGCGGCGTCACCGCTCGTTTCAGTTCCGCCATTCGGGTGCCAGATGGCGTGGGCGGCATTGCGACGATGGCGCTCGGAATCCTCGGATACACGACAAAGGGCCTCGCCCTCTGCCTCGTCGGTGTCGTCTTCGTGCTGGCCCCATTCACCACCGACCGGGATCGCGTCAGCGGAATGGACGGCGCATTCAAAGCGCTCCTTGAGCTTCCCTTCGGCGACACGACACTGGCCGTCATCGGCGCCGGCTTGATCGCATACGGCATCTTCTTCGTGCTGCGCGCCCGGCTGGTTCGCCTCTAACGTCGCGCAAAAAACCGCAGGTGCGGACGGCATTCTCTCGAATGCCGACCGCGCCTGCGGTTCTGTTGGTGCGAGGTTCTGCTTAGCCGAGGCGTGCGGCGACGTCTGCGATGGCCACCTGTTCGCGCTCGCCCGTCCTGCGATCCCAGAACTCGACGATTCCGTCGGCAGCACCGCGTCCGACGATAACCAGGTTCGGGATGCCGATCAGTTCTGCGTCACCGAACTTCACGCCGGGCGACACCTTGCGGCGGTCGTCGTAGAGCACGTCGCGGCCGGTGGCCTCGATTGCTGCGACAACGTTCTCAGAGGTCTCGAAGACGATCTCGTCACGCCCGGTAGCGATGACCTGCACGTCGAACGGCGACACCGACTCTGGCCAGATCAGGCCCTTCTCGTCGTTGTTCAGCTCGGCGATGATCGCGAGGATGCGGGTCACGCCGATGCCGTACGAACCCA
Organism: Leifsonia sp. Y878; assembly: GCF_057669685.1. NCBI lineage: Bacteria > Bacillati > Actinomycetota > Actinomycetes > Micrococcales > Microbacteriaceae > Leifsonia > Leifsonia sp. Y878. The sequence goes on along the minus strand of NZ_JBYHFS010000002.1, from coordinate 716,897 downwards.
TCGTGACGGTGACGAGCTTGCCGTTCTCATCGAGCACCTTGAGGCCGAGCGCCTCTGCGTACTTGCGTCCGAGCTGGAAGACGTGGCCGATCTCCATACCGCGGGCGATCTCCACAGGGCCTGAGCCGTCTGGGGCAGGATCGCCGGCGCGTACCTCTGCAGCTTCGACGGTGCCATCAGCCTGGAAGTCACGACCGGCAACGAGGCCGAAGACGTGCTTGCCGGTCTCGTTGGCTCCGGTGATCCACTCTGTGCCATCGACGACGCGGGGGTCGACCAGGAAACGGATGCCGGTGCTCGACTTCTCGCCCAGCACGGCGCCGGCCGGTGACCACGGGCCGATGTAGCCCTTCACCAGGCCAGGGTTGCCCTCGAGCTTGTCGAGGCGCGCGAAGTCGGCTTCGGTTGCCGCTTCGGCTTCTGCCGGAGCGAAGGCGACCTCGACACGCTTGAGGTCGACGTCGCGGTCACCAGGGATACCGATGATCACGAGTTCGCGGGTGCCATCCGGCTGCACGAGCGCGAGAACGACGTTCTTCAGCGTGTCGGCTGCGGTCCACTCCCTGCCATCTGGGCGCGGGTGGTTCGCGTTGGCGCTGTCGACCAGCGTCTGGATGGTCGGGGTGTCTGGCGTGTCGAAGATCTCCGCTGCCGGCAGGCCGTCCCAGCTGCGTGCGGGAGGGGCCAGCGTCGTGAATGCCTCGACGTTGGCGGCGTATCCGCCGGCCGAACGCACGAAGCTGTCCTCGCCGACGACGGTCGGGTGCAGGAACTCTTCGCTCTTCGAGCCACCCATGGCACCGGCATCCGCTTTGACGATCACGTATTCGAGGCCGAGGCGGGTGAAGATGCGCTCGTAGGCGTCGCGCTGGGCCTGGTAGCTGGCGTCGAGGCCGGCATCTGTGTAGTCGAAGGAGTATGCGTCCTTCATGGTGAACTCGCGGCCACGCAGCAGACCGGCACGGGGTCGTGCTTCGTCGCGGTACTTGTCCTGGATCTGATAGATCGACAGGGGAAGGTCTTTGTAGCTGTTGTACAGGTCCTTCACGAGGAGCGTAAAGACCTCTTCGTGGGTGGGGGCCAGCAGCAGGTCGGAGCCCTTGCGGTCCTGCAGGCGGAACAGACCGTCGCCGTATTCATCCCAGCGGCCGGTGACCTCGTACGGCTCGCGCGGCAAGAGCGCAGGGAAGTGCACTTCGTGCGCGCCGGCGTTGGCCATCTCTTCGCGAACGATCGCCTCGATCTTGCCCTTCACCCGCAGGCCAAGCGGGAGCCAGGCGAAAATACCTGGCGCCTGGCGGCGGATGTAGCCGGCCCGCACGAGCAGGCGGTGGCTGGTCACCTCTGCATCAGAGGGGTCTTCGCGAAGGGTTCGGAGGAAATAGTTGGAGAGGCGTGTAGGCACGCCTTCTACTTTAGCTTCCCCGCTGCGCGGCCCCGGCTGGATGACCGTGATGGACTCACGGCGGGCTCGCAATGAGCCATGGCCCAGACGTGCGCGAGTCCGGTCGGCTGTGTACCGGCCGACCGGACCCGCGGTCATTCAGCGCTTACTCAGCACAGACTCGGTGCTGGCTCAGCACTCGCTCATCGGAGCTGCTTGCTCCCCCAGTAATCGAGGTCGTCAACCGAGATCTGCGGTGACGGAGCAACCCGGCTGCCGTCTTCGAAGAACCCGGTCTTGGTGAGCGCGAGCGTCATCACGGCGTGCGCTGCCGCATCGCCGAGCTCGTTCAATGCCGCGGTGCTCAGGTTCGTGATGTCGTCACAGGCCTGGTGATAGCAGGGGTCAAGTGGCGCTCCCGCTGTTCCACCGAACACTGCGGCTTGCTCCTCGGTCTTCAACTCCTCTGCCCCGCTGAAGAGTCCGCCGGCCGGGATGCCCGCAGCGATGAACGGCCCGTAGTCTGAGCGGCCGTCAAAAGCTGTCGGGGCACTCGCCAGTCCCACCTTGGCGAAGTAGTCGTTGAAGATGGCTTCGATCTGCGCGGATCCGGGAGGGCCTGACAGACCATCGGGATCTGCGGAGCCATCACCGTCGTAGACGAAGCGCACATAGTTGGTCGACCCGAGCATGTCGAAGTTCAGATTCGCGTAGATCTCGGCCAACTGGTCATCGGTGAGGGTGTCGACGTAATGCGTGGATCCAAGCAGGCCGGATTCCTCGGCTCCCCAGAACGCGTACCGCATTTGTTGCTGCGGCTTAATGTTCTGCTTCGCCATCTGGATCGCGGTCTCCAACGTCACGCTGGTACCGCTGCCGTTGTCGTTGATTCCTGCCCCTGCAAGTACGGAGTCAAGGTGAGCACCCACAACGACCACCCTGTCGGGGGTGACCTCTGGAGTGGAGCCGCCGCCGTTGCCGTGGTTGCCCTTCTTGCCCTTGTCTTTGCCCTTACCCTTGTCGTTCTTGTCATTCTTGGCCTTCGGGGCGTCGGCCAGGATGTTCGTGGTGGTGCGTGTCTCTGCGATGACCTCGGCGTGCACGGCCACGGTGACCGGCCCGACCAGTGATGCCTCATACAGCGCAGCGCCATCCGCGTAGCTCAGGCCAACCACCGGGATGGCCACCGGCCCACCGAGCGTCACGCCGGTGAGCAGATCGGTTCGCCCAGGGTTGCCTTCGTTGAAGACCACTGCGGCGTCGTACCCAGCTTCGATCGCGGCGGCGACCTTCTCGGCAAACGTGCATGTTCCGCGCTGGATCAGTGCGACCTGCGGCTCCGTCGCTGATGCGGGCACGTAGTCGGTGACCAGGCATCCTGAGGCCGAACTTGGCACCTCTGTGGCAGGGATCACGACGTTCGTCGTTGGCACGATTGCGCCGACGACATCGCCGCTCCCCGAGTATTCCAGTGTCGCGGTTTCATAGTCGGTCGGAGTAGGTGACACCTGGCTCAGCGTGGCAGGGGTGACCTCCTCGTAGTACGGGAAGTCGAACTTCTGCTCCGTCACCTTGTAGCCGGCGCGGGTCAGCTGGCTCTTCACATATGCCGCTGATGCCTCATAGCCGGGAGTGCCGGAGGCCCTGGTGCCTCCGTTGTTGTTCGCAATCCGCTGCAGCGCTCTTTCATGCTGCAGGATGCCATTCACCGTCACTGCCTTCAGCAGCTTGTCGGTATTGATGTCGTCGACAGCCACCGCCGTCGTCGCCGGGACTATGACGGCCGCGATGACCAGCCCGGTGAGAACAATTGCTCTACCTCGCACGATTTCCTCCGATCGGCCCTGCGGGGGCCGTTTCACCTGAGGAGAGCGCCCCGGCCGGGGCGCTCTTCCACTGGGGAGAGTGCCCCCGACCGGGGACTTTGGTTCTCGCCGTTATCGGATCGTTATCGAAACTGTGAAAACGCTGGGAGCCATGCGGAGGCGGGGTGAAATCGGACTGGCGCGCTAGTTCGAGCCGACAGTGTTAGTTCGAGCCGACAGCGTTAGTTCGAGCCGACGGTGACGACGGGCTGACCGACGCTCGTGTCGCTGGCAGGCATCTCGGCCGCCAGGCGGTTCGCCTCTTCGATCAGCGTCGCAACGATTTCCGCTTCAGGGACGGTCTTGATGACCTGCCCCTTCACGAAGATCTGGCCCTTGCCATTTCCGGATGCCACGCCGAGGTCTGCTTCGCGCGCCTCGCCTGGTCCGTTCACAACGCAGCCCATCACGGCAACGCGCAGCGGTACCGTCATGCCTTCAAGGCCATCCGTCACGTCGTTGGCAAGCTTGTAGACGTCAACCTGGGCACGACCACAGCTCGGGCACGACACGATTTCAAGCTTGCGCTCACGCAGGTTCAGCGACTGCAGGATCTGCAGGCCGACCTTGATCTCCTCCACAGGCGGTGCGGACAGCGAGACGCGGATGGTATCGCCGATGCCTTCTGACAGAAGGATGCCGAACGCCGTTGCGCTCTTGATGGTGCCCTGGAACGACGGTCCGGCCTCTGTAACGCCGAGGTGCAACGGCCAGTCACCGCGCTCGGCGAGCAGGCGGTATGCCTTCACCATGATGATCGGGTCGTTGTGCTTGACCGAGATCTTGAAATCGTGGAAATCGTGCTCTTCGAACAGGCTGGCTTCCCAGACGGCACTCTCGACGAGCGCCTCAGGGGTGGCCTTGCCGTACTTCTGCAGCAGGCTCGGCTCGAGCGAACCGGCGTTGACGCCGATACGAATCGAGACGCCAGCGGCTTTGGCCGCTGCCGCGATCTTGCCAACCTGGTCGTCGAACTTGCGGATATTGCCCGGGTTCACGCGCACGGCAGCACAACCGGCGTCGATCGCCGCGAACACGTAGTTCGGCTGGAAGTGAATGTCGGCGATCACGGGGATCTGGCTCTTCTTCGCGATGATCGGAAGAGCTTCAGCGTCGTCACGGCTTGGCACTGCGACGCGAACGATGTCGCATCCGGATGCGGTCAGCTCGGCGATCTGTTGCAGGGTCGCGTTGATGTTCGGGGTCGGGGTCGTCGTCATCGATTGGACGCTGACTGGCGCGTCACCGCCGACAAGGACCTTACCGACTTTGATCTGACGGGTCTTACGTCTGGGAGCGAGTACCTCAGGTACTTTGGGCATCCCTAAGTTGATTGCAGCCACGGAACCTAGCTTACGCGTGTGCACAGCTGGCATCCTGAACGCGCGCAAAGCGCACGAGCGTCCGGGCTCGTTAGGACACGGGCTCACGCAGATGGATCCAGTTCGTCGGCACCGCTGTAAACACGTGCAACGTGCTCGGCCAATGCGGCTACGAACATGTCCGGATATTCCAGGTGCGGCGAATGGCCGCACTCGGCGAACTCGATTTCTGTCACCTCTCCCCCGGCTGCTCGATAGCCGTCAAGCACGGCGCGCGTCTGGGTGATCATGGGCTGTGCCGGCGCGACATCCGCTCCCGGCCAGCCGGGGATGACGCCCAACTGCCCCAGGGAGTTGAGGTCGAAGACGGAATTGTCGCTCACGATGACGTCGTCTGTGCCATGCACCCACAGGATGGCTGGTTTGTCGTCGAGTCCGACGATCCCACTGGCATCGAAATACTGCGGCGCCATCGTGTTCAGCACGCCGAGCGTTCCTGGAGCGAAGCCGGGCCAGTGCGCCGATGGCACAGAATCGCCCGGGTAATTTGCGGGTCCGGTTGCCGTCGTCAGCATCGATTCAACCCAGATGTCGTCGTACTCAGAGGAGAACGGTGGCTTCACGTACGCGGTCTGATACACGGCCAACGGTGATGTCGCCGAATCCGCTGTCCGGTCACCGGCTTCCAGCCTGGCCACGAACTCGGGGTTCGCGCCGCCCGCCCCTGTTCCGGCGTCGTCGTCGGTCAGCCGAGTGCCGGACGTCCCGGTTGTTCCGCCGAATCCATAGGGAGACACCGGCGCCTGCAGCGTCACAGATTCCACACGACCAGGGTGCTCCAACAGGAACTGCAGGACAACGCCGCCACCCATGCTCCAGCCGACCAGGTGCGCGCGCGCAATCCCGAGCTCGTCGAGCACAGCCAGGACGTCGTCGGAAAAGTCTCCCAGTCCGCGAGTTGCGTCAACGGGCAGGGTCTCGCTCGCGCCGAAGCCGCGCAGGTCGATGGCGAGAGCGCGGATGTCAGCGGGAAGCGTCAGCATGACCTGCTGCCAGAACAAAGCGGATGAGACGTTCCCGTGGATGAATACCAGGGTGGACGCAGGTTCAAGCGGGGAGCTGCTCGCTCGTTCAAGCACCCCGGCGCTCAGCCGGGACGTCGGCACGATGAGCTGGGTGATGCCGTCGAGAATCGTCTTCCTCATGGCGCGTGAACCTTTCTGACTGTGTCGGGTTGGGATAACTGGGCAGTGAGAACGGATGCCACGGCATCCGCTCCCGCCCTTGTCATGATGATGCTGTAATGATTTGTGTCATCAACGGTGTGCATGCCGATACCGGGTAGCTGTGCAGCGAACGCGTCGAAGTCCGCAGCGCTGTACAAGCCGCTGGGTTCATCCATCAATCCCCGCGGCGAGCGCAGGAAATCGACCATGGGTCGCAGGGACCGAAGAGCCTCCGCATATCCGTCAGAGCCGTCGAGCTGCATGACGTCCTCTGCCATGGCGGCAACCCTGGTTGACGGGTGCAGTTCCGGCTCATCGCCGTCCAGATCGTAGTCGCTGTATGCCTCAACTTCGGGCGACCAGATATCAGCGAACGCCGGGTGTGCGCGCCAAAACTGCCTGTATGCCTCACGGCTCACAAATGTTCGGGTCAGACGTTCGGCGGCGGGCCCCAGCATCGCCGTTGGATCGACACCAGCTGGCCTGGGAATCGGCAAGCCACCGTCAACCAGAACGAGTGCCTGGGCCAGGCCCGGATACAGGTCAGCACATCGAACAGCGACGAAAGCACCCATCGAGTGCCCGACAACGCGGACACGCGGCACGTCGATGGCGGCCAGTAACGCCGCAATGTCCCTCGCGTGCTGCCGCAGGCCATACGGGCCTGATAGCCCGTTGCTGCGTCCGCGACCGCGGAGGTCTGGCGCGATGATGCGGGCGCCAGGCAGCGCCTCGGAGAGGAATTGCCAGGCCATGTGGGAGGCGGTGATGCCGTGGATGGCGAGGATCGGCAGCTCATCAGCGCCGAGCCCGCTGAGCCCGCCGGCAATGGCGCCTCCCGGCTCCCAGATTGCGCCGGACAGCATCCCGCCATCGATCGGCACCCTAAACGGTGAGCGAGTGCTCATCTGGCACTCCACCCGCCATCCATCATGTGACTGGCGCCCGTGATCATCCCGGCATCCGGTCCTGCGAGGAAGAGCGCGAGACGTGCCACCTCCTCGGGTTCGACGAGGCGTTTGACCACACTTTCAGTGAGCATCACGGTGGACACGACGTCTGCCTCCGAAATGCCGTGCAGTCGCGCCTGCGCCGGCAGCTGGGCCTCGATCAGGGGCGTACGCACGTACGTCGGATTGATGGAGTTGCTGGTCACCCCGTGAGGCCCACCCTCAAGCGCTGTCACCTTGGAGAGGCCTTCCAGCCCATGCTTGGCCGCGACATAGGCAGATTTGAACGCCGATGCGCGCACACCGTGAACACTGGACACGTTGATGACCCGGCCGAAGCCCTGCCGGTACATGTGCGGAAGCGCCGCGCGAATCAGCAGGAACGGCGCCTCAAGCATCACGGTCAGCATGAAGGAGAATGTGGTTGGGTCGAAGTCCTCGATCGGGCTGACGTGCTGCATCCCGGCGTTGTTCACCAGGATGTCGCAGTCGAGAGTGAGGGATGCCAGCGCCTCCGTATCTGACAGGTCGACCTGCCACGCACGTGCGCCGAGTTCATCGGCCAGGGCGCTCGCTCCGTCGCCGTTCACGTCGGCAATCGTGACCATCGCACCCGCTTCGGCAAACCGTCTCGCAATCGCGGCCCCAATGCCGCTGGCTCCCCCGGTGATGAGTGCGGACCGGCCATTCAGGTCTGTCATGGTGTGCAGCCTTCCCCGCCGAGTGGCGTGTGCCCCTGCGCCAGTGCGGGAACTCAGTGATCACCAGTGATCATCCGTGAGGCAAAACTCCCAGCAGCCAGCGCTACTGTCAAGAGGCAATCAAGCGGCATGACATCATTTCTTCACTGGTGCAGTTGCAGCTGTAAACCTTCACCTCTTATCCATGACAAAGGAGTCATCACAATGAGCGCAACCGACGTCGTCATCCTGGCCGGTTCACGCACCCCACAGGGTCGCATCAACGGACAGCTTGCCGCGCTCACCGCCGTGCAGCTCGGAGCAGCCGCAATCACCGGTGCGCTTGCCCGCGCCGGCGTTGCCCCAGAGCAGGTCGACGCCGTACTCATGGGACAGGTGCTCCAGGCCGGTTGCGGCCAGAATCCGGCCAGGCAGAGCGCGATCGCTGCCGGCATCCCCTGGCACGTTCCGTCGATGACGCTCAACAAGGTCTGCCTGTCTGGGCTGGCTGCCGTGGTGGACGCGGCCAGGCTCATCCGTTTAGGAGAAGCCAGCGTTGTCGTCGCCGGTGGCCAGGAATCGATGACCCACGCCCCGCACCTGCTGCCTGGCTCCCGGCAGGGCTGGCCGTACGGCGCCGTCACCGCCTTCGACCATGCCGCCCATGATGGACTGACGGATGCCTTCGACGGCCTCTCCATGGGCCTGTCCACCGAGACGGTCAATGGCAGGCTCGGCATCAATCGGGTGAGCCAGGACAGGATCGCCGCTGTGTCGCACCAGCGCGCGGCACGAGCATCCGCTGCCGGTGTTTTCGACGACGAGATCACGCCATTGTCCGTGCCGCAGAGACGCGGTGAGCCGATTGTTATCAGCGCCGATGAAGGGGTGCGCGGCGACAGCACCGTCGACACTCTCGGAAAGCTGCGCCCGGCATTCACAACGGATGGAACCATCACTGCGGGCAATTCCTCGCCACTGTCGGACGGCGCGAGTGCTCTGGTACTGGCAAACCGTGAGTGGGCAGAAGCGCACGGGCTCACGTGGCTGGCCGTCGCCCAGGCATCCGGTCATGTCGCAGGACCCGACAATTCGCTGCACTCCCAGCCGGCACACGCCATCTCACACGCTCTCACGCGCCAGGGCTGGACCACGAGCGATCTCGATTTCGTGGAGATCAACGAGGCCTTCGCCGCAGTCTCGTACCAGTCGACGATCGATCTCGGCCTCGACAGCGACCAAGTCAACATCCATGGCGGAGCAATTGCGATCGGCCACCCCATCGGTGCCTCTGGCGCGCGGCTGGCACTGCACGCAGCACTCGAACTCTCAAGGCGGGGGGCGGGCAAGGCTGCAGTCGCGCTTTGCGGCGGTGGCGGCCAGGGCGACGCGTTGCTGCTGTCACGCTGACGCACGTCATTGTCTTCGCTGTCACGCTGACGCACCGCGTTGTGTGAATCGGCGTTGTTTGAATTGGCGCACTTTCTGGGTGGGCCTACCCGCTCATCCGTGTGAACTGACGCCTCTTTCGCGGCTCAGCCGCCCTGTCATTCCGCCGCGCCCACTCCGGCGCCGGCCGCCCGCTCCCCTTGTCGCACTGCTGAGCGCGGTGATACTGTCCGACACTCTCGGGGTGAGAATTCCCACATCGTTCGGGGCAGACCGGGAGGGGTTTGATCGGCAGGGGGTTCGGGCATGGCACTCGAAAGCATCCCCCCTGTCATTCGGCCCCGCACGCCTCCGCGCATCCGGCTGGCCGACCTCGCCGCACACGTCGGGTCTCGGCATGCGGCTGATGACGTTGCGACGATAGTGACGGGCATCGCCCTCTCGACCAGGACCGTGCAGCCCGGCGACCTGTTTGTTGCCCTGCCAGGAAAGAACGGCCATGGCGCCGAATTCAGCGACCGTGCGGTGCAGGCCGGCGCGGTCGCCGTGCTCACCGATGCGGCAGGCGAAATGGCGGTGCTGGCAGCAGGCGTGCCATACATCGTGAGCGACAATCTGCGAGATCGGCTCGGCGAGCTCAGCGCATTCCTCTACAGCACACACGAGAACGCCCCGACCCTGTTCGGCATCACGGGAACGAACGGCAAGACCACGACGACTCACGTTCTTGAGGCTGCCCTGCGGCAGATGGGAATCGTCACTGGCCTCTCAAGCACGGCCGAGCGTCATATCAACGACGAGATCTTCGTTTCCCAGCTGACGACACCGGAGGCCACCGACGTCCATGCGCTGCTGGCTCGGATGGCGGAAGAGCGCGTGGAGGCTGCCGTGCTCGAAGTGAGCGCACAGGGCCTCACCCACTCCCGCGTCGACGGCATCCTCTTTGACTGCGTTGGCTTCACCAACCTCTCGATCGACCACCTCGACGACTACGGCACGATGGACACCTACTTCGAAGCCAAGGAGATGCTGTTCAGTCCGGCTCGAGCGCGCGTCGGTGTTGCGAGCCTGGAGACGCCGTGGGGCGCCCGGCTGATGTCTGGGCATGGGATCCCTGTCACGTCGATCTCCGCCGACGCCGGCAACGACCCCGACTGGCAGTTGGAGATTCTCGAGGTGCTGCCGGAGGCAACCCGCTTCCGTGTGCAGAACAGGGCAGGGGAGGCCGTTGAGACATCGGTCGCCCTGCTCGGTGACCATCTCGTAGCGGATGCCGGGCTTGCGATTGCGATGATCGTCACGGCCGGCTACCCCATCTCCCAGGTCGCGGCTGCGTTGCAAGACGGAATCGACGTGTACATTCCCGGCCGCACCGAGAGCGTGTCAGGGCCAACAGGACCGCGGGTATACGTGGACTTCGGCCACAGCTCAGACGCGTTCGAGAAGACGCTCCGGGCCGTAAGGGCTGTGACCCAGGGCCGCGTCATCATGCTGTTCGGCGCCGACGGCGACCGCGACCCGCACAAACGCCCCGAAATGGCCAGGGTCGCCGCCGCCAACTCCGACATCGTCGTCATCACCGACCATCACCCGCGCTTTGAAGACCCGGCCAGCATCCGCCGAATGCTGCTGGATGCCGCCAGGGAGGCTTTCCCCCACAAGCAGATCGTGGAGGTGTCGCCACCGGAGGCCGCCATCGACTACGTGGTCGACCTCGCCGATGCCGACGACGCGATCCTCTGGGCAGGACCTGGGCACCAGGACTACCGCGACATCAGGGGCGTGCGCACGCCGTACTCTGCGCGCGCACTGGCCAGGGAAGCACTCACGCGACACGGGTGGCCGGCGTCGGGCTGAGGTGCGCCCCTGCCCAGCTGCTCCGTTCGCACACGGCGTCGGGGCGGCATCCGCTCATTCAGGGCTGTGTATGAGCCCTCAGGGCGTCGGCTGGCCGGCAATGGCCAGCAGCACACCGGCGCCGGTGCGCGCGTCGTCGACGGTGACCACGAAACGCTTACCGTTCGCCTTCGTCACTTCGATGGCTTCGCCGCCCCGCAGGATGATTCCGCTTCGCCCTTGAGCACCGAAACGGTAGCCCCATCCCCCGAAGTCAGCCATCGGCACGATGTCGACGACCTGCACGTCGCGGATCTCTGACACGGGAATTTTCACCCGAGGCCAACCGAGCATGCTGCGCACGACAAGACCGCGGCGGTCGGCGCTCACCCGCCAGACCGTAGTCGTCGCGGCGAGGACCAGCACGAGCACGAGGGTTGCCATTCCGAAGAGCGCAGTGCCGCCTGAGGTCACAACCGCGACGATCAGCGACACCAATGCCACCAGGATCACCGCTGAGATCAAGACGAGCACACCAGGGGCCATGCGCGCGCTGCGTGACCAGGCCACGCGCTCACCAGGAGCAAGCCGGATCGCTGTCGGCTCTTCGCCCTCTGGGAGGGAGTCATCGGCGGCGGGCAGCAGCAGCCAGGCGATGCCGGCGACGACGAGGCCGATGCCAGCGCCGGCGAGAAGCCAGAGGACGGGATCGCCCGCGTCAGCGGCATCCGCTAGCCCGCGCTGGATCCAGGCTGAACCGGCGACGCCGACGCTCAGGAGAACGCTGAGCCACACGCCCATCACGACAACGAATTTCTGGTTGAAGCCGGGCTGGCCGGTGGAACGCGCGCTCAAGAGGGAACCGAGAGCGATCGCGCAGAACAGGACGGTGATGCCGAGGGGTATGAAAACGAGAGCCCACGCTGAACCGAATCCGTCGGGGCCGGAGCCGTTCCAGTGGGTTGCGACAGGGTTGGGGAGGTCTGGAATCCACGTGATCATCAGGATCGACGACGCGAGAGCGATCACGACCGGCACGACTCCCCCGATCACGACGAAGCGCCTGGTCGTGGATACGGATGCTGCGGTCATTGGTATGCCTCTCTGATGATGGCCAGGAGTGCCGAACGTGACACCCCAACGGCGCGGGCCTCTGCGACAACCGAGCTGACCGCTGTGGTCAGGCCGGCATAGTCGGCCACTCGCTCCGTGACGGTCGCTCCCCTGCCGGGGCGCAGTTCAATCAGTCCCTCGTCGCGGAGCGTTTGATACGCCCGCAACACGGTGTGCAGATTGACGTCGAGAGAGTGCGCGAGTTCTCGCGCGGACGGAAGTCGTTCGCCTGCCTGCAGCGACCCATCAATGGCTGCTGCACGGATGCTCGTTGACAGCTGCTCAAAGAGGGGAACCTCTGAGAACGGATCGACTCGAACTAACATGAGTCCATCCTATTGTTCTAGTTGTAATAGAACAACCGGTAGGGCTGCATCCCCTTCTCGTCTAGTCTTCCGGCATGGGGGAAATACATAAAGCCAGCACTGTCGCTCGCAACTGGATCCGGCGGCCGACCGTGATTCTGGCTGCATCAGTAGGCATCTTGCTGGCCGCAATGGTCGCTGTCAGCCTGAACACCCGGACGGATCGCCCAACGACGGAAGCCGGAGTCTCCGCGGAGGTGAGCGTCGAACTAGATGCCATGGAAAACTCGCTTCCGGCCGAGGCACACGCACACTCAACGGAGGAACGCACGACCGAACCGTGCCCGGATGGCGGCGGCGGGATGCAGGCGGCCTTCACCCGCACCATCACCGTCACCGCCGAGTTCGATCGGCTGGCCTGGCTGAACGAACTCTCCAGCCGCTACGAGGCCAAGCGCTGGTCGACGTCATCCACCATGAATCCGGGCAGCGGGTACCACACCGTCACGGCGGTCGGTCCGCTCCTCCTGATCTACAAGATCACCGAGCGGATGCCGGCCGACGAGCCCCACATCGTCATCACTGCCAGCTCACGCTGCACCGGAGGTTTGTAGACTCGTCTCTGGCCGCAGACCATAGAGCCTGCGCCCGAGAGGACAGCAGTAATGAGCCTGATCAGGCTGCACGATGTAAGCATCCGTTTTGAGAACACACAGATTTTGCGGGAAGCCTTTTTCCGGCTCGAGCCTGGCGACCGAGTTGGCATGATTGGCAAGAACGGGTCTGGCAAGTCGACGATCCTGAAGCTGATCCTTGAGCAGGTGATGCCAGACTCCGGCACGGTCACCGTGGAATCCGGTACGAAGATCGGGTACTTCTCCCAGTTCTCCGAACTCGACGGCACCGCAACGATTCTCGAGGTGCTCGACGAGCTGTTCGTCGACATCAAGGCGATCGAGGCCGAGCTGGCGTCGATCGATGTCGCGATTGCGGCCGACCCGTCTGGCGGCGCAGAACTCGACCGGTTGATCATGCGCCAGGCCGAGCTGTTCGAAGACATGGACCGCCTCGACGGCTGGGACTACACGCGCCGCATCGACACGGCGCTCACCACTCTCGGCTTCAACGAGGCGCACCGGGTGTGCGCTATCGACGAGCTGTCTGGCGGATGGCGCAACCGTGCGGCCCTCGCCAAGATCCTGCTGGAGCGCCCTGACGTGCTGCTGCTCGACGAGCCCACCAACTTCCTCGATGTCGCCGGCGTCGAATGGCTTGAGGCCTGGTTCCGCGACTTCCGCGGCGCGGCAGTCATCGTCTCGCATGACCGGAAATTCCTGGATGCCGTTGTCACTCGCATCATCGAAGTTGAGAACTTCCACCTGCATGAGTACCCGGGCAATTTCGGCGAATACGTGGTGCAGAAGCAGTTCAAGCTGAAGACGCTTGAAGCGCAGTTCGTGCACGAATCAGAGCTGCTGGCGTTCGAAGCGGAGGGCATCGCCGATCGCCGTGAGGCAACAAAGGCGGCGAGTCGCAAGCTCGGCAGCCAGCTGGCGACGATCAAGAAGTCGCGTGCGCCACGCCCCGTCGACCAGATCATCACCGAGATCTACGGCGGGCTGCACATCAAGGACGTGCTCTGCCGCGTCGAATCGCTCAGCAAGTCCTACGGCGCCAAGACGCTGTTCAACGACCTCACATTTGAGATCCGTCGCGGCAACCGCTTCGTGGTGCTTGGCTCAAACGGCAGCGGCAAGTCGACGCTGCTCAAGGTCTTGACCGGCGAAGAGAAAGCGGATGCCGGCACGGTCAGCTGGGCCAGCGGCTCCGGAGTCGTGTCGTACAACCAGATGCTCGCGGATCTCGACCCTGACGACACCGTCACCCACGCCGTGAACGCGCTGCCGGGCAGCCTCGCCTTCACCGCCACGCGCAAATCGGTGAACAGGTTCCTGGCGATGTTCCAGTTCTCAGAGGCAGACCTCAAGCAGAAGATCGGCAACCTCTCCGGAGGCCAGCGCGCACGCGTCGCGATGGCGCAGTGCCTGTTGTCTGGCGCATCCGTTCTGCTGCTCGATGAACCGACCAACCACCTCGACATGTCGAGCACCCAGGTGATGGAGCGAGCACTGCTGCACTTCCCCGGCGCGATTGTGGTTGTCAGCCACGACAGGTTCTTCACCGAGAAGGTGGCCAACCGGCACCTGGTGTTTGGCGGCGCGGATGCCGGTCTGGGCGAGATCGAGGTGCGCGCGGCGTAGGCGGCGGGGTCTGGTTGCGCTGGGGGCCCGTTGCTCTCGAGGCCGATTGTTCTCGGGGCTTCTCGGGGCCGATTGTTCTCGGCATCGGGCTGGAGCGGGGTTCGAGGGCACCTCCTCCACAGAACGCCTGTTCGATAGTTCTGCACAGATTACCGAAAGACACTAGAACTAAGTTTCCCTCAGTTCTAGTGTGGAGGTATGGAATCATTCGTCGATGAGCGGCCGGGCCAGCAGGCCCCACCGCTGCCGTATCAGCAGCAACCGCCCCCGCATGATCAGGCCATCGCGCAGCTCCCAGAGCAACTGGTGAACGTCGCAACGGAGGTCGCCCAGCTCGGTGACTGTGCGGCATCCTTCGCCGCGCATAGCGACACCCGGTTGATGCAGGGCCAGGATCAGATTACGGCGCTCCGCCGACACGTCGACCGATACGCCGCCTGGATGGCAGGTGAGATCGCTCGTCGTTCGAGCCACGATCTTGGCTATGCGGGCCTTGCGCAGCGCAATGGTTTCCTCACCCCCGAAGCGATGATCCAGGCGACGTCCGGTGGCACGCGAACGGATGCCGCGAAACTTGTCGCCGTCGGCACACTGCTGAACCAGACCGAGGCTGCCGAAGAGCTCCAACAGCAGGATCCAGGTTCACCGTTCGCGGAGTTGCCCTGGCTGGCAAGCGTTGCGGGAGCCGTGCGCACCGGCGCACTCTCTGTGGACGCAGCGGATGCGATCCGAAAGGGCTTGGGCGACATCGACCCCGGGGTTCCCGCAGAGAAGCTTGCCGCAGCAGCGCGGTTCTTGCAGGACGAGGCCGGCACGTTGAACGCCGACCAGCTGCTTCGCCGGGCTCGCCACCTGCGCGACGAGCTCGACGCCGATGGCATCGCTCGCCGTGAGAGAACTCAACGCGACGCGCGCAGCTTCCGCATTTGGAAGCAGCCAGACGGCATGTATCGCGTCTCCGCGCTGCTCTCCCCTGAAGATGGACGCCTGGTCGAAACGATCATCGACGAGGCCACCTCACCGCGACGCGGCGGACCCCGGTTCGTCGACAAAGAACTGGCCGAACGCGCTCAAGAGCTCCGCAACGACGAGCGTTCGACCGAGCAGATCGCGGCCGACACCATTCTCGCTCTGCTTCAGATCGCTGTTGAAGCCGATCCGAACACCGTGTTCTTCGGCCGCCGTCCAACCGTCAGGATCCTTGTCACCGAGAAGGCACTGCATGAACACCAGTCCCACGGGAGCGGCGGTGGTGATGATGATGATGGTGGTGGTGGTGGTGCTCGCACAGGCATAGGAAGTGGCACTGGCACTGGCACTGGCACTGGCACTGGCACTGGCACTGGCACTGGCAGCAGTGACACAGAGCGGGCTGGCCACGGGACGATCGAGGGCCATCCCGACCCAGTCTCGATGGAAACCGTCGAGCGACTCCTGTGCGCAGGCTACACAGGCATCAAGTTCGATGACGACGGGCAATGCGTGAACGTCGGGCGCAACCAACGCCTCTTCACCGAGAGGCAGCGCATCGGGCTTGCTGCTCGCGACGGAGGCTGCCGATGGCCTGGTTGCGACAGACCCACTTCCTGGACTGAAGCACACCACATCGACCATTGGGGTGCCGACAACGGCAAGACCGACATCGCAGACGGAGTACTTCTCTGCCGCGGACACCATTTGCTCCTGCACAACAATCATTGGCACATAACCCGCGACGGCAACAACTACTGGCTGATTCCACCCAGAGCTATCGACCCGGGCCAGTCTCCGATCCCGATGCCGAGCAAGCGCCCACCATCGTGAACCGGAACCGGGACCGGAACCGGAACCAGAACGGGAACGGAAACGGGAACGGAAACGGGAACGGAAACGGGAATGGGAGTTGGAGTGGCAGCGGCTCGACTCGACTCGACTCGGTACTAGGCCACGACAAGCTTGTTCTCGTACGCGAACACCACAACATGAACACGACTGCGCAACTCCAACTTCTGGAACACCGCACGAACGTGTGTCTTCACCGTCGCCGCACTGAGATAGACAGCATCGGCAATCTCCGCATTGCTCAAGCCGCGCGCCACCAGGAGAAACACTTCCCGTTCGCGCGGAGTGAGTTTATCGAGGACAGCCTGACGTGGGCTCGTCACCGACGATCGACTGAATTGCTCGATGACACCCATCGCCTCGACGCCACCCGGAAGTCGCTGCCCCGACTGCGCATCCCGAATTGCAGCCAACACCGTATCGGGGTCAGCATCCTTCGTCAGAAAGGCACTCGCGCCAACTCGCAATGCACCATAGACAGCTTCATCGTTGCTGGTCGTTGTCAACACGATCACCCGTGGTCGCTCGTCAGCGATACCGCTTGCGAGAATCTGCTTGGTGGCATCCAGGCCATTCAACACCGGCATTCTGAGGTCCATGAGAATGACATCAGGCTGCTCGCGATCATTGAGTCGCACCGCTTCTTCGCCATTAAGCGCGGTGCCAACGCACTCCATATCGGTTTGAGCCTCGATCAACATGCCGAGGCCTGCCGAAAAGAGCGGCTGATCATCGACCACCGCGACGCGAATGAGCTCAGACATTCGTCAGCTCACCCTCGATGGTCGGCTGCTCGATCGACATGATGTCATGGGCAGGAATGAACGCAGTGACGACGAAAGTGCCGTCCTCCTCCGAATACTCGGCCGTAAGCCAGCCGCCAGCCAACCGCGCACGCTCCCGCATCCCTTCAACGCCTACGCCACGTGTCGCAACGCTGGTGGAGTCGACCAACGGCAGGTCTCCACTCGACGTGACGAGCAACGCCAACCCAGGACCGCGCCAATCAAGGACAACGGCTACCCTGCTCGCCGTCCCCGAATGTTTGAGCGCGTTGGTGAGACACTCCTGGACAATTCGAAATACGGCCAGTTCATGCATGCGCTGCAGGTCACGGCGCTCCCCCATCACGCGCATCGTGGCCGCCATTCCGAGATCACCCATGTGCTCGACGAGCGGTTCCAGATCGGCAATGGATGCTGCAGGGGTCAGGGAATCCGCATCATCCTGAATGCGCGCCACCAGCTCTCGCACCTCCACTAGAGCAGTGCGTCCCACAGTTGCGATGTTGCCCAACGACTCCGCTGCCACCCCTGGACGAACGGATTGCAACGCAAGCGCGCCCTGTGCCTGCGACACGATGACGGCCAGCGAATGAGCAAGCGCATCATGCACATCACGAGAGATACGCGCGCGATCCTGCGCCAGCCGCAACTCAAAGCTGGTCTCCTCGATTTGGCTATTCGCTGAACGAAGCTCGTCACCGACGCGCAACGCACGCGCAATCGCGGCCCCTGCGTAACCAAGCGCCCACGCCGCAATGTAGAGCCCGAATGCGCCCAGGCTCAGAGTCAGCATCTCCGCCACTGCCGGCTTCGACAAGTCCGGCTGCCCGGTCCACGACATCCAACCGATGGAACCGCCCGGATAGAACATGTTCACTGCAACGAGTGTCGATGCCATGGCGCCAACCGGGATGGCCAGGTATCGAATGACTCCGCGCGCACACCACCCAACGAAAAATGCGGCAAAGGCCGCGGCGAGATACGTCGGCCAACTTGTGCTCGTTGGCGGGGCGAGCCACCCGAACAGCTGGAAGGCAGGTACCGCGAACAGGATCGCCACTGACGCGACGGGAATCCAGGCAGAGACCGCAACAGAGACCGCCAGCAACCCAAGAACGACATACTCGCCAGCAGTCGCTCTGCCAGCTTCCGCAAGGATCCACAACCCCAAAAAGACGATGGCAACGGATGGCGCGGCCCACACTCTGAGCAGTTTCCGCAAGTTCTTCATGACGTCACCCTAGAGTCCGGTGTCGCCGTCTGACCCTCATCCGCGCTCGAATTCATCCGAAGTGATGAGAATGAGTCGCGCATCGGTTGGCATCATCGACGATGTAGCGCCGGTGACAGCGAAAACTCCGCAGCCCCCGCTCACGGGGACTGCGGAGCACAGGACTACTACGACTCCTTCTTGATATGCGTTACCGCATCGGAATCGTCGATCATCGTGCCCTTTGCACGCTTATCGGCGCGCTTCTGCTTGATGGTCTTGCCCTGCTTTTTATTCAGGTGCCGGTGAGGCGACTTGTCTGGCATATGAACCTCCAAACTGTGTGGGCCTCGCGTGACCCCCACGATCAATTGATCCCCGATTGCAACGTACGCCTCTTTGCTTGAGATCGAAAGTGAACTCAAATGACCTACTGCGCCGGCGTTTGTCCATCCGGACGATTCGCCCTCAGCACCTCGAGCCTGGCTCGATACTCCACTTCACCGATATCTCCCTGCGCAAACCGTTCAGCGAGGGTGCGCTCGGCAGATCGAGCCGCAGCACCCGGCCCAGCGACCTCAGCCCAATGCTGCGGACCGCCGTAATAGCCCGGTCCCCCCGGACCGACCCAACCCCGGCGCCAGCGACGACCAAAGATTGAAAAGATGATGACAAAGAACAAGATCCAGAACAGCGGAATCAACAGGAAGAACCAGCCGAATCCGCCGCCCCAACCCCACCCTGGATGAGCTGCTACGCCCAAAATGACCGCACTCGTGAGCATGATGTGTCCAATCGCTTGTGGTTGGCCCACCGCCGCGGTAGATCCGCTGCCGATGAACCCTGTCACTCCAGAATTGCCATTGCTCGACCGTTTCGAATCTGCCCCAGGGAGACACTTCCACTACTCCATTGGGAGTATGCGCTCGACTCGGTTCGGCTCAGCTCGACTATTCGACCTGACCGACCAGGCCGGTCTCATACGCGACGATCACCAGTTGCACACGATCACGCGCCGCCAGCTTGCCCATGATCCGAGACACATGCGTCTTCGCCGTCAACGGACTGAGAAACAACCGCTCGCCGATCTCGGCATTCGTCAGCCCATGTCCGACCAGCGCAAGCACCTCCCGCTCCCGCTCTGTCAGCACCTCGATCGCTGAGGTATCGGCAGGAGCAACGGCGACACCGACGCCAGAGATGTCGGTTGAGCTGCCCATAGAGCCGCCAGCCGGACCGCCAACAGTTCTACGTCCAGACGCACCTGCAGCGGCCATCCGCTGCAGCAATCGCCTGGTCACACTCGGCGACAACAGGCCATCACCGGCGGCAACCACCCGCACCGCCCTGATCAACTCGGCCGGCTCGGTGTCCTTGACCAGAAACCCGCTTGCTCCCGCACGAATCGCATGCGCGACATACTCATCGAGCTCAAAGGTCGTCACCACCACCACATGCGTTGCACCGAGGGTCGGATTGGCAACGATCTGCTCCGTCGCCCACAGACCATCGCCGTCCGGCATCCGAATATCCATGAGCACAACATCGGGTTTCGTCTCATCCACAACACGCACCGCCTGTCGCCCCGTCGCAGCCTCCCCCACCACCTCGAGATCAGGCTCCGATTCGAGCAACGCCCGAAAGCCAGCCCTGATCAAGTGCTGGTCATCGGCAATCACGACCCGAATCACTGAACTGCCCAGCTTCGAGCCCGCGGTTCAGGACGTTGCGGCAACCGAGCCGTGATGTGAAATCCATCGCGATCACCGAAGCCGACCTGCAAACTGCCGCCCAGAAGCTCAGCGCGCTCACGCATTCCGAGCAGACCGCCGCCGTGCACGATGGCATCACTGGCGGCATCCGCTGTGCCGTCATCCGTCACCGTGAGCAGGTATTCGCCACGATCAAAGCCCAGATAAACGGATGCCCCAGAGCCGTTTGAATGCCGCAGAACGTTCGTGAGCGCCTCCTGGCAGATGCGATAGATGGCCAGCTGGGTGGCAGCGGATGCCGCTGATTCGGCCTCGAGCGCCGTCACATAGGTGACGGTCATCCCCTGGGCCCTGAAGGAATCGATCAAGGCAGGCAACGCAGCGAAGTCAGGCTCAGGAGTCAGCGGAGCATTCGGCCGCATCTGGCCGCCAGCACGATCGTCGGCGCCACCAATGTGCCTATCGGCAGCGCTCGATAAGCCACCCGCGGCACTGCCTTTGCCGCCATCGCTGTTGCCGCCGGCGCCGCTGCTTCCGGTGCCGCCACTCGTGGCTCCCTCAGCGCCCGCTGCGCCGTCTGCGCCATCAGAGCGCAGGATCCCCAACACCGAACGCACCTCATCGAGTGCGTTCTTGCTCGAGTCCTTGATATTGGCCAGCGCCTCGGCCGCCTTCTCAGGCTGGCTATCGATCAGATGCAAACCGACCCCCGCTTGCACATTGATCTGCGACAGCGAATGAGCAAGCACATCATGCAGCTCTCGGGCAATGCGCACACGTTCACGCTGCTCAGCCGACATCCGCCTGTCATCGGCCAGGCGTCGAAACTCGCGGAAGCGTTCGCGCCGAGCGCGCGCCATCTCGCCGATTCCCATGGCGAAGGCCAGGGCTAGTGTCAGCACGGCAACGCGAACAGGCGCGAACTCGAGACCGAACACACTGGCCAGCACGATGGTGGCCACCCACACCGCGGCAACGCTTGCGTACACCCAGATGCGTGCACCCCGCACGATCCCGAGCGCAATTGCGAAGCCAAGCGCAAGATATGGCGTTCCAATATCCGGTCGAACCAGCAGTAGCGCTGCAGCCGCCAGCGCCGTCACGACGACGACGGGACCGGGGAACCTGCGCGCACCGATCAACGCCAGCGGACCGATGAGTGCAAGGGCAATCGCCAGTGCTCCGCCGGAGCGATCGGGGAATCGAGCTGCAAAGAAAATCGCAGCCGGCACCTGCACCAGGAACGAGAGCACCACAGGAATCCAGAGCCGGAACCCCGGCGACAACCACGGGCCAGACGACCAACCGTTGGCTGGTCCACCCTGCCAGCCCGCACCAGGCGCACCTCCCACGCTGCCAGCACCGCTCGCACCGTAGCCGCTGGCACCGCGCCGCTCAGCGGCACGCTGGTGCCAGCTGAAATCCGGAGGCCGGGATTGAGGCATACCCCGATGCTACGTCCGCATGGTGAGCGAAGCCTGTCCGGAGCGCATCATCCGGCCAGAGACCGGCCAGATTACTCCCCGTGGAGTAGTGGCGGAGGAGTAATCGCGGAGTAGTCGAGGCGCTGTCGGTGCGAACTAGCCGAACAGGTTAATCGGCTTCACGATGTCTGCGTAGATGAGCAGCAAGCTCATACCACCGAGGATGATGACGACCGCAAACGTCAGCGGCATCAGCTTGGCGGTGTCGACCGGCCCCGGATCCTTGCGCTTGAACAGCTTCGCGAACGTGCGACGGATGCCTTCCCACAGCGCTCCGGCCACGTGTCCACCGTCAAGCGGCATCAGCGGCACCAGGTTGAACACGAACAAAGCGATGTTCAGCGAGGCGAGCAGTCCGATCATGGTCGCGGCCTTGTCGGCGACCGGAATGGTGTCGATGCTTGCGATTTCGCCAGCCACCCGGCCGACGCCAACCACGCTGATGGGACCATTCGGGTCACGCTCGCCAGGGCCGAATGCTGCGTTGGCGACATCGACAAGGCGCTCAGGCAGGTTGAGGATCATGTGCACAACGCCGCCGACGTTCTCGCCGACAGCGGGCAGAACCGCGGTGACCGGCTGCCGCACCATTTCGGCTGCCGCACCGATGCCCACGAAGCCGACTTCCTGGGTCTCAGATTCGCCGGATTCATTCTTGACGACGTTGCCTGTGGCATCCGTCACATAGCGTTCGGTGAGCTTCGGGGTGAGCGCGAGTGTCACATCATTGCCGTCGCGCTCAACGACGACGCTGAGCTCCTGGCCTGGAGAGTTGCGGATGATCTCCGTTGACTGTTCCCAGCTGGTGATCTCGGTACCGTTGATGCTCACCAGACGATCGCCCGGCTGGATGCCGGCAGCTGCGCCCGGTGCGGCCTCCGCAGAGGAATCGCAGGTCTGCGTTGAACTGGCGGCGGGAATCACACAGGCAGAGACACTGCCGACGGTGGTGGACGACTGGGCGGTACCGAAGCCCATGAGCAGCACCGCGTACAGCACGATGGCGATCAGCAGGTTCATGAACGGGCCGCCGAGCATGACGACAACGCGCTTCCACACCGGAAGCTTGTAGAACGCGCGGTGCTCTTCGCCTTCACCAATGGTCTCGGCGCTGGCCTGCCTGGCCTCTTCGACCATGGTGCTGACGGCGCCAGCCTTCTTGGTCTCTGCGCCGTCGACGCCACCCTCTTGAACGAGGGTATTGAAGAAACCGGTGCTGGCGCTCCGCGCTTCGCCACCATCCTTGGGCGGGAACATCCCGATCATCGAAATGTAGCCGCCAAGCGGAATGGCTTTGACGCCATATTCGGTCTCGCCCTTGCGCTTCGACCACAGCGTCGGGCCGAACCCGATCATGTACTGGGTCACCTTGACCCCGAACAGCTTTGCGGGAACCAGGTGCCCTATTTCGTGCAGGCCGATGGATACGGCGAGGCCAATGACGATGATGGCAACGCCCAGGATGAATAGCAGCACGGATTCCACAGCATCAGCGTATCCGCAGAATGCTTGGAAGCTGCTGGCCGTTCACCGAACGGCTCCGCTGGCCACAACGCGAAAACCTCTCTCCCGCCGACACTGCTGTCGGCGGGAGAGAGGGTGGGTGTGGCAGCTGCCGCTACGCGTCCCTGCGCTTCAACAGCACAGCACCGGCCGCCAGTGCGACGAACGCCCAGACGAGCGTGACCACGATCTGCTGCCAGGTGTCGAGGGGGCTCTCGCCGGTGAAGGCAGACTGGCCAAAGGATGACATGCCGGCATTCATCATGAGGTAGGGACCAGCATCCGCCATCCACTGAAGTCCGGCTATCGCGAAGGTCAGCGGCAGAATCAGGATCAGGCCGACAGCCGTCGCGATTCCGCCGGCGCTACTGCGCACGATTGTGCCGAGCCCCAGAGCGAACAGCGACACAACAGCCAGGTAGAGCGCAGACGCCAGGATCGGCGTGTAGACGTCTGGGTTGGCGAGGCTGGCCTCGATACCCTTGGTCGCCAGGATCGGCGCTGCAATGGCGTATGCACCGACGGAGCTCACCAGCCCAATAACGAACGACGAGACGAACAGCACAACCGCTTTGGCGAACAGGGCCGGCAAGCGGCGCGGAACTGCCGTGAGCGTCGACTTGATCATGCCGGTCATGTATTCGCCGCTGATGACGAGTACGCCGAGCACCGCGATCACCAGCTGGCCGAAGAAGGTGCCGAATGTCGCTGCCTGCACCAGCATGCTTGTCTGCACCTCAGCTGGAAGATCCTGGACGTACTCTGCGCTCAGGCTGATCGACATCAGGAAAGCCAGCCCGACAGACATCAGCACGACTATCGCAAACGACCACACGGTTGAGCGCAGCGTCGTGAGCTTGATCAACTCAGAGCGGAGAACCCGGCCAAAAGTGACGCCGGTCTTCTCCGGGCGGGCGGGCGTGAAGGCGGTACGGGGGGTCAATGTGGCGGTCATCGTGCAAGCTCCGTTTTGTACTCGACGTCGTCTTCAGTCAACGACAGGTATGCCTCTTCGAGCGAGGCGGTGACAGGGGTGAGTTCGTGCAGCGCGATACCGGCCTGAGCAGCAGCCTCGCCGATCTGCGCTGCAGCCAGGCCGGTGATGTTGAGGAGGTCGGCCTGCGTGCTGGTGACGGTGACATCCGCGCTGGCGATCAACCTCGCGAGATCGCCGGCCCTCGGCGTACGCACGGTAACGGATGTTCCGGTCGCGGCAGCCAGGATCTCAGCGACGGGCGCATCAGCGACAACACGGCCGCGGCCCAGCACGATGAGGTGGTCGGCCGTCTGCGCCATTTCGCTCATGAGGTGGGAGGACAAGAAGACGGTGCGACCCTCTGCGGCAAGCTGCCGTGACAGCTGGCGCACCCACAGCACACCCTCTGGATCGAGGCCGTTGACTGGCTCATCAAAGATCAGCGTTGAGGGGTCACCGAGGAGGGCGACGGCGAGGCCGAGGCGCTGACCCATTCCGAGCGAGAAACCGCCGACGCGCTTCTTGGCCACGGATTCGAGGCCGGTCATGGCGATGACCTCGTGGACACGGCGCTGGCTGATGCCATGAGTCGCGGCCATGGCGCGCAGGTGGTTGTAGGCGGTGCGGCCGGTGTGGATGGCCTTCGCGTCAAGCAAAGCCCCGACTTCGTGGAGGGGCGCAGCGTGTTCCGCGTAACGCTTGCCGTTCACCAACGCGGTGCCTGCACTCGGACGGTCAAGACCGACGATCATGCGCATCGTGGTGGACTTGCCCGCACCGTTCGGCCCCAGGAAACCGGTGACCCGTCCTGGCGCAATCGTGAATGTCACATCGTCGACGGCGGTCTTGGCGCCGTACGTCTTGGTCAAGCCCTGAATTTCAATCATGCGTCAAGCCTAGAAATCTGAGCGCACGTTGGCATCCGCCGCAAGGAGGGCGTTCGCGACGGCGCTGTCATACCTGAGTACTACGTGAACGCCTTATGCAACGCGAACGCGGCCAGCAGCAGTCAAATGTGCCGTCTTCATCTAGAGTTCCAAGCAAACCAGTTGAGGAGACAGTCATGGCACATCAACTCGTCGTTGGCGCCGGTCTGATCGGACGCCCTGTCGCCGAGCGGCTCGCCGCACGCGGCGATGACGTCACCATCGCAACCCGCTCGGGCTCACGTGCGGCCGGTGCGACTCCGCTCACGCTCGACGCAAGCGATCCATCGGCGTTCAGCCGGGCAGCCGACGGTGCCGCCACGATCTTCCTCTGCACGAACCCGCCGTATACCGACTGGGAAACCGACTGGCCGCCGATCTTCTCTGCAGCCATTGCTGCGGCATCCAGCAGCGGTGCGAACCTGGTCGTGATGGGCAACCTGTATCCCTATGGTTCGCCGACGGGTGTGATGACCGAGCATTCGCCGGAACGCACCACGGAGAAGAAGGGGCTCATTCGCAAGGCGGGCTGGCAGCAGGTACTTGCGGCGCACCGGCGCGGGGAGATCAAGGCCGTTGAGGTGCGGGCAAGTGATTACTTCGGTCCCGGTTCGGGAGGCACCGCCCACCTCGGCGAGTCCTTCTTTACGGCGGTACTGGCATCCAAGACCGCCCGTGTGGTCGGTACGCCAGCCGTCACCCATAGCTGGAGCTATTTGCCCGATATCGCGACGACGCTGATTGCCGCCGCCGACTATCAGGGTGAATGGGGGCGCATTTGGCATGTGCCGAGCGCCGCGTACAGTCGCAACGAGATCGCCGCCCAGCTGAATGCCATGTACGGCACCAGGGGAAAGGTCTCGGGTTACCCACAGTGGATGCTGCGTGCCCTGGGAATGGCCAGTCCGATGATGCGAGAGATTTCGGCATCGAGCTATCAATTCGTCGTGCCGTTTGTCATTGATGCCACGGAGACGAAAAGAGAGCTGGGCTTGCAAGCTCCCGACTGGGATGCGTCGCTCCGGACGACCGCAGAGAGTTACCGCGAGCCGACGGACTAGTTGCTGCTGCCGATCACCTTGTCTGCCGTGCGCCGCGCCCACTCTTCAGCAGCAGCCATCGACTCCAGGCTCAGCGCACCATCCTGCTCATGTGATTCAACGACAGCCCGCACGGTGTCAACAATGCCGAGGAACGGCAAACGCCCATCGTGGAATGCGGCGACAGCCTGCTCATTGGCGGCATTGAACACCGCTGGATACGTGCCGCCGGCACGACCGACGGTCTTGGCCAGTTCGACTGCGGGGAATGCCGCATCGTCGAGTGGCTCAAAAGTCCAGGACTGTGCAACGGTCCAGTCGATGGGCGCGCCAACAGCACCTACGCGGTTCGGCCAGTCCAGTCCGAGTGAAATGGGCAGACGCATGTCGGGCGGAGACGCCTGGGCGATGGTCGACCCATCGATGAACTCCACCATGGAATGCACGACAGACTGCGGGTGCACCACGACATCAATGCGGTCATAGCCGACATCGAACAAGAGGTGCGCCTCGATGATCTCCAGGCCCTTATTGACCAGGGTCGCCGAATTCGTGGTGACAACCATGCCCATATTCCACGTCGGGTGGGCGAGGGCCTGGGCTGGCGTGACGGATGCCAGCTGCTCACGTGTCCTGCCACGGAATGGTCCACCGGATGCCGTCAGCACCAGCCGACGCACCTCATCCGCTGTCCCTGAGCGCAGCGCCTGCGCGATGGCTGAGTGCTCCGAATCGACGGGCACGATCTGGCCGGGAGCCGCGATTGACTTCACCAGGTCGCCACCCACGATGAGAGATTCCTTGTTCGCCAGCGCGAGCGTACGACCTGCCTGCAGCGCGGCCAGTGTCGGGCCAAGCCCGATGGAACCGGTGATTCCGTTCAGCACGACGTCGGCATCGACATCCCGCACCAGCTGTTCTGCTTCTACGGCGCCAAGCGCGGTGTCGTCGACATGGAACTCCGCTGCCTGCTCGTCGAGCAGGGCACGATTGCTGCCCGCCGCCAGTCCGACCACGTCGAACCGGGTGGGGTTCGCCCTGATCACGTCGAGCGCCTGGGTTCCAATAGAACCGGTTGATCCGAGGATTATTACTCTCTGCACCCTCCCCATGCTAAGCCCGCCTCCGTTTCGGCGCTGGCGAGGTCAGCTCTGGCGCCCCCTTTTGCGAGAGAGTGGCGAGCGGCGTGCGGCGAGCGCGGCAACTGGCAAGCGGCGCACGCGATAGCGCTGGCAGGCGCAGATGCAGCAGCTGCGGCTGCGGCGATGGGCCGCTTGTCCCGTTCACCCGTTGGACACCGAGCACCCCTAGCCTTCGGCGAGCGCCGGTGTTGCGCCAATACTGTGCCAATACCGTGCCGGTGTTGCGCCAGTGCTGTGCCGGCGTGTGCAGGCCAGGAGCGTATTTGCGACATGAACGGTGCAGAGCGCCCGGATTGCGCAATCATGGAAACGGGGAGGACAGGGGAAAGCATGACCGGAGTGGCAGTGACTGATCTGGCGGAGGTGCCCAACCGCGCCACCGGCCTGTTGCTGGCGGGCGATCGTGCGCCAGAACCGCGCACCCTGATCGACATTCTTCGGGAGAGCGCGGAGGCCAATCCACAGGCATCCGCTCTCATCGACGCCGACGGCTCGTTGAGCTACCGGCAGCTGATGCGGCTGGTCACGGCACAAGCGGCCGCACTGATCGCCGCCGGTGTCACGAACGGCGATCGCGTCGGCATCCGTATTCCGTCTGGCTCACGCACCCTGTACGTATCGATCCTGGCCGCCATCGCCGCCGGCGCCAGCTATGTGCCCGTCGACGCCGATGATCCAGACGAACGCGCAGAGCTCGTCTTCGGCGAAGCGGATGTCGTCGGCGTTGTCGGCGCCGATGGCTCGTTCGTCCCGCGCGGGCAGGGCAGCATTCCGGCTGCGGCGGCCTCGGATACAGATACCGCTACGGCTACGGCTACGGCTACGGCTACGGCTACGGCTACGGTGCAGCCACCAGCACCAAGTCCAACGCCAACGCCAACAGGCACGCTCCCCCGCATCACCGACCCCACCCCAGACGACGACGCCTGGGTGATCTTCACCTCTGGCTCGACGGGCGTCCCCAAGGGCGTCGCCGTCTCGCACCGCTCCGCCGCGGCATTCGTCGACGCCGAAGCCAGGCTCTTCCTGCAGCACGACCCCATCGGACCCGGTGACCGCGTGCTCGCCGGCTTGTCGGTTGCCTTCGACGCGTCCTGCGAAGAGATGTGGCTCGCCTGGCGGAACGGCGCATGCCTGGTGCCAGCACCCCGGTCGCTCGTGCGCTCCGGCGTCGACCTTGGTCCCTGGCTCATCACCCACGGCATCACCATCGTCTCAACGGTGCCGACGCTCGCTGGCCTGTGGCCCGTCGAATCGCTCGAGCTGGTGCGCCTGCTTATCTTCGGCGGCGAAGCATGCCCGCCAGAGCTTGCCGAACGCCTCGCCGTCGAAGGCCGTGAAGTCTGGAACACCTACGGGCCAACGGAAGCGACCGTGGTCTCCTGCGCCGCGCTGCTGAACGGCACTCCCCCGATCCGGATCGGACTCCCCCTCGACGGCTGGGACCTCGCCGTCGTTGACGCCGACGGCCAACCGGTCGGTGCAGGCGACGTCGGCGAACTCATCATCGGCGGCGTCGGCCTTGCCCGCTACCTCGACCCCGCCAAAGACGCTGAGAAGTTCGCTCCCTTTCCGAGCCTCGGTTGGGACAGGGCATACCGCTCGGGCGACCTCGTGCGCTACGAACCAGCCGGTCTTCTCTTCCAGGGCCGCGCAGACGACCAGGTCAAGCTCGGCGGACGACGCATTGAACTGGGCGAAATCGATGCCGCACTGGCCGCCATTCCCGGAGTCGGCGGCGCAGCAGCCGTCGTCCAGACGACGCCGGCCGGCAACCACGTGCTCGTCGGCTACCTCGCGCCCACCGACCCAGCGGCGCCTTTCGACACGGATGCCGCCACCCGGCGACTCCGCGATGAACTCCCCGCTGCCCTGGTCCCGCTGCTCGCCATCGTCGACTCACTGCCCACCCGCACGTCGGGCAAAGTTGACCGTGCAGCACTCCCCTGGCCGCTGCCAATGGTCGGTGATGCAGAGGCCAACCTCGCCGGCCTCGGCGAGACAGCGACCTGGCTGGCCAGCCAGTGGAGCGCCATCCTCGGCACGCCGGTAGCCGGACCCGATGATGACTTCTTCGCACACGGCGGCGGGTCGTTGTCTGCTGCACAGCTGGTCTCCGCCATCCGCACCCGTTTTCCCGAAACCACGGTCTCTGACATCTACGACCATCCCCGCATCGGCGCCCTCGCCGTCGAGCTGGACTCCCGGATACCGCGAGAGGCACAGGAACGCCGTACCGTCACGCCGACCCCGCTGAAAACGCAAGTGATACAGACCGTGCTCGGGATTCCCCTGCACGTGATCGTCGGTCTCCGCTGGATCGTCTATCTCGCCATCGTGAACAACCTGCTCGCCCTGACCGGGATCGCCCACTGGGCCGACTCCACGTCCTGGTGGTGGATCCTGGCCGGGTTCATCCTCTTCGTCACCCCAGCCGGTCGCATGACCATCTCGGTCGTTGCCGCCAGGGCGCTGCTCACCGGCGTGAAACCCGGCGACTATCCGCGTGGCGGCGCCGTGCACCTGCGACTGTGGCTCGCCGAACAGGTGGCGCATCTGGTCGGCGCCGCGAACCTGGCCGGAGCGCCCTGGATCAGCTACTACGCCAGGGCCCTCGGCGCCAGGATCGGGCCAGGCGTCGACCTGCATTCACTGCCTCCGGTCACCGGAATGCTCAAGATTGGGGCTGGCGCGTCCATCGAGCCAGAGGTCGACCTGGCCGGCTACTGGCTGGACGGCGACATCCTGCGGCTCGGTGCCGTGCAGATTGGAGCGGATGCCACGATCGGCTCCCGCAGCACGCTGCTGCCGGGCACCCGTATCGGCAGGGGTGCAGAGATTGCGGCCGGCTCCGCCGTTCACGGCCAGGTGCCCGCCGGCCAGCTTTGGGCCGGCTCCCCCGCCGAACGTATCGGCAAGTCACGGAACGACTGGCCAGACGAGCGGCCGCCGATCGGTACCCGCTGGCTCGTCGCCTACGGCGCCGGCTCCGTGGCGCTCTCGACCCTGCCGGTACTCGCCATTGCCGTTGCACTCCTGATCATCGGAGCGGGCATCACCGGTACAACCGAGCTTGGAGGGGCCGCACTTCGCGCGCTGCTCTGGCTGCCCGTCGCCACGGCGGCCGGCGGCGTCGTCTACGCGGGACTCACCGTCGTCGCCGTCAGGGTGCTCAGCATCGGCCTGGTGCCCGGCACATACCCGGTGCGCAGTCGCATCGGCTTCCAGGTGTGGGCAACGGAGCGCCTGCTGGATTCCGCCCGCACCATCTTGTTCCCCTTATACGCGAGCCTGTTCACCCCTGTATGGCTGCGGATGCTCGGTGCCAGCGTCGGTAAGGACGTCGAAGCCTCAACCGTGTTGCTGATTCCCTCGCTCACCACCATCGGCGACCTGGCGTTCCTCGCCGACGACACCATGGTGGCCTCCTACGAACTCGGGCACGGCTGGATGCGCATCGACAGGGCAAAGGTCGGCCGACGCGCCTTCCTCGGCAATTCGGGGATGACCGGCCCAGGACGCACTGTGCCGAAGAACGGACTCGTCGCCGTGCTCTCTGCAACCCCACGGAAAGCGAAATCAGGGTCGTCGTGGCTCGGGAATCCGCCGGTGCGTCTCCGGCGCGCGGTGGCCGAGTTCGATGAGACCCGCACCTTCCAGCCGTCGACCGCGCTGCGCATCGCACGGCTGCTCTGGGAGTGCTGCCGGTTCGTGCCCGTCGTGGTCTCTGCCGCCATCGCGCTCGGCATCATCGTTGGACTCGAATGGATGATCGCGGCCTGGGGCACACCCGTGACGATCCTGTTGTCCGGCGTGGCGATGCTGGTTGCCGGAGCTGTGGCGGCGGGCGTCACGACAGTGATGAAGTGGATTCTGGTGGGGCGAATCAGGGTGGAGGCGCATCCGCTGTGGTCGTCGTTCGTCTGGCGCAACGAAGTGTCTGACTGCTTTGTGGAACTGGTGGCCGCCCCGTGGTTCGCTGTCGCGGCGACGGGAACACCCGCACTGGCCTGGTGGCTGCGCTCCCTCGGCGCGCGGCTCGGCCGGGGCACCTGGTGCGAGTCGTACTGGTTGCCTGAGGCCGACCTGGTGAGCCTCGGCGACGGTGCGACGGTCAACAGGGGCTGCGTCGTGCAAACCCACCTCTTCCACGACCGGGTGATGTCGCTCGACACCGTCGTGCTCGCCGACGGTGCAACGCTTGGCCCGCACAGCGTGATCCTGCCCGCGGCCGCCATCGGTTCCCACGCAACTGTCGGCCCTGCCTCCCTCGTCATGCGCGGCGAATTCGTGCCTGACTCAAGTCGCTGGGCTGGTAATCCGATTGCGCCCTGGAACGCGGGGCGATCCTCATGACCTGCAGCAGAGCCGGACGATGGGTCGCCCTGCGTGATGGGACACCTGACGGGTCGCATGATGGGTCGCCTGGGTCACCTCGGATGATCGATTACGCCGCATGATCAATTACTCTGGCGAGGTGACAGCTGCCGACGAGGAAAAGACCCATGGCGCGGCAAGCTTCGGCGACCCGTACCTGCCGGGCAGCGGCAATGGCGGCTATCTCGTCACGCACTATGCCGTGGAGCTCGACTATCGCGTCGCCGGCAATCGGCTGGCAGGAACGGCGATCATCACGGCGGTGGCCACGCATCCGCTGGGCAGGTTCAGCCTTGATTTCTCCGGGCTCTCTGCCCAGAAGGTGCGCGTCAATGGCGTGCGAGCGCCTCGCTTCACGCAAAGCGCCCACAAGCTCACCATCACTCCCGCACGCCCACTCGAAGTCGGCGAGCGCTTCACCATCACCGTGCGTTACGGCGGTTCACCGGCACCACGGCGCAGCCTCTGGGGTGATGTCGGCTGGGAGGAACTCACCGACGGCGTGCTGGTTGCCGGCGAACCGTGCGGCGCGCCCACCTGGTTTCCGTGCAACGACCACCCGAGCAACAAGGCGACGGTCACCCTCACCATCACCACGGACTCGCCGTACCGCGTCGTGGCGTGCGGAACACTGGTCTCCCGCACGATCAAGGCGAGCAAGACCGTGTGGGTTTTCGACACCGCCGAACCGGTGGCCACGTACCTGGCCACCGTGCAGATCGGGCACTACGCCCTGCATCCCATTGCCGCAGCAGACATCCCGCAGCGGGCATATATCCCGGTCGACCTCGCTGCAGACGTTGCAACCGACTTCGCACGACAGCCCGCCATGATCGAATCCTTTGAGCGGATGTTCGGACCATATCCATTCCCGGAATACACCGTTGTCGTGACGGATGACGAGCTGGAGATTCCGCTTGAGGCCCACGGCCTGTCGGTCTTCGGCCGCAACCATGTCGACGGTGCGCACGGCTCCAGCCGACTCATCGCGCACGAACTCGCCCACTCGTGGTTCGGCAACAGCCTCACCGTGTCATCGTGGCAGCACATCTGGCTGCACGAGGGCTTCGCCTGCTACGCGGAGTGGCTGTGGTCTGAGGAGTCGGGCGGGCCAACCGCCCAACGCCTCGCCGAGTCGTACTGGGCAAAGCTCAGCGCGCTGCCGCAGGACATCCTGATCGGCGACCCCGGCCCCGACCTGATGTTCGACGACCGGGTGTACAAGCGCGGTGCGCTTGCCCTGCACGCTCTACGGCTCACGATCGGCAGTGAGCTGTTCTTCACGATGCTGCGCGAGTGGACAGCGCTCAAGCGGTTCGGTTCAGTGACGACGGCGGAGTTCGTGACACATGCCAGCGGATACACGGATCGCTCCGTCAGCGCGCTGCTCGGCCTCTGGTTGTTCGACACTGCACTGCCGAAGCTTCCGCGGGGGTATCGCGACTGATCCCGGCTTCCCGGCTTCCCGGCTTCCCGGCGGTCGACGAACCCGTTCACGGCCGACCACTCGAGACCTGCTCGCGATGATTTCGAGACGCGGCCTCGTTCCTCGGGCGCTCCTCAATCAGCGGATAGCTCCAAGCACGGCGACAGCGCCGAGTAGGCGACTGTCGGCATCCGTTGCGGGCAGGTCGACAACCACGATGGTGGGTGCATCGTCGAGACCGAGCTCTGCCGGCCAGGCGTCGAGAATCAGCTCGTCGTCAGCGAGAACGGTGAGCGACAGGGTGGCCAGTTCGATCGCCAGTCCCCATCCGGTGGCCTTCAGCACGGCTTCCTTTGCGGTCCAGAGCAGCGTGCGACGGTGAGCGCGCAGGGACTCCGGCAGCGTCGCGAGCGCGCGCCGCTCGTCGGGATGCAGCAGCACCTCATCGACGGGAGCTGCAGCAATCGCTGCCGCGAGCGCCATGGGGTCCTCGAGGTCGAAGCCGATCGGACTCCCCGCCGTCACAGCGACGACCACCTGTCCCCCAGCTCGGCTGAGGCTCACCTGGATCTCTGACCCATCAATGAACACCGGAGCAAGGATACGTGGCTTGCCATGATCGTCGGCACCGCAGCGGCGGCAGTGCCTGGCAATCACCACGTCGATGGCCGAGGTGCCGGAGAACGCCGCGACGGCATCCGCTATCGCCGCGTTGCCAGCGCTGCCCCCGCTCGCAACGGGGTCGGCGGGGTCTGCAGGGTCGGCGGCCTGGCGGTAGATCGCGACGGATACCCCCGCGACTGCTCCAACCGATGCCCCTACTCGTGGCGACTGCATATGCTTATCCTGCTCCTTCGCTTTCCTGCGCGTCCATTCTCTGACACGCATATAAGCCGGGGTAGTGTCGTTCTGTGACAAATGAGAGCGAAGACGCCCCCAAACCCCTCAAGGCCAAGCGACCGGGTTTCGTGTACTTCCTCGGCTACGGCATCATGGCACCCGTTGCCAGGCTCGTCTTCCGACCTCGTATCACGGGCAGGGAGAACATCCCGAAGACCGGCCGCGTCATCCTCGCGAGCAATCACCTGTCGTTCGTCGACAGCCTGGTCATTCCGCTGACCGCGCCGCGCCGGGTGCAGTTCCTGGCGAAAAACACCTACTTCACCGGCACCGGCTTCAAGGGCTGGGTGTCACGCACCTTCTTCACCTCCATCGGAGCCGTCGGCGTCGAACGCGGAGCCGGACAGGCCGCACAGGATGCACTCGACGCCGGTCGACACATTCTCGAATCGGACAGTGCCTTCGCGATCTACCCAGAGGGCACCCGATCCCTCGACGGTCGTCTGTACAAGGGGCGGACCGGTGTCGCCTGGCTCGCCCTGACCACCGGCGCTGTCGTCGTTCCGGTCGGCTTGATCGGCACCCAGGAGATCCAGCCGGTCGGGGCCAAGTTCCCACGCATCCGTCGGATCTCGGTCAAGTTCGGTGAGCCCATCGATGTCAGCGTTCATGGGTCTGCGGAGTCTGGCAAGGCCAGGCGCCTCGCGACCGACCAGATCATGGCCGGTATCCACGAGCTGTCAGAGCAGGAACTCGCCGGCGTCTACAACGAGTCGCCGCCGTCTGGCACGCTGCACCGCATCGCCGACAAGGTCTTCCCGCGCGAGCGCATCTAGTTCTGATCGCTGGGCAGGCGATCGTCCAGGCACCTACAGCTCAGCTCAGCTCAGCTCAAGGATGGCTCGCTGGGTTTCGAGACGAATGCTCCTCCGTCGCGTTCTCCTCAACCAACGGCGGGTCGCTGTGCACACGCCGCACACACCTGACTGTCATGTTCAGGAAACGTGGGCGACGTACTCTTGATGTTATGACTCGCACGTTCTCAGTACCCCAGCAGCGCAAACTCGTCACCGAACTCCCCGGCCCGAAGTCGGTCGAACTCCAGAAGCGCCGGGTGAAGTCCGTCTCCAAGGGCGCAGGCACCCTGGCCAACATCTACATGGACCACGGCGCGGGAGCAGTACTCGTCGACGTCGACGGCAACCAGCTCATCGACCTCGGCTGCGGCATCGGCGTGACCACGATCGGGCACGCTCACCCCGACGTCGCGGCAGCCGCTGCTGTCCAGGCCGGCAAGCTCACGCACACCCTGTTCACGGTCACGCCGTACGAGAACTACGTGCGCGTCGCAGAGAAGCTCGCCGAGATCACCCCAGGTGACTTCGAGAAGCACTCCATCCTCGTCAACTCCGGCGCAGAGGCCGTTGAGAACGCGGTCAAGATCGCGCGCAAGTACACGGGTCGCCGCGCCATCGTGAGCCTCGACCACGCATTCCACGGCCGCACCAACCTGACCATGGGCATGACGTACCGCCCCTGGCCAGAGCGCGCAGGTATGGGTCCAGTACCCGCAGAGCTCTACAGCGTTCCGATCAGCTACCCATACCGCGACGGCCTGTCCGGCGAAGAGGCAGCCGAGAAGACCATCGACTACATCAACACCCACATCGGTGCCTCTGAGATCGCGGCGTTCTTCGTCGAGCCGATCCAGGGCGACGGTGGCGTCATCATTCCTGCACCCGGGTACTTCAAGCGCCTCTCCGAGTTCTGCACCGAGAACGGCATCGTCTTCGTTGCCGATGAGATCCAGGCCGGCATTGCGCGCACCGGCGCGTGGTACTCGATCGAGCACCACGGTGTTGTGCCAGACCTCATCACGACGGCCAAGGGCATCGCAGGCGGCTTCCCGCTCGCTGCTGTCACCGGTCGCGCCGAGATCATGGATGCCGTCCAGCCCGGTGGCATCGGCGGCACCTTCGGTGGCAACCCGGTTTCGACCGCTGCCGCACTCGAGGTCTTCGACATCATTGAGCGTGAAGGACTGATTGCCGAGGCGCAGCGCGTCGAGAAGGCACTCTGGGCTCGTATCGGCGACTGGGCAGAGCGCTTCCCGATCGTCGGCGAGGTCCGCGGCAAGGGCGCCATGTTCGGCGTCGAGCTCGTGCACCCCGGCACGAAGAAGCAGAATCCTGAGGCGCTCACCGCAATCCTCAAGCACGCGACAACCAACGGTGTCATCGTGCTCGACGCCGGCAGCTGGGACTCCGTGCTGCGCATCATGCCGTCAGTCGTGATCTCTGACGAGCTCATCGACGACGCTGCGACTGTCATCGAGGAAGCACTCACCGCCTTGTCGGCTGCCGCCGTCTAGGTCGACTTGCTCTCTCGTTCGGCTACGCTGTGGTCGAACAAAACCGTGAGGCGCCACATCTGAATGTGGCGCCTCACGGTGCTTTAACGCGACAGCGCGACAGCCCTGGAGTACCGCAGCACGTCAGCACGTCAGCCCGTCAGCACCTCAGCACCTCAGCACCTCAGCGCCTCAGCACCTCAGCGCCTCAGCACCTCAGCGCCTCAGCGCACGCGCGAATCGCGCCTCAGGACTCCACGTCAGGGTGCGCCTTGCTCCGATAGCTCCGCGCCTTCTGCCGGTTGCCGCAGATTTCCATGCTGCACCACGCCCGTGATCCGTTTCGGGAGCGATCGAAATACGCCTCCTGGCAGGTATCGGCCTGGCACAGCTTCACGCGCGGCATCGTGCCCAGGATGCTGAGCCTCACGGCAGCGGAAAGCGCCGCCTCGGCAACGGTGGCCGACGTCAATGACAGGCCGCCTCCATCGCACGAGGGCTCAAGGGACACCTTCGGCAGGATCGGCTTCTCCCCGGCGACCAACTGGCGCAGCGCGTCACGCACGGCAACGGTCTCCGCGAAGTCGCCCGGTTCGAGCTCCCGCGCCCCTGCCCACTCGGCGAGCGCAGCCTCGCTGGACAGCGCATCCGTACTCGACTCCACGTCGACGGTGTTGAGAAAGTCCACGAGCAGGTCTTCCGGCGACTGCTGAGCGCCGACTTTCGTTGAAATGCTGCCATCCATCACATAACCAGTGTACGCACTTTACGGGTTACGGTAGCGTGGCGTTTAGTAACCGGTAAAACCGTCATGGAGGTTATGTTATGCGCATGGCGGCGCCGAAGACGATGGAGGAATCATGAATCCGCTCGCTTGGTTCACACTGTCTCTCGTCGAGAGCAGGGAACGAGAACTGGAACGCGCCATCGAGCAACACAGGCAGCGCACGGCAGGTGACGACGCGGCGCCGCTGTCGCGCGACGACAAGTGGACAGCCGCGATTCGACGCTGGGCAACAAGGGGATGGAGCGATGCCCCAGAGGTCAGGCCTGAGGGGGTTGACGCTCGTAGACGAATTCGAGCCCATCTTCTTCATCCATCTGCTCACCGGTGAGAACGAAATCCCAGTTTGCGATGACGGCCAGCGATGCAACATTCTCAGGGCTGATGCTGGCCCGCACGACCAGTACATCGTTGCGGTCGGCTGCGAATTTCAGCAACTCTCCGACAACGGCCGTTGCAATGCCCCTCCCACGGTGTTCAGGAAGCACGGTGTAGCCGATCTCCACCATGCCGGTCTCGTCCGGATGAAAGTGGAAGCCGGCGTGTCCGACGACTTCGCCCGTCGACTGCAGGACAACGGCGCGGGCAAGCCAGCCGACGGATGCCGGGTGTTGCAGCATCCGCTCAGCGTGCAATCGCCATAGCCAGGCCTCGCCGATGAAGTACGAGGGAAAGGTCAATCCGGTGAGCGCACCAGCGCCCTCAAGATCACCGTCAGCCAGCGCACGGAGCGCAGTGCCGTCAAGAACGACGAGCTTCACCAGGGCGGGCATCACGCGCTGCCCGCCGGAGCCTGGCCCGCTGGAGCCTGGCCCGCTGGAACCGCGGCAATCTCCCCGTCCGCTGCGTCGGCTGCCACGGTCAGCGGCTCGTGGCCAACCGGAAAGTTCACCGACGAGGCGATAAAGCATTGCGCGGCGGCCTGCGCGTGCAGCGATTGGGCCAGGTCGATCTGGCCGGCATCCGTGATGGTCACCCGCGGCTTGAGCACGGCGGCCGTGAAGTGGCCGCCACCATCTCTCGTTTGCTCCATCGACCCTGTGGCGGCGTCGGTGTATGACAGCACCGTCACGCCATGTTGCGCCGCCGCGTGCAGGTACGACAGCATGTGGCACTGGCTGAGCGCCGCCAGCAGGAGTTCTTCTGGGTTCCAGCGCTCAGGGTTACCCCTGAATGCCGGATCGGCAGAGCCTTCGATGTCGTGCTTGCCGATCGCGCTGACCAGATGTTCGCGGCCGTATGCCCGATAAGTGCTGGTTCCGGTGCCCCGATTGCCCGTCCATTCGACCTGAACGGTGTAGTCGTGAACGATGTCCATCTGGGCTCCTTCTGTTGAACCGGTGCCAATCGCAGTTCTCCCCAAGAATATCCGTCTGAACCCGCCCCTCTGGTCGGTAAACTTGCAGCATCATGACTGAAACTCTCGCAACCACCGCTGCCCAGGCATCCGCTGCCACGACCGTCACGCAGGAACGCCGTATCGTGACCGCCATTCCTGGGCCGCGCTCTGTCGAATTGCAGGAGCGACGACTGGCAACGGTGTCAGACGGCGTGAGCTCCATGCTGCCCGTCTACATCGAGCAGGCGCACGGCGCGATCCTCCGCGACGTCGACGGCAACCAGTTCATCGACCTGGGAGCCGGCATCGGCGTGACCACGATCGGTCACACAGAGTCAAGTGTTGTGGATGCCGCGGTCAACCAGGTCGGCCAGTTCATCCACACGCTGTTCACCATCACGCCTTACGAAGAGTACGTGCGCGTCGCAGAGCTGCTCGCCGAGCACACCCCCGGTGACTTCAAGAAGAAGTCCGTCCTCATCAACTCCGGCGCAGAGGCCGTGGAGAACGGCGTGAAGATCGCCCGCAAGTACACCGGCCGCCGCGCCGTCGCGGTGCTCGACCACGCGTACCACGGCCGCACCAACCTCACCATGGCCATGAACTACAAGGCCGCCCCATACGCAACCGGCTACGGCCCGCTCGCCGGCGATGTTTACCACGCACCGAGCTCCTACCCGTATCACGACGGTTTGAGTGGAGCGGATGCCGCAGCTCGCACCATCGCCTACCTCGAGAAGGCTGTCGGGGCGAGCGACCTCGCCTGCCTCGTTGTCGAGCCCATCCAGGGTGAGGGCGGATTCATGGTTCCGGCCGACGGCTACCTCCCCGCACTGCAGGAATGGTGCACGGCAAACGGCGTCGTCATGATCGCAGACGAGATACAGAGCGGCATGGCCCGCACCGGTGCGTACTACGCCAGCGAGCACTTCGGCTGGGTGCCAGACCTCGTCCTCACCGCAAAGGGCATTGCCGGCGGCCTTCCGCTGGCAGCCGTCACCGGTCGTGCGGAGATCATGGACTCCTCGCAGCCCGGTGGCCTTGGCGGCACCTTCGGCGGAAACCCGGTGGCCTGCGCCGCCGCGATCGCCGTCTTCGAAGCCATTGAGCAGAACAACCTGCTCGCAGAGGGCAAGCGCATCGAGAAGAGCCTCAAGGCGGGTCTCGAAGAGCTGAAGAACAGCACAGACATCATCGGCGAGATCCGTGGCTACGGCGCAATGGTCGCCATCGAGCTGGTCCAGCCTGGCACGGGCGACACGACGAAGGAACCCAACGCCGCTGCCGTCACCGCGATCTCGGCGTATGCCGCGCAGCACGGCGTGCTGGTTCTCACCGCTGGCACCTACGGAAACGTGCTGCGCTTCCTGCCGAGCCTCGCTCTGACCGATGACCTCATCGCTGACGCCCTGTCCGTCATCGGTGATGCCATCCGGGCCCTCTAGAGCGTGGCGGCCACATTCAGCGTCGCCGACTCCGTCGAGTTGGCCGTCGTCGAACGCAACGGATTTGTTGAGTCCCGGCATGCCGGTTCTGCCGTCGTCATGACCGGTGAAGGCGACGTGCTGCGCACGCTCGGCGACGTCACCAGCCCGATCTTCCCGCGCTCAGCGCTGAAGCCGTTCCAGGCGATCGCCGTCATGTCGAGCGGCGTGACGCTGCGCGGCGAGGACGCGGCCATTGCCACGGCCAGCCACACCGGCACGTTCAAGCACGCCGAACTGGCCAACGGGCTCCTCACCCGCGCCGGCCTCTCGTCCGCAGCGCTCGAGTGCCCCTCTTCCTGGCCGGATGACCGGGCGACCAGGGACGTCCTCGTTCGCCAGGGCCTCGGTCCAGACCCGCTCTACATGAACTGTTCCGGGAAGCACGCTGCGATGCTTGTGGCGTGCGTGCAGAACAACTGGTCGATCGACGGGTATCTGCACCCTGAGCATCCGTTGCAGAAGCGGATTCTCGACGTCATCGAGCGCTTCACGGGCGAACGCCCCGCGGCGTCCGGCATCGACGGCTGCGGCGCGCCCGTGCACGCGATCTCGCTCACTGCGCTGGCACGCGGCATCGCTCGCATCGCCACGAGCCGCTCGAACTCGCCATTCGCCATCTACCGCGAGGCCGGCTTCCTCGCTGAAGCCGTGCGCGACAACGGCTGGATCATCGCCGGCCCCGGCCAACCCGACACCGTGGTCATCGACCGCCTCGGCATCTTCATTAAGTACGGCGCTGAGGGCATCACCGTCGCGACGGCACCGGACGGCACGACGGTTGCACTGAAGGTGCTCGACGGCAACCTGAGGGCAGCGACGATCGTGGCGCTCAGCCTGTTGGCGGATGCCGACGCGCTTGCCCGCGAGGACGTCGATGCGCTGGTGCCAGACCTGCACCTCGCCGTCCAGGGTGGCGGCCGCCCCGTCGGTCAGATCAAGCCGAGCTACGTGTAGCTGAGGCAGGGTTGGGTGCCGCGAGCGGCGCCCAACCCCGCTGGCCCGTTCCTCGCGGTTGCTCTCGCCGTTGGCTACTACTCCTGGCTGTTCCTGGCCGTTCCCGGCCTGCCCCTGGCCTGCTCCTGGCTGCTCCCGGCTGTTCCTGGCTGCTCCCGGCTGCTCCCGGCCTGCCCTCGATTGCATAACTCCTGCAGAATCCTCTCGGCCGGTTAGCCAGCCCCGGAAACACGGGGGCGGAAGCCCACACGCCGGGCAACTTGCAGGAGTTATGCACACAGAACCCGCGCGACGACAAACATGCCGGGCCGACCTGGGTCCGCGCCCGGGTAAGCCCGAACCCCGGGTAAGCCCGAACCCCGAGCATGACTGAGCCATGTGCATGACTAACCTGAGGTCCGGCGGCACACAACAGCTGACACTGAGACGGCGTCGACTGGACGTCTGCTGCATAACTCCTGCAGAACACTCCGCGGCTGCTGCGACTGCCGCGAAAACACGGCCTCGCAGATCACCCGCCCGGCAAATGGCAGGAGTTATGCACGCGGCACCGGCGCGACGGCACATCTGCCGGGCCAATCTTCGCCCGCGCGCGAATAAGCCCGAACCCGAAACCCGGAACCCATCGTGTCGACTGGACTTCTCTTCTATAACTCCTGCAGAACACTCTGCGTCCGGTTCAACCACCTCTGAAACACTGGGCGGGAGCTGGCACGCCCGACAGATTGCAGGAGTTATGCGCCAGCAGCCAACCGGTAATCCGCCAGCGAGGCCGGCCGGTCGGCAGCTGGTCGGTCGGCAGCTGGTCGGTCGGCAGCCGACCAGCCGAACTAGCTGAGCCTCGCCAGCCGCTTGGCGCGCGCCGCCGAGGAGACCTGCGTGGTCACCACGATCACCAGCGCGAAGATGAACACCGCTGAGGCGATCACGTTCGCTTCCGCCGGTATGCCACGCGCCGCCGAGATGTAGATGTACTTCGGGAACGTCGTCACCGAACCGGAGTTGAAGTTCGTGATGATGAAGTCATCAAAGCTCAGCGCGAATGACAGCAAGGCCGCCGCCAGGATGCCAGGCAACAACAGCGGGAACGTCACGCGCATGAAGACCTGCGACGGCGACCCGTACAGGTCACGGCCGGCCTCTTCGAGTGCAGGATCAAGCCCGGCCACCCGCGCCTTGACGGTCACAACGACGAAGCTGATGCAGAACATCGTGTGCGCCAGGATGATCGTGACCATGTCCTTCGGGATACCCACCGACAAG
This sequence comes from Leifsonia sp. Y878, assembly GCF_057669685.1. Taxonomy (NCBI): domain Bacteria; kingdom Bacillati; phylum Actinomycetota; class Actinomycetes; order Micrococcales; family Microbacteriaceae; genus Leifsonia; species Leifsonia sp. Y878. Next base: position 675,147 of record NZ_JBYHFS010000002.1, on the reverse strand, counting down.
AACTGCGCGGCAAGACCCGCCCCAAGAACCACCTCTGGAGTGGCCATCGGCAGGAACAGCAGCAGGCTGATGCCGGAGCGGAACTTGAACCGGTAGCGCACAATCGCGATCGCGATCATGGTTCCGAGTGTGGTGGCGATGAGGGTGGCGACGGCGCCGATCAGCAGGCTGTTGCCGAACGCCTGGCAGACGGCCCCGTTCTGCACGGCGCAGACGTTCAACCATTTGTCGAGCGTGAACCCTCGCCAGGAGATGTTCGATTTGATGGAGTCATTGAACGAGAAGATGAATGTGTAGACGATCGGGATCATCAGGAAGATGAGCGCGAGGGTCGCATAGAGCGGCAACAGCCATTTGCCGAAGGAGATTTTCACAGCAGGTCCTCCGTTCCTGAACGCTTCACGTAGACACCAACGATGACGAGGATCACCGACATCAGAATGATGGAGAGCGCTGCCGCAGCCGGATAGTTCAACAGCACCAGGAAGTTCGCTTCGATCACGTTTCCGATCATCTGGGTGTCAGGTCCACCGAGGAAGTCCCTGCTGGCATTGATGTAGTCGCCGGCCGCCGGGATGAACGTGAGCAGCGTCCCCGCAACGATGCCGGGCATCGAGAGCGGAATCGTCACCTTCCGGAACACCTGGAACGGGCTGGCGTAGAGGTCACTGCCAGCCTCGAGGTAACGCAGGTCGAGCCGCTCAAGCGTCGTGTACAGCGGCAGCGTCATGAACGGGATGAAGTTGTAGGTGAGGCCGAAGATAACGGCAGCCGGAGTACCCGTGAAATGGGCATCCGGTGCCATCAGCGAGAGCGCCTTCAACGACGTGATCACGAACGACTCGTCAGACAGCAGCTGCTTCCAGGCCAAGGTGCGCAGCAGGAAGCTGATGAAGAACGGTGCGATCACCATCACCAGCATCAGGCTCTGCAACAGCGGCCACCGCCGGGCTTTCACGCCGATGAAATAGGCAAGCGGATAGCTGAACAGCAGCGCGAGCACCGTCGCGACGAGGGCGTAGCCGAACGAGCGCACGATGTGCGGCCAATAGTCGGAGATGACCGTGACGTAGTTCTCCCACTTGAATGCGTAGGCGAACTGCCCGACGTCGCCGAACTCTGCCGGTTGCTGCAGCGAGGTGAGCAGCAGCGACACAAGGGGGGCCAGGAAGAACAGCACCAGGTACAGGATGCCGGGCAGGAGCAGCAGGAAAGCCACCCTGCTGGTTCGGCGCGGCGCCGGTTCGGCCGCGGTTGTCTGAGGGGCAAATGCCGCGAAGGCCATCCCTACGCTCCCTCAAGCTCCGTGATGAGGTCGTCACGCTTCTGCGCGGCGATGCTCTTCGTATCGGTGTCTGCCGCGAACCGGGGGGTTTCATCCGGGTCATCGTCGAGGCCGAAGCCGTGCTCGATCGCCCACGACATCCACACCTGGTCACCCTCATGGGCGACGGGGCCGAACGCCATGTTCTGGGCGAAGACCACAACGCTGCCGATTCCAGGCACGTTGACGATGTACTGGGTGCTCACACCGGAGAACGACACGTCGGTGACGTATCCGGGGCCGAGGACGTTGCGCTTCACATCGTCAAGCGGAACCTCGCGGTGCAGCGTCAACTTCTCTGGCCGCACGCCAACGGTGATACTTCCGGCATGCCTGTGCGCCCGCGCCGTCGGGACGACGACCTTCGAGCCCACGATGTCGACGGAGATTGCCTCGCTGGTTTGACCAACGACAGGACCGACGAAGAGGTTGGACTGACCGAGGAAGTTGGCGACGAAGGCGGTCCTGGGCAGTTCGTAGAGCTGCTCGGGCGCACCCATCTGCTCGATCCGACCCTTGTTCATGACAGCGACGGTGTCGGCCATGGTCATGGCCTCTTCCTGGTCGTGGGTCACGTGGAGGAACGTCAGGCCGACCTCTTCCTGGATGGTCTTGAGCTCCAGCTGCATCTGGCGGCGGAGCTTCAGGTCGAGCGCGCCGAGGGGTTCGTCGAGGAGCAACAGGGCAGGGCGGTTGACGATGGCCCTGGCCAGCGCAACTCGCTGCTGCTGGCCGCCGGAGAGCTGGATAGGCTTCCGGGCACCGAGATGGTCGAGCTCTACCAGGCGCAGTGCCTCGTGTGCTTTCTGCACGGCGTCGCTGATCTTGCGTCGCCGCAGCCCGAAGGCCACGTTCTCCAGCACCGTCATGTGCGGGAACAGCGCGTAACTCTGGAACACGGTGTTGACCGGACGACGATACGGCTTCTGCTCCGTGACATCCGTTCCACCGATCAGGATGCGACCCTCGGTGGGATCTTCCAGCCCCGCCACGAGTCGAAGCGTCGTCGTCTTGCCACAGCCGGATGGTCCGAGCAGCGCGAAGAAGGACCCTGCCGGAATCTTGAGGTCGAGGTTCTCGATGGCCGTGAAGCCAGGGAACCTCTTCTGGATGCCGATCAGCTCGAGGTCTGCTCCCCGGTCGGCGAATGCTCCTCCGGCCATCGCTACGCCCCCAACAGGATGCTCTGGAATGCTGCGTCGTATTTCTGCTCCTCAGCGCCGGTGAGCGAACGGAACACGTGGGCGTTGGCGAGGGTTGCCTCGTCGGGGAAGATGAGCTGGTTGTTCGCCAGCTCAGGATCGATGGCCATTGCGGCCTCCTTCGCCCCGACGACCGGAGTGATGTAGTTCACGTAGGCAGCCACCTCAGCCGCCACCTCTGGCTCGTAGTAGTAGTTGATGAGCGTTTCAACGTTGGTCTTCCGCCCCGAGCCGATCGGTACGACGAAGTTGTCGTTCCAAATCGTGCCGCCCTTCTCCGGAACGATGAACTCCCAGCGATCACCGTTCTCGGCGTTCAACTGGGTGATGTCACCCGACCAGACGATCGCAGCCAGGGTGTCCTCGTTGACGAGGTCTTCCTTGTACGAGTTGCCCTTGATATTGCGGATCTGCCCATCAGAGACCTGCTTCTGCAGCACGTCGATCGCAGTGTTGTAGTCGTCTTCCGTCCAGTCGCCCGAGATGTCGACGCCGGCGTCGAGCATCAGCAGGCCCATGGTGTCGCGCATCTCAGAGAGCACGCCAACCCGGCCTTTCAGGGAGGGGTCCCACAGATCTTCAACGGATGCCAGGCCGCCGGGCAGCTTCTCCTTGTTCCAGCAGATACCCGCGAAGCCGCCCTGCCACGGAACCGACATCGAGCGCCCTGGGTCGAAGTCGACATCCTTCAACGACGGCGTGAGGTTGGCTAGGTTGGGGATGTTGGCGTGGTTGAGTTCCTGCACGAAACCAAAGCGGATCAATCGGCCGACCATCCAGTCGGTGAGACACACGGCGTCTGCGCCGATGTCCTTGCCGAGCGCAAGCTGGTCTTTGACCTTGCCGTAGTAAGTGTTGTTGTCGTCGACGGCCTCGGTGTAGTTGACCTTGATACCTGTCTCTGCCGTGAATGCGTCCAGGGTTGGGTAGTTGCCATCGTCGTCGATGTCGATGTACAGCGCCCAGTTGTCCCAGTTCAGCGTCTTGTCGGTTGCCGAGTTGTCGGGTGCGGCCGTCGGTTTGGCCGACGCGCCGGTGGAGCATGCGGCGAGCGCGAGAGCGGCAGCACCGGCTCCTGCTCCGGCCAACAGCGTCCTTCGCCCCATTTGCGCCCGTTGAGCCTGGCGGATGAGCTGCTGAATCATCGGGTCTGCGGGCATCGGCCGGTGAGTCATCTATGGATCTCCTTGCGTGAACGAGACGAGACCGGACCAAAGCGCCCGGCGGCATTTCTGGGCAGTGCGAGTGGATAGATACTGGCACAGTCGAGACACCGCCGACAGCATTAGTGCCCAAATCGATATTCGAGAACCCAACTTGTAACGAAATCAGTACATAGACGCAACATTCACCCTCGAAAACAGCCGTTCTAGGGCAGTAGGCTGACAGCACAGGCGACGATGTCTGGCTACGACGTGAGGATCCACATGAAGGTCGCAATTCCCACCGAGGTCAAAAACAACGAGTTTCGCGTTGCGATAACACCGGCGGGAGTGCACGAACTCGTGTCATATGGTCACGAGGTCTTCATCCAGTCAGGGGCCGGCGCAGGGTCGTCGATCTCCGACGCCAGCTATGCCGCCGCCGGCGCTCAGCTCCTCCCAGATGCCGCTGATATCTGGGCGATCGCCGATCTCCTGCTCAAGGTCAAGGAGCCGATCGAGAGCGAGTACGCCTACTTCAGGCAAGATCTTTTGCTGTTCACCTACCTGCACCTCGCGGCAGAGCCCGAGCTCACCCGCGCCCTGCTGGCCGGCGGAGTGACAGCCATCGCCTATGAGACGGTGCAACTGCCATCCCGCGCCCTGCCGTTGCTCGCCCCCATGAGCGAAGTTGCAGGGCGACTGGCCCCAATCGTCGGCGCCAACGCCATGCTGAAGCCGAACGGTGGCCCAGGCCTTCTGGTGCCCGGCGTTCCCGGAACCCACCCCGCGCAGATCACCGTGCTCGGCGGCGGTGTCGCAGGCACGGCTGCCATGCAGGTCGCCCTCGGTCTGGGCGCCGAGGTGACCGTGCTCGACACCAACCTCTTCCGACTCAGGGAACTGGACACGATGAACTTCGGGCGTGTGAAAACCATCGCCTCGAACAGCTTCGAGATCGACAGGGCCGTGGTCAATGCCGACATGGTGATCGGTTCGGTTCTCATTCCGGGCGCCAAGGCACCGAAACTCGTCAGCAATGAACTGGTCTCCCGGATGCGACCGGGCAGCGTGCTCGTAGACATCGCTGTCGACCAGGGTGGCTGCTTTGCCGACACGCATGCAACAACGCACGCTGACCCGACCTTCACCGTGCACAACTCGCTGTTCTACTGCGTGGCGAACATGCCGGGTGCTGTTCCCAACACGTCGACCTACGCGCTCACCAATGCCACGCTTCCCTATGTGCGTGCCGTGGCGAACTCTGGTTGGAAGAGTGCGCTCAGCACCGATCCGGCGTTGGCTCTCGGCCTCAACACCAGTGGGGGCGCGGTCACCAACCAGGCCGTCGCTGCGGCGCACGGACTCGAGTACCGCGAGCTGGCGGATGCGCTCGCTGAGTAAGAAGCGGATGCGTCGGCCAGAGTTAACAGCGGATGCTGGCCGGAGTCGGCGGGAGCCGGCACGGCTGCCTTACACCTACGCAAATACTCCGCGACTGATCAGCCCGTCTGGCTGAAGTATCCAGACGTGGCGTCGGCCCGGCGCGATGTGGGGTGGCAGACTGCGTCCCCGCGTGATGAGGCGGATGTCGGCCAGGGTGCAGTGATCGAGTATGACGATCGTGTTGCGTCGCAGCGCGGTAAACAACGCCCACTGCGATTGCCAGGCATCGACGTCTCCCACCAGAATCTCTCCCGCAGCACCCGTGCCGGTGACGCGGAGCATCCGCTCATCTGATTCGGCGCGATTGCTTCGGCTCACGTCGAAGACAGAGGTACTCGCGGGGACTCGTGACCGAAGGTACGCGCAGGTGGCAGCCGGCCGGCCGGACACCACGACCAGGTTGGACTCGTCAGCGAGCCGAATCGGCCAGGCGGTGTGCGGTTGCTCCGGTTCGTGGGTGTCATAAGTGGCATGGGTGGGCTGAGTGGGGTGAGTGGCTTTGGCCAGAAGCTGAACATGACGCCCGCGCCAGAGTGCTGCGCCTGGCGGCTGTTCGGACTCTCCCCATCCGGCGTGCAGAGTGATGTCCGCGCCTGCCGCAACGAGGTCGGCGGGGCTCGTTCCGCCCAGCACGAGTGTGCTCGGGCACAGCGCTCCGATGCGTTGCAGGGCGGGGGTGAGCTGGCCGAGGGTGAGCACGACATGCAGTCCGCTGGCGGGTCCCGTCCGCAGGAGATCTCCCCAGAGTGTTCGGGCAGCATCCTGATGGTCACTCCCCCACGTGGCGTAAATCGCGTCGATGTCGTCGAACAGCAACAGGGTCCGTGGTGAGGGACCCACAGCGTCAGCATCAACCCGATGCCCTGCCCGCCCGTGCTCCAACCGCCCAGCGGCATCGACCAGGGCATCCCACATCGCCTCGCTGTCGGCAGGGACGATGGTGCAGCGGAGAGCAGCAGAGCGCTGGCCAGCCAATGAGGCGATAAGCGTCGATCGGCCGGAGCCGGGCCCGCCGACAACGAGAAGCCCACCATCGGCCACCGGGTCGTATCGCGCGATGCTGTAGCGCTGATGCTCCGGCTCGTCCGCGAGTCCGAGCACGAGGGAGGTCTGACTCGACGAACGCATGGCGTTCGCAGGTGGTGTTCTGCCACCTGCACGACCCGACCCACCAGCACCGCCGGCTTCACGTGCCGCGTCTAATCCGGCCCCGCCGAAGAGCCTGGCCAGATCGCCGCGTTCCACCCTAGTCGGGAGCGGGTCCAGCCACGGGCGTCTGGGTGCGCGGGGTTCCCCTGCCGACTCGCGTGCGGAATCGGCCCAGCGGGCGACGATGCTGTCGACGTGAGTGCTGCTGGTCGTGGCGACCTGGCACAGGACGAGGTTGTCGCCCGTTCGGATGAGGCATCGACCTGGGTCGCCCTGGGCAAGACCGACCGCATCGTCGACACCGAGAATGGCGACACTGTCTGCCGCATTGTTCACCCGCAGCGACAATCGCAGGCTGCAGTTGGCCAGGAGTGCATCCCGCACCACGCCGGTGGGTCGCTGGGTGCAGAGAATGAGATGGATTCCGAGGGACCGGCCACGGGCGGCCAGATCGACGAAGAGCGCATGGAGCGGTGGAAAGGCTTCGAGCATCGCCTGGAACTCATCAACCACGATGACGAGTCGCGACAGCCGGCCGCTCCGGTCCTCCGCGATGTCCCTGGCTCCGCTGTCTCGCAGTGATTCCTCGCGATAGCGAATCTCGGCACGCAGACTCTCCAGCGCCCGCTTAGCCTCAGCAGCGTTGAGGTCGGTGATGATTCCGACGCAGTGCGGCAGTCGCACGAGGTCGTCGAATGCAGCTCCACCCTTGAAATCCACAAGGAGGAATGTGACGGCATCCGGTGGATACGCCGCAGCGAGCGCGGCCACCCAGGTGACGAGCAGTTCGCTCTTCCCGCTTCCTGTCGTTCCGGCGACGATAGCGTGCGGGCCTGACTCAACGAGGTCGACAACGTGGACACCGTTGCCGCCCATGGCAATGGGGCATCGCAGGGAACGGCGGTCGATGGCATCCGCTGATTCACCGTGGATCGACTGACGAAGCGCGCGCGAGCCGGGCAGGGTGTGCGGGTCAGGCAGGCCAAGCGGTTCAGCCAGGCCACGCGGTCCAGGCTGATCAGGCAGAGAGCCCGGCCCCGCAAGTTCGTGCAGCTCAATCCGACGGGGCAACGCCCTCGCCATGGCCCCGAATCCGAGATCTCCTGCCACCTCTGCCAGGTGCACTGACAGCTGATGGGCCTGGCTGGCCGCGACGAGTTCGGGCTGGAGGGACAGGCCAGTCGGATGATAGTTCGAACGCACGATACGTGCGTCGTTCGGCACGTCGATTCGGACAATGGTCGAGCATCCTGGCGGAAGCGCCTCACTCGACGGCGCCATCGCAATGAGAATCTCGCCTTGGGCCGGGCCAGGGGTTGAGCCATAGGCCGAGCCAGGGCGCAGCATTCGCGCGTCCTCGCTGACGACCAGGCTGATGGCATCGCCGGGCGACGTCTGGCCGAGTTCCGGCCCCAGGTGTGGCAAGGCCTGTGTCCACGTCCATCCGTCGTTTGGCGGAGCGTGAACCGTCAGTCGACCGGGGTGCAGGCGGTGCGCGAGTTGCAGCACGAGGCCCCTCGCGAACGAGCGGGTCAGGACCAGTGGGCCGACCAGGCCGATGCCGGCTCCGGCGTCAACCTCGACGGGGGCGTCGGGGCAGCTCCGTGCCTCGGCCTCTATGGCCATGCTCTCCATGCCGCTGCCGTCCGCGGCTCCACTGTCCGATGCCCTCACCGGCTTCTCCACGGCGAAAGCGCTGGGCACGGTCCCCCGCCCCAAGGCAATCAACGGATGGGCATCTGGTTCCCAACGGGACAGCGCGGCGCTGGCATCCGCGACGTGCGGCGCGGTGTCGGCACCAGCCTCGCTCGTCTCAACCCGGCCGCCAGCCTCGCTCGTCTCGCCCCGGTCGCCAGCCCTAGCGATCCCCGCGAACTCCACGACACCGCTGCCACTCTCGATCATGGCAACGGACGGAGTCCTCGCCCATGCGTCGTGGCGCTGCTGCCGGTGCAGGGTCACGATCCGCGCCCTGACGTCGGCGCAGTCCGCTCCGAAGCGCCTGCGTGCCGCAGCCCTGGCCTTGCGCAGCCCGCGCCGGTTGTCCACCATGCTCGCCAGCGCAATCACAGGGCCGAGCACGGCGAACAACAGCATGTACAGGGAACCGGTGACCATCCACATGACTCCGGACAGCACAACAGGGGCAGCTGTCGCGACCACCGGGAATCCCGCGCGAGCAGGCGTGGCCGACAGTTCGGGGATGCGCACGGCAGTCGGTGGTTCGATCACTCCCCCACAACAGCAGGTCACCGCGTCGTGATCCGCAATTCAACAGCACCGGTGGTGTATCCGTGATCGCTCGACGTGGGGAGGAGCATCCGTCACGTACGGAATGCTCGTCTCGCGTCTGTGAGTTGCCCGTTTTTGCTAGTGCCGATGCCTGCCCTACCAGCAAAAATGGGCGGCTTTTGGTGGGTGCGTGTGCTGCGAAGGGTGAGTGGGTCAGATGACCATGAAGAACTGGTCGGCCAGCTCGACACGTGAACCGCGAGGGACGAGATAGCGCCTGCCGGCCTCGCAGCGGAGCGCAGCTTCATCCGGACGACGGATGGCTGTCCCGTTTCCGGAGAAACGGTCACTGATCCAGAATTCGCCGTCATGCTGCCCGAACTCGAGGTGGGTCTTCGAGACTGACATCCCGACATCCGCAATCTGGATCAAGTGGTCGTAATACTCAGAGGGCTGCGGCAGCGGACGGCGTCCGATCAAGCCTGAGCCATGCACGACGACGGTCTCCCCCGTGCTGAATTGCAGCACGAAACGCACCGTGGGCCGTGTGAACCGGGGCTCTGCCCCACGCTCATTCGACACCGGTCCCGACGGTGACTCGGTCGTCTGCGCAGTCGCCACTGGTCCTGACGCTGAGCCTGACGCTGAGCGTGACGCTGACGCTGACGCTGAGCCTGGCTCAAGCCCCACTGTCGATGCTCTGGTCGACTCCGAATCAGAACCAGCTCCTACCTGCACGCCGGGGTTCACACGATCTGCCCCGCCAGGACCGCCACCATCGTGCCCAGCGACCGGAACGGAGATCACCGTCGGTGTACGGGGCAGCGGCTGGATGATCGTGGTGTCGGCGGGACGCGGATCCTGTCGTTTCCTGGTCGCTACGGTCGCTGTTGTCGAGCTTCCGCACTCGCCGCAGAACATCGCTCCCTCTGGGAGTTCCGCTCCGCAAATCTGACAGTTCACGATCGTTGCCTTCCTGTGCCCGCGTGTCCAGCGTATCGGCCAAATGAGCGCAGGGAGACGAGCGCGCGGATGCGCTGCCGGCGGCTGAGGCGCGCGGTCAGCGCGTTACCGAGTTCGTCGACGCTGGTCCACACGTGGTCGGCATCGGCCACGGTGGGTTCGTCTGGGGCAAAGACAGCACGGTCGACGAACGAGGCCAGCCCCAGCGGACGCATTCCACCGACCCGCTCCGCGAACTCGATCCGTGTGGCAGACGCTGGAACGTCGACACCGGAATCGACAGCCTGGTCGGCGAATTCACGCCAGCCGCCGGCGATGCGCTCCTCGGGTGACCCGGTGCGTTGACGCAGTTTCCGCCGCCGGGTCTTCCCGACGACGATGGCGACGAAGGGTGAAAGCAGCAGTGCAATTCCGAGCACGACCCAGCCCAGGATCCGAAGCACGGTGAACAAGACCGCGAGGAATTGATCGGTGGCTGGAGCCGGGTCCTGTTCGCTGCTCTCCGGTTGAGTGGCGTTGTTCTGCTGGTTCGGCTCCTCAACGGGCGGCGGAACCACCGATTGCGGCCGGGAGACTTCGGTCGGCAGGTCAGGCTGCTTGTCCGGGATGTCGCGTACGACCGGATTCGGGTCGATGCTGACCCAGCTCCCGTCAGAACTCTGCACCTCGATCCAGGCCGAGATGTCTGATCCGGTCACGGTCGTGGTTCCAACGGCATCCGTGCTGCTCGCTTGCGGAACGAACCCCATGACAACCCTCGCCGGGAATCCGATGGTCCGCGCCATCAGCGCAGCGGTCACCGCATACTGCTCGGCATCCCCCACCATGGGGCGATCGGTCAACAGTTGGGTGATCCGGTCCGCACCATGGCCCGATCGGCTGAACGGCTCTTCGGGGTCGATTCCGTGGCTGACGTACCCCTCCGTTCGCAGCGCGTCCACCATGTCCGCCAGCTGTTCGCCTGGGGAACGGTTCTCCTGCACCCACCGCGCCAGCGTCTGGGTGACCTGGTCGGGAACGACACCGATCGGCGGCAGCACCGCTGTGCCTGGCGAGAGCGTCTCGAGGGTGTCCGGGGCGGCCGGCACCACAGACGTTGCGCGGTACTCATCCCCCTCGTGCAACCCGCCGAGCACCGCCCCTGTCCTGCTGTTGTCGTTGTAAAAGAACGCGTCAGCCAGAGCGGATGCCGTGCTCCCCGAAAAGTTGATGCGTTCCAGTGCCCCTGCGCCCGGCACCCACACACCGGAGTAGCCGTCAACGTGCACCGTGAGCGTGGCCTGCTCGCCGGCCACGCCGCTCTGGTCGAGCCGGAACGGCAGCCGAGTGAATGAGCCCGAAGCACTGTCCGTATCGCTGTCACCCACCGAGTAGACGATGCCGTCGTAGGTGTCGAGCGCAGCAAGCCTGATCCACGCCGACTCAGGGAGTCCGGTTACCCGCAGCATGTCAGTGTCGGCCAGGTCTGGCTGCAGGTAGTTGCGGAACTCGGTCAGCGGACTGGTGTAGTCACGGGGATCGAACGGTTGCTGTACCCGCGCCCTGACCACGTCCCGGGGAACTGACGCCGGGGCCGCGATCGCAGCAGCGGTGCCGACGGCGATGGCCACGGCAACGATGATCGCGGCGCTGGCCAACCCACGCGCAGCATTCAGCCGGCGATCGAGCGCCGACTCAGAGGTGCGGGACGCAGGCGGCGAGACCGAGGGTGCGCTCTTGCGCCTGCGGTGCCAACGCAACCACAGCAGCCACGACAGCACGCTGACGAAAACGGCAACGCCGATTTCGATGGGAGCGTCAGGGACTGTCGGTCCAAGCGCGATGCCGCCGACGAATAGTGCGAGCGGCGCCAGCACGGCGAAATCCGGATGCCGTGCCCTGAGCGCCGTGGTGAGGCCAACCACGCTTGTCAGCAGCACCATGATGAACGCGGGCACCAACAACGCCTGATAGTCGCCAACGGGCAGGACGATGGTGACGAGTTGCTTCCACCCGAGCGCGGTGGCAACGAGCAGCTCCCGCACCCCGTCTGCCGTCGGCAGGATCCCGCCGATGCTCTGTCCTGGAACGGCCAGCGGCACTCCAGCCAGCAGGAAAACGACAAGGGTGGCCAGCGCAACAGCCCACGATGGCCAACGGAACACAGCGCCGAGAACGGCGACGGATGCCCCGAGCACGATGGTCACTCCCACCATCACCACAAATGCGCTGCTGTGGTAAATGGGCCACAGCGTGGTGGACGCCACAGCACTCGTCACCGCCAGCGCTATGACGTTGCCAAGGATGAATCCCCAGTTCCGGGTTGCGGCTGGGGCAGCACGCCTGCCCGCAGATCGGCCGCTCATTCGGCTGCCGCCCTGGCCAGGATCTTCTGGAGGTCTTCGAGGTAGCCGATCGTGATGACGGTGAGATCACCCATCTTGCGAACCGTCGGCACGACATCCGGGTCACACACGACGGCGACGACCGCGACGCCGGCAGGATATCGGGTCGCAGCTCTCCGCAATTGGGCCGGCGTGCACGACGAACCGCAGATCAGGAAGGCGACCGAGATGCCGGCGACGTTGTCGGCAGCGACCCTGGCCAGCTCGGTCAGGGGAAGCGCGGATGGAGCCAACTCAATGGTGCTGAGGTCGTCGAGCAGCCGCACCCGCGAGATCGTGCTGAGCGAGCGCATCGAGTACACCGTGCGCTTGGCGAATTCGGGGGTGAGCTCACTGACGACAACCGACACGTTGCGGGCGTCCCGCACGGCACGCACGCCCAGGGAGCCCGCGACGCTGACGGCCATCTCGAACTCGTCGTCTGTCGCAAAATCAGGTTCGGCCAGGCTGAGCACCACCATGAGGTGGCTCCGCCTGGTCTCTTCGAACTGCCGCACCATGAAGGTGCCTGTCTTGGCAGAGCTCTTCCAGTGGATGTTGCGTCGATCGTCACCGGGCACGTACTCGCGCAACGCGTGGAATGACACGTCGCTGTTGGTCATATCCCTCGTCGGGATGCCTTCGAGGTCGCGGACGAATCCGGTGCTCATGCTCGGAATCGAGATCGTACGGGGATGCACGTAGAGGTCGATCTCTTCTGCCCAGGCCCGTTCTGCCCTGAACAGTCCGATGGGGTCTCCGCGTACCGTGTGGACGGGCCCGATGGGGATGACTCCCCTTCGCTTGGTCGGTACCACGAAGACGTCGTCGAATTGGGCGCCATGGCGCAGGGCAGGCATCTGGAACACGGCCATGTCCGCGCCAATCTGCACCTCGACGTCGACGCCGGGGAGGCGTCGTTTGGTGGGATTGCGCACCAGAACCTGACCGGGTACCCGTTCGCCGACGACGACCTTCGTCGTCGGCAGCTCAAGGCGAATCTCGTACGCATTCCGGCCGATCAGGTACAGCAGTGTGGCGCAGATGAGCACCAGGCCTGCCCACCCGATAGTGATGAGCTCGCTCCACCCCAGCTGGTAGCCGAGGATGAAACTCGCCGCGACGGCGCACATGACGCCCCATCCGAGTGCGGTCACGACAGCGGCGACTGCCGCGGCGGCCGCCCTGGCAGCCGCCACGACGGCGCGCCAACTGCGCACGCACCAGACGATGGCGTCTGCGAGTGCCCCTTCGGTGCGCGAAGCTGTGGTCACACTCACACGGGCTGCCTATCGCTGGGCGGCGGCGTCTCGATAAGGATCTGGGCGATCACACTCGGCGCCGTGACGCCGTCGAACTCTGCTTCGGGGTCGAGCAACAGCCGGTGCGCGAGCACCGGAAGTGCGAGCGCCTTCACGTCATCGGGAATCACGTAGTGCCTGCCGTTGGCGGCTGCGAGTGTCTTGGCCGCCCTGATCAGCGCGAGCGCACCACGAACGCTGGCCCCCAGCCGCACCTCTGTGGCTGAGCGTGTTGCATCGACCAACCGGGCAACGTAGTCGTTGATGCTGGGATCCACGAAGACACTCCTGGCCAGCGCGGCCATCTCGACGACCGAATCTGCGGTGACAACGGGCTGGACGAGTTGCTCGTGGGCGCGGTTGCCAGCCCCTTCCAGAATGCGAATCGTTGACGCGTGGTCTGGATAGCCGATCGATGCCTTCATGATGAAGCGGTCGAGTTGCGCTTCGGGCAGCCGGTAGGTTCCCGCCTGTTCGATGGGGTTCTGCGTTGCGATCACCATGAATGGCAACGTGACCTGGTGGGTCACCCCGTCGGCGGTCACCTGGCCTTCCTCCATCACTTCGAGCAGGGCAGCCTGGGTCTTCGGGCTTGCCCGGTTGATCTCGTCGGCCAGCACGATGTTCGCGAACACCGGCCCACGGTGATACTCGAACGCACCGCTCCGCTGGTCGTAGATGCTGACGCCCGTGATGTCTCCCGGCAACAGGTCTGGTGTGAACTGGATGCGACTGTTGCTGCAATGCACACTCTGGGCCATCGCCCTGGCCAGCGACGTCTTGCCGGTGCCAGGGACGTCTTCGAGGAGCAGGTGTCCCTCGCTGAGCAGCGCGGTGAAAGCGAGGCGGATGACGTGTTCCTTGCCAAGTAGGACCTGTTCGACACCGCGCACCATCCGTTCGAAAACGTCAGCGAAGTGAGTGGCCTGCTGCGGGGTCATCGTCATCGGTTGGTCTCTCTCGATTCTTTCATTGCCAGTTTCGGCACTGGCCCATATCGGCGCGTTGGTCGTCATTGTGAATCAGCTACAGGTCGTAAGGGTATGCGACGTTGTTCACCGTGACGATGAGCCGCACCGTCCCTGCCGGCGCAGGGGCCGGCAGCACACAGGTGGTTGCGAGGGGGTCGGCCGTCACCGTCACAGTCGAGTCGCGCACCACACAGGTGATTGTCGCGGTCAGCGCACCGTTCACCGGCACCGACGCCCAGGAGAAGACACCGGAGAGCTCGTCGTACGTAAGCCCGCTCATCGCGAATGTGATCGAGGGCTCTGGCGCCGTGATCGTCGCAGACCATCCGCCGCACTCGCCCCACACGCTGCATCCGCGCACCTCGAACTGCACCGGCGCTCCGAAGGGCTGCGAGAGAATCTCCCGCGGCCAGCCCGTCCCGGAGAACGGCAGGGCGTCGCCAGACCCCGGTGAGCGAATCTCGTAGCGCACCAGTGCCGCAGCACTGGAGGGGGTGAGGCCCGTCACATGGTAATCGCGCCCGTCGCCACGCGTGTCCATCGTGCCCGTCGCCGTGACAGTACCGACAGCAGGTCGGATCGTCACGGCACCAGAGCCCGCAGCCACACAGCCGGCCTTGTTGTAGCCCCACACCACGAAGTGGTATTCAGCACCGGATGCCGTCAATCCACTGAACGTGGCCGACGTCGCTCCTGGCCCGACAACGATCTGCTCAAGCACGGCGCCGCCCACGGTAGGAAGGGAGGCGCTTCCTGGTGCTGGGCTCGAGACGGTACAGGCCTGCGCTCCTGTGGGGATGCCGCCGCCGTTGACCCGCTGCACGACGTAGCCGCCCACGGCGTTGCCGTTGCCGTCGAACGGGCCCCACGCGACCGTCACCGTGGCATCCGTCGCAGAGCCACTCGCCGAGACGGTCCCGGCTACCGGTGCACCATACGGTGTGCCGCTGCCGCTTGAGCTGGTCCAGGCAGTCAACGCCGGGTATGCGCCGTTCCTGGCGCTGACAGAGTAGGTGGCTACCGCCCCGTTGGTCAGTGGACCGACGGTCGTCGAGCACCGACCGGCCACACACGCGGGGCCTCCAGCGCTGACCTCACTCTGTTGCACGCCGTTGACGGTGATCACGTAGCTGCTGACAGCGGTTGCTCCTGAGGGAACGCCGACGGCTGCCCAGCTGAGAGTCAGCGCCGAGTCGAGCGGGGCTGACGAGAGCCTCGTCGGCGCCGCAGGGACGACGTCGGACCACACGGCACCGCTGGTCGCTGTGGGCGTGGAGAGCCCAATAGTGTTCCGAGCGGCGACCGAGATTCGTACACCGTTCGCTTGTCCGTTGCCGGCGGTCTGCAGGGTGCAGGTTGTCGCCACGCACGACGTCGTGCTGAGCACCCCACCCGATCCGGCATCAAGCTGGGAGATCTCGTACGCCGAGATGGGTGAGTTGTTGAACCCGCCTGGGTTGAACGACACCGTCAGCGAGCGATCGCCGTATCCCGTCACAGCGAGACTCGTGACGGGGTCTGGTTTGTCCTGCACTGAAATACGCACCGTGCCCCAGGCAAATCGAGCCGGGTCGTTGGTGGCATCAGCCACCTGGTATTGCAGGGTCGCGTCCGCCGCGACCGCCGTCGACGACACGCGAACCGTCAACGTCGCTTTGTCTGCACTCGGGGTGACAGAGATACCCTCCGGCAACGACGAGCTGTCGCTCCCCCGCACTGCCACGACCCGAAGCGGCACCCCAGGGAACGGGTTGGTCGCGCTGTCGTTGCCCAGTACATCGATCGTGGTCGTCTGGCCGCGCTGCACGATCGCCGAGTCAGCCGCTGGCACGGCGACAGGCCGAGTGGATGCGACGACCCGCATCTCGATTCGGCCGGTGCTCCCGTCGTTGACGGTATCCGTGACGCCGATCAGCAGCGTTCCGGTCGCGCCCTTCTGGGTGTCCGCATTGGCCCGCACCGTGAGCTTCTGGCCATCGAGTGACCAGGTGAATCCGCTGGGCTGAGGGTCGAGGACCGTGTATGCGAGCTTTCCCAATTCGTCTGGATAGCGGTAGGTGGTGAGCTTCACGAGATCGATGACCTTGGACTGGTCAGGCTCGAAGTCGATGACGGCGCCGCTGAACGCTGGGGGCTGGTTCTTGCGCGGCGTGACCGTGATGGGCAACACGATCGTCGCGGTGCGTGGGCCGCCGATGGCGGACGTGTCGCCATCCGTCACCTCGAACGCGATCGACGCCGGTCCGAAGAACCTGTCTTCGCTGGTGAACGTGAGGGTCGTGGAGTTTGCGACGAGATCCGCACCGTTTGAGTGAGTCGCGCTCACCGTGCTGGTGTCGGCCAGCGTGACGTTCTTGCCTCCCGCCGCGACGACGTAATCATTGATATCAATCGTGAGCGCCGATTCGCTCTGCACGGTGAGCTTCGGTGCACCGCGACGCAGCTGAGGCAGTGCGTCGTTGAACCCAGGCACCCAGATGAACGCGTTGGCAACGACCGCTGGATCCTCTGGATGGGCGACGGCGAACGGAATGATCTGCGCCTCATCCGTAATCGTCACCTCGACCTTCTTTCCGGCCGTCACCCGAGCGTTGTCGGCGAATCCCGGCAGGAGGGTGAGTGAGAGGTCGCGCTCTGAGCCATCGGCGAAGAACACATTCCGCAGCACGTCGACCGTGATCGTGGTGCGGTCGAGGATGTCGGAGAGCACCAGGACCGTATCCCTGGCATCTGGCCGAGACAAAGGAGCATCAGCCGTGACGACAGCCGTGACGAAGTTGGAACTGGTTCCGCCACGCTCATTCTGGATCTCGTAGATGAAGCCGATCCTGCCCTCCTGCGGAGGAGCGGTCACGACGACATAGTCGTCCTGCACCGTTGCGGTACCGAGGCTGCCGGTCGGGATCACGCTGGTGATCGACAGTGCTTCGCCGTCTGGATCTGAATCGTTGTCGAGTACCCGAACCAGGATCGTGCTTCCCGGTCGCACGAAGACTTCGTCTTCAACGGCGATCGGGTTGCGGGCGCCGTCAAGCCGTTGGCCGATACCGACCCTGATCGTGCCGGTTGCCCGAGCACCCAGCGCGTCGATCACCGTGTACGTGAAGGTATCTGTGCCTGCGGAGTAGTCACCGGAGAGGTACTCGATGGACGCCGTTCCCACAGCCGTCACCGCGCCCTTTTGCGGGCTCGTCTCCTGGCCGAGCAGTTGAACGGAGTCACCGTCCGGATCGATGCCGCTCAACGGGATCGGGATGGTGACGCTTTCACCGGCCAGCACCCTGGCGGTGATCGTTTTGGGGACAGGAGGATGGTTGGATGCCGGATCCGCCTCCCGCACGGAGATGGTCACTTCAGCGGTGGCGAACTGTCCGTCTGGTGCATCGACCTGGTAGACGGCGGTGAAGTTTCCCGGCGTGTTCGGGGCGAGGTAGCGAAGCACGCTGCCAGAGGTGAACAGCAGCCCGGAATCTGCGGGCAGCGGTGTCGGGAGCGTGCTGTGCAGGGTGAGGGTGTCACCGTCTGGGTGCTCGTCGTTGGCCAGTACCGGAATGTCGATGGCCTGGCCAACGCGCACCGCGATCGTGTCAGGCATGGCAACGGGTGGCTGGGCACGCACCGGCTCTGGTATCTCGAGCACGGTCACGGTTCCGGTCGCTTCGCTCAATCCGTTGCTGACGGTGTAATTGAACGACACGGCGCCCTCAAGCGGCCGGGTCAGCGTGACCCGCAGGGTGCGCTGCTCCAGGATCTCCACACGGATGCCGCTTTCCACCGGAACATTGCTCGTGCCGGTGACGAGCAGCACGCCGCCTGCGGGATCGAAGTCGCCGTCGAGCACGGAGACAAGCGCTGAGCGCTGCGAACGCACGAACGCCGTGTGCGGCACCGTCACCGGTTTCACATTCTCGTCATCCGGCGTCGTCACGTCGATGCGCACCTGCCCGTTGGCCGTTGACGTGCCATCGGTCACCGCGTAGTCGATGTACTGGGTGCCGGCTCGTGAACTGGAGAACCTGAACGTGCCACCGTCGAAGTCTGCGGTGATCGTGGCGTCGGGTTTCGACGGAACGCTGCTGAGACGGAGGGCGCCTGACCCGCCCTTGACGTGCTCGAGGGGGGCAACTGAGACTTCGGTGTCCACAGTGGTGGCGACCACGAACGTCTCGGCGATGATGGGCACAGTTCCCAGGCGTTTGACCGTGACAGCGAGGTTTCCGGTTCCATTCAGACGGCCGTCAGACACCGTCAAGCCGACCAGGGCGAGGTCGCCGCCCGAACCGGCATCCGTGTAGACCACGTTTCCCTGCGGGGTGAAGCTGGCCTGATTGGGGCTGACCACGTTCACGCCGGCGAGGTAGAACGAATCGCCGTCTGGGTCGACCCAATCGGTGAGGACTCTGGTCAACACCCGCCCACCAGCCTCGACCGTTGCCGTTGTGGTGCGCGCTTGCATGGGCGGCGAGTTCTCGTCCTCGCCCCGCACGGTCAGCGTGATGCTGGCGCTTGCCGAACCGCCCCGACCATCGTTGATGGTGTAGCCGAACTGCAGCTGTCCGGTTGCCCCCGCCGCCAGCGTCACCTGCACTTGTTGCCCATTGGACACAAGCTCAACCCTGCCGGCCTCACTCGGGAAACCGGTGACCTCTGTGATCACCAAGGCGTCGCCGTTGGGGTCATAATCGTTCAGCAGCACGGGCAGCATGCTCGCCCTGCCCGGCCTGGCACCAAATTCGTCGTCAACGGCGACAGGAGGCACCTGCAGCTTCTCCACCTCTGGCGGTGTGTCCTCGCTGTTGGTCTCGACCTCGTCCTGGTCCGTCAGCGTCTCGATCAACTCGTCCCAGTTGTCGATGAGCTGGTTGTCGGCCTGCACAGCCCAGGCCGCACCATTGCGAGCGTCGTTCAGCAGTACCCCTGTGCCGTTCTGCTGGAACTCCAACCTGGCGTCACCGGCCAGCGAAGCGAGAGTGGACAGTGTGCCCTCGCTGGGAGCGGATGCCGGGTCGTCCTGCACCCCGCCAGACGCCGTGTCACCTGCGCACGAACGCCACGCAGCGCCGTCATTCCAGGCGCCGAATGCGCACGCGTCGGTCACAATGGGTGCAGCGGGCACTCCGCTGCGGCCGGAGACGAGCACCTCTGGCTCTCCGCCATCAATCGGCACGGCGAGCATGCCGCCACTGTGGGCGACCAGCACCCGGTCCCCAGCCAGACTGGGTGCCTGCAGCAGCACAACGGAGCTGTCCAGCGTGCTGCCATCGGCCAGGGTGCCTGACAGGTCGATGCTCGCGTCACTGACCAGGAGCTGCAGTGTCGATTCATTCAACAACGCCCAGCGGCCGCCGACGCTTGTCAGCTGGTAGGTGTCGGTTACCGCACCGGCGTCGAGGATCTCCGTTTCGGTGACGGCCTCGCCCGCCGACGTGTCCACTCGCGAGAGGTTGCCCGTTGACGGCGTGAATGAGAACAACACTCCTGCGCCATCGACGCTGGTGATGGCGCCTGTGCCGAGGGACAACGTTGGTTGGGCCGCGCTGTCAAAAGTGTCGAGGCTGGCAATGGGCATACTCCACACATCGCCGTCAGAGGTGATGACTGCGTTGTTCGGCGTGAGGTGCACCGCTGGGGAGACGGGCGGGAGCGGCACTGACTTCGAGACCGTCGCCGTCGCAGCATCAACGATGTCAAGTGAACTGCTGGTGCGGTCGATGACCAGCACATTCGATCCGCTTTGGACCAGATCGAGGCTCGTGCTATCGGCTGGCACCACGGTGTTCAACTGGCGAACCGCGGTGTTGGCCCTCCCGACCGTCTGCCGGGACTCGTTGCTCACCCAGACGGCCGCGTCACCGAGATCCATCCGTTGGGCGGTGTACCCACCAGACACGACAGCCATGGTCACGACCATGGCTACGACGAGCAATCCGCTTGCCCACGTGATTGACTGGGCGCGATTGGCCCGAATCCACCGGAAAATCACGGAGTGCTCTCGGCGGAGACGTCGACGCACTTCTGCCCGCTGGCCTGCCCCGTCTTTCCCTCGCGATTGACCGCGACGCTGAGGCACACGCGATCGCTGTCTCGTGGGTCAACGCTGAACTCCGTTCCGCGCTGGATGCTGCTTTCGCCGCTGCCCAGGGTCACCACGTAGGCGTCGCCGGCACGGAGCCCGGGGTCTGACCAGCTGAAGACCACCACACCTGACTCTGCAGATCCACCGATCGAGGTGACGGTCGGGATGTCCTCAGCGGCCGAGCGTGTCAGCATGGTCACGCCAACGCCGGCCAACGACACGATGACGGCCGCGAGTGCGACCATTCCCCACACCAGTCCTGCTTTGGATGCGCGGGTCGTGATTCGGGTCGCCGATCCGCTGGTTTCCGCCTGGCCCTGCGACGGACGCGTGCCTGAGCTCGATCGCGCGGATGCTCCCACCGCCTTTCGACGACGCCGTGAGCCCTGCGGGTCAAGGGCGCGCACGCCGCTGATCCGGGTTTTGTCTTCTGGGTCGGCGAGCGAGGCCTCTGCCCAGTCATCCATCGACACTTCAAGGGGTGTCTGCACCAGCCCGAGTTCGGCCTCGACCCCCTGCAGCTCGCGAATCAGTTCGAGTGCGCTGTGCTGGCGCTGCTCCGGCCGGCGAGACATCGCCTTCCTGAGCGCCAGTTCCAGACGCGGAGGAACGTCGGCACGACCGAGTGGTGGCAGCTTCGCCTTTGCGATGCGTGCCATCAGGTCGGCTGACGAGTTGTCGCCACCGATCTGTTCAAAGGGCGAGCGGCCGGCGAGCAGAGAATAGAGTGTCGCCCCCAGCGACCACACCTCAGCAGCAATCGACCCAGAGACCTCGTCGAACAGCACTTCGGGGGCCGACCACGGAATCGACAGGCCGAGAGCATCTGTCTTTTCAGCGTCACCGACGGTGGCGGCGATGCCGAAGTCGGAGAGCACCGGATGCCCGTACGCCGTGATCAGGATGTTGGATGGCTTGATGTCGCGGTGCAGGACACCGGAGCGGTGCGCTGTTTCCACAGCACTTGCAACCTTGATTCCGACGCGCAGCACCTCTGGCACCGGCAGCGGTTCACTGCGGTAGCGCTGGCTGAGCGTCGACGAGCAGTACTCCATCACAAGGTATGGACGCCCGTCGGTGGACACACCGGCCTGGTACACGGTGAGGATCGCCGGGTGCGAGCTCAATTGGGCCATGAGGTTCGCCTCGGCCTGGAACAGCTGGCGCACTTGGTCATTGACGACCTCGGCCAGCAGCACCTTCACGGCGACCTGCCGCCGCGGCATGCTCTGTTCGAACAGGAAGACGTCGGCGAATCCGCCAGAACCCAGCGCCCGCACGTAGGAGAAGCCAGCCAAGTTGGGCGGCGAAGACGGCAACCGTCGTGTCATCATCGCCTCCCGCTTTCTACTGATACGTGTTGGGTCGAACATTCAGCACGCGCCGTAACGGGTGCACCAGCGAGCGTTCTCCAATTCTAGGCAGGGAATCACTCGCAGACAGCCAAGGACACCGATGTCTGAAATGGCTATCAGTTGTCGCGTTCGAGACCGGGCAACTCAGCCGTATCCTCCGAGGTCTGCGAGTGCACCGTCTCCACGTTCGGTACGGCAGCTGACACGACGTCGAGCACGATGACCGTGACGTTGTCCCTGCCGCCGTTCTCCAGGGCCGCGGTGACGAGTGCGTCCGCCGCGTCGGCGGGCTGCGGGTTCGACAGCAGGAAATGACGGATGCCGTACGGCGTCAATTCCTTCGTCAGCCCATCCGAGCAGACGAGGATCCTCATGCCGGGAATGACGGGAAGTATGCGGAAGTCCGGTACCGGCGGCTCGTGGAAGCCCACCGCCCTGGTGATGACGTTGCCGTGCGGGTGCACGTCGGCTTCCTCACGCGTGATGCGACCGGCATCGACGAGTTCCTGCACGACGGAGTGATCGACGGTGACTTGTTCGAGCACGCCTGACACCAATTGATAGACGCGCGAATCACCGATGTTGAAGACGATCCACTGCGGGGTGCCGGATTCAATGACCAGCGAGACACCGGTCACCGTGGTTCCTGTGCCGAGGTCGGTGACGCCTTCTCCCCGCGCCATGTCGTCAACGGCGAGCGACAGTGCGCGGCTGATGGCCCCGGCGTCGGCCTCTGATCGCTCTGCGAACTCCGCAAGCCTGCCGACGACAGCGGCGCTGGCAACATCGCCGGCAGAGTGCCCGCCCATGCCATCCGCGACGGCGAATATTGGTGGGATGCTCACCACGCTGTCTTCATTGACCTCGCGCCGGTGACCGGTGTCTGTCAGTGCAGCCCACGCGAGCGTGAGAGTGTCCTTCGACGGCAATGCAACCGTGAAGCTGGTCGAGCCTTGACCGATCTGGGTCACAGGTGACGCCTTTCCGAATGCGGATGTGCCGGCGGGCGTGATGACGCAGCGTCAACCGGGAGGATCTGGACGATATTACCGTCACCGATGTCCACTCGCATGCCGGGCAGCACAGTGAGCGAGCCGCGAGGCTGCAATCGCTGGGCCGTACCGGTCAATGAGATGACACGTGTGCCGTTGGTCGAACCCAGGTCGGTGACGACGACGGAGTCGCCGACCTGACGAATTTCTATGTGTGTCCGCGAGACGGCGGCGGTTGGAGAATCAACGGTGACCAGCTGCGGATGCGGACCGCTCGACAGGCGCGGCGCGCTCGGTCGGCGTCCGATGAGGCACGGTGCCGTCAGCTCGAAGGGCGCGCCAGCGGTCCGACCATGCCGCTCCACAGCGACGCGGAACGTCATCGGCACGATCTCAGGAATCGACGCTGTCTCCGGCGGCCGGATGAGGACCGGCCGACTGAGCACCGTGTCCGCGTCGCGAACCGGCCGGCTGAGCACGGTGTCAGCGTCGCCCGACTGCGTTGGGGCTGGTGCGCGCAGCACGGTGTCGGACACGGTGCCGATCGACTCCGCAGCGGGTGTGGATTCCGGTGCCAGGGTCAGCGCCGGCGTCGCGGCTGCCACTCCCTGAGCGGATGCTGCCGCTGTCGACCGTCGAGGCCCATCCGCTCGTTCCGCTGCAACGCCCAAAGACCCGAGCGGTTCGGGGGTGATGAGGTCTGCAGTACCGATCTCATTCGACCAGTACAGGGCCTGGCCTGGCATGACGCCCGAGTCAACGTGCACGCCGCCTCGCAAGCTGGTCGCAGGGAGCACCGGGGCCGCCGGGTCGCTGATGGCGACGCCGGTCACCGACTGGAAATCTGCCAACAACCACGGTCGGATGTCACTGTCTGAGAACCGGCGCGACCCGCCAACCGAGTAGACGTCGGCAACGATTGCGCCGCGAATGACCGCGGACACCAACACGCCGTCTGCCCCGTCGTCTGATGAGCTGCCGGTCGCGCGACCACTGCCAACCGCTCGTTGGCCCTGCGCCACAATGACGATGAAGCTCTGCACCGCATCAACGCCGGAGAGCGGGATAAGCGCGACGACGGTTTCTATCTCAATGGCGTCTCGCGCGACGACCGCGGTCAGCCGATCCACTACGTCCTGGGACGTTGTGGCAGGAATGGCGACCAGGAATGTCCGGCCAACGACGAAGACCCACTGGGGTGCGTGACCAGTCGCCAGGGAACAGCCCACACGACCCGTGATCATGCGCCCACCGTTCCCCTCGACATCGACTCCCTCTATTCTCCGATATATGACATCACATGCTTGACACGGGTGTAGTCCTCGAACCCGTACATGGACAAATCTTTGCCGTAGCCGGAGTGCTTGAACCCGCCGTGGGGCATTTCGGCCACGATCGGGATGTGCGTGTTGATCCAGACACATCCGAAATCGAGGCGCTTCGCCATGCGCATGGCACGACCGTGGTTGCTGGTCCAGACCGAGGATGCCAGTCCGTACCGGGAATCGTTGGCGAACCGCAGCGCCTCTGCTTCGTCCGTGAACCGCTGCACGGTGATGACGGGTCCGAAGATCTCCTCCCGCACGGCCTCATCGGCCTGTCCAAGCCCGCTGACTATGGTTGCCTCGTGGAAGTAGCCGGTGTCGCCCTGGCGGTGTCCACCGAGCTCGATCACGGCGTGGTCTGGCAGCCGGTCGATGAATCCGCTCACCTGGGCGAGCTGGTTCACATTGTTGAGTGGCCCGAACAGGATTCCCGATTCGGCCGGCGCACCGGTCTTCGCGTTGTCACGGGCGTATGCGGCGAGGGCGGCGACGAACTCGTCGTGGATACCGTCCTGCACGAGCACTCGGGTGGCTGCGGTGCAGTCCTGGCCGGCATTGAAGTATCCGGCTGCCGCGATGCCGGCCACTGTCGACTCAATGTCGGCATCGTCGAACACGATGACGGGAGCCTTGCCGCCAAGTTCAAGGTGTACTCGCTTGAGATCAGCGGATGCGGCCTTGGCCACTTCCATCCCGGCTCGCACTGAGCCGGTGATCGAGACGAGCTGCGGGATCCGGTGATCGATCATGGCTGCACCTGTGCTGCGGTCACCCATGACCACGTTGAGTACACCGGCTGGGAGGAACTCAGCCGCCACCTCTGCCAGCAGCAGCGTGGCGCTCGGGGTGGTGTCCGATGGCTTCAGAACGGTGGTGTTTCCGGCGGCGAGCGCGGGCGCGAACTTCCAGACGGCCATGTTCAATGGATAGTTCCAGGGGGTGACCTGGCCAACGACGCCGATCGGTTCACGGCGGATGAACGACGTGTGGTTCGTCAGGTACTCGCCGGCCGACTTGCCTTCGAGGTTCCGGGCGGCTCCGGCGAAGAAGCGGATCTGGTCAACAGAAAGCAGGATCTCGTCTTCGACGAGTGAGGCACGCGGCTTCCCGGTATCGCGAGATTCGGCATCGGCGAACTCCTCTGCACGCGCCTCGACGGCATCCGCGATGCGGAAGAGGGCAAGCTGGCGCTCGGCGGGTGTCGATTCTCCCCAGGTCTCAAACGCGGTGGACGCAGCCTGGTACGCGGCGTCGATATCGGCCGCGGAGGAGACCGGGCTGGTGCCGTAGCCGGCTTCCGTCGCCGGATCTATCAGGTCCAGACGCGCATCGGAGGTTGATTCAACGAAGTCTCCGTTGACGAAATTTCGCAGTTGCAGCTCGCTCATGAAGGCGATTCTAACGCCTGAGAGCAGGCTTCTCTGAGGTGAAATCAATAGGAATCCGTAGTTTTCGATGGCTTTTGCCACGGAATCGCTTGTTTAGGCCTGTCTTCAATGACACAATCGATCCATGAATGCCCCCGGACGCAGCACGGCCAAGCCACTGCAGCTCGACGCTGTCTCCAAGAAAATCATCGAGCAGCTGCAGGTCGACGGCCGCCGCTCATACGCAGAGATCGGCAAAGCTGTCGGTCTCAGCGAGGCCGCTGTGCGGCAACGTGTTCAGAAGCTGACGGATGCCGGCGTCATGCAGGTCGTCGCCGTCACCGATCCGATGCAGCTCGGCTTCACCCGCCAGGCCATGATCGGAATCCGTGCCTCTGGTGACACCCGCGTGCTGGCCGAGCAATTGTCGGCCATCCCCGCCATCGACTATGTCGTGCTCACCGCGGGCAGCTTCGACATTTTGGCCGAAGTCGTCTGTGAAGACGATGAGGAGCTGATCGCGCTCCTCAACTCTCGTATCCGCAATCTCGATGGAGTCCTCTCCACCGAGACGTTTGTCTATCTCAAGCTGCACAAGCAGTTCTATAACTGGGGAACACGATAAAGATGTCAATTCTGGAATCAGCACCCACCGTATACAGCGATGCCGAGAACGCTGCGATGCAGCAGAAGGCCAAGGATCACCTGTGGATGCATTTTGCGCGCCAGTCCGTCATGGAGTCAGGCCAGGGCGTGCCGATCATCACCAAGGGCAGCGGTCACCATATCTGGGACTCGAAGGGCAAGAAGTACATTGACGGCCTGAGCGGACTGTTCGTCGTCAATGCCGGCCACGGTCGCAAGCGGCTGGCAGAGGTCGCCGCGAAGCAGGCAGAAGAACTCGCGTTCTTCCCCATCTGGTCGTACGCACACCCCAACGCCATCGAGCTTGCCGACCGTCTCGCCTCGTATGCCCCCGGCGACCTCAACCGCGTGTTCTTCTCCACCGGTGGCGGAGAAGCCGTCGAAACGGCCTTCAAGCTCGCGAAGTATTTCTGGAAGCTGCAGGGCCGCCCGACCAAGCACAAGGTCATCTCACGGGCGGTGGCCTATCACGGCACCCCACAGGGCGCACTGGCGATCACCGGCATCCCCGCCATGAAGGAGATGTTCGAGCCGGTGACGCCCGGCGGCTTCCGGGTTCCGAACACGAACTTCTACCGTGCAGACGAGATGAGCCCCGGCCTCGGATCCGACCTCGGCGCATTCGGCCTGTGGGCCGCGAACCGCATCGAGGAGATGATCCAGTTCGAGGGCCCTGAGACCGTCGCTGCCGTGTTCCTGGAGCCCGTGCAGAACTCCGGCGGCTGCTTCCCGCCCCCTCCCGGCTACTTCCAGCGTGTGCGCGAGATCTGCGACAAGTACGACGTGCTGCTCGTGGCCGATGAGGTCATCACCGGCTTCGGCCGCATCGGCGAGATGTTCGCCTCGACCGCGTATGGCTTCCAGCCCGACATGATCACGTGCGCAAAGGGCATGACGAGCGGCTACTCGCCGATCGGCGCCACCATCGTCAGTGAGCGCATCTACGAACCGTTCAAACACGGCGATACCGCGTTCTATCACGGTTACACGTTCGCGGGGCATCCGGTGTCGTCTGCAGTGGCATTGGCCAACCTCGACATCTTCGAGGAGGAAAAACTCCTGGAGAACGTGCGCGAGAACTCACCGGTGTTCCGTGCAGAGCTCGAGACGCTTCTCGACCTGCCGATCGTCGGCGATGTGCGCGGTGACGGGTACTTCTTCGGCATCGAACTGGTCAAGGACAAGAAGTCCAAGGAAACGTTCAACGACGATGAGTCTGAGCGACTGCTGCGCGGCTTCCTGTCCGGCGCCCTGTTCGACGCGGGGTTGTACTGCAGAGCGGATGACCGTGGCGACCCCGTCGTGCAGCTCGCTCCCCCGCTGACCATCGGTCCCTCAGAGATCCGAGAGATCGGAAGCATCCTGCGCGGCGTGCTGTCGGAGGCAGTGAACCACCTGTAGCCCACACGCCCAGGACACGTGACGCTCTGGCAAAGCCAGGTCAGGGAGTGGTGCATCCGACACCATTCCCTGACCTTTTCTGTCGCGGCCCCTGTGGCACCCGTCATTCCGGTTCGACGAACAGCCAGTCCGGCACGTGCCCGGACGAGAAGAGCTTGTTGAGCACTCCTGCCATGCCATAGTCGGCGTCAATGGTGAGTGCCTTGTCAACGAAGAGTCCTCCGACGGTGCTCTGGCCCAACGCCCATGACAACCACGCCAGCATGCACAGCGGAGCTGGCCTGGCGGTTCGTGGTGCCAACGCCACTACCCGCTTCAGCAGGATGATCCCGCGTTCGATGCGGTCGTCGTCCGGGCGAACCTGCGACCTGCCCAGCAGCATCTCCGACCCGAAGTCGTTCAGTATTCCGGCCGCGCCTTCGTCCGCAGCCGAATGCGCCGCGGCATCTGCCCTGGAACTGGCTCTTTCCGCCCACACGAGGTCGTCTATGCCGAGGCCCGTCATCTGCTGAAGCGCCGCGTAATGCGAGTTGAGGGCGAACGCCCGCATACCTTCCTCCCTGCCGAAGGCGAACTGCACCATCATCTGGTCACGAGTGGCCGGGCTCTGCAGCATGAGCAACAGCGCCGCAGATTCCTCATCGGTCATCTCGTCGGGGTTCCAGTCCAGTGCCAGCTCAGCCAGCTCAATCGGATCGAGCAGGTCGGTGAGCGTGTCGATGAGGGCCATGGCGGTATCCGGGGAGGATATCGCCCTGGTGTACCGGCGGTACATCCTGCCAAAACGCTCTTTATCGGCACGACTCACGACGGGAAGGTCGGCGCCACTGAGGAGCGTGCCGATCGCTGATCCCGCAGACCCGGTCTGCCGTGCCGCTGAGAGCCGTGCCGCAGAGTGCCGTGACACAGAGAGCTCTGAGCCTTCAATGTCGCTGAGCGGATGCCCCTGTTTCGGGCAAGCCGGGTCGAGAAAGGAGCCCCAGCCGTCGTCGGCCACGCAGAGCGAATCCCGAATCCCAAATCCGGACAAACTGAGGCGCGACGCCAGCCTGTCCGCGAATAGCCGGTGGGGTATGCCGCCAGATTCCCGGAAGCTGTCGTTCGTGTAGATGACGGGCACCACCGAATCGACTCCGACGAGCTTGCACAGCATTCCGACCACGGTCGTCGCAACGCGCTTGTGCACCTCCGTCGGCGTATCGGGGCTCGGAAGGTTGAAGCGCAGTATCCCGCAGGTGCGCCTGCCGCAGAACGCGATCAGCACGACGCTGTCCACGGGCACGAATCCACTCAACTGGGGAACCAGGGCCAAAAGGTCTTGAGGTTCGTTCGCCTTCATGATTGTCGGTTGCATGGGGCAAGCCTCCGCGGAGTACGTGCCAAGCGACCGACGCTCGGCACATGTGTGCAGAACGCCGGCCGCATCCGGTCTGTGGAGAAGCCCCGTTACACCTCGTCCGTTTTACACCTCGTGCGTTTCATACCTCGTCCGTGATCGCAGCGGCGAACTGCGCGTTGTACAGGTTGAAGTACGCGCCTTCCGCGGCGAGCAGCTCTGCGTGTGTGCCCTGCTCGACGATGTGGCCCGATTCCATCACCAGAATCAGGTCGGCATCCCGAATTGTCGACAAGCGGTGCGCGATCACGAAACTTGTCCGGTCTGCGCGCAGCGCGTTCATCGCCTTCTGCACCAGCACCTCTGTGCGCGTGTCGACGGAGCTCGTCGCCTCGTCGAGGATGAGCACGCTTGGCTGCGCGAGGAATGCACGAGCGATGGTCAAAAGCTGCTTCTCCCCCGCGCTCACGTTGCTCGCCTCATCGTCAAGCTTGGTGTCGTACCCCTCTGGCAGTGATCGCACGAACCTGTCGACATAGGTGGCGCGAGCAGCGGCGAAAACGTCGTCGTCTGAGGCGTCTGGACGCCCATACGCAATGTTGTCCCTGATCGTGCCGCCGAACAGCCACGTGTCCTGCAGCACCATGCCCATTCTGGAACGCAGGTCATCGCGGGTCATGGCCGCGATGTTGACGCCGTCGAGCGTGATGGATCCGCCATCCAGCTCGTAGAAGCGCATGATCAGGTTCACCAGGGTGGTCTTCCCCGCGCCCGTCGGTCCGACGATGGCAACGGTCTGGCCAGGTTCGGCCACCAGGTTCAGGTCTTCGATGAGCGGCTTGTCCGGCGAATAGCTGAAGGAAACGTCCGTGAAGACGAGGCGTCCCTCCGACTCGACGGGGCTCTCTGCCGGGTCTGGATCGGGGCTCTGCTCTTCGGCATCGAGCAGTTCGAACACGCGCTCGGCCGATGCGACACCGGACTGCAACAGGTTGGCCATCGACCCGAGCTGGGCAAGCGGCTGAGTGAACTGCCGCGAGTACTGGATGAACGCCTGCACGTCACCGAGTTGCATCGCCCCAGATGCCACCTGGAGGCCGCCGACCACGGCAATGGCGACGTAGACCAGGTTGCCGATGAAGGTGAGCGCCGGCATGATCATGCCGCTGATGAACTGGGCTCCGAAGCTGGCCTTGAACAACTCCTCGTTCTTCGCGGCGAATCGTTCCTCGACCTCGTGCTGGCGACCGAACACCTTCACGAGTGCGTGACCGGTGAATGTCTCCTCGATCTGCGCGTTCAGCTCCCCGGTGTTCGTCCACTGGTCGACGAACAGTTTCTGCGAGCGCTTGGCGATCAGCATCGTCACGACGAGGGTGAGCGGCACCGTGACGAGCGCGATCAGTGCGAGGAGCGGCGACAGCAGGAACATCATCAGCAGCACGCCGATGACGGTCAGAAGAGAGGTGACCACCTGGCTCAGCGTCTGTTGCAGGCTCTGCGAAATATTGTCGACGTCGTTCGTGACCCGGCTGAGCAACTCGCCGCGCTGCATCTTGTCGAAGTACTTCAGCGGCAGGTCGTTGATCTTCACCTCGACCTCTTCGCGCAGGCGGAACACCGTGCGCTGGACGACCCCGTTCAGCACATAGGCCTGCAGCCAGCTGAAAACGGATGCCAGGATGTACAGGATCAAGACCCACATCAGCACGTTCGTCAGTGCCATGAAATTGATGCCGATGCCCGGCGTCAGCGTCATGCCGCTCAACATGTCGGCCTGTTGGTTCTCGCCCGTTGCGCGCAACTGGGCGATCACCTGGTCTTGTGTGACACCGGCTGGAAGCTGCTTTGAGATGACACCGGCGAAGATGAGGTTGGTGCCCTCGCCGAGGAGGCGCGGACCGAGCACGGAGAACGTGACACTCACCACGGCGAGCAGGAACACGAGGAACAGCCAGAGCCGCTCCGGACGCAGCTTGCCGATCAAACGCCTAGCCGATGGGCCGAAGTTCATCGACTTCTCTGCGGGCATCGCCATCCCCGCCATGGGTCCGCCGCCTGGACCACCCCGCGGCCGGGGCGGTCGGGCGGGCGTGGTGCGCTCTTCGCTCTGCTCGCTCATGCTGCCTCCTCCGCCGCAAGCTGGGATGACACGATCTCCTGGTACGTCTTGGACGTCTCCAGCAGCTCTGAATGGGTGCCTCGACCGACAATGCGTCCGTCCTCAAGCACCAGGATCTGGTCGGCGTCGAGAATCGTCGACACTCGCTGGGCGACAATGAGCAACGTCGCTCCCCCCGTATCCCGCTTGAGTGCCAGCCTGAGCCTGGCATCCGTTGCAAGGTCGAGGGCGGAGAACGAGTCATCGAACACGTACAGGCTTGGCCGCTTCACCAGCGCACGCGCAATCGCAAGTCGCTGGCGCTGCCCGCCTGACACGTTGGTTCCCCCCTGCGAGATGGGAGCATCGAGCCCACCCTCCATCTCTTCCACGAAGTCCTTCGCCTGCGCAGTCGCGAGCGCCGCCCAGAGCTCATCCTCCGTCGCATCGGGCTTGCCGTAGTGCAGGTTGCTCCGCACGGTTCCGGAGAACAGGTACGGCTTCTGCGGCACCAGGCCGATGTGGCCCCACAGCAGGTCGGGGTTCAGTTCTTTCACGTCGACACCGTCAAACAGCACCGATCCGCTCGTGGCATCGAACAGGCGCGGGACCAGATTGATCAGGGTCGACTTGCCAGACCCCGTGCTGCCGATGATCGCCGTCGTCTTGCCCGGCTGCGCGAAGAAACTGATGTTGCTGAGCACAGGCTGTTCGGCGCCTGGATACGCGAAGCCAACGTCCAACAGCTCGACCTGGCCGTTTCCCGTTGTCTCGCTCACGGGATTCGCCGGCGGGCGCACGCTTGATTCGGTGCCAAGCACCTCTCCGATGCGGTCAGCACAGACAGCCGCACGCGGAATCATCACGACCATGAACGTTGCCATCATCACCGCCATCAAAATCTGCATGAGGTAGCTGAGGAAGGCGATCAGCGTTCCGACCTGCATGGAGCCGTCCTCGATGCGGAACGATCCGAACCAGATCACCGCGACGCTCGACACGTTCAGCACCAGCATGACGACGGGGAACATCAGTGCTATCAGACGCCCGGCGCGCAACGCGGTGTCCGTCACGTCGACGTTCGCCTTTTCGAACCGCTTCGTCTCGACGTCTTCGCGTACGAAGGCACGGATGACGCGGATGCCGGTGAGCTGCTCCCTGAGGACGCGGTTCACGGTGTCGATGCGCTTCTGCATCTTGCGGAACAGGGGCACCATCCGCACGATGATCAGCCCGACAGCTATCAGCAGCACCGGGACGCTCACGGCGATCAGCCAGGACAGCTGGAGGTCCTGGCGCATCGCCATGATGATGCCGCCGATGCTGAGGATCGGCGCCGTCACCATGAGCGTCGCGCTTGTCAGCACGAGCATCTGCACCTGCTGCACGTCATTCGTGGACCGGGTGATGAGGGAGGGCGCTCCGAACTTCGCCATCTCCTGCTCCGAGAACTCGCCCACCCGTGAGAAGACCGAAGAGCGCAGGTCTCTGCCGAGCCCCATGGCAGCCTTGGCGCCGAAATACACCGCGATGATGGCGCAGATGATCTGGGCGAACGTGATGAGGAGCATCACGCCACCGGTATTGAGGATGTAGCCGGTGTCACCCGTTGCCACACCGTTGTCGATGATGTCGGCATTCAGGGTGGGGAGATACAGCGACGCGATTGATTGCAGGAGCTGGAAGAACACCACGCCAACGAGCAACCGCGAGTGCGGCTTGAGGTACTGCACCAACAACTTCCACAGCATTGCTACTCCCCATCGTTCGTCGCTTCTGTGCGACCTCAACCGTGCGACTACAACTGTGCGATTACAACCGTGCGACGACCGTTGCGCAGCACACCGCGCACCAGCGTGATCCCGCTCTATTCGAACAGGCGTGAAATCCAGGCGATATCGTCGGCGGACGGCTGCCAGGCCGTCGCCGCTTCGGCATTCTGGATGATTTGTTCCGGCTTGGTGGCCCCAGCGATCACGCTGGTCAAGCCGGGCTGGGCGAGCAGCCACGCCAGCGTCGCCGCCAGCATGCTCACGCCACGCTCGTCGCAGAACGCCTGGTACTCCTCGATGATGTCCCACGGCGCGTTGTCGAGCAGGTGCTTGCGGATCATCATGATGCGGCTGTCTGCCGGGCCGCCGCCACGGCTGAACTTGCCGGTGAACAGGCCGTTGTACAGCGGGAAGAAGGGCAGGAAGCCCAGGCCGTACTGATTCACGGCCGGGAGTACTTCGTCCTCTGCGTCCCGAACCAGCAGGCTGTACTCGTTCTGCGCTGAAATGAACCGGGGGTGGCCACCGATGCGGGCCGTGAATTCGGCCTCAGCAATCTGCCATCCGCTCAAATTCGAGTGACCGATGTACCGGATCTTGCCCTCGGTGATCAGGTCGTCGAGGGTCGCCAGAGTCTCTTCGATCGGCGTGTTCGGGTCTGGCTGGTGCAGCTGGTACAGGTCGATCCAGTCCGTCTGCAAGCGACGAAGCGACGCTTCGACAGCCAGGCGGATGTAGCGGCGCGAACCCCGTGCGCCCCAGTCGGGTCCGTTCTGCCCGCCCATGTCCATGCCGAACTTCGAGGCGAGCACGATCTGGCCGCGGCGACCGTGCAGGGCCTTCCCCATCAGGGTCTCGCTCAGGCCGCGTTGGGCACCATAGATGTCGGCTGTGTCGAAGAACGTCACGCCGGTATCGATCGCAGCGTTGATGACAGCGCTCGTGCCTTCCAGGGATTCCGATGCCGTTCCTGTACGCCCGAAGTTGTTGCACCCGAGTCCGATGGTTGACACGATCAGGCCGGAGTCACCGAGCGCCCTGTACTGAATCTCTGCCATCCCATCAGCCTAAGTCCATGGAAGTGCCGCGGCACCCGCGACGCCTATACAAGTTCTCAGGAAGCCGCTCGCCTCAGGCAGAGCGAGCCGAAAGCTGCGTGTATCCGCGCACCACAGCGGCCTCCACCAGCTCGAGGGGCACGTTGGTCAGTGACGCCAGCCGCTCCCCCACAGACTCAATGGGCTCGACAACGGCGTGTGCAGAGCGGATGCCGTCGGCAATCGCACCGAGCACGCCGGCTTGGGCGCGCACGAACGAACGGTCAACGGCGCTGCCGTGGCCGGGAACCACGACGTCCGTGGCATCCCCGGCCGAGTCATCGATCATCGACGCGAGCACGTCGAGGGCGGCCGGCCACTCGAGCGGGAAGCTGCCTGAGCCATACATCGGGGGGCCAGATTGCTCGATGACGTCGCCGACGAGCCAGGCGTTGACATCCGGGACATGAACGACCAGGTCCGTGTCTGTGTGGCCGGCGGGCAGCGGGATGAGGTGAACGACCCGCCCGCCGATGTCGATGGTGTGCCGCTCGTGCACCAGCACGCTCGGCGGGGTGAGCTGCACGTCTCGCCAGTCGTACTGTGGGGAGTTGGCCGGGTCATGCATCCAGTCCGCGAGCCTGGGGGCCTCATACGTCGCGAAATGCCGCGGGATGAGGTGATGCCCGTAAATCGGTGTGGCCGATGCGAACACCTGGTTCCCGAACGTGTGGTCGTAGTGGGCGTGCGTATTCACCACCCAGCGGATGGCGCCGGCGCCAAGCACCTGGGCATCCTCGACGATCTCCCGCGCCTCACGCGGGTTGCTTCTGGTGTCAACGAGCAGGAGGCCGTCGCTGCCGCGCACCAGGCAAACGGAGACGTCGAGAGGTTCGTAACGCCGTTGATACACACCGTCTGCAACTTCGATCCACGTCATCTGATCACCCTAGTCTGGTGATCACCCAAGTCTGGCGTGATGCTCCTCCACAGCGCTCACGGCGGGCTGGCTGTGCAGAGGGCTGGCATCCCGCAGTGGGCACTGGCCGCTGTTCAGTAGCCTCGCCGCATGAATCCAGTACAGCTGAACATCGAAACCGATGTACCCCTGGCGCTCCAGCGCCCGTCCGTCTTACGTATGCCGAGTCCAATCGGCATGATCGAGCTCATGGCATCTGCTGCGGGCGATCTCATTTCGGTGGCCATCGAGCACGATGGCCGCCTCCCGCATGACACCCTGCCTGACGCCCCCACCGCGGTGCTGCGCGCCGCATCCCGCGACCTGCGGAAGTATTTCAGCAGTGGGCATCCGGTGCTCGTTCCGGGTGTCGACGCGCTGGCCGGTACCGACTTCCAACGGATGGTGTGGCATCGGCTGGCCGCGGTGTCGTGGGGCGAATCCATCACGTACGGACAGATTGCCACCGACATCGGGATGCCGGGTACCGGCCGGGGAATCGGCAATGCCGTTGCGGCTAATCCGATCCCGCTGTTCGTGCCGTGCCATCGCGTGCTCGACGCCCAGCGGCGTGTCACCGGCTACACCCAGGGCGCGGGAGTGGCCACGAAGCGCTGGCTACTTGATCACGAAAGGATCGAGTACCGAAAGCGCGACAAGGAGACTCAGCCGCGTTTGCCCGCAGTGACCTCGGCCACGACCAGCTCCAGCTCACCGGCCGCGCCGTGATCGAGCCGATAGCCCGCTGCTGCGGCCCAGTCGAGTAGCTGCTCGACGGTGTCGAAGTCTTCGGCATTCTGAATGATCGCCCTGGCGAACTCACCCTTTGACTTCTTGTTGAAGTGATTGAGTGCGCGCCTGCGTCCTCCGGCATCCGTCACCACCCGGAGGAAGTAGGAGCCATCCCGCACGGGCGCTGGGCCGAGCGCCACATAGGCCTCAGACCGGAAGTCGAGGATGAGGCCGGGGCGGGAGGCCAGCACATCGGCATTCACACTCCCCCAGTGCTTCTTGAGGGGGGTGTCTGGAATGCGCGAGTCATGCGACAGCCGGTAGGCCGGAATCGGGTCGAGCGCCATGACGAGGCCGAACAGCGCGGAATGCACAGCGACATGGGATGCCGCGAAGTCGCGCTCGGCGGGCGTCAGCGACGCCGCATCGAGGGCGTCGTAGAGCACACCGGTGTACCGGTCGAGCACGGGCATGGTGGCCGAGGATGTCACAGCCAGGTTGCGGCTGATTTCGGCATGCTGTTTGGGTCCGAGCTTCAACGCCGCGATCGTGGCGTCTGGGTCGTGGGCAATTGTGTGCAGCGCGTGAACCAGAAAACGCCGACGAGAGTTCAATGTCGGATGCGCAAGCGCATCGTAATCAAGCTTCTCGTCGGCGCCTCCGTCCCGCTTCGTTTCAGAAGGCGGAAGAATTACCAGCAAAGGTGTACTAAACCAACTCTGCCTGGCGGGCCACGATAGTAACCGTGTTGTTCTCTACGGACAGGAAGCCGTCGGCAGCTTTCGCCACGACCTTTGATCCGTCAGTGCTCGTGATGCGAACCTCGCCGCTGGCCAGGATCGCGAGCATCGGCTCGTGACCGGCAAGAATACCGATCTGACCTTCGACAGTGCGAGCAACGACCATGGAGGCCTCGCCGGACCACACCTGGTGGTCCGCCGAGACGACACTGACGCTAAGGGGCGCCGAAGCCATGGTTAGCCGTTCTCCTTCTGGATCTTCGCCCACAGTTCTTCGACGTCGCTGAGCCCACCGACGTTGAAGAAGGCCTGCTCGGCCACGTGGTCGAATTCACCCTTGGCGATCGCGTCGAACGACTCGATGGTCTCCTTGAGCGGAACCGTCGAGCCCTCTACACCGGTGAACTTCTTCGCCATGTAGGTGTTCTGCGACAGGAACTGCTGGATACGGCGTGCGCGCGAAACGGTGACCTTGTCTTCTTCAGAGAGCTCGTCAAGACCAAGGATCGCGATGATCTCCTGGAGTTCCTTGTTCTTCTGCAGAATCGCCTTGACCGAGGTGGCCACACGGTAGTGGTCAGCACCTAAGTAACGCGGGTCCATGATGCGGCTGGTCGAGGTGAGCGGGTCGATGGCCGGGTAGAGGCCCTTCGACGCCATTTCACGCGACAGCTCAGTGGTGGCGTCCAGGTGGGCGAACGTCGTTGCCGGTGCCGGGTCGGTGTAGTCGTCAGCAGGCACGTAGATGGCCTGGAGCGACGTGATCGAGTGGCCACGGGTCGAGGTGATGCGCTCCTGGAGCACACCCATCTCGTCGGCGAGGTTCGGCTGGTAGCCCACGGCGGAGGGCATGCGGCCCAGAAGGGTCGACACCTCAGAACCGGCCTGGGTGAAGCGGAAGATGTTGTCGATGAAGAGCAGAACGTCCTGCTTCTCCACGTCGCGGAAGTACTCAGCCATGGTGAGGGCGGAGAGGGCGACGCGCAGACGCGTTCCCGGCGGCTCATCCATCTGGCCGAACACAAGCGCAGTCTTGTCGAAGACGCCTGCTTCTTCCATTTCAGCGATGAGGTCGTTACCCTCACGGGTACGCTCACCGACACCGGCGAACACCGAAACTCCACCGTGGTCCTGCGCAACGCGCTGGATCATTTCCTGGATCAGAACGGTCTTACCAACACCAGCACCACCGAAGAGGCCGATCTTTCCACCCAGTACGTACGGGGTCAAAAGGTCGATCGACTTGATTCCGGTTTCGAAGAGCTGAGTCTTGGACTCGAGCTGGTCGAATGCCGGGGGCTTGCGGTGGATCGGCCAGCGCTCGGTGATCTCAATCTTTTCACCGGGCTCGGCGTTGAGCACCTCGCCGATGACGTTGAAGACCTTGCCCTTGGTTACGTTTCCGACGGGCACCGTGATGGGTGAGCCAGTGTCCTGGACCTCCTGGCCACGAACCATACCGTCGGTCGGGTTCAGGGCGATTGCACGAACGAGGTCATCGCCGAGGTGCTGAGCGACCTCGAGGGTGACCACGGAGGTCGACTCGCCCATGACGACGGTGGTCTTCAGCGCGTTGTAGATCCCGGGAATCGAATCGTGCGGGAACTCGATGTCGACGACGGGGCCGGTGACGCGGGCGATACGGCCAACAGCACCTGCTTTGCCCTCTGCCTCGACTGGCGCGGTTGCGGTGTCAGTCATTGCTCTCTCTTCTCTGCTTAGTTCTTGGCGGATGAGAGCGCGTCGGCTCCACCCACGATCTCGGAAATCTGCTGGGTGATCTCAGACTGACGGGCGTTGTTGGCCAGTCGTGTGTAGTCGGTGATCAGCTTGTCTGCGTTGTCGCTCGCGGACTTCATAGCCTTCTGGCGGCTGGCGTGCTCTGAAGCAGCCGACTGCAGCATGGCATTGAAAAGACGGCTTTCGATGTAAACCGGAAGCAGTGCGTCGAGAACAGTCTCGACATCCGGCTCAAACTCGTACAGCGGCAGAATCTCTTTGTCGCCGGGCTCTTCTACACCCTCGACAACCTCCAACGGAAGAAGTCGAACAACCTCAGAAACCTGGCTGACCATGCTGACGAAGCGGTTGTAGACGATGTGAATCTCGTCCACGCCGCCGTCTTCGCTGTCACGCAGGAAGGACTCGAGCAGTGCGTCGCCGATTTCCTTCGCCGTGTCGAACTGCGGCTGGTCTGTGCCACCCGTCCAGACGCGCTCTGCAGCGCGACGACGGAACCCGAAGTAAGCAACTGCCTTGCGGCCCACAAGGAAGTACACGACATCCTTGCCCTGGCTGCGCAGCAGTGTGCTGAGTTCTTCGGCTTCTTTCAGAACCTGGGAGCTGAATGCGCCTGCGAGCCCGCGATCCGACGTGAAGATGACGACGGCTGCCCGTTCGACCTTCTCCGGCTCGGTCGTGAGTACGTGCTCAACATTCGAGTACGTCGCCACTGCCGACACTGCGCGCGTGATCGCACGCGAATACGGGGTGGACGCAGCGACTCGCGCCTGCGCCTTCTGGATGCGCGAGGCGGAGATCAGCTCCATGGCCCGAGTGATCTTCTTGGTCGTCTGGGCAGATTTAATCTTCTGCCGGTAGACCCGAAGTTGCGCTCCCATGTGTCTCCTGTGGTTCTTAGATTAGATGTTTATGAAGAAGTTGGCGGTGATCGAACGAGTCGAACTAGCGCTTCTGCTTCACAATCTTTTCCTGGTTGACGTCTTCTGCTGCGATGGCTTCAAACTTCTCTGAACCAACGGAGGCGAGCGGCTTGCCCTCACCCGTCTGGAACTCGAGCTTGAACTTGTCGACCTCGGCATCGAGCGTCGCCACAGTGGCGTCGTCGAGAACGTTGGTCTCGCGCAAGGTGGCCAACACGGTCGTGTTGCGAGCGAGGTAGTCGAGCAGCTCGCGCTCAAAGCGCAGGATGTCTTCGACAGGAACCTCGTCGAGCTTGCCCTTGGTGCCGGCCCAGATCGAAACGACCTGGTCCTCAACGGGGAACGGCGAGTACTGCGGCTGCTTGAGCAGCTCGGTGAGGCGTGCGCCACGGGCGAGCTGACGACGGCTGGCCGCGTCGAGGTCGGATGCGAACATCGCGAAGGCCTCAAGTGAGCGGTACTGGGCGAGCTCAAGCTTGAGCGTTCCGGAGACCTTCTTGATGGACTTGACCTGGGCGTCTCCACCAACACGGGAGACCGAGATTCCAACGTCAACAGCGGGGCGCTGGTTGGAGTTGAAGAGGTCTGACTGCAGGAAGATCTGGCCGTCGGTGATCGAGATCACGTTGGTCGGGATGTATGCGGAGACGTCGTTTGCCTTGGTCTCGATGATCGGCAGGCCGGTCATGGAGCCGGCGCCCAGCTCGTCGGAGAGCTTGGCACAACGCTCGAGCAGACGGGAGTGCAGGTAGAAGACGTCACCCGGGTATGCTTCGCGTCCCGGCGGACGGCGGAGCAGCAGTGATACTGCACGGTAGGCCTCTGCCTGCTTTGACAGGTCATCGAAGATGATGAGGACGTGCTTGCCTGCGTACATCCAGTGCTGGCCGATGGCCGAACCGGTGTACGGGGCGAGGTACTTGAAGCCGGCGGGGTCAGATGCCGGAGCGGCCACGATGGTGGTGTACTCCATTGCGCCTGCGTCCTCGAGTGCACCCTTCACCGAAGCGATGGTTGAACCCTTCTGGCCGATGGCGACGTAGATGCAGCGAACCTGCTTGTTCGTGTCGCCGGACTCCCAGTTGGCCTTCTGGTTGATGATGGTGTCGATCGCGATGGCCGTCTTACCGGTCTGGCGGTCACCAATGATCAGCTGGCGCTGTCCGCGGCCGATCGGGATCATGGCGTCGATGGCCTTGATACCGGTCTGCATCGGCTCGTGCACCGACTTGCGCTGCATGACGCCAGGCGCCTGCAGTTCAAGGGCGCGACGGCCTTCTGACTTGATCTCGCCGAGACCGTCAATCGGTGCGCCCAGCGGGTCGACAACGCGACCGAGGAATGCGTCACCGACGGGAACCGAAAGAACTTCACCGGTGCGGTGAACTTCCATTCCCTCAACGATGCCGGTGAACTCACCGAGGACGATGACACCGATCTCATCTTCGTCGAGGTTCTGGGCGAGGCCCAGCGTTCCATCGGCGAACTTGATGAGTTCGTTTGCCATGACGCCGGGAAGACCCTCAACGTGAGCAATGCCGTCGCCAGCGGTGGTGACGTACCCAACCTCGGTGGTCGAAGCCTTGTTCGGCTCGTAGGACTTCACGAAGTCCTTGAGAGCGTCGCGGATCTCATCGGGGCTGATCGTTAGTTCTGCCATCATCTTCCCTTTTCTGTACGGGGTGTACAGGTTCTGTCTGTGCGAGACGTTGCCGTCTCGAGGTTTCTAAGTTTTTCTGGCTGAGAATCAGCTAGCGAGCTGAAGTCTCAAGTCGTTCAAACGCGATGCGACGCTGCCGTCAATCACGTCGTCGCCAATCTGGACGCGCACGCCGCCGATCAGGGCCGGGTCGATGACCTGGTTGACCAGGAGCGAACGACCGTAGCGAGCAGACAGACCGGCGATGAGCCGGTCGAGCTGCGCCTGGGCGAGCGGAGCAGCCGAGGTCACGGTTGCGATGGAGTGACCTGACTGGTCTGCGACAACGGATGCCGCGTGGCGAAGGAGTTCACCGATACGACGGCCGCGAGGCTGGCGTACGAGGTGGCGAACAATCGCGAGTGTCTGGGCAGAAACCTTGCCGCCGAGGAGCGCGTCAATGACACGAGCCTTGGCATCCGCATCGCCCAACTTGCTGGCCAGGGCCAGCTCGAGCTCTGCGTCGGAAGAAACCGCGACACTGAAGGAAAACAGCTCGTCCTCAATAGAGGTACCTGCTGGGACTGACCGTGCGATAGTGCGCAGGCCGAGATCTTCGATCCCGGCAAGCACGTCGTCATGGCTCGACCACCGGGCACCCGCAACACTCTGCAAGAGAGTGAGTGCCGTCGGCGTGACTGCGGATCCGAACACGCTCGTGACGAGCGCGGTCTTTGCCGCAGCATCCGCTGACGGATCTGCGAGTGCCGTGAGCAGCTGCGGCGAGTCGCCGACGACTCGACCGGCGTTGAAAAGGCTTTCGCCCGTCGCCAGATCGGCCGTGCTGCCACTGGCAGCCAGTGCCGCCCGCGTCAGGGCCAAAGCTTCTCTGGTGGCGCTTCCCATGCTGTTAGTTCTTCCCTGCTGAAGGCGTTGCCTTCTCCGAGGCTTCAAGATCAGCCAGGAAACGGTCAACGATGGCGGTAGCCTTCGCGTCGTCAGTCAGGCTTTCGCCGATGACACCCGATGCGAGGTCGATGGCCAGGGAGCCGACTTCTGAGCGAAGCGACACAACGGCCGCCTGACGCTCTGCTTCGATCTGAGCCTGAGCTGTTGCGGTAATACGAGCGGCTTCGGCCGAAGCCGCATCCTTCTGCTCTGCGACGATCTTCTGGCCGTCAGCGCGAGCCTGCTCGCGGATCTGGCCGGCTTCGATGCGCGCCTCAGCGAGCTGGGCCGTGTACTGCTCAAGAGCAGCCTCGGCCTTGCGCTGTGCGTCATCTGCCTTCGCGATATTGCCTTCGATGGCCTCTGCGCGGTCATCGAGCATCTTCTGAACCCTCGGAAGCACGAGCTTCCAGAAGAAGAACAGGATCACGACAAAACAAACCGCAGACCAGACAATGTCGTAGACCTCTGGGATGAGCGGGTTACGCGTCTCACCCTCAGCGGCAGCTGCAATCACTGCGTGAAGCATCATGCCTCCTAACTAGAGTGAAAGAGGGCTACTGACCGGTGGTGAAGATGAAGTACGTAGCGATACCGATGAAGGCGAGTGCCTCGGTGAATGCGATACCGATGTACATGAGGACCTGAAGCTGGCCAGCGAGTTCAGGCTGGCGTGCAACGCCTTCGATGGTCTTGCCAACGACGATACCAACGCCGATTGCCGGGCCGATTGCCGCGAGGCCATAACCGACAGTCGCGATGTTTCCCGAGAGTGCCGCGAGAACGGTAGTTGCGTCCACGTGTGTTTCCTTCCGTGATGAGCGAATACGACGGATGCCGAGTTCGTTGTTTAGTGTTCCTCAGCCAGCGCGAGCTGGATGTAGACAGCGGTGAGCAGAGCGAAAATGTAGGCCTGGAGAACCGCGATCAGCACCTCGAAGAGGGTGAAGGCGAATCCGAAGACCAGGGTTCCAGCACCGAACAGCTTGAATCCGCCGTCTGCAGTGAAGAAGAAGAACTGGGTTGCGCTGAAGAACAGCACCAGCAGGAGGTGGCCGACGACCATGTTCATGAGGAGTCGGAGCGTCAACGTCACCGGGCGAATGATGAACGTGGACACGAACTCAATCGGCGTGACGATGAGGTATAACGCCGGCGGAACTCCGGGCGGGAACAGCGCGTTGCGGAAGAACTTGCTGGGATTCTTCTTTACGCCGGCGTAGATGAACGTGCCGTAGGCAATAACAGCCAACAGCAGCGGAACACCGATCACGGAAGTTCCGGCGATGTTCAGGCCAGGAATGATTCCGGTGAAGTTCATGAACAACACCATGAAGAAGATCGTGGTGAGAAGCGGCAGGAAGCGCTTGCCGTCTTTCTTGCCGAGGAGATCCTCTGCGATGTTGACTCGAACGAAGTCGAGTCCCATCTCCGTCAGGCTCTGCAGTCGGGTCGGAATGACCTTCATACGGCGAGTACCCAACCAGAAGATGAGCATGAGCACGACCATCGCGAGAACGCGGATGATCATGATTCGGTTCATTGCGAACGGAGTGTCCGCGAATAGAACGATGTCGGGAAAGAATTCATTGATGGTGGGACCATGGAAGCCCCCGTCGTCGCTTGCAGACGGGAGCAGCAGGTTCACAGCGGTTTCTAGCAGCGCTATCTCCTGTTTCGGGGCGGTGAGCTCTGCTCTCCGAACGACGAACGAATGACTGGTTTAGGACACAAGTGAATGCTGCCTTTACCGGGGGGAATCGCTTATGACTCTAGCAAATAACCGGGCATCCACCCAATCGAGGTGAATGTTTATTCATGTTTATTCTTCGTGAGGTGCGTCTGGGAGCTTGACATCGCTCGCATACGGCATCCTGCTTTTCATCAGTACAACGGCGTCGATGACCAACGAGCCCACAACACCGGCAATGATGCTGAGGAACAGCACGACCGGGTTGAGCCAGACCTGGTCTTTCAGCAGGAAGACCAATACCAGGAAGACGACGAACTTCAGCAGCCATCCTCCGAGGACGATGGCGAAGAACGCACCGATCGCAGCCTGCTGGCCGGCATAGCGATTGGCGATCAGGAGGCTGGCTGCGGTGACACCCATGAAGACCACAGACATGACCGTGCCGATGAGTACGCTCACGATGCCGGGCATGCCCGCAAAGATCCCGCCAAGGATGCCGCCGATGACGGCGATGCCGAGGGCGAGGTACGACCCGTAAATCACGATCTTGCGGAACGCCGGGACGGATGTCGGTTCTGAGTATGTGGGGGGCGGGGTGGACGTCATGTTGTGGTCTCCTCGACGTGTTCTGATGCCTCATCGAGTGGATCGAGTCTGGCGATGGGCAATGTTTCCTCTGCCACTGGCGTGAGCTGGCTCGCGGCTT
The DNA here is from genome assembly GCF_057669685.1 of Leifsonia sp. Y878. NCBI lineage: Bacteria > Bacillati > Actinomycetota > Actinomycetes > Micrococcales > Microbacteriaceae > Leifsonia > Leifsonia sp. Y878. Next base: position 631,568 of record NZ_JBYHFS010000002.1, on the reverse strand, counting down.
CAACAGCCTTGCGGCGGCTGAGCGGGGCGAGCGTGACAATGGTGCAGATCATCAGCGAAACGACCAGGAACACTGTCGCGTACCAGCTGGGGAGCTGGAAGTAGACGGGCAGGACAAAGTACAGCAGGCATCCAATGGAGGCCGCTGCCGTCCAGCCGTAGAAGATGAGTACGGCGTGCAGGTGCGTGTGGCCCATATCGAGCAGGCGGTGGTGCAGGTGCTTGCGATCGGCGCTGAACGGCGATTTACCCACTCTGACCCGCCGGAACACCGCAAGGCCGAAGTCGAGCAACGGGATGATCAGGATGGCCACTGGCAGCAGGATCGGGATGAATGCTGGAAAGAGCTGTGAGCGGTTCACGGCAGCCGGGTCAACCTGGCCGGTGATCGCGATAGCGGATGTCGCCATCAGCAGTCCGACAAGCAGCGCGCCGGCATCCCCCATGAACATCTTGGCCGGGCGCCAATTGACGGGCAGGAAGCCGACGCAGGCGCCGACCAGGATCGCAGCGATGAGTGAGGCGAGGTTGAAGTAGTTCGTGGGCGATGTGTCGCGCACGAGTAGGTAGCTATAAAGGAAGAACACTCCGTTGGCGATGAGCGCGACGCCGGCGACAAGCCCGTCCAGCCCGTCGATGAAGTTGATCATGTTCATGACGAGCACGATCGCGAAGACGGAGATGAAGATCGACATCCAGCCGGAGCCGACGGTGAGTCCGCCGATGGGCAGCGAGTAGATCTGTACGCCGCCCTGCCAGGCAACCAGTCCAGCTGCAATGAACTGTCCGGCCAGCTTGGTCATCCAGTCGAGGTCCCAGATGTCGTCTGCGACGCCGATGAGCACGATGAGGAGCGCGGCTCCCAGGATCGCGAGGATCTGCTGCGGATTGGAGAACACCAGCCGGAGAGGCGCGAATTGCGCCGAGATCACATACGACACCCCGAAGGCGGCCAGGATGCCGATGAACATCGCGATGCCGCCGAGCCGGGGCGTCGGGCGGGTGTGCACGTCACGTTCCCGGATCTTCGGGTAGAGGTGATAGCGATGGCTGAGCCTCAGGACCACGAAGGAGAGCCCGAAGGTGACGATTGCCGCCACCAGGGCGATGACGATGAAGAGGGTCATGGCTTAGTCGGAGGACGTCTCTTGGGCAGGCTCATCGGTTGCGCCTGGCTTGGCCGTTGCCGCGCGCGTGACCGAGACAGTGGGCTCGTCTGTGATTTCGGCGGCCGGGTCGTCTGTGGCGGCAGGCTCGTCGGTGGCAGCCGGGTCGTCTGTGGCGGCAGGCTCGTCTGTGGCGGCCGGTGCCAGCGCATCGCCGATGACGGCTGCGATCTGGTCGCGTGAGATGACACCGTTACGCACGATCACGAGCGTGCCGCCGTTGGCATCGAAACGCGTGGCGTCAATGATGGTCGACGACGTGTCGCCTGGGCGGTCGCCGATGGCGTCGTAGTCGAGCCCGGCCACTCCCCCGTCGAGGAAGACGGAGACGCTGCTGCCGAGCATCTCTTCTGCGCCTACGGCATCGATCGCAGACGGCATGCCAGTGCGATTCGCCGACGACACCGCGAGTGGCCCGGTCTCAGCGAGGAGTTCGAGCGCGATCGGGTTGCTGGGCATCCGCAGCGCAACGGTTCCGCGCGTCTCGCCCAGGTCCCAGGCGAGCGACGGCTGGGCGCGAAGCAGAATGGTGAGCCCGCCTGGCCAGAATGCGGCGACGAGGTCGTGCACAGGAGCGGGGATGTCTGTGGCAAGAGCGTCGAGCGTCGATACCCCTGGGATGAGTACGGGCGGCGGCGACTGGCGGTCGCGACCCTTCGCATCAAGCAGGCGTTGGACGGCTTCGGGATTGAAGGCATCCGCTGCAATGCCGTAGACGGTGTCGGTGGGGATGACGACGAGCGCTCCCCGTCCGATTGCGGAGCGTGCCAGTCTCATGCCGGCCGTGTGTTCAGCTTCGACCGAGCAATCATAAATGCGTGTCATTTGGCCTCAATTCTAGACCAGCCTCCTTGGGAGATACTGGAGGGATGTCAACTGACGTGTACTTCTTCGATTGTGACAAGACCCTCTATGCATACGATTTCCGGAAAAGGCTGCCGGCGCTCGCCCGGCTGACCGGTTCCAGTGAGTATCACCTGGCCAGGACATGGTGGGTTGGCGGGCATGAAACCGCGGCCGACGAGGGCGAGTATCCCTCCACAGAGGAGTACCTCCTGGCGTGGAAGGAAGTAACGGGAACGACGTTGACGCTCGAACAGTGGCAAGAGGCCAGGGCTGCGGCGATGACTCCGATCCCGGGCGCCATTGCAGCGCTCCGCCGCGCGGCGACCCTGGGGACTGTGTCGCTGCTCTCGAACAACCCGATTCCGTTTCGCGACTCGCTTCCGGTGCTCGCCCCCGAGGTCTCCGACATCCTGGCCGGCAATGACCTCACCTCAGCGGTGCTCGGCGCAGAGAAGCCGGAGCGACGGATCTACACCCGTGCACTCGGCGTGTACGGCATCCCGGCCGAGAATTCGATCCTGTTCGACGACAGCGCGGCGAATGTTGCCGGCGCCCAGGCTGCCGGCATGCATGCGTGGCAGTTCACCGAGACGAACGGCGTCTACGACGTCGATGGGCTGAACGCCGCCATCGACGCGTTTGCATCGCGAGAGCGCTAGGCGCGTTCGCCTCATCCGGTGAGTGACGAGCGACCGACGTAGGAGGCCGCGTCTCGAAATCTGCTCGCTAGGTCTCGAGACGGCCCTGGCGGGCGTCCTCGACCACCGGGGAGGGGCGTGGGCGACCGCTACGGGCGCACTGCCGTCGTCGCGCGATCTCTCGTCGTGTAGTCGCGGTGGGTTGCCGTCGCGCGCCAGCCGTCTGCCTCGAGCAGCGCGCGGATCTCGGCCCCCTGCAGCTCGCCATGCTCGATCACGAGCGTGCCGCCGCTTCGGAGCAGGCGCAGCGCCGTCTGCGACACGTGGCGCACGACATCGAGGCCGTCCTCGCCGCCGTACAGCGCAACGGCGGGGTCGAAGAGGCGCACCTCTGGATCGCGCGGGATTGCGGCGGCCGGGATGTACGGCGGGTTCGAGATCACAACGGCAACCGTGCCGTTGAGCTCGGTCAGCGCGTCCGCGAGATCGCCGAACACAAGGGTCGCGTTCTCCGCACCGATATCCGCGAAGTTCTTGGACGTCCAGGGGAACGCCTCAGCGGACTTTTCGACGGCCCAGATGCGCGCGTGCGGAACCTCGGTTGCCATCGCCAGTGCGATCGCGCCGCTTCCGGTGCCGAGGTCGACGCCAATGGGCGCGGCATCCGGCATGGAACTGAGCGCATCGATCGCGAACTGCGCGACCTGCTCGGTCTCCGGCCGCGGCACGAACACACCGGGGCCGACGGACAGCTCAAGGTGCCTGAATGGCGCCGTACCGACGATGTGCTGCAGGGGCTCACGGGTGGCCCGTCTGGCGGCCAGCTCGAGGATGCGGGTTGCGTCCTCCTCGACCAGCGCACTGCCCATGATGACGGCCGACTGCACCTGGCCGCGGCTGAGGCCGAGGACGTGACCGATCAAGAGATCGGCGTCGACGTCGGGGTCTGGCACGCCGGCATCCGTGAGCGTGGAAATCACACGGGCTCTGAGCACAGGAATTGTCTGAACAGCGGGGCCTTGCGAGCCGTCGTGGTTGCCGCCCTGGTTGTTGGCGGAGTCGGAAAACGGATCGGATGGAGTCACAGGCACATAATGGAATGTAACGTACTCGCACGTGCAACTCCCGTGGCTCTAGGCTGAGCGAGGTTTCCCACAACGAGCGAAAGGTCTTCCCGATGGCTGCACAGATCTACTCCGACATAACTGAGACGGTTGGACGCACACCCCTGGTGAGGCTGAACCGCCTGACAGCGGGGACCGACGCCACCGTGCTCGCCAAGCTCGAGTTCTACAATCCAGCCGGCAGCGTGAAAGACCGCATCGGCGTCTCGATCATCAACGCCGCTGAGAAGTCAGGCGAACTGAAGCCGGGCGGCACCATCGTTGAAGGAACCAGCGGCAACACCGGCATCGCGCTCGCCCTGGTCGGCGCCGCACGCGGCTACAAGGTCATCCTCACCATGCCGGAAACCATGAGCAAGGAGCGTCGCGTGCTCCTGCGGGCGTACGGTGCCCAGATCGTGCTCACGCCCGGTGCCGACGGCATGCGTGGCGCAGTCGAGAAGGCGCGCGAGATCGTGGCATCCACTGAGGGTGCCATCCTTGCCAGCCAGTTCCAGAACCCCGCCAACCCGGCGATCCACCGCGCGACGACCGGCCCGGAGATCTGGGCAGACACCGACGGCGCAGTCGACATCTTCGTCGCCGGCGTTGGCACCGGTGGAACCGTGACCGGTGCGGGGCAGTTCCTCAAGGAGCAGAAGCCCGCCCTCACGGTCGTGGCCGTCGAGCCGATCGACTCCCCCATCCTGTCTGGCGGCGCACCTGGCCCGCACAAGATCCAGGGCCTTGGCGCCAACTTCGTTCCCGACATCCTCGACCGCGAGGTCTACGACTCCGTCACCGACGTCACCCTGGCCGACTCCGTCGCCACCGCGCGCGCGCTGGCAACGGATGAGGGCATCCTCGCCGGCATCTCTGGGGGTGCCGCGGTCTGGGCTGCACTTGAGCAGGCCAAGTTGCCGGAGAATGCCGGTAAGACGATCGTCGTCGTCGTTCCCGACTTCGGAGAGCGTTACATTTCGACGGTGCTCTACGAAGACCTGCTTGACTAGAACCATCCGAACCTGACCGACTGGACACACCATGGGAGTTTTCTCACGCATTCGCGAAGATGTCGCGACGGCGCGAGCCCATGACCCGGCGGCCCAGGGAAATGTGGAGATCTTTCTGGGATACAGCGGTCTCCACGCTGTGTGGGCATATCGACTGACGCACAAACTGTGGGTGGCCGGCTGGCGTTTGCCGGCCCGGCTGCTTTCGCAGTTCGCCCGGTTTCTCACGGGAGTTGAAATTCACCCCGGCGCCCGGATCGGTCGACGGCTCTTCATCGACCACGGCATGGGCGTCGTCATCGGCGAGACCGCTGAGGTCGGCGATGACGTGATGCTCTACCACGGGGTCACCCTCGGCGGAAAGAGCCTGCACGGCGTCCCCCGCGGCGCCAAACGCCACCCGACGCTCGAGAACGGCGTGACTGTCGGAGCAGGAGCCAAGGTGCTCGGTGCGATCACGATCGGCCAGTGGAGCACGATCGGCGCGAATGCGGTGGTGACCAAGGACGCACCGGCCAACTCGTTGCTGCTCGGAGTTCCGGCATCCGTTCGTCCGGCCAAGGCAGAGACCACCGAATCAGCCAGGGGCGGCATCACGCATTCAGAGCCGCTCTAGCCGGGCCCTCTGCCGCTGGTGATCCGACAGGCGGCAGCATCGCCGGCCTGACTGTGTAGCTGGGAATCGCCGTGTGAACTCGCTCTCAGAAACCTGAGGCTACATCAGCGGGCCAGAACGTGTCAGGCTGGAGTCGTGGTGCAGATTGTGGAAGAGACACGTCAGGAAACAGAAGCGCAGACAGGGCAGAGCCCTGCTGCTGTATTTGACGTGCCATGGCGCGTTGTCGTCTGGAACGACCCCGTCAACCTCATGTCGTATGTGGTCTACGTCTTCCGGAGCTACTTCGGTTTCGGCAACGATGAGGCCGAACGCTTGATGCTGCAGGTGCACAACGATGGCCGCGCCATCGTTGCCCAGGGCAACCGCGAAGCCATGGAAGTGCACGTTCTCGCCATGCACGAGTTTGGACTCTGGGCGACGATCGACAGGGACGGCGCATGATTCCGTTCCACCGTCAGTCGACGGGCGCCATCGTCGCCGACTTCGACAACAATGAACGCCTGTTCCTCTCCGATCTGGCATCGCAGCTGGTGGAGGTGCTGGAGGCTGAGGGCACGGATCCAGCTGTCGAGCGGCTGCTCCCCCGGGCGTATCCGGGCGACGCAGAGGCATCAGCAGAGTTCAGGCGCTTCACCGCAGACACGCTCACCGAGCGGAAGATCGAGCACGCCAGGACCATGATCGCCTCGCTCGACGCCCCCGATGACGAGGAATCGTTCTTCGACCTCAGCGACGCAGAGGTCCAGGCCTGGCTCCGCACTCTCACCGACCTGCGACTCACCCTCGCCGTGCGGCTCGAGATCAACAACGACAACGAAGAGGGACGCACCGACGAAGAGGCTGAACCGCTTCAGACGGTGTACTTCTGGCTCGGCGGGCTGCAGGAGTCGCTGCTGACCGCGCTGCTCGCCGCCGAGAAATAGCTAGCGAGAAGTAGCTGACGCTGACGCAGTTGGCCCCGCGCCTCCGCCCAACGAAACAGGGCCCGGCCAGCGCGAACGCCGACCGGGCCCTGTAAGGGTTGTTGCTGAGCTACTTACTCGTGGTCACCGATGTCGGCGAGACGAGCTTCCTCGTCTGCCAGGATGCACGACGTCACAACGGGCTCAAGTGCACCGTTCATGACGGCATCGAGGTTGTACGCCTTGTAGCCGGTGCGGTGATCCGCAATGCGGTTCTCCGGGAAGTTGTACGTACGGATGCGCTCTGAGCGGTCCATGGTACGGATCTGGCTCTTGCGAACCAACGACGCCTCAGCGTCGATCTCTTCCTGCTGCCTGGCGAGAACGCGGGCACGCAGAACGCGCATGCCGGCTTCACGGTTCTGCAGCTGGCTCTTCTCGTTCTGCATGGCAACCACGATGCCTGTCGGCAAGTGGGTGATGCGAACGGCGGAGTCGGTCGTGTTGACCGACTGGCCGCCAGGGCCGCTGGAGCGGTAGACATCGATCTTGAGGTCGTTCGGGTGAATCTCGACTTCCTCAGGCTCGTCGACCTCTGGGAACACCAGCACGCCGGCTGCAGAGGTGTGGATGCGTCCCTGCGACTCGGTGGCTGGCACGCGCTGAACGCGGTGCACGCCACCTTCGTACTTCAGGTGCGCCCAGACGCCCTCTGCAGGGTCGCTTGAGTTGCCCTTGATCGCGAGCTGGACATCCTTGATGCCGCCCAGGTCGCTCGAGGTCTGCTCGATGATCTCGGTCTTCCACTTCTTGGACTCTGCGTAGTGCAGGTACATACGAAGCAGATCGGCGGCGAACAGCGCTGACTCAGCGCCGCCCTCACCCATCTTGATTTCCATGATCACGTCGCGGCTGTCGTTGGGGTCACGCGGAATCAGCAGGCGGCGCAGCTTTTCGGCTGTTGCATCCAGCTGTTCTTCGAGGCCCGGGATTTCTTCCGCGAACGCTTCGTCTTCGTCAGCGAGCTCACGAGCGGCGTCAAGGTTCTCGCCAACCTCTTTCCACTCGTTGTACGCCGCGATGATGCGGCTGAGCTCGGCGTAACGACGATTGACCTTCTTGGACCGCGCCGGGTTGGAGTGCAACTCAGGATCGGCCAACTGACCCTGCAACTCGTCGTGCTCAGCTAACAGGGTGGAAACAGACTCGAACATCAGTGGTCCTTGTCTGACCCGTTCGCGGTCGGCATCGACTTCTGAACCTGCATCAGGAATTCAACGTTCGACGACGTCTCCTTCAGTCGGCCAAGGATCGCTTCGAGAGCCTGCTGCTGGTCGAGACCGGCAAGTGCGCGACGCAGCTTCCAGGTGATCTTGACCTCATCGGCGCTCATCAGCATTTCTTCACGGCGAGTACCGGATGCGTTCACATCGACGGCGGGGAAGATGCGCTTGTCTGCCAGCTGGCGTGACAAGCGAAGCTCCATGTTGCCGGTGCCCTTGAACTCTTCGAAGATGACCTCGTCCATCTTGGACCCGGTCTCGACGAGCGCGGAGGCGAGGATGGTGAGCGAGCCACCGTTCTCGATGTTGCGCGCTGCACCGAAGAAACGCTTCGGCGGGTACAGGGCTGCGGCGTCAACGCCACCGGAGAGCACACGGCCAGACGGCGGGGTCGCCAGGTTGTATGCACGGCCGAGGCGCGTGATCGAGTCGAGGAGCACGACAACGTCGTGACCGAGCTCAACGAGGCGCTTGGCGCGCTCGATGGCCAGTTCGGCGACGGTGGTGTGGTCTTCCGCCGGACGGTCGAAGGTGGAGGCAATAACCTCACCCTTCACCGTGCGCTGCATGTCGGTGACTTCCTCAGGACGCTCGTCAACGAGAACGACCATGAGGTGAACCTCAGGGTTGTTCGTGCTGATGGCGTTGGCGATCTGCTGCATGACGATCGTCTTGCCGGCCTTGGGCGGTGCGACGATGAGGCCGCGCTGTCCCTTGCCAATCGGGGCGACGAGGTCGATGATGCGCTGGGTCAGCTTGCCGGACTCGGTCTCGAGTCGCAGGCGCTCCTGCGGGTACAGCGGCGTGAGCTTCTGGAACTCGACACGGCTGGCTGCCTCTTCGACGGTCAGGCCGTTGATGGAGTCGACTTTGACGATCGCGTTGTACTTCTGGCGACCGTTTGCGTCGCCTTCACGCGGCTGGCGGATGGCGCCGACGACGGCGTCACCCTTGCGCAGGTTGTACTTCTTGACCTGGCCGAGGGAAACGTAGACGTCGCTGGCACCCGGCAGGTAGCCGGAGGTGCGCACGAACGCGTAGTTGTCGAGGACGTCGAGGATGCCGGCAACCGGGATCAGTACGTCGTCGTCGGTCAGCTCTGGCTCGAAGTCATCTCCTGCAACGGATCCGCGACGCTTGCGGTCACGGTAACGGCTGCGGTTTCCGCGGCCACCCAACTCGTCGTCGAGGATGTTGCCACCCTGACCGCGATCGCTGCCCTGGCGTTCGTTGCCGCCCTGGCTACGGTCGCCCTGGTTGCGGTCGCCCTGGGTACGGTCGGCCTGGTTGCGCTCTGCGCGCTCCTGGTTACGGTCCTGACCCTGGTTGCGGTCGCCCTGGTTGCGCTCTGCGCGCTCCTGGTTGCGATCCTGGCCCTGGCCACGCTCGTTCTGATTCTGGTTGCGGCCCTGGCGCTGGTTCTGCTGGCGGCCACCGTCTTCGGTGCGCTCTGCAGCGGGCTGGTTGCGCTCAGCAGCAGGCTGGTTGCGGTCTGCAGCAGCCTGGTTGCGGTCCTGGTTACGCTCACCGCGGTTGCGGTTGCGGTTGCGGCCCTGGCGCGGCTGGTCTGACTGCTCAGCGGATGCGTCGGTCGTTCCCTCAGCGGATGCGTCGGTGGAGACCTCGGTCGACGTCTCGGTCGACGATGCGCCCTGCTCTGCAGTTGCGGCAGCATCCTGCGTTCCAGTGGAGCTGGCACGGCGGTTGCGCGAGTTGCGGCGAGCCGGCTTCTCGGTGGCCACGTCGGCGTCAGCGGCCGGAGCGTCGGTGGACGGCGCAGTCGTTGCTGCATCGGCGGCGACCGCGTCTGCGTTCTCGGCGACGGGCGCAGCACCGCTGGTGGTGCGGGTGCCCCTTGCGGAGCGGGTGCGCGGCACGACAGCGTCGAGCGCAGGGATCAGGGAGTCAAGCCCTGAGCCGCCATCGACGTTGACGTGGGCAACGGCCGGAGCCGCGGACGTCGTGGTGCTTGCACGTCGCGGTGCACGCTTGCGGGCTGCGGGTGCAGCATCTGCTGCTGCTTCCGTTGCTTCCGCAACGGGAGCTGCAACGACAGCCTCGGCTGCCGGTGCCGCTACGACAGCGTCGGTGCCAGCCGGTGCGTCGGTAGCCGGTGCGTCGGTGCTGGCCGGTGCATCGCTGCTGACCGGGGCGTTCGACGTAGCGGACCGCGTGGCCTGGACCTCGGAAATTGCTTCCACGAGTTCTCCCTTACGAAGTTTGGACGCGCCCTGAATGCCCAGTTCGCCGGCCAGAGCTTGAAGCTCGGCGACGCGGAGAGCGGTGAGGCGTGATGGGTCCACGCCTGCGGCGCGGAGATTGACATCAGTCACGAAAAAATGTTCCTTCCCCCTGGGAGCCGAAATGCTATGCCAGGAGAGCTGGTGCAGCGATCATTGCGCTGCGGGTGACCCAGTCCCACACAGAATGTGGACCGGGATGAACACACACAGCCACGCTTGCATACAGCAGTAGCAGTGAGTTACAGGGAATACACCAAAGAAGAGATTCGCACGTTAGGCGGTTTTCTATCGGGTGCGAAGCAAGTCTAGCACCGTTGGCATTGCGCTTTCGACGCGCCTCTTTCGGCGTGTCCCCTGTAACTCACTGGCTTGGGCGGCTAGCCCACTGACCTGACGGTCGTCGGCTCTAGGCGACCGGTACTGATACTGAAACGGATGCGCCCTGGAAGTCAACAGCCAGCATGAGCGCCTGCCAGGGGGTGTCGGACGCTGCAGCGACGAGCTCGGCGGCAACGAGGCGCTGGCCAGGGTCGCTCGCGAGCACCAGGAGCGATGGACCTGCTCCGGAGACGACAGCCGCGAAGCCCTGTTCGCGCAGCAGCGTGATGAGCTTGTTCGTCTCCGGCATTGCCGCGGCACGGTAGCTCTGGTGCAGCTTGTCTTCTGTGGCCGCGAGCAACAGCTCAGGGCTCTGGATGAGTGCTGCGATGAGCAGCGCGGAGCGGGACACATTGAAGACGGCGTCTTCGTGCGGCACGGACTCCGGCTGCAGGCTGCGTGCGAGTGCCGTCGACATGACGTGCTCTGGTACGAATACCAGCGGAGAGACTCCCCTGTGCACGATCAGCTTCTTGTGCTTGGGTCCCTCAGGCGTCGTCCAGGCGATGGTGAGACCACCGAAGAGCGCTGGGGCGACGTTGTCTGGGTGCCCCTCCATGTCGGTGGCCAACGCGAGCAGCTTGTCGGAATCGATCTCGACGATGCCCTCAAGCAGGCCCTTGGCCGCCATGATGCCGGAGACGATGGCCGCGCCGGACGAGCCGAGGCCGCGGCCGTGCGGGATCGCGTTGTGTGCGACGACGTTCAGGCCGGGCATCTCCTGGTCGAATGCCTCGAACGTGTGCGCGATGGCGCGCACGACGAGATTCGACTCATCCGTTGGCACCTCGCCTTCACCGATGCCATGCACCTCGACCAAGACGCCGGGTTCGTCGCGAACACTGACCTCAAGGGTGTCGTAGAGCGCGAGCGCGAGGCCGAGAGTGTCGAAGCCTGGGCCGAGGTTGGCGCTGGTGGCCGGAACCTGGACCGTCACAAACCGACCGCTGAGGTCGGAGGCTACGCTCATGCCTTTGCCAGCCCGAGCACGCCGGCGATCTCGCCTGCATCGATCGACACGCTGATCGGCTGCACGTCACTGCCGTCTGCGGTGCGAAGCGCCCACTGCGGGTCCTTCAGGCCGTGACCGGTGACGGTGAGCACGACGGTGGCGCCGGCCGGGATCTGGCCGGCCTCTGCGCGCTCGAGGAGTCCGGCGACGCTGATGGCCGATGCGGGCTCGACGAAGATGCCGACCTCTGCAGAGAGGATGCGGTATGCCTCAAGGATCTTCTCGTCTGAGATGGCGCCGAAGTAGCCGTCGCTCACTTCGCGCGCGTTGAGTGCGAGGTCCCACGATGCCGGGTTGCCGATGCGGATGGCGCTGGCGATGGTGTCTGGGTTGTCGACGCGGTGGCCGAGCACGATGGGTGCACTGCCTGCGGCCTGGAACCCGAACATGCGGGGCAGCTTGGTGGTGGCGCCGCGCTCGAGCTCTTCGCTGTAGCCACGGAAGTATGCGGTGTAGTTTCCGGCGTTGCCGACGGGAACGATGTGGAAGTCGGGTGCGTCTTCGAGAACCTCGACGACCTCGAAGGCGGCAGTCTTCTGGCCTTCGATGCGGTCGGGGTTGACCGAGTTCACCAGGTGAACAGGGTAGTTCGCCGCCAGGTCGCGGGCGAGGTCGAGGCAGTCGTCGAAGTTGCCCTGCACCTGCAGCAGCTGGGCGTTGTGCGCGATGGCCTGGCTGAGCTTGCCCATGGCGATCTTGCCTTCTGGCACGAGCACGGCCGCGGTGATGCCGGCGTGCGTCGCGTATGCGGCAGCGGAGGCGCTGGTGTTTCCGGTCGAGGCGCAGATGACGGCCTTTGCACCGGCTTCGACGGCCTTCGAGATGGCCATGGTCATGCCGCGGTCCTTGAATGAACCCGTTGGGTTCATGCCCTCGAACTTGACCCAGACCTTGGCGCCGGTGCGTGCGGACAGCGCTGGGGCTGGAATCAGCGGGGTGCCACCCTCACCGAGCGTGATGATCGGTGTGGCATCCGAGATGTTCAGACGGTCTGCGTACTCCCGCAGAACGCCGCGCCACTGTCGTGACTCTCGGCGAACGAGGGGCAGTGTCTCGTTTTGGCTGGGCATCAGGCTCCTTCAACTCTCAAAACGGATGCGATCTTGGAGACGACGCTGTTGGCGGCGAGGTCTCGTACGGTGGCGGCGAGAGCCGCTTCCGTGGCTAGGTGGGTTCCAATAACAAGGCTAGCTGTCGAACGTACAGCCTCATGACTGGCAGTTTGCGCCTGGGCTGGCGTGATCGCCTGCTCGACAAGCTCAAGTGAGACGTCGTGATCGCCGAAGACGTTGGCGATCCTGGCCAGCGCGCCCGGTTCATCCGTTACCTCGAGGGAGACGGAGTACCGCGTCATGATGTGGCCGATGTCGAGAATGGGGAGGTCGGCGTGCACGGAGGCGGCGAAGCCAGGGCCCCCAACCACGTGACGACGAGCCAGTGAGACGAGGTCGCCGAGCACGGCGGAGGCGGTTTCGACTCCCCCTGCTCCTGCGCCATAGAACATGAGGCTGCCGGCAGCTTCCGCTTCGACGAAGACGGCGTTGTTGGCGCCGTGCACGGCGGCGAGCGGATGCGACCGGGGAACCATGGCTGGGTAGACGCGCGCTGACACGCCTTCTGTGCCGGTGATCGGATCGACGAGTCGCTCGCAGATGGCGAGGAGTTTGACGACGTAGCCGGCCTTCCGAGCGGATGCGATCTGCTCTGCGGTGACCGCCGTGATGCCCTCGCGATACACGGACTCAAGGGGAACCGTGGTGTGGAAGGCGAGGCTGGCCAGGATGGCTGCCTTCTGCGCGGCGTCGTAGCCGCCGATGTCTGCCGTCGGGTCTGCTTCGGCGTAACCCAGCTCCGTCGCCGTGGCGAGTGCCTCTTCGAGGGTGTCGCCGTCGACATCCATGCGGTCGAGGATGAAGTTGGTGGTGCCGTTCACGATGCCGAGGATGCGGTTGACCCTGTCACCGGCGAGGCTGTCGCGCAGCGGGCGCACGATCGGGATCGCCCCTGCGACGGCAGCTTCGTAGTTGAGCTGGGCGCCCACCTGGTCGGCAGCCATGAACAGCTCTGCGCCGTGTGCGGCGAGCAGGGCCTTGTTGGCGGTCACGACGTCTGCGCCTGAATTGATGGCCTGGAGAATGAGGGTGCGCGCGGGCTCGATGCCGCCCATCAGCTCGATGACGACGTCTGCACCGAGAATGAGCGACTCGGCATCCGTTGTGAAGAGCTCTTTCGGGAGGTCAACGGTGCGCTCAGCGTTGGCGTCGCGCACGGCGATACCGATGAGCTCGAGGCCGGCGCCCACGCGATTGGCGAGCTCGTCACCCTGTTCGAGGAGCAGCCTCGCGACCTGGGCACCAACGGAACCGCCCCCGAGGAGGGCGACGCGCAGGTTGCGGTATTCGATCATCGAAGCGAGTCCTTAGATTCAAAAGAAACAGAGCCAGAAGAAGCAGCGGGCGATATCCCGGTGTCGCGGGCGAGCACATCGGCGATGCTCTCGCCACGCACGATGAGTCGCGCCGTGCCGTCGGCGACGGCGACAACGGGTGGGCGTCCGAGGTAGTTGTAGTTGCTCGCCAGCGACCAGCAGTACGCACCGGTCGCGGCGACGGCTACGAGGTCGCCTGGCGTGACGTCGCCAGGCAGGTAGTCGGCATCCACCACGATGTCGCCGCTCTCGCAGTGCTTGCCGGCGATCCGCACGAGGGCTGGGTCGGCATCCGTCACGCGGTTGGCGATGCGCACAGAGTAGTCGGCGCCATAGAGGGCGGTGCGGGCGTTGTCGCTCATGCCGCCATCGACGCTGACGTACAGGCGGGGGTGACCGCCGACGTCGACGGGCTTGATGGTACCGACCTCGTACAGGGTGACGCCGGCCCGGCCGATGATGGCGCGGCCTGGCTCGAAGGCGATGGCCGGCAACGGAATGTCGCGGGTGGCGCATTCGGCGGCGACGATGTCGGCGATGCGGGCGGCCAGCTCGCCGATGGGGGTGGGCGAATCGGCTGACGTGTACGCGATACCGAAGCCGCCACCGAGGTTCAGCTCCGGCACAGGCCCTGTGTTCAAGAGTTCGGCGTGCAGGGCGAGCAGGCGGCTGGCCGATTCGGCGAAACCGTCTGCGCCGAAGATCTGGGATCCGATGTGGCAGTGCAGGCCGAGGAAGCGCAGGGAGTCGTGCGACCTGATGGCCGCGACCAGCGTCGGTGCATCCTCAAGGGTGATGCCGAACTTCTGGTCTTCATGGGCGGTGGCGAGAAAGCTGTGGGTGTGTGCGTGTACGCCGCTGTTCACGCGGAGGCGAACGTTCTGGACGATGCCGTGGCGTGCGGCCGCCGCAGCGACGCGCTCGATCTCGACGCTGCTGTCGATGACGATCGTGCCGACGCCGACACGGGTCGCTTCGTCGATCTCGGCGAGCGACTTGTTGTTGCCGTGGAAGCCGAGGCGGGCGGGTTCGACGCCGGCCGCCAGCGCGACGGCGAGCTCTCCCCCACTGCAGATGTCGATGTTCAGGCCGTCGGCGGCCATCCAGCGTGCGATCTCTGTCGTGAGGAACGCCTTGCCGGCGTAGTACACCGTCGCGGTGGTGCCGATGCGGGAGAACTCGGTCTCGAACGCGGTGCGGACGGCGAGGGCGCGACTGCGGGCATCCGCTTCGTCGATGACGTAGAGCGGAGTGCCGAAGGCGCTGGCGAGGTCGGATGCAGTGACGCCGCCGACGCTGAACTCGCCGGTGTCGGTGCGTGTCGCTGTGCGTGGCCACAGGCCATCGGCAAGCGCATTGGCATCGGCGGGCAGACTCAGCCAGTCAGGGGCAAGAGGGTTGGTGGCCACGGGTGAAAACCTCACGGGACTATCGGTGGGTGTCTCACTGAGTGGCGAGCGAACCCGGATTGGTCCCTGAAGCCAGTGAATGATCAGTCGCTGTTCTGTGCACGAGGTTCTGTGCACGAGCGAGTACCGGAATTCTAGCGAACGCGTAGTGAGCGTGCCGAATCAGCCGTGTGCATCTGGCCAGGATGGCGACCGCTGATGCGTGCCACAGTTTATTACCCGTCACGTGCCACGAACGGAATATGACGAGCCGTTCCAGAACGAGCTATTCCAGAACGACAACTTCGACGGTGTCCACGATCCACGCCTCCGGTTCGCTGATAACCCCTCTGCCGGTTCCCGCCCAGATCCGGTGCATCTTTCCCAGCATCAGTTCGGCCTCGCGGACCGTATCGAATTCGAGGTCGACCATGACGAAGTTGGGATCGGTGACCTGGCGACGAACGGTGTATCGGCGCACCCCAGACCCTCGTCGGTCGGCCGGATCGGCGTCGAAGACCACCTTCCAGCGGTCGTAGTCAGAAACCGGATGTTGGATTCGGAGAGTGGTCACGGTACTCACGCCCAATCGGAGGTGCTGGTGTCGCAGGGGCGCTGGGACTGCGCTCGAGCGCTCCAGATGGCTTCACACTAGGGAGCGTGAGCACCCGATTCAAGGCCTGTGCCGCTGCCATCGGTCGGCGTATCGTGCTTGTCCCGCGTCTTACATAGCGGCGACTTCCTGCGACAACGTACGCTGGCGCCATGGGAACCGATCTGGCGGGCAAGACCATCATCATCACCGGTGCGAGCTCCGGGCTGGGGGCAGAGGCTGCGATCGCACTCGCAGCGCAGGGCGCGCAGGTTGCAGTGGTGGGGCGAAATCCGGAGCGCACGCGCGAGGTCGCCGCTGCCGCGAACGGCGAGGCGTTCATCGCCGACTTCGCGTCGTTCGCCCAGGTGCGGGCGTTAGCGGATGCCGTGCTCACCCGATACGAGACCATCGACGTGCTGGCCAATAACGCCGGCGGCCTGGTGTCGAAGCGCACCATGACGGAAGACGGGCATGAACTCACCATTCAGGTCAACCACCTGTCGCCGTTCCTGCTGACCGGCTTGTTATTCCCGCGGCTGGCGGAGACGGCATCCGCTGGTCATACCGTGCGCGTGCTCGGAACGGCCAGCAGCGCAAACCGGATGGGCGATCTTCGACTGGACGATCTCGACTGGGCGACGCGGCCGTGGAATGGCGGATGGCGCGCGTACGGCAGCTCGAAGGTCGCCACGATCTTGTTCATGCGGGAACTCGCCAGACGAGCACAGAGCACGGGCATCGAGGCGTTCTCGTTTCATCCCGGATTCGTGACCACCAGTTTCGGCGCAGATTCCCCGCTGATGAAGGTGGCATCGAAGCTGCACTTCGCGGGGCTCGGGCGAACCCCGAAAGCCGGCGCGGAACCGCTGGTCAAGCTCGCGAGCGCCCGGAATGTTCCGGCGGCCAGTGGCGCGTTCTTCAACCGCCTGCATCCGAATGGCGCGACGATCAAGCAGGCCACGGACGACACTCTGGCGGCTGGGCTGTGGTCGATTTCCGCGGAGCTCACCGGAGTCGATCCCCTGCCGACTGCTGCGAACCGCAGCGTGGCGTAACGCCACAGGCGGTGCGGGGAGGGCGCTGCGGGGCGTTGATTTGCGCTGCCGCGACGCGGTCGTGCGCAGTGGAGGGTAACGGTCGTGAGCAGTGGAGGGTAAAAGGTACGCAAGACTGGACCTTCACGCTTACGAAGGCAGCAAAACATGATTACTCTCACGCAGGATGCCGAAGGCTTCATCCGCATGAACAAGCACTTTCCCCAGAAGACGACGATTGCTGTCGCGTTCACCGATGGAACCGTTGAGCAGTTCTCCGGTCTCCAGCTCAATGAGATCTACGACGAAGCGCTGGCCACCTTCCGCGCCGAGAACAACCTCGACGCCAAGGGGTTCTCACGGCGTCCGGTGAAGACCGTGCAGTCGAAGCACAGCATCGAGTTCGTGCCGGTCGCACCTGGCATGGGTACGCGCTAACTGGTTGGGAGCGCCGCGCGGGTTGAACGCAGCGACGCGGTAGTTGCAACATGCGCGTGGCTGCGTTCGACCCGCGCCGCTATGCCGGCGCCAAGCAGTTTCGCCTGCTTGCGAAGAGCTACTCGAAATAGAGGTGTCGGTGCAACCGACATCCGTCGTTGAAATCGGCTGCACAATGCGGGCATTCACTGGCAGTGAAGTACGTCGCGATTGACATTGTCTGCTGGCACACGCCGCAGAGAACTGCGTGCTCGTCGCGGCTCTCAACCGGCCAGTACGAGGCTTCGTGCTCGACGGTTTCTGCGTGGCAGAGATGGCACGGGTAGAAACGGGAGCAGCACGCAAACTGGATCGCGACGACGTCTCGCTCTGTTGCGTAGTGCACGCAGCGCGTCTGGTCGTCGATCGGTTTGCCGTATATCTGCACCCTCTAACCGTCTCACAGGCGGACTGATGCCGCGGGTGGGCGACAGGCGCGGGGCGGATTTCGAGACGCGGCCTCGTACCTCGGGCGCTCCTCAATCAGCGGGATTGGGAGCGCCGCGCGGGGTGAACGCAGCGACGCGGTAGCTGCAGTGTGCGCGCGGCTGCGTTCAACCCGCGCAGTTCAGGTGTGAGCGGCATCCGCTGGATTTCGAGACGGCCTGGCGGCCTCGTCAATCAACGACTGCTGGTTAGCCGCAGCTGCCCACTGTGCTCAGCGAGTCGTGGTTCAGCTTGAGGGTGTTGTCGGCGGCGACAGTGACGCGCGCCAGTTCAGGCGTGATCTCCACGCCTGTCACCTTGAGCCCGTTCGGCAGGTACTGCGCGACGCAGACCGAGATCGGCGTCTGGCCGAGCACACGCTGCACGAGTGAACTCGCATCAACCGTGCCGAGGCCTGTCGTGATCGTGGCGCCGGTCGGCGTGAAGGTCACCGATGACCCTGCGGCCTCCGGCTTGGCCGTCGCTTCGTATCCGATCGGCAGCCCGAAGACCTCGATCTGGCCCGTGTACGAGATCTGGTCATCGCCGAGCGTCACTTCGCCATCTGGCGCATCCGGCGACGTCTGAATCAACGTGTTGAGGGCGGCCTGGCCGATCTCAACGGTGCCCTGCACCTGGCCGACGGTCTTGTTGCTGTCGAGAGGCACGTCCATCGCGACGATGCGCACCGCGGCATCCGCCCCGTTCACGTTGAGCGAGGGAGCCGCGAGGTCGACCTTGTCGAAGGTGCCTGACAGGTACTGGGCGATCACCGACATCCCGCCGATGTCGACCGACACATCGCCGGTGACTCCCTCTGGCAGGTTGGCGGTGATCTCCTGCTTGATGCGGTTCTCCGCGACGTTTCGCAGCACGGCGTCGATGATGAAGTAGGCAGCCACAAGCGCAAGCACCGTCAGGCCGGTGACGACGAGAGCGGTGAGTCCCTTGCGCTTGGGGGCCATGACTACATCCGTTCTGGTGCGGAGACGCCGAGCAGGCCGAGGCCGTTGCGGATGACCTGGCCGGTGGCGTCATTCAACCACAGGCGGGTGCGGTGCACGTCGGTGACGGGTTCTTCGCCCTGCGGGATGACGCGGCAGTTGTCATACCAGCGGTGGTAGTAGCCGGCGACCTCTTCGATGTAGCGGGCGATGCGGTGCGGCTCGCGCAGCTCTGCGGCCTGGGCGACGACGCGCGGGAACTCCTGCAGCACGCCGAGCAGAGCCGACTCGCTGTCGTGGGTGAGCAGTTCAGGGGCGAAGACCGAGCGGTCAACACCGGATGCCGCTGCGTTGCGTGCCACAGACTGGGTACGGGCGTGGGCGTACTGCACGTAGAACACCGGGTTCTCGTTGGTGCGCTTGCCGAGCAGGTCGAGGTCGATGTCGAGCTGCGAGTCGCTGCTGGAGCGCACGAGAGCGTACCGACCGGCATCCACTCCGACCGCATCGACGAGGTCGTCGAGCGTGACGATGGTGCCGGCGCGCTTCGACATGCGCACGGGTTCGCCGTCCTTCAACAGGTTGACCATCTGGCCGATGAGGATCTGCAGGTTGACGCCCGGAACGTCACCGAACGCCTCGACCATGGCCATCATGCGGCCGACGTAGCCGTGGTGGTCGGCGCCGAGCATGATCATGTTCTGGTCGAAGCCGCGCTCGCGCTTGTTCAGGTAGTAGCCGATATCGCCCGAAATGTAGGCGGGCTCACCGTTGGAGCGGATGATGACGCGGTCGCGGTCATCGCCGAACGTGGTGGTGCGCAGCCAGATGGCGCCATCCTCTTCGAAGATGTGGCCCTGTTCGCGCAGGCGCTCGATGGCGCGGTCGACGGCGCCGGATTCGTGCAGCGAGTCTTCGTGGAAGTACACGTCGAAGTCAACGCCGAAGCTGTGCAGCTTGGCCTTGATCTCCTTGAACATGAGGTCAACACCGATGGAGCGGAAGACTTCCTGCTGCTCGTCGCGCGGCAGGGCAGCGATGTCGCCGTCGTACAGCGCGACGACCTGGTCGGCGATGTCGGAGATGTACGCTCCGCCGTAGCCGTCTTCCGGCGTCGGCTCACCGAGGTACGCGGCCAGTACCGAGCGTGCAAAGCGGTCGATCTGCGAGCCGTGGTCGTTGAAGTAGTACTCGCGTGTGACATCCGCTCCCTCTGCCTGCAGCACGCGGGCGAGGCTGTCGCCCACAGCTGCCCAGCGCACGCCACCCATGTGGATGGGGCCGGTGGGGTTGGCGGAGACGAATTCGAGGTTGATCTTGATGCCGTCGTACAGGTGGCCGGTGCCGTAGCTCTCGCCGGATTCGACGATGGTCTTGGCAAGGGCGCCGGCAGCTGCGGCGTCGAGGCGGATGTTGATGAAGCCGGGTCCTGCGACCTCAACGGATGCGACACCGTCGACCTGCTCGAGGCCAGCGGCGAGCTCTGCAGCGATTTCACGCGGGTTGGCACCGAGCGGCTTGGCGATCTTCATGGAGATGCTGGAGGCCCAGTCACCGTGGTCGCGGTTCTTCGGTCGTTCGAGGGTGACATCTGACACGGTCAAACCGAGGTCGGGAACTTCTGCACCAGCCTGGCGTCGTCGCTCGACCAGATCGGTCACGAGGTTGAAGAGGGTCTGGGAGAGTTCGGCTGGAGTCACCCCCTAATCTTACGGGCGCGCGCGGGGACGCTGTGAAACGGGCACCAGACGTGCCAACTGGCTGTGAACGGCCACCAGGCCGTGCCTGCTGGCGCTCGGGTGTGTCCGCTGTACCCGCTGGGCCCGCTCCTAGTGGGAGTCGCGTTTTGCGTAGTCGGGAGCGCCGACGAGTTCCAGCCCGACGAACGACTCATTTCCGACGACGTGGGCGTCGTGTCCTGGCGGGATCGCGTAGGAATCCCCAGCAGCGACCGTGGCCGTTGCGCCATCGTTGGTTGTCACTTCGAGGGTGCCGGAGATGCAGTATCCGACGTGGTTGACCTGACAGGAGTCGGTGTTGACGACGGGTTTGATGCACTCAGACCAGCGCCATCCTGGCTCGAATGTGAAGCGCCCGATCGTGTAGTTGCCGAGGGTGTTGAGGTCGACGGTGGTTTTGTCTGGGGCGCGACGTTCATCTGGCGAATCATGGGACTTGACTTCAAGTCGGGTTACGACGTTGTCAGCCATGAGGAACTCCTTAGAAGACAAGGGCCACGCGGGTGAGTGAGCGAGCACGTGGCCGCTCCCCTCATGCTATTCCCGAAATCGACGGTCGCAACGGGCTAGGCATGGGCGTTGGAGTGCGGCCACATGGCGGATTCGGCATGATGCACTTGGTAGTGTCAACGCGTGCCTGTCATGAACTCGTCTCAGATCCGTACCTCTCGCCTGCGTACCGGCGTCGCCCTTGCTACCGCGACCCTCGCCCTCCTCGCCCTGGCCGGGTGCTCCCCCGCATCCGATGGCGGGGCGAACACGCCGAAGCCGACATCCGCTTCGAGTGAGACGGCTGCGCCGGTCGACACCGCAGCGCCGACGGCCGCACCGGAACCGACGGGCACCGCTGTCGCGTTGACCTGCGACCAGATTTTGACAGCGGATGACGTCTACGCCTTCAACTCCAACGTCGGCACGGCGCCGGACTACGCGCCCGCGGCTGGCAGCAAGGGCGCGACCGCCGTTGAGTACGAGGGCGTGGCCTGCGGCTGGATGAACCAGACCAGCGACGCGCTGATCGAGGTGTCAGTGGCCCAGCCGAACGACACGCTGATGGCGGAGCTCAAGGCCGATGCCGTGACCGCCAGCACGGCTGTTCCGACCTACGGCGACCTCGGATTCTTCAAGTACGTCGGCGGCACCGGCACCGCGCAGCTGTTCACGGGCGCGTACTGGGTGACGATCAGCTCGGTTGACTTCATTGAGCCCGGCGACGTGCAGGTGCTCATGTCAACTGTGGTGTCGCACCTGCCGTAAGAGTCGCATCCGCTACTTCGTTTCATCCGCTCGCAAGAAATCGACCTAACCCACGAGTTTTAGGTCGATTTCTTGCGAGCGGATGTCGATGCTGCCCCATCGCCTGGCGCAAATCCGCGTGGTGCGTGCGCGCTGCGTGTCGAACCTGCGCCGAGTGGGCTGCTAATCTAGTGAACACCCTGGCCCCCATAGCTCAGGGGATAGAGCACTGCCCTCCGGAGGCAGGGGCCGCAGTTCGAATCTGCGTGGGGGCACATTTATCACGTGACACGCGAAGTTCGGACTTCTGCCACGTAGTTCGGACAACAGTCGCTTCGAGCACGCTTCCCTCACACCAATTGCGGCTGATCTTGCGACGTCTGAGATCCTTCGAGGGGAGAGCCCGAATCAGGCCGCATCAGGCCGCATAGCAATCCGAGTAAGCGCCCGGTGCCTAAAGGTTTGGAAATAGTACGGCGATCAAAAGAAGTAGAAACAGGGACAGAAGGATAGAAGATACGGCAACGACTGCCGATCGCATAAACCGGTGAGAACGTGTCTCATCGAGGAGATGCCGAGGCCTTACATGCTTCGGTGGTGGCACGGTCTCTTGAGGTGCTTCCTGCGAGGAGGGGGTGGCTTCTTCTTCCCTTTTATTCACGTAGCGATCGAGAAGAAGCACAAACACGGTTCCAAGTACAAGGAGCGAAGCGAGGGTGATGCCGTTGACTCCGTTGTGGATAAGTCGTCCAGTTCCAAATAGGAACACTACAGTTGACCCGGCCACCACGACGATGGACCCTGCGACTATGCCAGCGACCGTGAGAGGATGCATTCTCTTCGCGCTCATTTATCAAAGCATCCCTCGATTGAAGCGCCGAGTGACGCTGAATGCGGCCCTAGCACAAGGTTTGTCCGACTAGCGTAAACCGGAAGTTTAGACGACTGCAAAGGACCAGCTCTGATCGGGACCTTTCAGCACGATCAGTTCGGGGAAAAGCGGCGTAAGGTGCGTTATTTGGCCAGAGCAGGCCAGCTCCACCGCACGGCTATCGCTTGCTGCTCTGCCTGAATCTGAGCTTCCAATTCGTGGGGACTCCTGGCCACCTCCGTATCGCCGTTCCCAGAGAACACACCAAGCTGCAGCTCTGTGACAAGGATCGCCGGATGTTGGTTGCCGCTTACGACGGACCGTTTGCCCCGTTCATCAACGGGATCTTTTGAATTGCCATCTTCATTTCCATGGGGGAAACGTCGTGGTGGCGGTCGTCCCGAAGACTCAGCTGGATCCGGTTACTGCGGTCCGTCGTGTTGAGCCTGAGTTCGATCGCGGGATGACTTCTGTACCCGTCGCTGACGCGACCAACAATCGCAGATTCGATGTCAGACGCACGAAGAGTGAGAGTCGGTTCCGGTACACCCGCCTCCCAGAACTTGATAGCGGCAGCGCTGATACTGACTCCAACGGCGGGTACAGATGCATAGGACGATCCGTAAACTCGCCAGCCAAGTCGGCCCAGCTGAGTCTTGACGGGCGGATACACAAAGGTGATGAAATGGCTGGCGTTCGGATCGACATTCAGCATCAGTTCCCACGTCCGGTTCGACTTCCGGCGACGCAGCAATGCCACCACGGCGATGAATGTGAACCCAGCCAGAAGGATGGGCAGCCCAACGCCAATCCACGGCAGGAATGCGTTCGATGCGCGAGCGGATCTCCAAACGACGAGCCACCCAAGTAGCGCGCCAACGAGCAGGATAGGTGCAACCACTCGCCAGTTGAGATTTCTCATTCCGTCAGCCCTCCATATGCGTACATTCCGACCGTCCGAGTTGCATGTCGTCGTCGTCGATGCCGTTCCACCCGATGGGGTAGCTTCACCCCAATCGGTTGTCGGTTTCGTTCGCCACTCCATCTTCCATAGGTGTGACGGCGCAATGCCGGCTCGTCACCACACGTTGTTGCCATCGGCTCACAAGCCCCGCAAACGCTTCGTCATCGACTGGTTTTAGCCGCATGAAATGGCAGGCTTGCGGTGAGATTGGGACGTCGATTGCACGACCCTCGATGTGCATCGTCAGGACTATTGCCCTGTCAGTGGTGACAAAATGGGACACCGTGCCGACGTCTGCGGCAGTGATTGTCGACCATGCAAACCGCCCCACGCGTCGCGCCCCTCCGCGATACCATCTCCACAACTCAAAATTGCTGCCGGTTTCAACAAGCACGAGAAACGCGCCAGACGGCGACTCACTCGATGCAAGCGTGGTGCCAGTGAGCTCCTTCACACCGCTGATGAAGGGCGCTGAGGCATAGAAGGGCACGACCTGAAGTCCCGGATTCGCCTCAGTCATAACTCGAAAAAGTCGACGTCCCGGTCGGTAGCAGCCCCATAGGAACAACCAGCCCAAAGCGATGCCGGCTGTCAGACCTCCGGCAATTTCAAAGAACACCGGCAGCGTGACTGATCCCTGAGCACCAAATGCAAGTGGAATGAGCGTAGGGCCGGCGATTACTAGCAAGACAGCGGCCAGCAGGAAGAGAGCATTGAGTTGCTTCTTACGTGCGGGCGGAAGCCGCCTTGGTTTCATTTCTCCACCGTCCAATATCTACTTTCGTGACCTCTAAACAACACGCTGGCCACAATTAGCCCTGGCACTTTATCTATTTCCAAAGCTTGCCGGCGGCACGGATGGAGTAGTCACGAGATCCATTGAGGCGACCGTGCAGGGTGCTGTCGCTCCATCGTCCGCAGCACAACCGATACCCCAACTTACAAGGCCCTCGATAGCCTCGAACCAGCCGGGTCTTGGCCTCGACCAAGTAAGCGCTCTATCGAACTGCGTCCATGAGGGCCCCGCCTAGCCACTGCTCGACCTCATGCCGCGATCGCAGCCGCACTACGACGAGGTGGGGGTGCTGGAGTTCCAGCAGCGGCACCTGCTCGTCGTACTTCCGCCTGGTCGAGATCGCCCACCGCACGATGTGCTCACGGTCCGTGAACACCGCGTGTAAGGGGCCCTCAACGTTTCCGTTCCACAATTTCTCACGGTGAACCCTGCGACGAATAGTGCGGCGGATCACCCGGGGAAGCGTCACTCGCATGAATGGCAGATCGAGCCACACGAGCAGATCCGCGCGCTCGACAAGCAACTGGCGAGCGGAGCCGTACTGCCACTCGGTCGTCCAAGAATCCCCGGCGATGAGCGTTCGTACATCATCGAGGAATTCTGGACGAGGGACCCAATTCGGGCCATGGAATAGCGAGTCGATCTCAGTTGGCCGACCTCCTGTGATGGCGGCAATCCGCGCAGCAAGAGTGGTCTTGCCCGTGCCAGACACGCCCGCCACAAGTACGCGGCGTGGCCGAAGAGGAAGAGCGTCGTCGTGGGAAAGCATCGACTAAGTGTAAATACGGTCTTGCGAGCCGCTACTTTCCTGGATTCACAGGGTCTTGACGAGGCCGCCGTCAATCATGAAATCTGACCCGTTCACGTTGCCGGCCCGATTGCTGGCGAGCAGGAGCACCAGGTCAGCCACCTCCCCCGGTTCGGTGAAGCGCCCCGTGGTGAATCCGCCCTGCGCTTCGATAGCCCGCGCCTTGGCCGTGTCGAAATCGACACCCATCTTCTTGGCGAGTGTCGCGGCAACACCGCTCTCCCCCAGCCACAACGGAGTTGCCACCGGGCCCGGGCTGATGGTGTTGAAGCGGATGTTCTGCGGCCCGAATTCCTTGGACAGCGATTTGGAGAAGTTCCACACCGCGGCCTTCGTTGCCGAATAGTCGATGACGCCATAGTCGGGAAGGAACGAGTTCACCGACCCGATGGTCACCACGTTGCCGCCGCCCCGCTCAAGCAGGAGCGGGATGGCCGCTCGTGTCGACCTCACGGCTGCCATCAGGCCGAGGTTCAGCGTGGCAAGCCATTGCTCATCCGTGACGCTCAGGAATCCCTCGGTGCGCGGGGTCACGGCGCCGACGTTGTTCACGAGAATATCCAGGCCACCGAATTCAGCAGAGCGTGCCACGAGTTGCGCTGGCGCTTCGTCGGTCGACAAATCGACGTTCACAGACACGACGGCCCCCGTTGCGACGAGCTTGTCGAGCTCAGCCGATCCATGCCGGGAACCGGCGACAACGCGAGCGCCTTCGTCCACCAGCCCCTGGACGATGGCCAGGCCAATGCCCTGGCTTGCCCCGGTGACCACTGCAACTTTGTCTGTGAGCCTGAGATCCATGCGAAGTCCGTTCTGCGCGAAGTCGGTCCGATGAAGAGCTGCTTGAGTCTCACATAGAGTCGCGTTTCGCGGTAGTGAGCGCCGGTGAATATGGCGATGGCAGTAGTGCGCTAGCGCGATACCCCGCAGATGCTCGACCCCATTGACTGCAGGACGGTTGTCGGGGAATTAATGGGTGTCCAGCATCGCCCCGCCAGACCTCCGTACCCGAAGCGGATGGGTCGCGGGCGACCTGAATGGAGCAGCGTGATGTCGATTCAGTTCACCCGACCGGCCAGCCAGACTCCCCCCATCCGCCGCTCAGGTGCCGTCCGCCGGTGGCTCGCGTGGGTATCGATCGCCCTTGTCACCGTCGCCTCGGCCGGCATCGCAGATGGGATCATCGCCGCCCCTGCGCAGGCGGCCGGCCCCGCGGTGATCTCGCTCACCTTCGACGATGCCAACGCTGACCAGCTAACCGCGGCCGCGATCATGAAGACCAACGGCCTGCGCGGGACCTTCTACGTACCGTCCGGGTACGTCAACCAGCCCGGGTACCTGACCGTGGCCAACCTGCAGTCCCTCGCCGCAGACGGGCACGAGATCGGCGGGCACTCCGTGACACACCCCGACCTGGCGACGCTGCCGACCGAGGAGGCAACCAGGCAGGTGTGCAACGACCGGGTCAACCTGACCAACTGGGGGTTCAGGATCACCAGCTTCGCCTACCCGTTCGCGTCGCTACTGACCCCGGCGACCGAGACCATCGTGAAGAACTGCGGCTACAACAGCGCACGCAATCTCGGTGATATCCAGACCCGATTCAGCTGCAGCGGATGCCCGCTCAGCGAGGCAATCCCGCCGGCCAATCTTTTCCAGACCCAGGCCCCAGACCAGGTCGAGAAGACGTGGACTCTCGCCGACCTCCAGAGGTCGGTCACCCAAGCCGAGACCGCGGGCGGTTGGTTGCAGCTGACCTTCCACCACATCGGAGGCAGCGACCCGCTGGCCATCTCGTCGGCTCTCTTCACCCAGTTCGCCACCTGGCTCAAGGCCCGGCCGGCCACGACGAGCGTCAAGACGGTCGACCAGGTGATCGGCGGCACCGTCAAGCCCGTGGTCTCCGGCCCTGCGGTGACGCCCAAGCCGGTGGGCAGCAACCTCATCACCAACCCCGGCCTGGAGACCCTCACGAGTGGTGTGCCGCAGTGCTGGCAGAACGGCGCCTACGGCACCAACACCCCGACCTTCACGACGGTGACCCCCGGGCGCACCGGGGCGCGTGCGGCGCAACTGCGGATGGCCGGCTACTCAAGCGGCGACGCAAAGTGGCTTCCGGCCCTCGATCTGGGCGGATGCTCACCCAGCGCTACCCCAGGGCACAGCTACACCCTCGCCGCCTGGTACAAATCCACCGCCCCGACCCAGATCGAGGTGTATTACCGAACGGGACTTGGCTCGTGGACCTACTGGACGGCGAGTCCGTTCTTCGCCGGCTCGACGAGCTACCTCAAGGCCTCGTGGACGACGCCCGCCCTGCCGGCTGGAGCCAGTGCGATCAGTTTCGGGCTCAATCTCGTCAGCAACGGCACACTCACGACCGATGACTACGAGATGTTCGATGCAACGGCGGCGCCCCCGCCACCGCCGCCACCCGCAGGGACCAACCTCGTGCAGAACGCGAGCCTGGAGACAGCCGGCACAGGCACGACACCGCAGTGCTGGCAAACCTCTGGATTCGGCACGAACACGGCAGCCTTCAGCACGGTGGCGACCGCACGCACCGGCACGAAGGCGGAGCGCCTGATCGTGTCCGGCTACGCAAATGGTGACGCCAAACTGCTGCAGAGCCTGGACAGTGGGAGCTGCGCCCCGCTTGCCATCGCCGGCCACACCTACTCACTGCGCGCCTGGTACACATCGACGGCCGTAACCCAATTCGCCGTGTACTACCGTGACGCAGGCGGCACCTGGGTGTACTGGACCTCAAGCCCGTGGTTCGCCGCGGCCTCGGCTTACACGCAGGCGACGTTCACGACGCCCGCGCTACCGGCCGGTGCCACCGCGATCAGCTTCGGCCTGAACCTGTTCAACAACGGCACCCTCGTCACCGACGACTATGCGATGTACGACTCGGTCGGAGCGCCTGCGCCGTAGGCGCTTGCTACGACGCGTGACGTTAATGCGGATCGGTCAGGTCAACGACCCGCGACTTCGCGTCTGACTTGACGAGCTCGATGCCTTTGAGCGCCGCCGCCTTGGTTTGGTAGCTCTCCGAGGTGACGAGCACCTCGCCACTGTGGGCCTTGAGCGTGAAGATGTACCCACCGGATCGGTCTGCACTCAATTCGTATTTGCCGGACAAGACACACTCTCTTCGTTGAGATGGAGCTCCGCCGGCTACGGGGCCGGTGTCCACACCCTACCGCGCCGCGATCGCTAGGTCGACGAGTTCGTCAGCGTTGTGCGCAGCCGGCATCCGCTTAGGGCCTGGCTCCGGCGATCACCAGTTCCACGAGCACATCCACATCGGATGCCGTCGGCTGCTGCTGACGGCCGAGGACGCGATAGAGGGGAAAACCGATGAGAACGCCGGCCAGGCTGTTCACATCGGCATCCGCTTTGAGCTGGCCCTGGGAACGAGCGGTCTGCAATCGCACCCGCAACAGGTCCTCGTGCGGCCCGGTGAAACGCTCGTAGAGCTGGTCGGCGATCGCCTGGTCATCGGAGGACGCGGCGGTGAGGGCCAACGCCAAGCCCATGCCTTCTGGTGTGGTGACGTGCGCAACCCAGTCGTACATCCAGTCTCGAACGTCTCGTGAGACATCTCCCGTGTCTGGAATTGCGTCGAGTGACGGAACGAGGCCGCCGTCGAGGGCAGCGTCGGCGACGATCGTGCCCTTCGATCCCCACCAGCGGTAGAGCGTCTGTTTGCCGACGCCTGCTCGCGCGGCGATCGCGTCGATGGTGAGGCGCTCATAGCCCAGCTCAAGGACGAGCTCACGCGTGGCTGTGAGAACTGCGAGACGCGAGGTCTCACTTCGTTTGCGTCCGGCGGCCATTGCATCAGTTTAGGTAGTGCGGGAAGCACGGCCGCGCGTGTAGATTTTGGTTGTGAGACTAATCGTCTCGCAATCGAACACCTAGGAGGTCGGCAATGCCGAATGAAGTTCTCGTAATCATCGGTACCGGCGGCATGGGTGTCGCTGCCAGCCGTCGTTTCGGCGCAGGCAAGACGTTGCTGCTCGCCGACTTCAACGAAGCAGCTCTCGACGCTGTCGCTGTCGCACTCCGCGAAGAGGGCCAACAGGTCGTCACCCAGGTTGTCGACGTGTCTTCTCGCGAATCGGTGCGAGCCCTGGCCCTCGCAGCCGCAGAGCTCGGCCCCGTGCGCAAGGTCGTGCACACGGCCGGACTGTCGCCGGCACAGGCGCCGACCGTCGCCATCCTCAACGTTGACCTGCTCGGGGTCGCACTGGTGCTCGACGAATTCGCCGAGGTCATCGCGCCCGGCGGCGCAGGCGTCGTCATCGCCAGCATGGCCGGACACTTCATGCCCCCGATGGATCGTGAGCTCGAGGGCCAGCTGGCACTCGCACCGACGGACCAGTTGCTGAGCCTCCCGGCCACCGCGCCAGACAACTTCCCCCACCCCGGCGCCGCCTACTCCTTCGCGAAGCGCGCCAACCAGCTGCGCGTGCGCGGCGCAAGCTCCGCCTGGGGCGCAAAGGGTGCACGCATCAACTCGATCAGCCCCGGCGTCATCTCCACCAAGATGGGCCAGCAGGAACTCGCCAGCCCCTCAGGCGCCGGCATGCGCGCCATGGTCGAGGGGTCAGGCACCGGCCGTCTTGGTTCACCGGATGACATCGCAGCCGCCGCCGAATTCCTGCTGTCGGACGCCGCATCCTTCATCACCGGCACCGACCTGCTCGTAGACGGCGGCGCCGTCGCAGCAGTGCTCACCGGAAAGGTCGACCTGTCGGCTCTCGCCGGCTAGCCAGCCTGAGCAGCTACCAGTGCTGCAGCGGATGCCTGAGGGCGTCTGAGCGAGCGTCGCCAGTCCTGGCGGCGCTCGCTTCTGGTTTCGTGCCGGTCTCCGTCGCGGGCGTAGCGAATACAGGAAGCGGCATCCGAAAGTGGCGGATTCTTCCTGTACACGACGACATTCGGCCGATTCATCCGGTATTCGCGACGCCCTGGGCCAATGCGAGTCTGGCTGCTCAGCTCACGGCATCCGCTTCACCGGGCGGCGGAACGTAGGCCGGGCTCTCCGGACTCCGCTTGCGGTGGCCGAGGGCGATCAGCGGGAAGAGCAGCACCGAGAGCATTCCGGCGCCGACAAGGGCCGCGGCGGTGCTGGATGCGAGCACTTTCTGGTCCACCCCGATCTGCGTCACGGCGACGATGATGGGCAGCGCAGTGGCGCTGAAGAACAGGAGTGCGCGGCGGTCGGCCTTTGTGGCGCCGTCCGGTGCAGCGAGTAGCCCTGGAAGCCCGCGCACCACCAGGAACAGCACCACGAACAGCGGCACCGTAGCCAGGGCGAGCGGGTTGCTGAGCAGCGACTCCAGGTCGAAGGTGATGCCGGTGTTGATGAAGAAGACGGGCACCAGGAAACCGAATGCCACGCCATCAAGTTTCATCTCCACGATTTCGCGTGCGCGCGGATCCGCGCGGGCGACAAGCACACGCCACAGCACACCGGCGGCGAACGCACCGAGCAGCATGTCGAGTCCGAGCAGGAGGCTGAGCATCACCAGCGCAGCGACGATGAGGATCACAAACCGCACGGCAAACTGCCCACTCGTGTGCAGCGTGGCGGCGACCAGCCGGTGCAGCCCCTTGTGCGACCCGCGTGCGGCCAGCCAGATCGCCAGCGAGGCAACCACGGCGAACACGAGCAGGACGACGGTCGACGGACCAGGGTTTCTCCCGCTGAGGAACAGAGAGATAGCGATGAGCGGGCCGAACTCCCCCGCGGCACCGATCGCCGTCACCGCACGCCCGAACGGAGTGTTCAGCTCACCGGCGTCGCGGATGACCGGAAGGATCGTGCCGAGCGCCGTCGAGCTCAGTGCGATACCGATGAAGATTCCGGCCTCGAATGTGGGCGCCAGCAGAATGCCAATGACGATTCCCGCGGCGAGTGAGATGAGCCAGCCCAGGCCTGCACGATTGAGCGGGCGACCCTTGATTGCCGCGAAATTGATCTCATTCCCCGCCATGAAGAACAGCATGGCGAGTCCGAAGTTGGCCAGCGTTGTCATGAACTCCGTGGGATGCACCCACCCGAGCAGGCTTGGCCCGACCAGGATACCGAGCACGATTTCGAAGACGATGACGGGGACCTTCACGACCCGTCCGAGCACGGCGGCAAGCACCGGCGCAAGCACGGCAAGAAGCGGAATCACCACCAGGCTCACTGACAGGTCGCTCATTGGTCCCTCCCTCCTTGCAGCCAGTGTGCCAGAAGGAGCGGCTGGCGTCGCTAGCTACCGCGCGTCTTTCCGCCGTGCAGGTCGGGTCGTTGTTGCGGCGAACTATTCGTAGTTGCGTTGTGCGCGCCAGGTCGTAGTTTGCAGCTAGGTTGTGCGCGTCAGGGCTGCGATTTGGATATCCCGGCGCGGACTAGAACGTGTGACTCCGGCTCACCCGGCCAGGTGCCGCTGAGCCTCACCTGCCGAGTCTCTTTTCCCGGCGCCACATCGGCGTCCGCAGCCACCGCCAGGTCTGCTTCCGCGGCCCCGTGTGCGATGGGGACGGCATCCGTTTGGACACCCTCTTCGTGCGTGTGCTCGCCGAGCACACGCGGCACGACGACCGTGAGGTCACCCATTTCGATGATCGTTCGACGCTGCTCTTGGCGCGTCGACACGTTGACAATCGGCGCTGGCAACACCCGCGCGCCGTCGCGACCACTGCCGACGACAACCGCCGTAGGGTCGCGTCGCAGAAGTTCACCATCGACCTCGAAGACCACGTCGGCCTCGTGTCCGCCGGTGAAGGCCGCAGTCGCAACTGCCGCTATGTACACGGGATCACCCGTCGCGTCGTACACCCAGCGCTCACCGAGCACCGAGTGCTCCATGGTGGTGATGAGCCAGTCGTCTCCGCCCTCAAGCGGCGCTCCCCTGTAAGTGAGCGGCACCTGCAGCAGCGGCCCGGCGTCACCGAATCGGACGAGCAACGTCTCGATGCCGACTTCGCCGTCTGGATCGTCGAATCGGTATGCCGCCACACTCGTCACGGCCGCGTTGCCGTCGCCCTCGAACCACGGCTGGGTCGGGGCCCAGTCGGCGATGAGCTGCACTTTGGTAGGGCGAATATCGGCCTGGTGAATGAGTGCCATGCGTTCGATCGTACGACCGCCACTGCCGTGAGTGAACAGAAAAGTCCCCTAGTCTGGTCGAACAATCGATCGGCGCGGAGTCACTTCCGCTCGCCGGAATGGAAGTGGGGGCTTCACCGAATGACTATTTCGGAGAATGAATCGATTCTGGCTGGCGGCAGTGGAGAGGTCGCGTATCGCGGCGCTGCGGTGGGCGGCGCCCTGCCGTATGGCGCCGTTTCGAACGCTGCCCTGCCGTATGGCGCCGTTTCGAACGCTGCCCTGCCGTATGGTGCCGTTTCGAACGTGACACAGCGGATGCTGACAGCGCAGCGTGTCCTCGAGCTCGTCTCGCAGGATCAGCGCGCCCTCGCGGATCTCGTTGCGGCATACGACGGCCCCGGCGATGTGCTCCTCGCGCTGCGTCGCGCAGCCAATCCGCCTACTCCCGAAGATGATCGCCTCGCGATTGAGGACCTCAGGAAGCTCGCCTTTGGTCGCACCACGACTGAGGACGAACACCAGGCTGCAGCGGATGCCCGCGCGCAGCTGCACCAGCTGGAGCTGTCGATCAACGCGACCGGTGGCGCTGCCGACGCCGTGGCCGACGCCGGGGCCGGCAGTGACGCTGCGCTGGATCGGGCGCTGGCTGCGCTCGGCCGCGGCCACAGCATCGTGGAATCAGCTGCCGTTGCGGATTCGCCCAGCGCGCGGCTATTCGCCCGCCCGATTCCTGACGCTGACGTCGGCACTGGCGCTGGCACGCTCCCCTCCCCCTCATCCGCCGACGTCAACCAGCTGACAGACGCCCGCTCAGAGCGCGCCTCCCACGCTGCCGCCCCGCACGCACCACGACGTCCGGTAACCCACAAGCGACTGGTTCTCGGAGCCATCATCGCCGGAGCGCTGATCTTCGGCAGCGTGGCCGGCTTCGTGATCGCGCGCAGCGTTCCGGTCGGTAGTAACTCCGCCACCCCTGGCGATCTTGCGGCCGCAGAGAAGTGGTTTGGCTCCGCACAAAATGCCGACGACAAGCTCCCGGTAGCGAATTCCGACCGGTTCGATTCAGACACCACCAGGCTCGTACGCGCTCTCGCACCGGGAAATACCGTCTGGGTGGCCAAGTCCTATACGGGCGAGCTCTGCTTGATCAGCCAGTCCGTGCCCGACTCCTTCGTGGGCGCGTGCATCGAGCCTGACCAATTCAAGTCGGCCGGCCTCTCCCTCGTCGATGGCGACCGAACAACAACCTGGGATGGCACGGCCGTGACCATATCGGTCACATCTCCGTAGTCGCTTCCGTCACTCCCGCTGTTCCGTTGCTCCTGGTACTCCTGGGACTTGAGTCACGTCCGCATCGGCGGCCCTCCCACACGCCATCCAGCGCCCTGCGGCCAGCCGCCGTGCCGCATCTGAGTTAAGATTTTGTAGTGTCTCCCTCATCTCATCCCCTCCGCATTGCGCTCGTTTCGCTTCACACGTCACCCGGAGCAGAACCGGGTTCTGGCGACGCCGGCGGCATGAACGTGGTGGTTCGCCACCAGGCTGAAGCGCTCGCTTCTCTGGGACATACGGTGGAGATCCTGACGCGACGGTCGTCATCCGCTGCCCCTGCCGCAACCGAGCTGGCGCCGGGCGTCACGCTGCGCTTCCTCGACGCAGGGCCGGCAACTCCCATCGCCAAGGGCGAGCATGAAGCCGTCATTGATGAATTCCGGATGCGCATGGCTGCGTTCGGCCCCTACGACGTCATCCACTCACACCACTGGTTCTCCGGCATGGCCGCGCTGCCACTTGCGCGTGAGCTCAGGGTGCCGCATGTGCAGAGCTTCCACAGCATCGCCGCCGACGAATCAACTCCGCTGTCGTCAGGCGAACGGCCCGAATCTCCGGGCAGGCTGGCCGGCGAGGCCTGGCTCGCCCGCGAATCGGATGCCATCGTCGCGATCAGCGAAGCCGAAGCTGAGACCGTGGTCACGCGCCTCGGCGGAACGCGAGAACGCATCCCTGTCGTACCGCCCGGTGTCGACAGCGCACTGTTCCACCCGGCGTCGCACGTGCCGGCCCCTCGTGATGGCCGCGCCGAGCACACGCTCAACAACTCAACCGCGGCGGCCACCTCCGACGCCTACGCACTCGTCGCCGCGCGCCTGCAGCCGCTCAAAGGGCTCGACCTGGCTATCGAGGCAATTGCCGCGGTGCCAGCGGATGTGCGGCCGGAACTTGTCATTTCGGGGGACGCCTCCGGAGATTTCGACGGGTACATCGATGAGCTGCGCGACCTCGCCGCCCGCAACGGCATCGAGGACGGCGTGCATTTCGTGGGGCCGCAGTCGCGGGTCAACCTCGCGACGCTGATGCGTGAAGCACGACTGGTCCTCGTGCCGTCGCACTCTGAAACGTACGGACTCGTCGCCCTGGAAGCAGGCGCAAGTGGCGTTCCCGTCGTGGCTGCAGCATCCGGTGGTCTGCGCGAAGCCGTCGTCGATGGCGTGACGGGTGTCGTGCTCGACTCCCGCGACCCCATGGTCTGGGCAGATGCTATGGCGGGAATCCTGACGGATCCCGAGCTGGCGAAGCGCTTGTCGGTCGAGGCACGGGCCCACGCGGAGACGCTGAGTTGGCCGCGATCGGCCGAGCGGCTGCTCGACGTGTACCGCGCGCTTCTGCAGGCGAAGCTCGAGAAATGACGACAGGAGCACGTGACACGGTGAATATTCTTGATTCGGCATCCGTTCTCTTCGTGCATGCCCACCCCGACGACGAGACGATTTCAACGGGTGCTTTGATCGCCGAGTTCGTCGCCCGTGGCAGCACCGTGTGGCTGCTGACGGCGACGCGGGGTGAGCGCGGTGAGGTCGTCGACGGCCCGCTGTCAGGGCTCGAGGGCACCGACGACCTTGTCATTGAGCGCGAGCGCGAGCTGGACAGGGCGACCAAAACTCTCGGCATCACCCAGCGGTTCTGGCTGGGCGAGCCCCCGGCCCGCGCGGCCGGCCTGGCTCAGCGGCGCTACCTCGACTCCGGCATGGAGTGGATTCGACCAGGACTCGCCGGACCGGCCGCAGACAGCGACGACGCGGCGCTGTCCGTTGGGCCGCTCGACGAGGTGACCGCGGATATCGCCGCGCTCATCGCTCACCTGCAGCCGGCGCTGGTCATCAGTTATGACAGCAACGGCGGCTATGGCCACCCTGATCATGTGCGCGTGCACGATGCGACGGTGCTCGCGAGCCAGGCGAGCGGCGTTCCGTTCGCCGAGGTGCACCACGAGCGGGCAGCGGATGTCGACTGGCTCGACCTCGACGCCCACTTCGGCACCGTCTCTGCCGCGCTGCAGTGCCATGCGAGCCAGCTCACCGTGCACGGCACCGACATCGTGCACTCCGGCGGGCAGCGGGAGCCGATCACAACCTCGGTCGGCGTGAAGCTGCTCTAGGAGCGTTCCGCGCTGGGATGTGTGCGGCCCGGTGTCGTCGCGCCCGTTGTGGCGGACCGCGCCCGCTATAGCGGGCGCGACGAGCGACAACAGGCGCGGTGATCGAGGACGAGGCCGTCCACGGCCGCACCGAAACCCGCAGTTGCGAAGCCGGCCTGCGAGATTTCGAGACACTCGCTGGCGCTCGCTCCTCAATCAGCGGGGCTCCTCAATCAGCGGGGCTCCTCAATGAGCGGCGCCCCTCAATGAGCGGGGCTCCTCAATCAGCGGAGAGACGTCACGCAATCGACACGACGGCAGGATTCGAACCTGCGACAACCGGAATATGAAACCGGCCCCTTCGTCCACTCGGGCACGCCGCGATAGACCAACGCTACGAAAGCCACCCGCCGCTGTCACGCAGATTGCGCCCGCTTACGTCGCGTTGCACCGTGTGACGTAAGCCCGGCACACCCGGGGCATGGCACACCGCAGCGCTCCCCCCACCCCAGCGCTCAGCCCACCCCAGCGCTCAGCCCACCCCGCCGCTCAGTGCACTTAGCGCGAAGCCTGCACCCTCACCACGAAGTCTCGCAACAGGCCGCGCCCGGCATCCCAGCCGCCCAGATTGCTCGCTGCGTTCACGTGCCCGAGGCTCCCGACGTGCGCGAAGTCCGATTCCCATGCTGCTGCAAGCTCCAATGCCGCGGCGATCTCGCAGTACGGATCGTTGTCGCTGGCGACGACCAGCGCCGGCACACCGAGGGCAGCCGGCTCAATCGTCAGGAAGGAGGGAGCGTCGGCGGGGAATTCGGGTCCGAAGCGGTCTGGCGGCGCTACCAGGAGCGCTCCAGCCACGCCACCGGGGTTCTGAACCAGCCACTCGGCAACGGCCAGTGTCCCCAGGCTGTGCGCGATGAGGATAGTGTCTGAGCCCTGTAGCGACACCGCGTCGTCTATAGCTCGGAGCCAGTCGCTGAGTTCAGGCTCGTCCCACGATGAGGGGGCGATTCGACGCGACGTGCCGTCATCCGCTTCCCAGATCGACTGCCAGTGTGCAGGACCTGATCCCCCAATGCCCGGAACAATCGTCAGCCGCATGCGTCCCTCATCCGCTCAGTCTGTTGCACTGTATATTCCCCTCCCGACAATCTAGCTGTCGAGCCTGCCGCACTGGCCGACAGCCGCCCTTCATGACGCCTTGTTTCCGTGTCGTCGCCGTCACGAACCCGGCCTGCCGATAGATTGTTGACGGCACAAATCACCACACGAAAGAGAGCCGATGGCAGCGAGTTCCGCACCGGGCACTCCCGCCTGGCTGGGCGCATGGAATGATCGCACCGCCCTCTCCCTGCTTCTCGAAAACGGCCCGCTCTCCCGAGTGCGTATCGCAGAGCTCGGCGACATGTCAAAGCCCACCGCGTCGCTCGTCGTCACCCGCCTCGAATCAGCCGGTCTCATCACCGTCGCCGGCGAAACGACAACGGGGCAGGGCCGGCCCGCGAAGACCTACACCGCCCGCGCCGACCGCGTGCTGGGCGTCGCCATCGACATTGACGCCAAACGGATGCGCGCCTGCCTCGTCGACGCGCTCGGCACCGACCACGACACCGTCGAGATCCCCCTCCCTGCCCCCGCAACGAAGCGTGATGCCCCGCGTGAGATCCGCGAGGCGATTGAGGCCGCATGCGCGCCGAGCGGGGCAGACCCCGCTGCGGTGCGGAAAGTCTGCCTCGGCGTGCAGGGCTACCTCGACACCCGCGACGATGACCATCTCGACAGCGAAACCTTGCCAGGCTGGCCTCGCACCGGCGTGCGCCGCCACCTCGAAGATTCACTGCAACTCGAGGTGCAGATCGACAATGACGTCAACCTGGCCGCCGTTGCCGAACGCGCAACGGGCACAGCGACGGATGCCTCCAGCTTCACCCTCTTCTGGCTCGGCAACGGCATCGGCGCAGCCCTCGACCTCGACGGCACGGTCTTCCGTGGCACCTTCGGCGGCGCCGGCGAGATCGGCTTCCTGCCTGCCCCGAGCGGCGTGCTCGGCCATGACGACAAACCGGCCAGCGAGCTGCAGGATGTCATGGGCGCCAAGGCCATCATCCGCCTGGCCCGTGAGCACGACATCCATGGTCGTACCCTTACCGACATCCTCGACGCCCTCGCGGTGAGCCCCGCCAGGGATGCTGTCATCACCGAGTTGGCCCGCCGGGTCACGTTCGGCGTAATCCCCCTGCTGGCAGTACTCGACCCGGCCCTCGTCGTGCTCGGCGGCCCGACCTGCATGGCCGGTGGCGACCAGCTCGCCGCACTCGTCTCTGAGCAGATCCGCCGCACCACCCGGTGGACACCCACCGTCGCCGCCAGCACCGTCAAGGGCAACCCGATTTTGGCCGGCGCCCGCGAGCTCCTCATAGCGGATGTCCGCAACCAGCTCCTGGAGTCCGTCGCGAAGATCAGCGCGTAGGTACGCGCTCCTCCGGTCGATCTCAGGTGGGCGCGCGGAAACGCGCTGGGCGCGCGAAATTCCGCGCGCCTGGCGCGTTTCCGCGCGCCAGGATTCGGCGGCGCGTCTGGAGGTCGGCTCGCTGTGGTTTCGAGACGTGGCCTCGTTCCTCGGACGCTCCTCAACCAGCGGATGTCGCGAAAACCGGAAACGTTGCCGCAGAGAGCGCGATCCGTCCTGTATTCGGTGACACTTGCTCGATTCATCCTGTATTCGCTACAGGGTGGCGCGGCATGGTCGTGACGCGAATGCCCGATAAACGCCCGCGGATGCGGGCGACCGCTCCACGAGCGGAAAGAGGTCAGGCGAACGCGAGTGCGCGGGCGCCTCTGCGTGAGCGAGCGCGTGCCGGCGTGACCTGACGCTGCAGTGCATCGAGCAGCAGCGCCAGCTGGGCTGCCGGAGCATCGGGCGCCTCAGGATGCCACTGCACGCCCGTGATGGGCGCCGTCACGTGCTCAAGCGCTTCGACGAGTCCGTCTGGGGCGACAGCGGCCGGCACCAGGCCGGCGCCGAGGCGGTCGACAGCCTGGTGATGTGCGCTCTGCACGAGCACGTCGGTTGCACCGAGGCTTGCGGCCAGCCCACTGTTATCGGCGAGGGTCACCGCGTGCGTGGCGAGAGTCTGCTCGACCGGCACGTTCAGGTTCTTGTGGAACCCGTCATCCTCGATGTGCTGCACGAGAGTGCCACCGAGGGCGACGTTGATGACCTGGAGCCCCCGGCAGATGCCGAGCAGCGGCGTCGACCGCTGCAGAGCGCGGCGAACGATCGCAATCTGGCCGGCATCCGCTTGCTCGAAGTGGATGCTCTCACCCTCGTACCCGGTCTCAGCCCCATAGAAGTGCGGCGTGAGGTCTTCGCCGCCAACGAGCACGATGGCGTCGGCGTCGATGGTCACGGCGAGCAGGTCTGCGGCCGTGGTGTCTGCAGCGGCGTGCCGACTGACGGTCCAACCGCCGTCGACGCCAACTGCCGCAACGCGCCCATTCAGCGTCTGCACCTTGGCGTGATAGGCGGGGCGATCCGGGCGGGACGCTGTGACCTCAATGATCGCGAGGTGCGGGCGGGAGGTGTGTTCACTCATGCTCTCGCTCCTGTCTCGATCGGGCTGCGGAATGTGGCGTCGATTCTGCCGTGACACCAGTGTGCCAAGGCAAGCGGATGACGGCGACTCACGTCGTAACAGGCTGCAACACAACTCAAATGGCCGGTTCAGCGACACCGAAGCGGCACCCAGTGTTGCCTGTGACCTCCCAGCGAATTCCTAGACTGGGTCGGCGGCTGGTCGTAAGCTCGGCAGCACGGAAACAAGCTGACGAAGGCAGGCCGATGCGGGCACGACTGACTGTGGGAGCCATCGCCGTGATGACGGTGCTGGTGTTCGGATTCCCGGCTGCGGCATCCGCTGAGAGCCCGGTCACCTTTGGTTCGAGCCACATTTCTGACTCGGTCGGCGCCATCGGCAATGACACCGCCGACGTGCAGGCTGCGATCGACTCCCTCTATTCAGAGACCCAGATCGACCTCTTCGTCGCATACGTCGACACCTTCTCCGGGGTTTCAGACCGCGAGCAGTGGGCAGACCAGACCGCCGACCAGAATGGCTTCGGCACCAATGACGTGCTGCTGGCCGTGGCCACTGGGGACCGGCAGTACCAACTGTCCGTCGCCCCCGACTTCCCGCTCACCGACGCCCAGCTCAGCGAGGTGGAGTCCACGGCCATCGAACCGGCGCTCCGCGAGAACGACTGGGCAGCTGCCGCAATCGGCGCCGCCAACGGCCTTGCGGCCGTGTCCCTTGGCCAGGAGGTCGTCGCTCCTGACATCACGCCTGGCGAGGCGAATCCGTCGTCGGGCATCAGCGGCTGGGTGGTGTTCCTGATCGTGCTGGTAATCGTCGCGTTGATCGTCATCGGCATCATCTTCTTCGTGCGGAGACGCCGCGCCGTATCGGGTGGCGGTGCAGGTGCAGGCAAGGCCGGCGTCGACGCGGTGCCAACGGCCACGCTCAAGCAACGTGCAGGCAGCGCGCTCGTGCAAACGGATGACGCCATCAAGACAAGCGAACAAGAAGTTGGTTTCGCAGACGCCCAGTACGGCGCCGAAGTAACGACAGCGTTCCACACCGCGGTGGCAGAATCCAAGGCTCTCCTCACCCAGGCATTCACCCTGCAGCAAAAACTCGACGACGGCGAGCCGGACAGCGAGGAGCAGCAACGCGCCTGGTACAGCGAGATCATCGACCTGTGCGCCAGGGCCAACGCCGCCCTCGATGAGCAGGCCGACGCATTCGATGAGCTGCGCCAGCTGGAGAAGCGTGCCCCTGAGGCTGCGGCCGACGTCACAGCGCAACTTCATGCGCTCACCCGGCGCACCGTCGACGGCGCCGCATCGCTCACGGAGCTGGCCGCAACGTACTCGGAGGCCGCCATCGCCACCGTCGCCGACAATATCAACCAGGCAGAGGACCGGATCGCATTCGCCCGCACCGCGATCGAAGACGCCACCACCAGCCTGGCCGCCGACGAGCGAGGAGACGCGGCAGTTGACATCCGCGCCGCCGAAGAGGCCGCCGCCCAGGCCGGCCTGCTGCTCGATGCCGTCGACCGGCTGGGAACCGACCTGAAGAACGCGGCCGGAACGGTGAACTCGACGATCGCCGACCTGGAGTCAGACCTCATCACCGCCAAGGCGTTGCCGGCCGGAACGCCGGCCGCCGAGTCGATTCCGACGCTTGTCCAGGTGACGGAACAGACAATTGCCCAGGCCAAGGAGCGGATGGCCGCTGGCCGCACCAATCCGCTTGAACTCGTGCAGTCCCTCGAATCGGTCAACGAGCAGATGGACGCTGCCCTCGCCGGGGTGCGGGATGCCCAGGTGCAGGCGCAGCGGGCTCGCGCCGCGTTCGACCAGACGCTGCTCTCTGCGCGCAGCCAGGTCTCTGCTGCAGAGGACTTCATCACCGCCAGACGCGGGGCCGTCGGCGCCGAAGCGCGCACCAGGCTGGCCGAGGCCGGTCGTCTCGTTGTGCAGGCCGAGTCGCTATCGGCCTCCGACCCTGCAACGGCGCTTGCGACCGCTCAGCGTGCAAACTCACTCGCTGCAGAGGCCATCAACCTTGCCCAGAACGATGTGAACGGTTTCCAAAGCGGACAGTACGGCGGCACCTCCGGTGGCGGCATGTTCGGCGGCGGCACAGCCGGTGGCGGCGGCAACGGTGCCATGGGCGCAATCCTCGGCGGCATCCTGATCAATTCCCTCCTAAGTGGCGGCAGCCGATCGGGTGGCGGTATGTTCGGCGGCGGCGGAGGCGGCATGTTCGGCGGGGGTGGCGGCGGACGCCGATCCAGCGGCGGAATGTTCGGCGGAGGTGGCGGCGGACGCTCCCCCGGCAGCTTCGGCGGCAGCGGCACCCGATCGCGGC
Source organism: Leifsonia sp. Y878 (assembly GCF_057669685.1). Taxonomy (NCBI): domain Bacteria; kingdom Bacillati; phylum Actinomycetota; class Actinomycetes; order Micrococcales; family Microbacteriaceae; genus Leifsonia; species Leifsonia sp. Y878. The sequence goes on along the minus strand of NZ_JBYHFS010000002.1, from coordinate 590,195 downwards.
GCGGCGGTGGCGGCCGCTTCTGACAATCGGCATCACTGCTGCGCATCGCTCAGCCCCAGATCCAGAACCAGATCCACCCAGAACCTGCACGATCCAGAACCAGATTCATCCCGCACTCCCGAAAGGACACTGAAATGGCAAAACAATCCATCTTCGGCCGCATCTCACAGCTGGCCAAGGCGAACATCAACGCACTCTTGGACTCGGCTGAAGACCCCAAGCTGATGCTCGACCAGATGGTGCGCGACTACACCAACAGCATCGCGGATGCCGAGAGCGCGATCGCAGAGACCATCGGTAACCTGCGCCTGCTGGAAGATGACCACCGCGAAGACATCGAAGCCGCCTCCGAATGGGGCAACAAGGCACTCGCCGCCAGCCGCAAGGCCGACGAACTGCGTGCATCCGGCAACACAGCGGATGCCGACAAGTTCGACAACCTGGCCAAGGTCGCGCTCGGCCGCCAGCTGCAGTCCGAGAACGAGGCCAAGGCCGCTGAGCCGCAGATCGCCTCGCAGACCGCCGTGGTCGAGCAGCTGAAGAATGGCCTGAACGCCATGAAGCAGAAGCTCAACCAGCTGGCGTCGAAGCGCGACGAGCTGATCGCGCGCTCCAAGAGTGCGCAGGCACAGTCGCAGGTGATGGATGCCGTCAAGAGCATCGACATCATGGATCCCACCAGTGAGGTCAGCCGTTTCGAAGAAAAGATCCGTCGCGAAGAGGCGAAGGTTCGCGGTGCAAGCGAGCTCGCGGCATCCAGCCTGGATGCCCAGTTCGAGAGCCTGGACAACCTGGGCGAGCTGACAGAGGTCGACGCGCGCCTGGCTGCGCTGAAGGCGGGCTCCGGCTCAAAGGCTCCGACGGCGTCGTTGGAGCAGTAGTACTGCCGGGGTCCCCCGCTCGGTCTCGAGACGCTCGCTGGCGCTCGCTCCTCGACCACCGGATCCTCCCGCTGGCCGAGGAGCGCCCGAGGAACTCGACCAGCGGGGGCCGCGCGGGTCGAACGCAGCTTCGCGCATGCTGCAACACCCGCACAGCTGCGCACGACCCGCGCGACGCCGGCAACCGGCATCCGCCCACCAAACCGCGACCGACGCTGGAAGTCGAACGCCTTCACAGGAGATACTGAGCTGTGCCCCCCACCTTCGTAGTCGTACCGCAATGGCAAGGTTCCGTTTCTCCCCGCGCGATGCGCTTGAGTGATGGTGCGGAGGCGATCAGGGGCGATCTGCCCATGTCCCGTACTCGCGTCGTTGAGATTCCGATCGAAGCCGGCGACGCCCTCGACACCGGCGTCCACCGCTACTCGGCGCTGCACACCGTGCGGGAGCGCCTGGCACACGAACTTCAGGCACTCGAACATCGGGCGGAGTCGGACTGGGTCCTCACCGTCGGCGGCGACTGCGGCGTCTCGCTGACCGCCGTCGAGCACGCGTCCACGGCGCATCCCGATGCCATGGCCGTTGTCTGGTTCGACGCCCACCCCGACCTGCACACCCCAGAGTCGTCGATCTCTGGTGCCTTCACCGGCATGGTGCTGCGCGCGATCTCCGGAGAAGGCGCAGATGGCCTTGCCCTCACCGAGCCGGCAGCCGTTCCGCTCGATCGTGTCGTGCTCGCCGGCATCCGCGACATCGATCAGGCCGAAGCCGACCTCATCGGCGAGCGCGAGATTGCAGCCGTTCCCGTCGCCGTGCTCGACACGCCTGATGCCCTGCTGGCAGCGGTGGGAGCGACCGGTGCCACCGCCGTGTATGTGCACATCGACCTCGACGTTCTCGACCCATCGGTGATCACGGGCATCTCCAACGCTGTGCCATTCGGCCTGAGCGTTGAAGCGCTCACCGCGGCGATCACCGCGTTAAAGGCCACGTACACGCTGGCCGGGGCGACGATCGCGGGCTTTGCACCGTCAACACCGGATGCCGCCAACGACGACCTGTCAGCGATCCTGCGCATCATCGGGGCGCTCACCCGCTAGCCGGCGCACACATACCCGCTGGCAGACACGCTCAGTGGCTGGTTGTGCGGCTAGCATGTGTTCCACGGCGCTTTGTCGTAGTTTCGAGCAGAGGAAACGGCGTGAGATCTCTCACCACCAGGCTGGTCATGCTCATGACCATGTCGTTCCTGGTGCTCGCTCTAGCCCAGTCGCCTGATTCATCAGCGGTAGTCGTCGTCACCGGCGCCGCCGTGCTGGCCATTGCAGCGTTCTATGGGGCCAGGCACGCCACGATCGCCATCTCGTGGGTCACCCTCACGATCGGTGCCAGGTCGCGAGTGCATCGCGAAGTGCTCAGCCGCATCGTTGCTCCCCGGCACCCCAACACTCCGGGTAAGCCCCGCACGCGCGCGCCGTCGCAGTCAGAGGCACTCGCGTAATTCGTCATCCGGGCAGCTCAGCATTCTGAGCACCTCAGGACGCTGGTAACCCAGTAGCCCTGCACGTCTCCGGGACGAGTACGCGAGTCACTTTCGCGACCACTCTTCCCTCTGACTGTAAGGACCACTCACCGTGGACATCTATTCCTTCGCGCCTGTCGCGACGGTGCTCGACGCCGCTTACTCGGTCGTCACCGCACTTGCCTCATCCCTCACTCCGTTTGCCGGCACGTTCGCCACCGCCCTCGCCATCGTGCTGATCACCGTGTTGGTTCGCACCATGTTGATTCCTGTCGGCCGATCTCAGGTGCGTGCTGAATTCATCCGTCGGAAGCTCGCACCCCAGCTTCAGGAGATTCAACGTCGCTACAAGAAGAACCCGGAACTCATGCAGCGCAAGACCGCTGAGCTCTATGCCAGCGAGAAGGCGTCGCCGTTCGCCGGTTGTCTCCCTACGCTCGCGCAGGCCCCCGTGCTTTCCACGGTATACGGGCTCTTCATCCTCACCATGATTAACGGTCACACGAATTCGCTGCTGGCCGATCAGCTGTTCCAGGTGCCGCTCGGCACGTCCCTCGTGCATCTCGTCAGCACGGGCAACTCATGGCCAGGCGTCTCGGTTTTCGTGGTGTTGCTCGCAGTCATCGCCCTGATCGCCTGGCTGTCGCGGCGCACGGCGCAGCGGAACGCGGCGCTCCTGCCTGCGCCCCCGACCGGCGCGCCGGGATCGATGCCCGCGATGATGCCGCAGCTCACCGGCATCCTGAGTTGGATGCCGTTCATCGCCGTGGTCTTCGCGGCGATCGTACCGCTGGCGGCCACGCTCTACCTCGCGGTCACCACGACGTGGACGTTCATCGAGCGCTCGCTCCTGCGGCGTCGGCTCGAGCTGCGGGACGCCTAGCATGGGGAAGTACACGATCAAGGGAGATAACTGTGACGGATGAGCAGCGCATCATCACCGAACGACGCGGGCACGTGCTCATGATCGGCTTCAACCGGCCAGAGAAGCGCAACGCCGCCGACTTCGCGCTGCTCCAGCAACTCTCGCTCGCCTACGCAGAACTCGAGAATGACCCAGCGGTGCGGGTCGGCGTCATCTACGCGGTCGGCGACCATTTCACAGCCGGCCTCGACCTGGCCGACGTCGGCCAGCATCTCGGACCTGACGGCCTGCAGATTGTGCCGGAGGGCGGCATCCACCCCTGGCAGCTGGAGGGTGTCTCGCTCACCAAGCCCGTCGTCATGGCTGTGCACGGCATCTGCCTCACGCTCGGCATCGAACTCATGCTGGCCAGCGACATCGTGGTTGCGGCGGAGTCAACGTCGTTCGGCCAGATCGAAGTCGCCCGCGGCATCCTGCCGTTCGGCGGAGCGACGATTCGGTTCCCGCGCGCCGCCGGCTGGGGTAATGCCATGCGTTGGCTGCTCACCGGAGACCGCTTCGACGCGGCTGAAGCGTACCGCATCGGCATCGTCCAGGAGGTCGTCCCTGACGGCACGCAGCTCGATCGCGCGCTGGAACTCGCCGAGCGCATCGCCGCCCAGGCTCCCCTGGCTGTGCAGGCCACCCTCGCCAATGCCCGGCTCGCTATCGAGGCCGGAGATGCGGCCGCGGCGGCCGCACTGCAACCGGCGCTCGCCCGCCTGGCCGCCACCGAGGATTCCCGCGCCGGCATGGCAGCGTTTCTGTGCAGGACGCCGGTCGTCTTCACCGGCCGCTAGGGTCAGCTGCGCTGCCGGGGCTAGGCTGGCCAAACACTGCGCGAGCATGGGGAGACATCATGGCCACTGTTTACGACCTCATCATCATCGGCGGAGGTGCCGTCGCCGAGAACGTCGCCGATCGCGCCGTGCAGGGCGGGCTCTCCACGGTCATCGTCGAGCGCGAGCTCGTTGGCGGCGACTGCTCGTACTGGGCCTGCATGCCATCGAAGACGCTGCTGCGAAGCGGCGCTGCCGTCGCTGCGGCTAAGCGAGTGCCGGGCGCTGCCGAGGCTGTGACGGGCACAACGGATGCCAGAGCCACACTGAAACGGCGCGACACCGTCGTGCACAACTGGAGCGATGAAGGCCAGGTCACCTGGCTGAACAAGACAGGCATTGACCTCGTGCGTGGCCATGGCCGTCTCACAGGGGTGCGCGAGGTGACGGTCAGCACTCCGGGAGACGGTGCGGGCCCTGACGGCGTTGGCACCCCGAGCACGCAGGTGCTCACCGCCCGATACGCCGTCGTGATCAGCACCGGATCCGCGCCGCTCCTCCCCGACATCCCCGGCATCGGCACGGTCTCCCCGTGGACCAGCAAGGACGCCACCAGCGCGCACGAGGTTCCGGCCAGCCTCGCCGTCATCGGCGGCGGCGTGGTGGCCGTCGAGCTGGCGACCGCATACGCTTCGCTGGGTTCAGCGGTGACCATCATCGCGCGCAGTGAGCTGTTGCATGGCCAGGAGCCGTTCGCCGCGAAGCTTGTCACCGATGCGCTGCTGGACAGCGGCGTCGAGGTGCTCATTGGCCGGTCGACCAAGCGGGCAGCGTTGAACGAGCGCGGAGACACCGAGCTCACCCTCGACGACGACTCCGTGGTCACCGCGGCGAAGGTGCTCGTGGCCACCGGACGGATCGCCCGAACCATGGACCTCGGGCTCGCCACCGTCGGCTTGACCGACGGCGACTGGCTGCCGGTCGACGACACCATGCTCGTGCAGGGCGACTCCCCCGCGCTGGCCGGCCAGTGGCTCTACGCGACCGGCGACGTGAACCACAGGGCTCTGCTCACCCACCAGGGCAAATACCAGGCCAGGGCAGCCGGCGACGTGATCGCAGCCCGCGCGAAGGGCCTACCCGTCGATGACGCTCCCTGGGGAGCCCACGTTGCGACGGCCGACCATGCAAGCGTGCCGCAGGTGGTGTTCAGCGACCCTGAGGTGGCATCCGTCGGACTGACGAAGGCCGCAGCGGAGAAGGCTGGACACCGGATTCAGGTGGTGGACTACGACATGAGTTGGGTGGGTGGGGCGACAATCCTGGCGGATGACTACGTTGGCCAGGCCCGCGCCATCATCGATCTCGACCGTGAGGTGCTGCTCGGCGTGACCTTCGTTGGCCAGGATGTCGGTGAGATGCTGCACTCGGCCACCATCGCGGTCGTCGGCGAGGTGCCGATCAACCGACTCTGGCACGCGGTGCCGAGCTATCCGACGATGAGTGAGATCTGGTTGCGGCTGCTCGAAGAGTATGGGCGCCCTGCCGACCACCAACGCCCAACCGAAGACCTACGCTAGAGCCGTGCGCAGCATCCTCTTCGACTCTCCCCTCAGCCGGGCCGGCTACCTGTATGCCACCACTGTCGGGCTTGTGTGGGGCGCAATCTGGAGCACAGGACGCGTCGAGCGACGCGCAGGTCTCATCGTCTTCCGCGGCATGCCGAAATGGGCATTCGGCCGCGGCGGGTCGTGCGTCGGCGGCTGCTACCTCACCAACCAGAACGTGTCTGACGACGTGCTCGAGCACGAGGCCGTGCACAAGCGCCAGTGGCAGCGCTACGGAATGGTCTTCCCGTTGCTGTACCTGGTCGCCGGTCGCAACCCGCTGAAGAACCGCTTCGAGATCGAAGCCGGCCTCGAAAAGGGCGGTTACCTCCGCAAGCCCTCCACCAAAGCCTCCGCCAAAGCCTGACCATTCCGGCCGCCACCCACCCGCTGGCACCGCCCGCTGGCACCACCGAGCCACCAGCGACGGCGCCGGCGCACGGCCTCGTTCCTCGGGCGCTCCTCAGTCAACGGATGTCGCGAAAACCGGAAACCTTGCTGCAGAGAGCGCGATCCGTCCTGTATTCGACTACAAATGGCCCGATTCATCCTGTATTCGCGACAGGGCCGACGGAGAGTGCAGCTCTACAGCGCGGGCGCCACGCCCTTCACGCGCGGGATGACCATGGGCGTCCCTGCCTCAGGGTCGGTGATGACCACGCACGCCAGGCCGAAAACGTCTTCGATGAGGTCGGCCGTCACAACGTCGTGCGGGGCACCGGTCGCTACGATCTGCCCAGCCTTCATCACCACGAGGTTCGTGGCGTAGCGGGCAGCCTGGTTGAGGTCGTGCAGCACCGCGACGAGGGTGCGGCCCTCGTTGTGCAGCGCACTGCACAGTTCGAGCACCTCGTACTGGTGCGCGATGTCGAGGAATGTGGTGGGTTCGTCAAGCAGCAGCAGTTCGGTTTCCTGGGCGAGAACCATAGCGATCCAGGCACGCTGGCGCTGACCGCCGGAGAGTTCGGTGACGTAGCGCTCAGCCAGGTCGGCGATACCGGTCGAGGCCAACGCCGTCGCGACGGCGCGTTCATCGGCCGGCGACCACTGCCGGAGCAGGCCCTGGTGCGGGTAGCGTCCGCGGCTCACGAGGTCTTTCACCGTCATCGCCTCTGGGGCGATGGGGCTCTGCGGCAGCATCGCGAGCTCCCTGGCAATGGCGCGGCTGCGGAGCGAGCCGATCGGCTGCCCGTCGAGGAGCACCGTGCCGGCCTCCGGCTTCAGGGTGCGCGACAGTGCCTTGAGCAGGGTTGATTTGCCACAGGCGTTTGGACCGATGATGACGGTGAAGCCGCCGTCGGGAATGGAGACGTTCAGGTCGTCGACGACGACCCGCTTGTCATAGGCCAGGCGCAGATGTTCTGCGGCAAGTCGTGACGTGGCCACTAGACCGTTCCCTTCTTCCACTCGCCCAGCAACAGCCAGCCGAGGTAAATTCCGCCGAGCCCCGCCGTGAGGATGCCGACCGGCAACTGCACGGGGAGGGGCGACTGCTGGGCGAGCAGGTCAGCGAATGCCAGCAGGAGAGCTCCGGCCAGCGCTGACATGACGACATTCGGGCCGGGCGCCCGCGTGAGCCGTTTGGCGATCTGGGGCGCGATCAGCGCAATGAATGCCACGGGCCCAGCCACGCTCACGGCAGCTGTCGCCAGCCCGATTCCGGTCAGGATGCTGAGCACCCTGGTGCTGTCACTCCTGCCGCCAAGGGCATCCGCTTGCTCATCGCCCATCTCGGCCAGCTGCAAGCGGCGGCTGAGCAGCAGCGACAGCGGCAGGAAGACAATGAGTGCGCCCCAGATGATCGCGGCATGCTCCCACGACCGCGAAGCGAGGCTGCCGTTGAGGTAGGACGCCAGCATGGTGGCCTGCTCAAGGCCGGTGCGGGCAATGGCGAACTGCACGAACGCCAGCGACATGGCCGAGACTCCAATGCCCACCAGCAGCATCCGTGTCGGGGATGAGAACCCGGTTCCCGTCGCGAAGAAGACCACTCCCATGGCCACGAAGGCACCGATGAGCGCGCCGACGGGCAGGGGCACAATACCGGTCCACATCACGCCGAAGGCTGCGGCACCGGCGGCAGCCCCCGAAGTGAGCCCGATGACGTCTGGACTGCCGAGCGGGTTTCGCGTGACGGTCTGGAACAGAGTGCCGGCCACGCCGAAGGCCGCGCCGGCGGCAATGGCCACCACAACGCGCGGGCCGCGGATGACGCCCAGCACGATCTGGTCGGTCCCGGTTGCCTGCCCGAACAGCGCGGAGACCAGCCCGGGCAGCGAGACGCCGAGTTTTCCGAGGGTGAGCGCCAACACGGCGACGACGAGGATGGCGAGCAGGAGGAGCCCAGCGACGATGAGGCTGCGGCGGCGCACGCGCAGGCTCAGCCAGCTGCCCACCCGAATTGTCGCCTCGCGGGCGGGTGACACCTGCGACTGCGACGGAGCTGTGGGCTGCGGCTGCAGGGCGCGCGACGACTCGGTCACTTGTGCACCTTCATCCGTCGCACAGCGAGAATCAGAATCGGGGCACCGACGAACGCGGTGATGATGCCGACCATGAGTTCAGCGGGGCTCGCGATCACGCGGCCAAGGATGTCGGCCGCGAGCAGCAGGGCCGGCCCGGCCAGCAGGCTGTACGGCAGCAGCCAGCGGTAGTCGCTGCCGGTTACCGACCGCACAATGTGCGGCACGGCAAGGCCGACGAACGCGATGGGGCCGACGGCAGCGGTGGCCGCAGCGCACAGAAGCGTGGTTGCAATGGCACCCAGGATGCGGGTGCGCCCGACATGTGCGCCGAGCGCGCTGGCCGTGTCGTCACCGAGCGCGAGTGCGTTCAGGGATCGAGCCAGGCCGAGGGCAAGGACCAGGCCCACCACCACGAACGGCAGAACGTCGAGAATCAGCTGCGGGTCGCGGCCGGCAAGCGAGCCGATCACCCAGAACCGGTAGCTGTTGAAAACGGCGGGGAAACTGAGCGTGATCGCCTGGATATAGGCAGCGAGCACCGCCCCGACCACCACGCCGGCGAGTACCAGCCGCACGGGTGTCGCCGTTCCAGACACCGATCCGAGCAGGTAGACAACCACGACCGCGAGCAGGGCGCCTGGCAGGGCAACCCACACGCTCGTTGCCGCAGAACCCAGGCCGAAGAAAGCGGATGCCGTGACAATCGCCGCCGCCGCCCCTGCGTTGACGCCGAAGAGCCCCGGGTCTGCGAGCGGGTTGCGCGTGATGCCCTGCATGACAGCGCCGGCCACGGCCAGGCTTGCTCCGGCGAGGAGTCCAAGGATGGTGCGCGGAATCCGGCTGGCGACCACGGCGTCAGCGTAGGTGTCGCCCGGATTGAAGAGCGCGTTGATGACGTCGGGCAGCGGCACGTACTTGTTGCCGATGGCCAGACTGAGCAGCATCACGACGACCAGCACCACGGCGAGCACGACGAGTCCCGTCGCCAGGCCGACCTTCGGCCAGCGCGGCAGACGACGCTCACGCGCACGACGATCGGGCGCAGGGATCCCTGCGCCCGATCGGTCGAGTGACGTGGTGTCAGTCATTACTGCTTCGCGTTATGCAGCTGCGGTTCATGTTGCTGTCTTTACTGTCTCTGGCCACGCGCTCCTGCGGGGTTTTCCCTGCAGGTTTCAGGCAGTGTGCCTACTTGGCGACGTTGGCTGCCGCGTCCTGGATCATCGGAACGAAGGCGTCGAGGGCCCACGGCACGCTCAGCGGGGTGAGCAGGCTCGAAGCCATGGCGAGCTGGTTGTCAACGTTCGGCACGTATGACCCACGGGCGAATGCCGGGATCTGGGCGAACAGCGGCTGTGACTCGATCGCCTGCTGGTTCTCGGCGTCGTTGAACCAGGTGAAGAGCACGTCAACGTCGTTCAGCAGGTCGGCCTGTTCGAGTCCGACCGTTGAGGCGAACGTGCCTTCCGTCAACGGCACAGCGGCGACAGTGGGGTCAACGGTCAGTCCGAGACCGGAGATGAGGTCGACCCGCGGGTCGCCGGACTGGTAGAACGCCAGCTGGCCGGGCTCTGCCGCGTAGACATACGCGAAGCTGAGGTCAGCGAATTCGGGGTTCTCTGCAGCCGTGTCTGCGAGTTCGGTGGAGATGCCCTCGATGAGTTCATCGGCTGCGTCGCTCTTGCCGAGTGCCTTGCCGATGATGCTGATCTGGTCGTCCCAGCTCGTCTGCCAGGCCTCCTCAGGGTATGCAACGGTCGGGGCGATGGCCGAGAGCGTTGCGAAGTCCTCAGCAGAAATGCCGGACTGCGGGGCGAGGACCAGGTCGGGCTTGAGCGCGAGGATGGCCTCGACATCGACCTCTGGGTACACGTTGAAGGTCTCTGGGAGCTCGTTGCCGGACTTCTCGATGGCGTCACGAACCCACGGGAAGTACAGGTCTTCGTCGCCGCCCCATGTTGCCGCTTCGACACCAACGGGTGTCTCGCCAAGCGCAACGACGGTGTCGGCCGAACCCCAGCCGATGGTCACGATGCGTTCTGGTGCCGCAGGAATCACGGCGTCGCCGAGGGCGCTGGTGATCGTGACGGGGAACGCCGCATCGCCAGAGGCATCCGCTGTGGAGTCGTCGGTGGTTGCTGAGCACCCAGCCAGGAGCAGTGCAGCCACTGCGGTGGCTGCGACGACGGTCGCGCCTGTCATCCGGCGGGCAAATGTGGTCCTGGGCACAGGAGTTCCTTTCAGAGAAACGCTGCAGCTGCGGGGCGCTGCAGTTCGGTAAAGCATCGTGGTCTCGCGAGGGGCGCAGCGGTGTGCTGGCGCCAGCGAGAGGTGTTAGTTGAGTTCAGAGCGACCCGCGCGCCAGTAGCCCATGAAGGCCACCTGCTTGCGGTCGATGCCAGACTCGGTCACGAGGAAGCGGCGCAGCGACTTGATGACGCTGGCTTCGCCGGCAAGCCAGGCATAGAGGCCATCGTTGCTACGGCTGGTGTTCTCCTCTGGCACTTCCCAGAGGAGACCCTTGTCGATATCGACATCGGCGAGCTCAGGCCCCGAGGTTGGCGCGTTGAGGAAGCGTGACGTCCATTCACGCACGGCGGGCGCGAGGCCAGAACCGTGACCCTCGTGAGTGTCGCCAGCAGCATGTGACGCATTGCGAGCGAGCCAGGTCACCTGGACGCCAACGGGAGAATCAGTTTCGAGGAAGTCGGAGGGTTCTGGGACCTCGATGAACGCGCAGCCCGTCGCGGTGCGGGGCAGGGCGGCGAGGATCGAGCAGATCGCGGGGGCAGCTGTCTCGTCGCCGGCGAGGAGAACAGTGGCGGCGTTGCCCGGTCGCCATTCGACGCCCGAGGTCGGATCCGCGCCAAGGGCATCGGGGCCGACAATCATCAGCTTGTCGCCAACTGCAGCGGATGACACCCAGCGCGACGCAGGACCGGCATCGCCGTGCAGCACGAAGTCGATATCGATCTCGCGCTCTGCCTGCCGCACGAAGCGAACGGTGTACGTACGAATAGGGTTGCGGGCTTCCTCTGGCAGCTGGCGCCACGCGGTGTACCAGTCCTGGCCATCGGGCAGTTCAGAGATGCCGATTCCGGGGAGAGGCAGCACGACCTTGACCCGCTGGTCGAGACCGACAGTCCCGAACTCGTGCAGGTCGTCACCGGTGAAGGTGACACGCAGGAAGGTTGAGGAGAGCTTCGTCAAGCGAGCAACTGAGACATCGAACAGACGGAAGCTTGGCTTCGGCTGTCGAGGCGCGGCGCGCGTCACCTCAGGGGCGTCGGTCGAAGTAAGCATTACCTTAGTATGGCATGCCTTACCTTTGTGCGCCAGTGAAATATCTCGGCGGACTGAGATCGTCGGTAGCGCCAACGACAAAGCGCCCAGTCAGAGACCGGGCGCTTGAAGGCGACTGGCTAGCTGGCCAGTTCGTAGCTCGTGCTGTGGCGAGCGTCGCAGTCGACGTAGCTGCCAACGACGGCGCTCGTCGCGACATCGGTGACATAGCCGCCGACGACAGTTGCCGGTGCGGCATCCACTGTCACGTATCCAGTCGAACCCGCGCTGGTGCGTGCGGCGGGGACGGTGATGTATGAGTTCATTTTCTTCTCCTTGTCCACATGCGAAATGCATGCGGGTTCATGTGAACGCAGAGCTTCTTTGGACGGCGTACGGTGGGGCATCCGGCAATCGGCAGACGACCGGATGCCCCGCTTGCGTTACCGGGTTGGTAACGCGAGTGTGATGGGCTGTGTCGAACTATTCGGCGATAGCCGAGTAGGCGTCAACAGCGCTCAGCGCGGCAACAAGCTGCGCGCCGAGTTCAGCATCAACGCTGGTCCAGTACCAGATGGCGCGTTCCCGCACCTCTGGACGCTGGACACCGCTGATGGCGTCGGTGATGGTGTCGAGGAAGCGAGCCTTGGCTGCGTCATCGAACACCTCGCGGTAGAGCGTTCCGGCCTGGCCGAAGTCGCTGTCCTCTGAGCGCAGCGTCGCTGCGCTGCGCACGAGGTCACCGTCGCTCTCCCAGCTGCCGGTGCCGGCTGCTGCGGCATCCGCTGCAAACCCGCCGAGCGAGTTGGGAGCGTAGACGGGCGTCGCTGCGGAGTTGAAGCCGTGACGGGCCGCGCCATCCTGCGAGTAGTTGTTGACGGGTGCCTTCGGCGCGTTCACCGGGATCTGGATGTAGTTCGCACCCAGGCGGTAGCGCTGGGAATCCGGGTAGGAGAACACGCGAGCCATCAGCATCTTGTCGGGGCTGATGTCGATGCCGGGCACCGTGTTGGCGGGCGAGAATGCTGCCTGCTCGATCTCGGCGAAGAAGTTCTCCGGGTTGCGGTTCAGCGTGTGCGTTCCCACCTTGATGAGCGGGTAGTCAGCGTGCGGCCAGACCTTGGTGACGTCGAACGGGTTGAAACGGTAGGTCTTGGCTTCCTCGTACGGCATGACCTGTACGTGGAGGTCCCAGGACGGGAAGTTTCCGGCCGCAATGGCCTCATAGAGGTCGCGGCGGTAGTGGTCAGCGTCGCCACCGGCGATGAGTTCAGCATCGCTGCCGTCGATTTCGACGTTGCCCTGGTTGGACGTGAAGTGGTACTTCACCCAGAAGCGCTCACCCTCAGCGTTGATCCACTGGTACGTGTGTGAACCGAAGCCGGGCATTTCGCGCCAGGAGCGCGGCAGGCCGCGGTCACCCATCAGGTAGGTCACCTGGTGTGCGGACTCAGGGGACAGCGTCCAGAAGTCCCACTGCATGTCGGCATCGCGGAGACCGGAACCCGGAAGGCGCTTCTGCGAGTGGATGAAGTCGGGGAACTTGATGCCGTCGCGGATGAAGAACACGGGGGTGTTGTTTCCGACGATGTCGTAGTTGCCCTCGGTCGTGTAGAACTTCAGCGAGAAGCCACGCACGTCGCGCCAGGTGTCAGGGGAACCCTGCTCGCCGGCAACGCTGGAGAAGCGCTGGACGGTCTCGGTCGTCGTGCCCGGCTGGAACACGGCTGCACGGGTGTACTTCGAGACGTCTTCGGTGACCTCGAAGGTACCGAATGCTCCGCCGCCCTTGGCGTGCACGACGCGCTCCGGGATACGCTCGCGGGCGAACTGCGCCAGCTTCTCGAGCAGGTAACGATCGTGCAGGGCCGTGGCACCGTTGGGGCCAGCGGTCAGCGAGTGATCGTCACTCGGAACCGGGGTACCGGTCTGAGTGGTCGTGGGGAGAGTAGTCATGCTTCTCGATTCGATTCGGTAATGGTCAGGACAGCGAAAACAAGTGTGGGGAAACTGTGGTGTCGGCAAGCGGGCTGCCGAACAATGCGCGGGTTAACCGCGAGGGAGCTAGATGACGGGACCGATTGCCTGTTGGGCTTCCGCGGCCTGGCAGGCTGAGCACACGCCCCAGAACGTCACCTCGGCTGACTGCACTGCGAATCCTGAGGTGTCGGCCGGCACCAGGCATGGCGCCTCACCGATCACGCAGTCGATGTCGGTGACGGACTTGCACTGCGTGCAGACAGCGTGGTGGTGGTTGTCACCAATGCGACGTTCGTAGAGTGCCGCAGAACCTGCTGGTTCGATGCGGCGCACGAGTCCGGCGCCGGTCAGCGCGGTTAGCACTCCGTACACCGCCTGAAGCGAGGTACCCGGGAGCTCGGTGCGCACGGCGGAGTACAACTGGTCGGCATCCGCATGGGGAATCGTGACCAGCGCAGACATTACGGCGACGCGCGGGGCTGTGACCTTCAGTCCGGCAGCGCGAAGGCTGTCGGCCACGTCGGGCACCGCGATGTCGATCTGCGCAGTGGCAACGAGTCCGGCGGCAGCACCTGCTACTGCTTCGGCCTGTTCCACTGTGTTCATTTCACTACTGTAACAGTTGTTTTGAGTAATTCAAAACAACGCCGCAATGATTAGCGTGCTGCAGGCGCCCGCAACTGCCATCGCAGGCGACGTTCCAGCTGGGCGCCGAGCGCGAGAAGCGTGGCCTCTCCCCCCGGCTTGCCGATCAGCTGCACACCCATGGGCAGGCCATCTGCCGTCATATGCACGGGCAGCACAATGGCCGGCAGCCCGGAGACATTCACCATGGACGTGAACGGCGTGTACTGCACCTGCTGCTCGAAGTTGCGCTCACCGTCGTTCTGGTCATACCAGCCGACAGGCCTGGGCGTGAGCGCCAGTGCGGGCGTGAGAACTGCGTCGAATCGCGACAGCTGGCGGATGAACGATCGTTCGTACAGCGCCAATGCAGCAAGGGCGTCTGCAAGCTGACGGGCCGACAGCGCACGGCCGCGAGCCAGCAGCCAGGCCGTGAGCGGCTCGAGCAGCGCGAGTTCGGCATCGGTCTCTGCGGGGATACCGGCGGCCCCCGCCTGCCAGATGGTTCTGAACGCAGGGGCATAGCTGTCATCGGGCACCAGGGCGGTTTCTTCAAGCCCGTGGCCGAGCGCCACGAACTCGTCGATCGCCACCTGCAGTGCGGCGGCGGCCTCTGCAGAAATGCGGATGTCATAGGCGTCGTCCCAAGCGGATGTCGTCATCACACCCAGTTGGTACCGTCCCTCGCCGCGTACCGCAGCCGCGAGCAGCGGGGCATCGTCGGCCGGAGAGCGCAGCGCGAAGTGGTGGTCTGCGTGACCACCCCGTGGCGTGATCATGGCGTCGAGCAGGAGGGCGGCATCCGCTACCGTTCTGGCCAGCGGGCCGGCGACGGGGAGCCCGGCAAGCTTGTCGATGCCGGATGACGCCGGGATCCGCCCTCGGCTCGGCTTCAGGCCGACGAGCCCACAGGCGGCCGCGGGAATGCGCACCGATCCGCCGCCGTCGGAGCCGGGAGCGAATGGCAGCAGGCGCGCCGCGACGGCGACAGCGGCTCCGCCGCTTGAGCCTCCGGCGCCGAGTGCAGGGTTCCAGGGGTTGCGGGCCGGTGGAAAGGCCAGCCCCTCCGTATACGACGGCAACCCGAACTCTGGGGCGGCGGTCTTGCCGAGGCTGACGGCGCCGGCGTCATCGAGCCCCTGGGTGAGTTCGTCCGATTCGTCGGGCACGAAGCCCGTCATGAGCCGGGAGCCGAACTGGGCTGGCACGCCAGCGCGCAGCTGGAGATCCTTGTCGCCGAACGGCAGTCCCCAGAGCGGCGCGGTGCGGGGAACCTCCTCCTGCACAAACCGGGCACGGGCGCGGGCGTTGTCGGCCGTCACCGTGGCGAATGCGCCGAGCGTCGGGTTCGACGCGTCAATGCGTGCCAGATAGTGCTCGGTGAGCTCCGTGGGGCTGACGGCTCCGGTCTGCAGCTGCTGCCACTGTTCGAGGGCGGTCAGGTCATGCAGTTCAGCCATGGCTTGAGCCTACTCAGGCGTGGGAGGTAAATGGCTGTCGTGAATTCAGCTGGGCGCGCGTTATCCCGGCTGGCGCGCGATAAAACGCGCGCCTGAGGGGATTCCGCGCGCCAAGACTCGGCTGCGGACGCACCGGCCAGGAAGATGGACTCGGTCAGCTGCCCGTCGCGTTCAACTGCTCGTCGAGTTCGGTGAGCAACCGTCCGAAAGCCGCTGGGGCGTTCTGCACGACAGATCGTGCGGTGATGGCACCGGCCCAGTGCGCCTTCTGCGCCACATTGATGATCTCGAATTCGACGACAGAGCCCTGTGCGTCCTGTTCTGGCCGAACGCGGTACTCAGCCCTGTACCACCAGTCACCCTCGACGATCACGAGCCGTGCGTCTGGATCGGTCAGCATGTGGCCACCGGCCTCATCTCCGGGAATGAGCCGGGCGACGAGAAGCGGGTAGACGTCGTCTGGCGACGCATCCAGATGCCCGGCGAATGAGCGAAGCACTGTGTGCTTGGCCGGGAGGTCAAAGTGATGGTCGGTCATACTCCGACTTTACGCACCCACTAGCCTCGAGTGAGGCCCGCGGCATGCGGACGCCCATCGCCACGTGCCTCGTCACACCCACGCCCCGCCGAGAACGGACACACCATGGGCTACCTGTTCCTCGCCATCGCGATCGTCACCGAGGTGGTCGCAACCAGCTTTCTGAAATTCGTGTCAGGGCCCGACCCGCGCTGGTGGGCGTACGTGGTCGTGGTGGTCGGGTACGTGGTGTCATTCGCGATGCTGTCGCAGTCGCTCAGCCGGGGAGTGCCGCTCGCCATCGGCTACGCCATCTGGTCGGCGATCGGCGTCATCCTGGTGTCGGTGGTGAGCTGGGTATTTTTCAAAGAGAGCCTCACCTGGGTACAGATCACCGGGATGATCCTCGTGATCGTCGGTGTCGGCCTGCTGGAGCTGGGCGCCGCGTCGAAGTAACGCCGCCGAATTGGCCTAAACGGCCAGCGGGATGAGCACAATACCGGCCAGCGCGATAGCGCCAGCCGATGCGGCGATGATGCCAGACAGTGCGACCCGCGACCAGATTCGGGCGCGCCCGCTGGCCGCCTGCACCTCACGCTGCAGGCGCTCGAACCGGTTGATGTGCCTGATGGTGTCATCTGTCACACGGGCGACGTTGCTCCACTCCCCCTGCTCGCGGAGGGCCCGTTCGTAGAGCGTGAGCGCGCCGTCGGTGTGCACGCGTTGCCCGGCGGCCAGCCAGTCGCGCACGTCTGTCGCCGGCAGCACCGTGATGATCCCGTGGGTCTTGCCCAGCTTCATCGACACCGGTGCGACCAGCACGATCAGTGGAATGATCTCGACATTGGCTCGCACACGCGCAGACAACAGACCAGCCGCACGAATGGTCTCCTGGCGGCTTTCGGCGAGCGCCTCTGTGCGTTTCCGGCCGATGGTGAGCGATCCGCCGTCGACGACGACGGGGCGACCGCCATGTTCAACCGTGGTGACGGAATAGAGCCCGCTCGGCCCGATGAGAATGTGGTCGATGACGTGTGAGCCATCCGCTGAGGGCAGGGCGTGCAGCACCGTCCACTCCGGTGACAGCGTGGTGAGGACGCGAGCGACGGCACCTTCTGCCACGGCTTGCGGGAATGCCTCGCGTGCTTCCGGATCGAGCGGGCAGCGGCCGAAGAGCCTGCCGAGCGCTCCCCTGGGCGTCGCATGCGCCTGGATCCGAAGGCAATCCTGGATTCCGTCGTAGACCGGCCCGCGCGCGCGAAGCAGGGTCACGGAGTCCACAGGCACCGGTTCAAACGGCATAGCGTGACCCGCAACGGCTTGTGGCACAATTCCTCCACGCTGAACTTAGTGGCGAGGAGGGATCCCCCGCTAGTCCCCAAACGTGTGACAGAACGCGGATCTGCTGCATTCCGAACACGAAAACGGATGCCTACTTCAGGCTTTTCTGCATCATCACGATGCCGAGCCAACGCTCGAACTTGAAGCCCACCTTGCCCATGCGGCCGATCTCCTCGAAGCCGAAGTCGCTGTGCAGCTTGATGGAGGCATCCGCTCCCTGGTCTGCGATGACGGCGATGACCTCTTTCAACCCTGCCTGCTTCGAGCGGGCAAGGAGCTCGGTGAGCAGCACGCGCCCGAGGCCTTTGCCGGTGGATGCCGCGCCCAGGTAGATCGAGTTCTCGACCGTGAACCGGTAGGCCTTCTTCTGCTTCCAGGGCGAGACGAGCGCGTAACCGAGAATCTGGCCCCTGGTGGATTCGGCCACGATGAACGGCATGTTGAACTTGGCCAGGTAGTCGAACTTGTCGCGCCACTCCGTGAGGGTCATCGCGTCTTCGTCGAACGTCACGGTGCTGTTGGCCACGTAGTAGTTGTAAATCTCCCGAATGTGCGGGAGATCTGCGCGCGTGGCATCCCTCAGCGTGTACTCGAATGGCGCCTCTGGTTCAGGGGCCGGCCGCAGGTGTGGTGGCAGGCGTCGTCTCGGCTGGTATTCCTCTTCGAGCACGGCGCTCCCCTTTCCTGTCGCGGTACATTTCACGAACGGTCATCGCGCTATCGCGCTGTCGCGCCGCGAGTGATGCAGGTCAAGATTAGCTGAGCGACCAGTCGACGGGGGCAGCACCCTGCTCCACCAGCAGCTCGTTGGCCCGGCTGAACGGGCGGGACCCGAAGAACCCGCGCCGCGCAGACAGCGGGCTGGGATGCGCGGATTCGATGATCGGCGTATCGCCGAGAAGTGGCCGCAACGCCTGGGCGTCCTTACCCCACAGGATCGCCACCAGCGGCGCATCGCGTGCCCCCAGTGAGCGGATGGCGTGGTCGGTGATGGCCTCCCAGCCGCGGCGCCGGTGCGAGCCTGCGCTCCCGCTCTCCACGGTCAGCACTCGGTTCAGCAGCATCACGCCGTGGCCGGTCCATGGCGTCAGGTCGCCGTTGGCAGGCGTTGGGATCCCGAGGTCGTCACGGAGTTCGGTGTAGATGTTGCCGAGGCTCCGTGGCAGGGGACGCACCGCGGGGTCGGCTGCAAACGACAATCCAATCGGATGCCCCGGTGTCGGGTATGGGTCCTGCCCGACGATGAGAACACGCACCTGCTCCAGCGGCGCGCGGAACGCCCGCAGCACGGCATCCGGTGCTGGGAGCCACGGCCGGCCGGCGGTGGTCTCTTCCTGCAGGAACTCGGTGACGGATGCCAATTGGCCGGCAACGGGCGCGAGGGCAGCGGCCCAGCCAGGGTCGATGCTGCCGAGATTCAGGTCGACGACTGTACGGCCAACGGATGCTGCCCCAACGAGAGCCGGGTCACCGGTGATTCCAGCGGGTGATGCTGCGGACACTAGGCGCCAAACGTGCTGACGAGAACGCCGGCGTCTGCCTGGGTGACGCGCCAAACGCTTCCGGCCCCGGTCACGCGCAGTGCGTTGTTGCCCACGATGAGGGTTGTGCTCTCGTCGATGGCCAGGCCACCGTCGATCACGCCGGCTTCGGTCACTGCGATGAGCCTCGACAACGTGCCCCACTGCGCCGCGTGCACGTCGATGCTCACGTCGATGAGTCCGATGCCCGGTTCGATGGTGACCTCATCAAGGTCTTCGGAGGCATCTTCAGAGCAAACCTCGACCCCGCCGATGCGCCAGCCGCCGAGAAGGGCGCGTTCCGCCGCGATGGCTGCCCCAGCAGAGAAGCCCAGATAGGGCGTCCCGTCTGTGACCAGCTGTCGGATCTCGGCCGCGATCGGCCTGACGGCGTTGAGGTATGCCGGGGTGAGACCACCACCGATCAGGATGCCGTCGACACCGCTGATCGCCTCTGCAGTTGCACTGTCGGTGAGCGCCAGGCTGGTCACAATCGGTTCGAAGACACCGCCGACGCCGCCTGCACCGCCTGCGCCCAGCGCCGCGGCAAGCTTGGCTGCGTGCTCGTCGCCATCGCCATCCCGCACCACGATGATCGCGATACGCGGGCCGAAGTTGCGGCCTGCCGCCACCGCGTGCTCCGTCGCTTCCGCCAGGAAGGGTCCGAAGACGCTCTCGTCATGTTCGGGGGTCCAGCCCCCGCCAACCAAATGCACGCTCATACATCGAGCCTAAGCGGAATAGTCAGGCTCTGGTTGGTGGGTCTCCTGCACCCCGGCATCCGCTGTCATCTCCAACCACCGCCCGATGCGCAGCCGGCCGAGGAACTCATAGTCGTGGCTCACGATCATGAGTGCCCCGTGCCAGGCGCTGAGGGCTTCGACCAGCTGGTCGATGCTGGTGAGGTCGAGATTGTTCGTCGGTTCGTCGAGCAGCAACAGCTGGGGTGGGTCGTCAGCCAGCAGCAGGCTCGCAAGCGCCACCCGGAATCGTTCACCGCCAGAGAGTTGGGAGACGGGCTGGTCGACGGCGTCCGCACGAATCAGGAAGCGCGCCAGTTGGCTCCTGATCTCATTCGGGCTGCGCAGGGGTGCCGCACGCCGAATGTTCTCGATGACGCTCGCGTCGTCGATCAGGATGTCCAGCCGCTGGGGCAGGTAGCGCACAGCATCAATGCGAAAGGCCACACGCGAGGGCGAAGCGGATGCCTGATACCCGGCGATCTCCTCGAGAAGCGTGGTCTTGCCAGATCCGTTCGGGCCGATGAGCGCGATGCGTTCCGGTCCGCGGATCACGAGCGGCCGAGGCTCAGAATCAAGCTCGAGAACGGTGCGCCCCTCTGGCACCGCGCTCCCCGGCACGTCGATTCGGATGTGCCTGGACTTCCGCAGCCGCGCTTCGGCGTCCTGCAGCGAACTGCCAGCGGCGTCGACGCGCTGCGACGCCATCTCCCGATACTTACCCGCCGACACCTGGGCGTTGGATTTTCGCTGGTTCATGATGATCTTCGGCATCCGCTTGTTCTCGTAGTCGGTCTGGGCATACCGCGCACGTTTGGCGAGCTTCGACTCGGCTTCGATGCGTTGTCGCTTCTCGACCTGCAGCTCGTGCGTCGCGGCGGCAACGAGCCGTTCAGCATTCTCCTGCTCAGCGGTGATCTGCTCGCGGTACGACGAGTAGCCACCCCCGAAGAGGCGAAGCTCGCCGTCGTGGAGTTCCGCCGTCTCATCCATCAGGTCGAGCAGTTCGCGGTCGTGGCTCACCACGATCAAGGTTCCACTCCAGTTGCGCACCGCTGTGTAGAGCAGCGAGCGCGCGCGCCGGTCGAGGTTGTTGGTCGGTTCGTCAAGCAAGGTGATCGGGGTGCCGGCCAGTCGAAGCCGCGCCAGTCCGGCGAGCACGACCTCGCCTCCTGAGAGGGTGTCGACCCGCCGGTCGAGCACGTTCTCCTCGACGGCGAAGCCCATCTCCGAGAGCACCGCGAGCGTGCGCTCTTCGATATCCCAGTTGTCGCCGAGGGTCTCGAAGTTCTCCGCGGAGGCGTCGCCACCGAGGATGGCGTGCAGCGCCGACCTCAGCTCGCCGATGCCGAGCACTCCGGCGAGGGAGTCGCCGACACCCAGGGCGATGTCTTGCGGAAGCACTCCGACATCGGCGTTCAGCTGCACGCCCCCGGTGGTGGGGCTGAGGTCGCCGGCGATCAGCTTGAGCAGGGTGGACTTGCCAGAACCGTTGGTTCCGATCAGGCCCGTGCGACCACGGCCGAAGCTGGCGGTGATGCTGTGAAGCGCGTGAGTGCCGTCAGGCCACGTGAGGCCCAGATCGGTCAGGACAACAGCAGGGTTCGATGAAAAAGCCACAAGGGTCTCCGAAAACGTCAGTGGTGCACTGACGCGAGACCCCGAACGGGGCGTCGGTCAGCGCAGGAACAGGGGCGCGGAACCGATGTAGATCTTCACTGTCTCAACTTTTCACTAGGGAACAGGACGTGTAATTCTCTCAGGCGATCGAGAACCCCGCAAGCATGCAGAGTCCAGAAATTCTGCGACCTGACTCTTGACGCGTTATCCTGACCGATATATCGTTGACGTATCGCAGAAGTTCTGCGGTGTATCAATATTTCAACAAACACGAAAGGAGTGATGCGATCATGAAGCGCATTTCTCACTCACAACACATGGGGTTCGACCCCGAATTCAGCCGCTCTCGTCGTGACTCCTTCGAGCACGAATCAGAAGGACGTGGCCACGGACGCGGTCGCGGACGGGGATTCGGTCCTGGTGGACCCGGATTTGGCCCCGGCTTCGGCTCAGGCTTTGGCCCAGGCGGTGGCCCACGAGGCTCCAAGCGCGCCAGCAGGGGCGACGTTCGTTCAGCCATCCTCTCTCTCCTCGCCGACGGCCCTTCCAACGGATACGGGCTCATCCGCGCAATCGAAGAGAAGACCGGCGGAGCATGGCGCCCCAGCCCTGGATCGGTATACCCGACCCTGCAGCAGCTCGTCGATGAGGAACTCATCGCGCCAACGGGTGACGGTCGGCGCACCGACTACCAATTGACGGATGCCGGCACCGCGTACCTGGCCGAGCATGAAGACGATCTGAAGAAGGCGTGGGAGGCGACGCCAGGACAGTCAGACGCTGATGTCGCCTTCCACGAGAGTCTCGGCAAGCTGGTGGGCGTGGTTCACCAGTTCCGGAAGTCGGCCACCGATGCCCAGCGCATCGCTGCCGCCGAGAAGCTCGATGAAGCCAGGCGCGCCCTGTACCTCATCCTCGCCGACTAGTCACCGTCCAACTCAGGCTCGGTCGTGCAGCGTGATCTGGTACCCGTCGGGGTCGGCGAAGGTGAACGTCGCCCCAAAGGGGCCATCGCTGAGAGCCGCCGTGATCACGACGCCATCGGCAGCGAGCGCGTCGTGAATCCCTGATGCGTTCTCGGCATGCAGCCACACACCAATTCCCATACCGAGCTGATGAACCGAATCAAGGTCAACCCCCGGAAGCGCCTCGCGTACCGCGAACGCCGCCGGCGCGGTGGCGAACACCACGGCCTGCGGCGGTCCGGCCTGTCGAGTGAACCCCAGGTAGTGCTCATAGAACGCTGCGGAACGCGCGATATCGCGCACCTGCAGGGAGATGAAGCCGGGTCCGGAAACTGTCATGATGATCCTCCTCGTAAGTGTCAGTAAGTTGACATGAATCGAGTATGTCAGAATATTGACATGGTTCGTACCGGAGAGGGAAGCATGGACGACGATGTGTTGAGCAACGACAGCGCTGCACGCCACAGTGCTGCACGCAACAGTGCTGCACGCAACAGTGCTGCCGGCAAGGATGCTGCCGGCATCCACTTGGAGACTTCGCTTGGCTACCTGCTCAAGGAGGCGGCCAGTGCGTTGCGCTCGTCAATGGAAGCCGTGCTCCGACCGCTGGGGATGAACATCACCCACTACTCCTGCCTCGAGTTGCTCGCGCAACGGCCAGGGCTGTCCAACTCCGAACTCGCGCGCGGTGCGTTTGTGTCGCGGCAGTCGATGAACGTGCTGCTGCAATCCCTCGAGCGAGACGGGTTCGTGTCGCGCGCTGAGAGCGCGGCAGAGGGGCGGGCCATCCCCACCCAGCTGACCGAGCTGGGCCGGAGTCAGCTGAAGGTCGCCAGTGCCGCCGTGAAGGGCGTCGAGCAGCAGATGCTCACAGGCTTTGAATCAACCGACGTCAAACATCTGCGGCTGCTCCTCGGCCGGTGCATCACATCGCTGACTGGGCCAGCGACCAGCGACTGAACTCCTGCTGCGCAGCACTTCCACTGAGCGGCAGGGCTCGCGCCGGTGAGCCCCGCGAGGCTGGTGCGTTAGAGCGCTGCCGCCACCGAAACGGGCTGTTCAACCGACACCGGCGGCTTCGCCGACCACGGGAAGACAATCCACCCTGCGGTCTCGCGCCAGGTGAAGTCGGGCACCAGCACGGTGCGGGGCTTCGTGTACAGCGTGGCGGAGCGCACCTCATCCGCTGTCTCTTCCAACAGCCCGACGACCATCGCGAGGGTGTGGCCGGAGTCTGAGACGTCGTCGACGACCAGGACCTTCTTGCCTGCGAGGGCCGGGGCATCGAGCATTGGGGCAGACAGCACCGGCTTCGGCAGGCGCTGGTCGATGCCCGTGTAGAACTCCACGTTGATGCTGCCGCAGTTCTTGGTGCCGAGGGCGTACGAGATGGCGCCGGCCAGCAGCAGTCCCCCGCGGGCAATGGCGATGACGACGTCGGGGTCGAAGCCGCTCTCACGAACGCGCGTAGCGAGGAGCCGGGAGGCATCCTCGAAGTCAGACCACTGAAGGATCTCTCGCTCGATATCGGGGGTTCCAAGTGCTGCGTCGTCTGCGTCAAAGGCCATTCACCAATGTTAGTTCGGTGAATTCACCACGCCGTGCACAGCGGCGCCCCGAATATCCCCGTTTTCACGCAGCCTGCGCACTAGCATCCCTGCATGATGTCATTCCCCCAGGCGCCCAACGCGCTCAGAGGCTCAGCCGTTGGTGTGACCGCCAGCCTGGTCGGCTTCCTCTTTCTCGTAGAGATCACCAGCGGAATCCTGCAGGGCTTCTACGTGCCGCTGATCCCCGATCTCGTGCGCCACCTCGGCATCCATGACGCCGACTTCAACTGGTTCGAGGCAGCACAGCTGCTGTTGTCGGCCCTGGTGGTTCCGTTCCTCGCCAAGCTCGGCGATATGCACGGGCACAAGCGCATCCTGCTCATTTCCACCGTGCTGACGGCAGGAGCAACCTGGTGGCTGGCGTTCGCCGGCGACTTCTGGAGCTTCCTCGCGGCCTGGGCGCTGCAGGGCTTTTACGTCGTGTGGCTGCCGCTCGAGGTTGCCCTCATCTTCGATCGTGGCCGCCGCACAAACACGGGAGCGTCGCAGACCAGGCGTGCGGCCGGACTGCTCGTCGTCGCCCTTGAGGCCGGTGCCATCATCGGCGCCCTGAGCGCCGGACGCCTGTTCGTTGCGCTCGGCGAGAACGTCACCGCCGCGATGATGGTGCCGGCCATCGCTGTCACGCTGGTCTTCTTCGCCATCCTCTTCGGGGTACCGGAGTCCGAACCGGTCGCCGGCCGGTCACTCGACGGCCGCGGCTTCATGCTGCTGGCCCTCGGCTTGCTGCTCATCACCTCCGGGCTCACCTTCCTGCGCCTGAACGGGCCAGGAACCTGGTGGGTGTGGGCACTCATCGTCATCGGCATTGCCTCGTTCGTGCCGTTCGGTCGTTTCGAGCTGAAGCAGAAGGACCCGGCGATCGACCTGCGGGTGCTTCGCCAGCCCACCATGTGGCCGGTGATGCTGACGGCCGGCCTCGTGGGAATCAGCCTGCTCGGCGCGCAGGCGCCGCTGGCGACATTCGCGGGCACAGACCCGGTGAACGGATACGGACTCGGTCTCGACGCCACCGACATCTCGACGCTCATCGGCGCGTACCTCATCTCGATGATCGTCGGCGCACTGCTGTTCCCGCTGGTGTCGAAGTGGACGAGTCCGCGCATCGCGCTGATCATCGCCACATTCGTGGTCGCGGTCGGCTACCTCTCGTTCCTGCCCTTCCACCAGGAAACCTGGCAGGTCTTCACGAACATGGCCATTGCGGGCATCGGCTCAGGCGCACTCGTGGGCGCGCTGCCTGCTGCCGCAGCCGCTGCAGCGCCCCGCGGCCAGACCGGCATCGCCGCGGCACTGACCAACACAACGAAGACCATCGGCGGGTCATTCGCCTCTGCCGTCTTCGGCGTGGTGTTGCTGGCCGGTGCAGCGTCGACGGTCACCGCGACAGCGGCGAGCCTGTTCGGCTACATGCTGGTGTGGACCATCTGCGGCGCCGGCGCGCTCGTTGCGGGCGTGCTGCTGTTCTTCGTTCCGAAACTCGCCTTTGCAGATGTCGCGGCAGAGCCCGAAGCCATCGGCGACGTGGAGCTGGCACCCGCCGAGTAGCCGAACAGCTAACGCCGAGAATCGCCGTTACGACCGAGTGTCGCCTTTGCAACGGCGACACTCGGCACAAACGGCGACACTAGAGGACACAAGGACGAGCCCAGTACCGCGGGGCGACAGGGCTCGCTAGCTGCGCGGCTTCAGCTCTCCGCGTGCCACGCGGGTCGGGGCGGCCTGGGCGACCGGCTTGATGGTCACCAGGTCGAGGTTGACGTGCGCCGGAAGCTCAACGCTCGACACGATCGCGGTGGCAATGTCCTCAGCCGACAGCGGATGCGGGACGCCCGTGTAGGCAGCGGCGGCCTTCTCCGCGTCGCCGTCGAAGCGCACCAGGCCGAATTCCTCGGTCTTGACCATTCCCGGAGCGATCTCGATCACGCGGATCGGCTCGCCGTTCAGCTCCAGGCGCAGCACCTCGGTCATGGCGTGGGCGGCGAACTTGGCGGCGTTGTACCCACCGCCACCGAGGTAGGTGACGTGACCGGCGATCGACGTGATGTTCACGATGTCGGCCGACACGGCATCCGCTGAACCCTCACCAGACGATTCAAGGCCTGCCCGAAGCAGCGGCAGCACGGCGCTGATGACCCGCTTCACCGCGAGCACGTTGATCTCGAACATCCAGGCCCAGTCGTCGACATCTGCGTCTTCGACGAAGTCCATGCCGCCCTTTGCCCCGCCCGCGTTGTTGACCAGGGCATGCACGGCGCCCGTCGACGCCAGGTAGTCGCGAAGCGCGTCGACGTCGGCCTGCACCGTGAGGTCAGCCGTGAACACGTCTGCGCCAGTCTCTTCGGCGAGCGCTGCAAGTCGGTCGGCACGTCGAGCGACACCCACAACATCCCAGCCTCGAAGCCGGAACAAGCGCACTGTGGCCGCTCCAATTCCCGAGCTAGCACCGGTCACCACAACTCTTTTTGCACTCATGTCACCATTCTGGCGGGAGAATGGAGGTAATGATTGCTCCTCCTACCCGCATGTCCACCCCCCAGAAGCAACGTGTTCCTTACTGGGACAATGCACGCTGGATTGCGATCGTGCTCGTCGTCATCGGCCACGCAATCCTCAAACTCATCGGTGAATCCGATCCGGCGTATGAGCTCTACCTCTTCATCTACGCATTCCACGTTCCGCTCTTCGTTGCGGTCAGCGGATACTTCGCGAAGGCATCCCCGCCAGGCACACGGCAGATGAAACGGCTGCTCACCGACGTCGTGTTCCCGTACCTCATCTTCGAGACCGTGTGGACGACGATTCGCTGGCTGTTGGGAGGCACGTTCAAGCTCGACTACGCCACGGCCTCGTGGACCTTGTGGTTCCTGATCGCCCTGGCAATCTGGCGCATCACACTCCCCTACCTGGCGCTGCTGCGCTATCCATTGCTCATCAGCATCGCGATCTCGGTTTTCGTCGGCTACCTCAGCAGCATCGACAGCACCTTCGCCATGTCACGCACCCTCGCCCTGTTGCCCTTCTTCGTCTTCGGATGGAAGGTGCGCCAGTCGCGCGTCACCGCCAGGTGGCTGGCCCTCCCGCCGTCATCGATGTGGCGCTGGCGCGCGGGGTCCCTGGCGCTGTTCACCGCCCTTGCGGTGTTCATCGTGCTGAACATCGAGTGGCTGCGCGAGATCAAGATCCGGCGGTTCCTGCTCTACGACGAGTCGTACGCGTCGTTCGGATATGACGAAATCTGGGCTGGCGGCATCCGTCTCGCGCTGATTTTGTTCACCGTGCTGCTCGTTGTGGCATTCCTGATGCTGGTGCCGCGCGGCCGCACCTGGTTCACCGATTTCGGCGCCGCCACCATGTACATCTATTTGCTGCACACCTTCCTGCTGTATCCGTTCAGGGAGTCCGGCATTCTCGACGGCCCGCAGCCGTGGTGGGTGCTGCCGGCGATGGTGTTGCTCAGCTTCGGGATCGCCGTGCTGCTGTCGCTCGCATTCGTGCAGCGATGGTTCCGACCGGTCGTGCAACCGAAGGGCACGTTGGCGCTCCGAAAATGACGCCGTGTTGCACGGACCATTGATCGAGGTTGGCCCCCTGCTTAGGCTCGCTGCAGAGCGCTGGATGGTCCACGCTCGTCGAGGCAAAGGAAGACATCCTCATGAGCGCAAACGCTGAAAACTGGAAGTTCGAAACCAAGCAGGTCCACACCGGCGCCCAGCCGGACCCGACCACCAATGCTCGGGCGACGCCGATCTACCAGACCACCTCGTACGTCTTCAATAGCGCCGACCACGCGCAGAACCTGTTC
The DNA here is from genome assembly GCF_057669685.1 of Leifsonia sp. Y878. Classification (NCBI taxonomy): domain Bacteria; kingdom Bacillati; phylum Actinomycetota; class Actinomycetes; order Micrococcales; family Microbacteriaceae; genus Leifsonia; species Leifsonia sp. Y878. The sequence continues at coordinate 562,573 of NZ_JBYHFS010000002.1, read as the reverse complement.
GCGCTGGCCGAGTTCGGCAACATCTACACGCGCATCCAGAACCCGACGCAGGCCGTCGTCGAAGAACGTGTCGCAGCCCTCGAAGGCGGAACCGCCGCGCTGCTCGTCGCCTCCGGCCAGTCGGCATCGACGTTCGCCGTGCTGAACATCGCCCAGGCCGGCGACCACATCGTGTCATCGAGCTCGATCTACGGCGGCACGTACAACCTGTTCAAGTACACGCTCGCCAAGCTCGGCATCGAGACCACCTTCGTGGAGAACCAGGACGACCCCGCAGAGTGGAAGCGCGCCGTGCGCCCGAACACCAAGCTGTTCTTCGCTGAGACCATCGGCAACCCGAAGATCAACGTGCTCGACATCAGGGCCGTAGCGGATGTCGCCCACGAGTCCGGTATTCCGCTCATCGTTGACAACACCATCGCCACCCCGTACCTGATTCGTCCGTTCGAGCATGGCGCGGACATCATCGTGCACTCCGCCACCAAGTTCCTCGGTGGACACGGCACCGTCATCGGCGGCATCATCGTCGACGGCGGCACGTTCGAGTGGTCGAAGAATGTCGAGAAATTCCCCGGCCTCACCGAGCCAGACCCGTCGTACCACGGCGCCAGCTACACGACAGCTGTCGGCGATGGCATCGCGTACATCATCAAGGCCCGCGTGCAGCTGCTGCGCGACCTGGGTTCCGCCATCGCGCCGGCCAGCGCCTGGCAGCTCATCCAGGGCATCGAAACCCTGAGCCTGCGCATCGAGCGCCACGTGCAGAATGCCCAGGAGATCGCGGAGTGGCTGGAGAACCACCCCGACATCGCCACGGTGAATTACTCCGGCCTGCCGTCGAGCCCCTGGTACGCCGCCGCAAACACGTACGCCCCGAAGGGTGTCGGTGCGGTGCTCTCCTTCGAGCTCAAGGGCGGAGTGGAAGCCGGGCGTGCCTTGGTCGACAGCGTCGAGCTGTTCAGCCACCTGGCCAACATCGGTGACGTTCGCTCGCTCATCATCCACCCGGCTTCGACCACTCACGCCCAGCTCACCCCTGAGCAGCAGTTGACCGCCGGCGTCACGCCTGGCCTGGTGCGCCTCTCCGTCGGCATCGAGAACATCGCCGACCTGAAGGCAGACCTGGAGAAAGGCCTCGCCGCGGCGCGAGCCATCGTGGAGGCCTCACGCGCCAACGCCTAGCCCTCGTTCTCACCATCCCTGCAGGCCCGTCCTGCCGGGCGAATCCCCCGCCGTAACAATCGGCGGGGGTTTCTCGTTCACGGGCAGAATAGAGCTGATATGGAATGGCAGACTTCGGCAGACACGGTCCCGTCCAGCTTCATCACTGAAGCTCAGGCGCGGTCGGTCATCGGTAAGCCTCCGGCGACCGGCGCCTGGCGAGAGGGCGATCCCGTCGGTGACCGTCGATTCGTCGACGTCGGGCCGCTGTCATTCGAGGCCGGTGGGTTCCTCCCCCACGTTCGGATCGCCTACGAGAGCTGGGGAGAGCTGTCACCGAGCCGCGACAACGCGATCCTCGTGCTGCACGCCCTGACGGGTGACAGTCACGTCATCGGCGACCCAGGCAACGGTCATGCCACCGGCGGTTGGTGGGACGGCATGATCGGTCCAGGCCTCACCATCGACACCGACCGCTGGTTCGTGATCGCCCCAAACATGTTGGGCGGATGCCAGGGCAGCACCGGTCCCTCTTCTGTCGCTCCCAATGGGGTCGAGTGGGGCACCCGTTTTCCCTACCTCACCATTCGCGACCAGGTGTCGGCGCAGATCGCGGTGGCCGACCACCTCGGCATTGACAGCTTCGCGATGGTCATCGGCGGCTCGATGGGCGGAATGCATGCCCTGGAGTGGGCGATCGAGGTGCCGGAGAGAGTGGAACGGCTGGCCATACTGGCCGCGCCTCCCGTCACCACGGCAGACCAGGTCGCCGTCAACTCGATCCAGATTGAAGCGATCCGCACAGATCCACTGTTCCAGGCAGGCGACTATTACGACGCGATAGACGGGGAGGGCCCATCGAACGGGCTCGCGCTGGCGCGGCGCATGGCGCTCCTCAACTACCGCAGCCCAGCCGAACTCAATGCTCGCTTTGAACGCAGCTGGCAAAGCACACTCAGTCCGCTGGGCTCAGGGGGGCGCTTCGCGGTGGAGTCATACCTCGATTTCCACGGCAACAAGTTCACCAGGCGCTTCGATGCCAACAGCTACATCACCCTGGTCGAGGCGATGAATTCACACGATGTCGGCCGGGGCAGGGGCGGCGTTGAAGCCGCGCTCGGACGGATCACGGCAGAAACCCTGATCGTCGGATTCGACAGTGACCGGCTCTTTCCCGTCGACGGCCAGCGGGAGATCGCCCGGTACCTCCCGCGCAACATCGATGGTCGATCCGCGGTCGTCCTCGAATCCGCGTTCGGCCACGATGGGTTCCTCATCGAGATCGATTCAGTCGGTGCACAATTGCAACGGCTACTGCCCCGGTGAACCAGTTGCCGATAAGGTTCTGAATACATCCGTCGGCAGAAATCAGGCCGACAGGCCTGAACCCGTCTGACAGGAACGACGCTAGCCCCATGCAACGCATCTTCAAAGAGCGCGATCGCCTCCTCCGCAAGGCGGCGAGAGCCGATGGACTCGCCTGGACGGTGGCGGCCCTTCTCTGCATGCTCGTCCCCAACGGCATCGGCTCTGAGGCGCTGTTCTGGTCCGTTCCCCTGATCTTCCTGCTGGCCGTGTCGCAGTACATGCTGGGTCGCACCGGCGGCATCCGCTGGGTACTGCTCATCGCGTTCAGCGGCATCGGCATCGTCGTGCTTGTCGGCCTCTTCAGCCACGTCGGCCTGCAGCTGAACATCGTCGAGCAAAGTGTCATTGCTCTCATTGCCGCAGGGGCGATGAGTTGTGTCGCTCCCGTACTCGTGGTGACCATGCCCCGACTGATCATCCTGGCCGGCATGCTCGGCGTCACAGCCGCACTGGTGCTGGGAATCACGCTCACCTATGGCGACTCATTCATGCCGTTCACTTTCACCCTCAGCGTGTGGCTGATCACCGCAATCGGCGGCTGGTGGCTGAGCCTGAGCATCCCACGCGCCATGCAGCGCATCGCGGCGATTGGCCGCGCCCACCGGGCAGAGCGCCACGCCAGTGAGCTCGAGGCCAAGCGGCGCCAGGACGCCAGGCTGCTGCACGACACCGTGCTCGCAACACTTACGCTGCTGGCCCACTCCGGCGTCGGTGTCTCCCCAGCCGCTCTCCAGCACCAGGCCGGTGACGACGCCAGGCTGCTGCGCCAGCTGCGACTGGGTGGCCTCCCCATGCCCCGCTCCTCCGGCGTTTACACCCTGGAGCCGGCGACGGAGTTCACCCTCGGCAACACACTGGAGTCAGTGAAACAGCGTTTCGGTCGGATCGGGCTCGATGTCGATTGGCACGGCAGCGGACAGGTGCTGTTGCCGAGCGATGTACTCGACTCCTTCCTGCTCGCGCTGGGCGAATGCCTCGAGAACGTGCGCCGGCACTCCGGCGTGACGCGTGCCGACGTCACCATCACCGATGACGACAAAACAGTGCGCGCCATGGTGACGGATGCCGGCATCGGCTTTGACCTCGGCGAGGTTCCCGCAGAGCGCTTGGGATTCGCGGAGTCTGTCGTCGCTCGCCTGCATGACGTCGGGGGCAATGCCCGGTTATTCTCCTCGCCAGGTTCTGGCACGACTGTAGTTCTCGAGGTGCCCAAGTGAGTAAATCGACGATCGAGGAGAACACTCTCGGAATCGCCGTGGGGCGCGAGGGAATACAGGGTCGCGCGAGGCGGCGTGCCGATGCCGCAGACAGCCAGCCATTCCGCCGGGCTGAGCGAACCATCCGCACGACCAGGGCCAACCAGAGCGGTCTCGGCGGCCGTCATCTGAACACCGGCATCCTCCTCGCGGCTGGATTCAGCGTCATCTTCCTGATCATGGTCTCCATCGTCCAGTGGCCAGGCTATGAGAACCACCTTCCGCTCGTGCTTGCCTGGCTGGCACTCACGATCTCCGGGTCACTCGCGCTGGCGATCAGCAGCCGGCACCCCTCGCGGATGCCGGTCTGGGTCTTCCCCGTGATGGCCGCGGTCTCCGTCGTGATCGTTGCCCTCGACATGGTCGCCAGCTGGGGAGGCAACACCAGCGGGGTCTACCTGACCGCAGCCCCTGCCGTTGGCGCACTGTTGCTTGGGCTCGTCACCGTGTATGAGACGCGGCCCATCCTGGTGGGTGCAGTGGCGCTGGGCGTTGCCGTCGCCACCTACGGCGTCGTCAGGCACAGGGACGACCCGCTCACGTTGACCATCGACATCGCCACCGTGGCCCTTGCGGTCATCCCACCGTGCCTCGGCGTCTATGTGGTTCGGACATTCCGCCGCATGGTGCAGCTCGAACTCGACCTGGTGCTGGTTCAGAGCACAGTGTCGCAGCCTCGTTTGTCAGTGGGCATGCTCGCCTCTGAAGAACTCGCGCGCCTCGACCTCGGCGCGGAACAGTTGCTCGACGATGTGGCAGAGGGCAGGGCCACATTGCCGTTGCCTCCAGACCTCGCCGGCACCGCATCGTCCATCGCCACGCAGTTGCGCTTTCACCTCATCGAGGGGCGCAAGGAGACCTGGCTGCATCACGCCATCACGGAGTCTGAGTTCCTCGGCCCGTCGGTGACACTGCATGATCCGAACGGGCTGGCCGGGTTGATGGCGCCGAGGCAGCGCGATGCCCTGTTGCTCACGATTTGGATGCTGATCAGCGATGCTGCACGGCCGACGGCGAGCGTTTCGCTGACATTGGGTCCGATTTTGCCCTCACATGGCACCGCGCACCGACAAAAGATTCATTTTCCTATCGAATTGAGCACGTCCGGTGTGCCACGTCGGAGGGTAGACCCCGAGACGTGGCAAGCTATCCGTGTGGTGGGCCCGCATGTCGACTCCATTCGAGACGGCAGTTTGCAGGTTGACATCGAATGCAGTGTCGATAATCCCGCGGACGCACAAGCGCAACGGAACGTTCCGTAGCGTGAATGCACAGGAGGCAGTAGTGACAAATCCGAATAGCAGCATCCGATTGGCTCTGGTCGACGACCACCGGATGCTACTAGGCGCGCTCACAGAGTGGATCCGCAGCGCCGCGGAGGACATCAACATGGTTGCCGCGGTAACCACGTGGCCAGAGCTGTTGACGCACCCCGAGTTTCCCGTTGATGTCGTATTGCTCGACCTCGACCTCAAAGACAACATCCCGATCTCGCTGAAGATTTCGACGTTGAAGACCACCGGCGTGAAGACCGTGCTCATGAGCACGTACTCAGAGCCGGCGGTTGTCAGGGAGGCGCTCGCGGCCGGGGCCCTCGGTTATCTCGTCAAGAGCGAGGAAGCCAGCATGATCGTCGAGGCGATCCGTGCCGCTGCACAGGGCCAGTCCTATATTTCTGCGGAGCTCGACGTAGCCCTCAACGCGGGTGCCGATGGTGGCTCTCCTCGCCTGAGTGCCCAGGAACGTCGCGTCATGGCGCTTTATGGCGCCGGCGAACCGGTCAAGGCCGTTGCGTACCAGTTGGGCATCTCAGAGGAGACGGCCAAGTCGTACCTGAAGCGCATTCGCGAGAAGTACCGTCTGGCCGGCTATGACGTCGGAACCAAGGTGGCGCTGCGGAAGCGTGCCATCCACGACGGCATCCTGCTGCAGACCGACTAGCGCAGGTCTCGAGACGGCCTTGCGGCCTCCTCGACCACCGGAAAACCCCGTTGGTTGAGGAGCGAGCGCGAGCGAGCGTCTCGAAATCCGAGCGTCTCGAAATACCTGCCGCTAGCGCCCGCTCACCGTCCGGATCCCCTGCGTGCCGTACGGCACGTGAACGCCGTTCTGGCGACGCGACCGGTCGAGCATGAACGATGCGGTCGCCAGGATGATGCCGAGGATGCTGAGGCCCAGTCCCACCCAGATTGGTGCGACATAGCCGAAGCCCGCCGAGATGACGACGCCGCCGAGGAACGCACCGACGGCATTGCCAATATTGAGTGCTGAGTGGTTGAGCGCTGCAGCGATCGACTGGCTGTCGTGGGCGACATCCATCAGCCTGGTCTGGATCGTGGGCGACAGGGCGGATGCCGCCCCGCCGATCAGGAACACGCTCACCACGAGCCCGACCACGGTCTGGGCGGTGAAGCCGAGCAGCACGAGGGCCAGGATCAGTACCGCGAAGAAGCTGTACATGCTGCGGCGAACGCTGCGATCCGCTGTCCATCCCCCGACGAAGTTACCGACGGTCATGCCGAGTCCGATGACGATCAGTACGAGCGGCACTGCGCTGGCCGTCAGCCCGGTGACCTCGGTCACCATGGGCGAGATGTAGGCGTAGACGGCGAAGAGGCCACCGAAGCCGATCGCTCCGATCGACAGCGCGAACCAGACCTGGGCGCGGCCGAACGCGCGCAGTTCATTGCGCATGGATGCCGCAGGGTTGCCGGCCTGGAACGGAACGGCCAGTGCGACGGCGAGGAATGTGAGCGCGAAGATCAGCGCAACCGCCAGGTAGGCGATGCGCCATCCGGCGACCTGGCCGAGCCAGGTGATCGCCGGCACGCCGATGACGTTGGAGATCGTCAGTCCTGACAACACGAAGGCGACGCCGCGTGCACGCTTGCCTGGCCCCATGAGGTCGGCTGCGACGAGCGAGGCGATCCCGAAGTACGCGCCGTGCGGCAGCGCGCTGACGAATCGCGCAGCCATGATGAGCCCGAAGCTTGGCAGGAGAGCTGAAGCTATTGTTCCGATGGTGAATGCGGTGAGGAGCACCAGCAACAGTTGCTTGCGCGGCCAGCGCGCGGCAGCTGCTGCGATCGTCGGTGCGCCGACAACGACGCCGAGCGCATACGCCGAAATGAGCCAGCCGGCCTGGGCGGTGGCCTCCTCAGGGTTCGACTGGTAGAGGCCTGGCAGCAGGTCGCCGGCGAGGTTCGGCAGCAGTCCCATCGCCACGAACTCGGTCGCACCGATGGCAAAGCCACCGAGAGCGAGTGCGAGCAGGGCAAGACGAATGCGGGCCGGCGACAACCGCGTCGGCCCTGTGGTGGTGGAGGGCATCGTCCCAGCCTAAGCGCTGTGCGGATTTCGCCCACGTTTCGGCCACAGGGGCGTTGGATGGGAATGACGACCAGCAGCGTCGTGCGAACCCGGCATGGCATCCGTGTGAAAAGATCGGGAGATGGTCACGACACGCGCGCTGCTCCCGCGAACCTGGCGTTCGTGGCAGAGCTGGCCAGCCTGGGCCACGGTTCTGGGCTTGTATGCCCTGTCCCGCCTCTTCACGACCACGCTGCTGGCGACCATGTACGGCGTCGCCACCAGCAGGGGATGGATGTTCGCCAGCCACCGCGACGAATCGTCGTTCTTCACGTTCTCCGGTTCCTGGGACACCTGGTTCTATCGGCAGATCGGCCTGCACGGCTACCCCACAGAATTACCGACGGATGCCGACGGAAACGTCGTTCCCAACGCCTGGGCATTCCTGCCCGTCTTCCCCGCCGTCACCCGCGGACTGATGAACGTGACCGGCCTCAACTTCTACGTTGCCGGCGTGATCGTCGCGACGGTCTTCGGCGCGGGCGCCGCCTACGTTCTCTACCGGCTTGTCGAGTCACGCGTTGGGGCGAGGCCTGCGTTGTGGGCGGTTGCGCTGTTCAGCTTCGGGCCGCTCGCCTTCGTTCTCCAGGTGGCATACGCCGAAAGCATGTTCCTGTTCCTGTTGTTCTGCAGCCTCTGGGCGATGGTGAAGCAGCGATACCTCCTGATGATCCCATTCGCCGTCGTTGCGGCGTTCACGCGCCCTGGCGGGCTCGCCGTCGCACTGGCGCTCGGCATTGTGTTCGTGGTGCGCTGGGTCAATTGGCGCCGCACTCAGGAGCCGTTCCCGTGGGCGACGCGCATTCGGATGATCGTGGCCGCGGCCGTGATCTCGGTGGCCGGCCTTGCGTGGCCGGTGATCGCATCCGCTGTGACCGGGTACGACGGTGCCTATGTCGAGACGGAACTGTCGTGGTGGACAGGCTTTGTCGGTCGCCAGGAGTTCATTCCGCTCACCCCGTGGTTCCTGCTCACGAGCAAATATCTCGGCGTGATCGGCGTGCTGCTGGTGTTCGTCGTGATCGGGGGCTTCGTCTGGTGGCTCACCCGGAGCGGGCCGCGTCGACTCGGCGTCGAGTTGCTGGCATACAGCGCCAGCTACGGGCTATACCTACTGGCCGTCTTCCTGCCGCAGCAGAGCCTGTTCAGGCTGCTGATGCCGCTGGCACCGCTACTGGGCGACCCCACGATCTCCAGCTCGCCGCGCATCAGGCGCACGCTGCTGATCGGCGGCATGGCGCTCCAACCCGTGGCGATCGTGCTGCTGTGGTTCCTCGGCTACCCGTGATGCGAGAGCGCTAGTCCTGCTCGAGCACCGCTTCCAGCCGCTGGACCTTGCCCGTCATCTCACCGGTATAGCCGGGGCGGATGTCGGCCTTCAGTACCAGCGAAACCCGCGATCCATAGGCGCCAACGGCATCCGTTGCGGCTTTGATGACGGCGAAGACCTCGTCCCACTCCCCCTCGATTGTCGTGAACATCGAATCAGTGTGGTTCGGCAGGCCGGAGTCGCGCACGATGCGAACGGCAGCAGCGACGGCATCGTGCACGGAGCCATCCACTGAGCCAGTGCCGGACGGTGCGACTGAGAATGCAACCAACATAATTACTCCTTCAGGGGTGGTACGGAACGACGCACAGTCCAGATCTGCCAAATCGCCCAGCCAAGCACGACGAACTCGAGCACATTGCGCGCGGTGAGTACGAAGACGAGCACGGGGTCAGCGGCCAGCAGGAATGAGTAGAGATAGGGATAAACGAACTGGGTGAGCGCGGCCAGTACCGCGACGAGAATCGCCGGCGTTCGCCATGACCTGCTGCGAAGGACCAGACCGAGGATGACGGGAGCGGCGAGCCAACTGATGAATTGCGGGGAGCCCACCTTGTTGAAGGCGATCAGGGTCACCACGAGCGCCAGCACGAGCGGAGGGAAGAGTTCGTCCTGCCGTGCGCCACGCCGCATGGCCAGCCAGCCGAGCACGAGCACTGCGGCGGCTGCGAGCGCCAGCACCGGAGTCATCAGCGCGCTGGCCACCTCGGTTCCGGCGCCCGTCACCTGGTAGGTCAGAATCTCGCGGTCGTAGTAGATCGAGCTGCCAGGAATGCCAAGGACCGCCTGCCACATCCACCAGAAACCGATTGGCGACTCGATCTGGATGCCCCGATTGGTCTGCTGCGACACGAAGCTGAAGACGTTTCCGCCGCTGCCGAGCAGCAGGGCGAGTGCGACGATCACTGCGCTCGTTCCGATTACGGTGAGCAGTACACGCCAGCGGTCACGCGCAACCACGAACAGCGCGGCAAGCACGGCGGCCGGCCATACCTTGACCCAGGTCGCCACGGTCAGGAGCACGGCGCCCCAGAACGGCTCGGTGCGGAGCCACAGCAGCGCCATCACGACGAGCGGCACCGTGATGGAGTCGATGCGGGTGAGCCCGATGGGACCAAGCAGCAGCAGGAATCCGAGCCACCACCATGCCGCACCCACGTGCGAGGGCTTCCGCCAGCTGCCGAGCAGCCAGGCGAACGCGGCGGCGTTGACGAGGGAGACGAGCACCAGCCAGGTCAGCGCATAGTTCTCAGGGCCGAACGCGAGCGAGGCGAAAATCGGCACGAATGCGAGGATCGGGTAGACGAACTCTGTCGTGATACCCACCAGGTAGGCGCCAGATGCTGCGGCGTCTGCCCAGCCGAAATACACCCGTTCCACGTCGCCGAGCGGCCAGCCAGGGGCTATGAACGTGATCCAGCTGATCAGCACGTGCACGAACACGAACGCCGCCCAGAGACTGGTCGAGTACTCGAACCAGCGTCGCCTGCTCCGCGCTGGCTGGGGCGTGTGGCGGGCTTCCTGTCCCGATTGCTCGTCTACGTGCACACCCTCACTTTCCCACACCTCGAGGCAAAGGTTCGTTCCACCAGCGGATCAAGGGACGAGCAGGTCTGCGACCACCGTCTGCACTGCCTCCGCCACGTCGAGTGCGGCGATCGGACCGCCGCTGGATGCCCAGAGCGCCGCCTGGGCATGCACCAGCGCTGCGGTTGCCGCCACGAACGCCAGGGTGTCTGGGTCGGCCGCCACCCGTTCGGCATGTGTTGCGACGAGTGCGCCGAGAATTCCGCCCAACACATCGCCCGTTCCCGCCGTCGACAGCCACGGAGTGCCGGTCGACATCGTCAGCCGCTGGCCGCTCGGAGACGCGATGTATGTCGTCCCGCCTTTCAGCAGCACCGTCACATTCAACACAGCGGATGCCCGCACAGCCCAGTTCCCCGGATCGGCCGCAATCTCCGCCGCCGCCACCTCGATGTGGTGGCGACCGAGCAGGCCGGCCAGCTCCCGGTAGTGCGGCGTGACGACAAGCGCAGTCGCTGCCGGAACCCGCGGCACGAGGTCGAGCGCACCGGCATCGACCACGCATGGCACGCCCTCTGCCAGCGCAGCTCGCAGCGCGTCCGTCGTGGCGTCGTCGCGGTGCGCGGCGTCCATCCCAGACCCCAGCAGCCAGGCCTGGACGCGACCGGCCACCGTCACTGTCTCCGGACGCCTCGCCAGGACGAGGTCTGCGGCCCGGGCGGGCCCCACATACCGCACCATGCCGACGCCGACGCGGGCCGCTGCCTCAACGCCGAGCACGGCAGCGCCCGGATACAGGGTTGAACCGGTGTTGACCCCGAGCACTCCCCTGGTGTACTTGTCGTCGACGCTGGTCGGAACGCGGATCCACGCTGCCGCATCCGCTCTGGTCCACTCTCGCCACTCCACGGTGTGGTCGTCTGCGGCCGGTTCATCGGGGTTCACCATGCACCCACGATAAGTTGTTCGGAGCACACGATCCAGCAGCAAAGGAATTCCATGGCCCCCTCGGTTCTCTTCGCACCGCTCACCATCCGCAACGTGACCTTTCGCAACCGAATCTGGGTCGCACCCATGTGCCAGTACTCGGTTATGGAGAAAGACGGTGTGCCCCGCGCGTGGCATCTTGTGCACCTGGGATCGATGGCCGCCGGCGGAACGGGCCTGGTCATCGCAGAAGCGACAGCGGTGAGCCCAGACGGCCGCATCACCGACCAGGACACCGGGCTGTGGAACACCGAACAGGCAGAAGCCTGGGCGCCGATCGTCGACTTCATCCACTCGCAGGGCACGCTCGCCGGGGTGCAGCTCGCGCACGCTGGCCGAAAGGCATCCGCCTGGCCGGCCTGGGGCACAGACAACCGCGGCAGCCAGCCAAAAGAGGACGGCGGCTGGCAGACGGTGTCAGCCTCAGCCGTGCCGTTCCCCGGCATGGACGACCCCACCGCGCTTGATGTCGCAGGCATCGACCTCGTCGTCGACAACTTCGAGGCCGCCGCTCTCCGCGCTGTCGATGCCGGGTTCGACATCATCGAAATCCATGCCGCGCACGGGTACCTGCTGCACCAGTTCCTCTCCCCGCTCAGCAACATGCGCACCGACGAATACGGCGGCGACCTGGCCGGCCGTGCCCGCCTCGTTCTCCGCATTGTCGAACGTGTACGGAGCGCCATCGGCGATGAGATGCCGCTGTTCGTGCGGTTCTCGGCGACCGACTATGCACCGGACGGCTGGGACGAGCAGCAGACCGCCACCGTGGCCGGCTGGGCACGCGAGGCTGGAGCCGACTTCTTCGACATCTCAAGCGGTGGCAATATCGCCGGCGTGACGATCCCCCTCAGCCCCGGTTACCAGGTGCCCCTCGCCACGTTCGTCAAGGAGACGGCCGGCGTGCCGGTGAGCGCCGTCGGCCTCATCCTCACCTCGGCGCAGGCGGAGCAGATTGTGGCCTCAGGTCAAGCGGATGCCGTCATGCTCGGCCGCGAGATGCTGCGCGACCCGCATTTCCCCCTGCGCGCCGCGCATGAGCTCGGTGTCGACATCAACTACTGGCCTGGCCAGTATGTTCGGGCACGCTGGCCGGAGGACTAAGGGCTGAGTGGGGAGCTGGGAGCTGGCTCAGCTCAGACGCGCTCCCCGATGCAGAGCACATTGCCCTCTGTGTCGCTGAACCACGCGGTTCGCTCCGTGTCGTCAGCGGCGACACCGTTCTCGGTCTTCAGCCCCGGGAAATCAAAATCGGCGAAGACCACGCCGCGCGAGCGCAATTCGGCCATGTCACGGTCGAGGTCGTCGGTCATCAAACACAATTGCGTGTTCTTCGCTGTGCCGGCGTTCGGGGTTTCGTAGAGCATGAAACCCGTTCCTCCCTTCATACGAAACAACATCCCAGCGTCACTCTTCTCCACTGGCTCGAAGCCGAACGTGTCCTTGTAGAAGCCAAGCGCCCGGTTCATGTCAGCCGCCGGAAGCACAGCAATTACCTCCAGGTTCTCAAACATGAGAGTCCTCCTTCTTTGGATTCCACGCTACGCGGCACGGTGAATGCACGACATGGGGTGACACAGAAAACGGGCGGGAACATTGGTTCCGAAGAACGTGTTCCCGCCCGTTATCGACGATTGCCGGCTGGACCAGCGCCAGTCTGACCACAGCCGTCTGGCTACAGCCGTCTGGTGGCGTCCTGAACTTCACCGACGAGTTCCTCGATGATGTCCTCGAGGAAGAGCACACCGGTGGTCTCGCCTTCCTCGTTGAATGCCCGAGCCAGGTGGGCACCCGACTGCCGCATGGTGGCCAGGGCGTCCTCGAGGTCGGTGCCTTCGAACATCGACCCCAACTGACGGATGCGCTTGGCAGGCACTGGCGCGAGATATGCGCGGCCTGCGTCTGTCGGACCGGCGAGATCGAGGTCGATGACGTCCTTCAGGTGCAGGTATCCGCTCGGCTCCCCCGCGGGTGTTTCGATGACGTACCGGGAGAAACCGTACTTGGTGACGGCCCTCTCGACGTCAGCGGGGGTTGCGCCCTCGGGCAGGCTGATGAGGGCGTCGAGACGCACGGCGATGTCCTGCACCTTGCGGTTGGTGAATTCGAATGCCGCGTTCAGTGCGCCAGAGTTGTCCTGGAGCACACCCTCCTTGGTGGATTGCGACACGATGGTCGCCACCTCGTCAAGCGTGTACGTGCTCGTGGCCTCAGATTTCGGCTGCACCCCGAACAGTCGCAAGATGCCGTTGGCCGTCGAGTTCAGTGCAACGATCACGGGCTTGAAGACGCGACCGAAGAACACCAGCGGTGTCGCGAGGATGAGCACGGCCTTGTCTGGGACGGAGAACGACAGGTTCTTCGGCACCATTTCACCGAAGACGACGTGCAGGTACGACACGATGAGCAGCGCCATCAGGAACGAAATCGTCCCGATGACCTCTTCTGACCAGCCGGTGAGCGCCAGCGGCATTTCCAGCAGGTGGTGAATCGCCGGTTCGGAGACGTTCAGGATGAGCAGCGAGCAGATGGTGATACCCAGCTGGCTCGTTGCCAGCATCAGCGTCGCGTGTTCCATCGCCCACAGCGCGGTCTTGGCGCTGCGTTTGCCCGCTTCAGCGAGCGGCTCGATCTGCGAGCGCCGAGCAGAGATCACAGCGAATTCCGCTGCGACGAAGAAGGCGTTGCCGAGCAGCAGCACCACCAGCCAGGCAAGTCCGGCCCAGTCACTCATCGGTCACTCACCTCGCTCCCTGTCTGTTCTGCTTTGGCACGGCGTGATGCACTTTTGGCTTCCCTGGCTTCTCGCGCTGAACCGCGCGGTTCGTCAACGGGCAGCGATTCACCCTCTGGTTCAGGGTCTGGCGTATAACGCAGCCTGTCGATCCGTCGGCCGTCAAGCCGCTCCACCTTCAGTTCACCGGTGGCGACGCGCACGGTGTCGCCGACGACGGGAAGCCGTCCGAGAACGCTCATGACGTAGCCGGCCACGGTTTCATAGGGGCCGTCCTCTGGCACCACGATTCCGGTGCGTTCAAGGAGCTCGTCAGGGCGCAGCATTCCGGGGAAGGCGAGCGATCCCGTCGACACGACGACACCGGCCTTGGCGCGGTCGTGCTCGTCCGCCACCTCGCCGACCAGTTCTTCAACGAGGTCCTCAAGGGTGGCGACGCCGGCCGTTCCGCCGTACTCATCGACCACGACGGCCATTTGGTAGCCGCGGGCGCGGAGTTCGCCGAGCAGGCCGTCGAGCTTCATGGTCTCAGGCACGCGAATGGCGTCAGACTGCAGTGCCGACACGGGGACATCCGCTCGACGCTCGCGGGGAACCGCGACAGCCTGCTTGATGTGCACGATGCCAGACACGTCGTCGATGCCGTCATCGACGACGGGGAAGCGCGAGTAGCCGGTCTGTTGCGCCAGTTCGATGACAGCCTGCGCTGAGTCGTTGCGCGAGATGCTCGCGACACGGGTGCGCGGGGTCATCACGTCGGATGCCGTGTGCTCGGAGAATCGCAGGGTGCGGTGCAGCAGGGTGGCGGTGTCCTTCTCCAGGACGCCGGCACTCGCGGAGCGGCGCACCAGGGAGGAGAGCTCCTCTGCGGTGCGGGCGCCGGAGAGTTCTTCCTTCGGCTCGATGCCGAACGACCGCAGTATTCCATTCGCGCTGCCGTTCAGCACCACGATCGCCGGCTTGAAGACCGTGGTGAACACCGTCTGGAACGGGATCACCAGTTTGGCCGTCTGAATCGGCAGGGCCAGCGCAAAGTTCTTCGGCACCAGTTCACCGATGATCATCGAGACGAGCGTGGCGACCACGATGGCCACTGTTGTGGCGATCGGTGCCACCGTGCCTTCCGGCAGCCCGAGCGAGGTCAGCGGACCGGCGAGCAGCGAACTGATCGCCGGCTCCATGGTGTAACCGGTGAGCAGCGTCGTCAGCGTGATGCCGAGCTGGGCGCTCGAGAGGTGCGTCGACGTGATCCGCAGGGCTGCGATCGTCATGCCGAGTCGGGTTTCCCCGCGGCTTTGACGCGCTTCCAGATCGGAGCGATCGAGGTTGACCAGCGCAAACTCGCTGGCAACGAATAAGCCCGTGCCAATGGTCAGGAGGAGACCAACGCCGAGCATGATCAACTCATACAAGGCACTCACCCCAACGGTTCACGGGCGAGGGTCTATGACCGGGGGCGGATGATGATGAAGATGCAGGAGGGGGGTCGTCCATTGTGGGTACGACTATACCGGCACGGCCGCCCGGTTTACTGGGAAGGCGATGTAGTTCGTCCCGGCTCGGCGCACCCGTCATCTGTGCAGCTACCAGGAGACGGGAAGCGCCTTGCCCTCGTCGTAACCGGCCGCCGATTGGAGCCCGACGCGTGCCGTGCGCTGGAAATCCGCGATGTCGGTGGCGCCCGCATACGTGAACGAACTGCGCACCCCGGTCGTGATCATGTCGAGCAGGTCTTCGACAGACGGGCGCAGCGGATCAAGGTAGATCTTCGAGCTGGAGATGCCCTCGGCGAAGAGCGTCTTGCGCGCCAGCTCGTAGGCGTCGAGTCGGTCGAAGCGCTCCTGCACGGCCTTGGTCGATGCCATGCCCCAGCTCTCCTTGTAGAGCCGACCGTCGTCATCCGCTCTGAGCGTGCCTGGTGCCTCGACGGTGCCGGCGAACCACGAACCGATCATGACGGATGCCGCGCCGGCGGCCAGTGCGAGCGCCACGTCCCTCGGGTAGCGCACTCCCCCGTCTGCCCACACGTGTGCGCCGAGTTCGCGAGCAGCCGCCGCCGTCTCGAGCACGGCGGAGAACTGCGGGCGACCGACGGCCGTCATCATGCGTGTCGTGCACATGGCACCGGGGCCGACGCCGACCTTGACGATGGTGGCGCCCGCGTCGACGAGGTCGCCGACGGCATCCGCTGTGACCACGTTCCCAGCCACGATCGGGATCCCGAGCCCGAGGTCTGCCACGATCTGCAGCGCCCTCAGCATGCCGATCTGGTGCCCGTGGGCTGTGTCGACGACGAGCACGTCGACTCCGGCAGCGACGAGTGCGCGTGCCTTGGCGGCGACGTCGCCATTGATGCCGATGGCTGCGGCCACCAACAGCCGACCAGAGCTGTCGACAGCAGGGGTGTACAGGGTGGAACGCAGTGCACTCGTGCGGCTGAGCGTTCCGGCGATCTCGCCGTGGTGCAGCACGGGAGCGAAGTCAATGTCGGCCTCTGTCATCAGGTCGAATGCACGCCGCGGGGTCTCAATGTCATCGGCGTCAAGCGCCGTCATCGAGCCGTGCAGCAGGTCGCCGAGCACTGCATCCAGTGGGGCGCTGGCCAGCCGCGAGGCCACGATGCAGCCGAGATAGGCGCCAGCAGCGTCCCGAACGACAATGCCCTGGCCATCGATCGGTGGCACGAGGGTGAGCGCGTCGGCGACAGTGGCGTCCGGAGCAAGGAAGAGCGGAGTGTCGAACCTGACCGATTGGTCTTTCACCCAGCGGATCGCGGCATCCAAATCCTGCAGATGCATGTCCTGCGGCAACACGCCGAGCCCGCCTCGCCTGGCCAGCGTTGCGGCCAGCCGGGGGCCGGTGACGGAGTTCATGTTCGCGGAGACGACAGGAATAGTCGCGCCGGTACCGTCGTGTGGGGCCAGGGACACGTCGAGCCTGCTCGTGACCGCTGAATGGTTTGGCACCAGAAACACGTCTGAGTAGGTCAGGTCAAAACTCGGTTGCTCTCCATAGAACTCCATGGGAATAAAGCTAGCCGCCCGGAGAGTTGGCCGCAGCCTTCTCCCAATGGGATTAGGCTTGATCAGCAGACTGACCATAGCGATTTCGTGATCGCGTGAGACTTCCTGAATCAACGGAGAGAGTGGGCGATCGGCTGTGTCAAGCCAGTTGACCGGTGGAACATCTGATGAAACAACGTCAGGTGAATTCGGAGCAAATGAATGGCTCGTTGACGAGATGTACGAACGGTACCTCGTTGACAAGAACTCGGTAGACCAGTCATGGTGGCCGACTCTTGAGAGCTACCATCAGAGCGCAACGGGGGTTCCCACAGCGGATGCTGCCGCAGCGGCGCCCCCTCAGGGCGACACTGCTGCGTCCCCTCCTGAGCCCGCGGCTGCTGCCGCTGCTCCTGCTGCCGCTGCAGTTCCTGCTGCACCCGCGACGGCTCCCATCGCCGTGATCGGTGCGCAGCCGACGGCGCGTACCACCTCGGTTGCTCCGAAGCCGGAGCCCGTCCCCGCCGACGCGCCTGTCACGAGTCCGCAGTCGGTCATCCCGGCTGACGACGCCGAAGTGAAGCAGGACGTCACCACTCCCCTCCGCGGCATGGCGAAGTCGCTTGCCGCAAACATGGCGGTCAGCCTCACCGTTCCGACGGCGACCAGCGTGCGCACGATCCCGGCAAAGCTGCTGATCGACAACCGCATCGTCATCAACAACCACATGCAGCGCGCACGTGGTGGCAAGGTGTCGTTCACCCACCTCATCGGCTGGGCGCTGATTCGCGCTCTCAAGATGTTCCCGAGCCAGAACGTGTACTACGACGAGGTCGACGGCAAGCCGTCCGTCATCGCACCGGCACACGTCGGCCTTGGCATCGCCATCGACATCCCGAAGCCGGACGGCAGCCGTGCGCTGCTCGTTCCCGCCATCAAGCGCGCAGACACGATGAGCTTCGGTGAGTACCTCACCGCATACGAAGACATCGTCGCCCGCGCCCGCAAGAACAAGCTCACCGCAGACGATTTCTCCGGCGCATCCGTCTCGCTCACCAACCCGGGTGGCATCGGAACGGTTCACTCCGTTCCGCGCCTCATGAAGGGCCAGGGCTGCATCATCGGCGCCGGCGCCCTCGACTACCCGGCAGAGTTCCAGGGCGCGAGCATCAAGACGCTCACGAACCTCGCTATCTCGAAGACCATCACGCTCACCAGCACCTACGACCACAGGGTCATCCAGGGAGCAGGGTCCGGCGAGTTCCTGAAGATCGTGCACGAGCTGCTGATCGGCAAGCACAACTTCTACGAAGACATCTTCGCTGCGATCCGCATCCCGTACGACCCGATCCACTGGGCACCGGACATCAGCGTCGACCTGGCCGCCGCCATCGACAAGACGGCCCGCGTGCAGGAGCTCATCAACGCCTACCGCGTTCGCGGACACCTGATGGCAGACATCGACCCGTTGGAGTACGCGCAGCGCACGCACCCCGACCTCGAGATCTCCACGCACGGCCTGACCTTCTGGGACCTCGACCGTGAGTTCATCACTGGTGGGTTCGGTGAAGTTCGCCAGATGCAGCTGCGCGACATTCTCGGTGTGCTGCGCGACACGTACTGCCGCACCATCGGCATTGAGTACATGCACATCCAGGATCCAGCCCAGCGCAAGTGGATGCAGGAACGCATCGAGAAGAAGTACGTCAAGCCAACCCACGATGAGCAGATGCGCATCCTGGGCAAGCTCAACGAGGCAGAGGCGTTCGAAACCTTCCTGCAGACCAAGTACGTCGGCCAGAAGCGCTTCAGCCTCGAAGGTGGCGAGTCGACCATCGCATTGCTCGATGCAATCCTTCAGGGCGCAGCAGAGACCGGTCTCGACGGGGTCGTCATCGGCATGGCCCACCGTGGCCGCCTGAACGTGCTCACCAACATCGCGGGCAAGACTTACGGTCAGATCTTCCGTGAGTTCGAAGGCACCCAGGACCCCCGCAGCGTGCAGGGTTCCGGTGACGTCAAGTACCACCTCGGCACAGAGGGTTCCTTCCGCGGCGCCAACGGCGAAGAGATCCAGGTCTCCATCGCAGCGAACCCGTCACACCTCGAAGCCGCTGACGGCGTCGTCGAGGGCATCGTGCGCGCCAAGCAGGACCGCAAGCCCATCGGTACGTACAGCACCCTGCCGCTCCTCGTCCACGGTGACGCGGCGATGGCAGGCCAGGGCGTTGTTGTTGAGACCATGCAGATGTCCCAGCTGCGCGGCTACCGCGTCGGCGGCACCATCCACATCGTCATCAACAACCAGGTCGGCTTCACCACGCCTGCTGGCGAGGCTCGCACGTCGATTTACTCAACGGATGTCGCCAAGACGATCCAGGCACCGGTGTTCCACGTGAACGGCGATGACCCAGAGGCTGTCGTGCGCGTTGCGGAACTCGCCTTCGCCTACCGTCAGGAATTCAAGCGCGACGTCGTCATCGACCTCGTCTGCTACCGCAGGCGCGGCCACAACGAGGGCGACGACCCCTCGATGACGCAGCCGCTCATGTACAACCTCATCGAAGCCAAGCGCTCCGTACGAAAGCTGTACACCGAAGCGCTTGTCGGCCGTGGCGATATCACCCAGGAAGAATACGAAGCCGCACACCACGACTTCCAGGACCGCCTGGAGCGCGCGTTCATGGAGACGCACGCCGCCCAGACCGGCTCAATGAGCATCGTCGGCGGCGGCATCGGCGCCAACGGCGACCACGTTGCAGACGCCGTCGGCGAGCCGGAGACGACCGGAGTGCAAGAGGCCGTCATCCAGCTCATCGGTGACGCGTTCAACAACAAGCCCGCTGGCTTCACGGTGCACACCAAGCTGCAGCAGCTGTTGCAGAAGCGCCTCGACATGAGCCGCAACGGCAACATCGACTGGAGTTTCGGCGAGTTGCTGGCGCTCGGCTCTGTGCTGCTCGAGGGCACCCCGGTGCGTTTCGCCGGCCAGGATGCCCGCCGCGGCACGTTCGTACAGCGCCACGCGGTGTTGCACGACCGTGTCAACGGTCAGGAATGGCTGCCGCTGTCCAACCTCAGCGACAACCAGGCCCGCTTCTGGATCTACGACACGCTGCTCAGCGAATATGCGGCAATGGGCTTCGAGTACGGCTATTCGGTTGAGCGGGCAGATGCTCTCGTGCTCTGGGAAGCCCAGTTCGGCGACTTCGCCAACGGCGCCCAGACGATCATCGACGAGTTCATCTCATCCGCAGAGCAGAAGTGGGGACAGCGGTCATCCGTTGTCCTGCTGCTGCCGCACGGCTACGAGGGCCAGGGCCCCGACCACTCCTCAGCCCGCATCGAGCGCTTCCTGCAGATGTGTGCAGAGAACAACATGACAGTGGCTCGCCCGTCGACACCCGCGTCGTACTTCCACCTGCTGCGCCGTCAGGCGTACCAGCGTCCGCGGCGTCCGCTCGTCGTCTTCACGCCGAAGGCGATGCTGCGACTGCGCGGTGCGACGAGTGCCGTGTCCGACTTCACCAATGGCAAGTTCGAGCCGATCATCGATGATGCCCGCATCACTGACAAGGCCGCTGTCAAGCGTGTGCTGTTCATGTCCGGCAAGCTCTACTACGACCTGGCCAATGAACTGGACAAGAACCCGAACCCGGCCATCGCGCTGGTGCGCATGGAGCAGTTCTACCCGCTCCCCGCCACCGAGTTGAAGGCCGTGGCCGACACGTACCCGAACGCCGAACTCGCCTGGGTGCAGGACGAGCCGGAGAACCAGGGTGCCTGGCCGTTCTTCTACGTGGAGACCAACAAGCTTGGCCCGCGTAGCGTTCGTGTCTTCTCCCGTCCGGCCTCGGCCTCACCGGCCGCCGGATCGGCGAAGCGCCACGCCATCGAACAGGCAGAGCTCATCAGCAGGGCACTCACGCTCGACTGAGACCGGCTCGACTGAGTCCGGCTCGACTGGGTCACGCTTCACGAAGGGGTCGCACCATTTGGTGCGGCCCCTTCGTCGTTGCCCCATGCTTTCTCTGGTGCTCCGGACCAGACTGGCGACGTGGACTATGCACTTCTCGGACTTGCCGCCATCCTGATCATCGTTGCCGTCTCGACGTTTGCATCCAGGTTGGGCGTCGCTGCGCCCCTTGTGCTGGTTGTCGTCGGAATCGCGTGCAGCTTCATTCCCGGCGTGCCGACTCCTCAGTTTCCGCCGGAACTCATTCTCGCCCTGGTGCTACCGCCCATCCTCTACGCGTCGGCGGTCAACGTTCCGCTGGTTGATTTTCGGCGCAACCTGAAGGCGATAACGAGCCTGTCCGTGGTGCTGGTGATCGTGTCGGCGCTCGTGAGTGGATTCCTGCTCTACGCGCTACTGCCTGACCTCAGCCTTGCCGCCGGGATTGCCCTCGGCGCGGTAATCAGCCCACCGGATGCCGTGGCCGCGACTGCCATAGCAAAGAGACTCGGTCTCCCCCCACGTCTGGTCACGATTCTGGAGGGTGAGGGTCTCGTCAACGACGCATCCGCTCTGGTGTTGCTGCGCTCCGCCATCGCCGCGACAGCAGGCGCGGTCTCGGCCTGGCAGGTTGCGGGTGACTTCCTCTATGCGGTCGCTGCGGCGATCGCCGTCGGCATCATCATCGGCTACGTGACGGTCTGGGTGCGTTCAAAGCTCGGCAGCCCAGTGCTGAACACCACGATCTCCTTTGCCGTGCCGTTCCTGGCCTACATTCCAGCGGAAGAGATCAATGGCTCCGGCGTGCTCGCCGTGGTCGTGGCCGGTCTCATCACCGGTCACCGCAGTGCCAGTTACTTCAGCGCGCAGGATCGCATCACTGAGCGCATCAATTGGCGCACCATCCAGTTCATCCTGGAGAACGGCGTCTTCCTGCTGATGGGCTTCGAGCTGCGAGGACTCATCATCCAGGCCAGGGGCCAAGAGCTTGGAGTCAGGCAAGCTGTGGCGCTTGGCATTCTCATCACCGTGGTGCTGATTCTGGTGAGGGTGGCATTCGTGGCGCCGTTGATCGTCGTTCTGCGGCGGGATCAGCGACGCGCCGCCGCACAAGGTCCCTATGTGGCGCATGCGATTGATCGGCTCGAGGCGAGTCCGGTGCGCGATGAAAAGTCCGCGCAAAAGAAGAGCAAGTTGAGACGCTTTTTAAACAGGAAACAGGCTGACCTGGATTCGCTGGCCAAGGAGGGTCTCGGCTGGCGGGGCGGGGCGGTACTTGCGTGGTCTGGCATGCGCGGTGTGGTCACGCTGGCTGCCGCCCAGTCGCTCCCGCTCACGATTCCGTACCGACCGCAGCTCATCCTCATCGCGTTCACGGTGGCCGTCGTCACGCTGCTTGCCCAGGGCGGCACGCTGCCATGGCTGATCAAGAAGCTCGGCATCGTCGGCACGGACGAGGACACGGAACGCGCCGAATTCGCATCACTCGTTCAGGAGATCGGCGAGGTCGGTTCAGCGATGCTCGACAATCCGGAGCTCGCCCAGGACAACGGCGAACCGTTCGACCCCGGCGTCGTGGAGCGTGTGCGTGCCGACAGCCTGAGGATCCGGGATGCAGTCACCGAGACCAGGGAAGAGGGGCGTATCGGCCCGCATGCGCAACAGCGCGCACTACGCCTGCGCGTGCTCGACGAGGAGCGTGCCGCGCTTCTGGAGGCCAGGACGGTGGGCTGGTACAGCTCACGCGTACTGGATCGTGCCCAGCAACTCCTGGACCTGGAGGAGTCCAGGCTGAAGCATCTCGATGACGACGACACCGAGCACTGAGCCCTGTGCCCTCGGCCCTCTGTAGCCCCGGCCCTCTGTGCCTCGGTGCCCGGCCCCTGTGCCCTGTGCCCCGGCCCCCGGCCCACCCGAGCTCCGAGCGCCCGTGCCGAGTGCATAACTCCTGCAGATTCGGCGAGATGAGCTGGGACTGGCGCTTCACCGCGGGATACGGGCAAAGTGCAGGAGTTATGCACAACGTGGTCTCGACTCCGGTTGTCAGGTTGGCGCGCACAACCGCCCGGCGCGCGAGAGTCGCGAGCCGGGCGGTTGATGCGCGCCAGGGTTCTGCTGCGGAGGGTTAGCGGCGGGCCAGCTTCGACGGCCACCAGATCTTCGGTCCGATGTCGTAGGCCAGAGCTGGCACCAGCAGCGATCGAACCAGGAAGGTGTCGAGCAACACACCGAAGGCCACGATGAACGCGATCTGGGCGAGGAACAGGATCGGTAGCACACCCAGCGCCGCGAACGTCGCCGCGAGCACGACACCGGCAGAGGTGATCACACCACCGGTCGCCACGAGCCCCCGCAGGATTCCCTCACGGGTGCCGTGGATGATGGACTCTTCTCGCACTCGACTCATCAGGAAGATGTTGTAGTCAATTCCGAGGGCCACTAGGAACACGAACCCGAACAGCGGAACGACGGGGTCTGCGCCGGGGAAGCCCAGCACGCCGTTGAACACCCACGCCGAGACACCGAGAGCTGCGGCGAACGACAGCACGACGGTTGCGATGAGCAGGATTGGGGCCAGAATCGACCGCAGCAGCAGCATGAGGATCAGCAGGATGACGCCGAGGATGATCGGGATGATCAGGTTGCGGTCGTGGATCGACGTGTCGTTGGTGTCAATGGCGATGGCGGTCGTGCCGCCGACCAGGATGCTGTCGTCAACGTCCGAGAGGTCGGTGCGCAATTCCCTCACCGTGTCTTCCGCGGCAACAGAGTCGCCGGCATCCGTCAGTGTGGCCTGAATCATCACCGTGCCGTCGACAACCGTGGGCTCGGCAACCGGGGTGCCGGGGCGCCCAACGGCCTGCAAGCCGTCGGTAGTGATGGGCGTTGTGCCACTCACCGAGTCCTGGGCGATCACAGCGACAGAGTCGACGCCGTCGTTGGCGAGCAGGACGTCCGCCATCTCCTGCAGCTCGCCCTCAGGACCGATGACGATCGCCGGGGTGCCGGATCCGCCAGGGAAGTGCTCGCCGAGTGCCGCCTGGCCATCGCGGGCTTCAGAGGTGCCGAGCACGAAGTCACTCTGAGACACACCGTCAGCCTTGAACTGGAATGCACCGATGGCCAACACGGCGAGCAGCACGGTGGAGGCGATCCAGATCAGACGTGCGCGCTTGGAGATGAGGCGGGCCAGCTTCGGCCAGACGCCACGCGCTCCCTCGCCGGTGAGGTCTGGGTGCACTGAACCGAACTTCGGGCGGACCGGCCAGAAGGCCGTGCGTCCAGCCCAGAGCAGCAGGGCCGGCAACAGGGTCAGGGCGGCAACGATCGCGAACGCGATGCCGATCGCAGCTACAGGGCCGAGCGACTTGTTCGAGTTCAGGTCGCTGAAGAGCAGGCAGAGGAGCGCGACGATGACGGTGCCGCCCGATGCCACGATCGGCTCGAATGCGCCACGCAGCGCCACCCAGGTCGCGTCCCACTTGCGTTCGTTGTCGCGCAGGGCTTCCCTGAACCGTGACACGTACAGCAACGAGTAGTCGGTCGCAGCACCGATGACGAGAATGAACAGGATGCCCTGGGTCTGGCCGGTGAGCGTCAGAACCTCCGCACGCGCCAGCGACACCACGACGAGAACGGATGCGCAGAGCGCGGCAAGACTGGTGCCGAGCACGATCAGCGGCAGCAGCGGTGAGCGGTACACGATGATCAGGATGATGAAGACGGCGATCAGCGCGGTGAGCAACAGGATGCCGTCGATGCCGGCGAATGCGCCGGTGAGGTCGGCGATCAGACCGGCGGGGCCGGTGATGAACGTGGTCACCCCTTCGATGGGGTTGGCCTCAAGATAGTCCCGAATCTCGGCGACCGTGTCCGCCGGTTTAACGTCTTCCGTGGCCAGCGGCAAGAAGACTTCTGCCGCCTCGCCGTCTTCTGAGACGATCGCCGGCGACACCGAATCGGTGACGACGCCGTCCATGGTGGAGAGGGTCGTGACCGTCTCGTCTATGGCCGTGATATCGGCATCCGTCAGTCCACCGTCACGCTGGAAGAGCAGGATGCCTGGCAGCGTGTCACTGCCACGGAACTCTGACTCAAGCGCCTGCACCTGTGTGGCGTCGGCGCTGGCCGGCAGTTGGGTGGCTGCGTCGTTGGTCGACACTTCGCTGATCTTGCCGAACGAGGCGCCGCCCGCCCCGAACATCACGAACCAGACCACGATCAGGACTGTCGGAATCAGGACGCGCAGCCAGGTCGGTACCCGGGAGGCTTGGGGGGTGCGGGGCGTAGTCATCACGTCATCCAGACTATCGCTAACCTGGTTAGGTGTACGTCAAACGAAAGTTTGATTCTTCCGATGTGTGATGGTCAGCCCGCGACAGCCAGCGGGTGACCGTCAGCGCCAGAGAACCAGGAGCGGCCGACCGTCGAGGGTCAGTGCGTCGAGGGTCAGTGCGTCGAAGGTCAGTGCGTCGACTGAACGGCGCGCAACTTCTGCAGAACCAGGTCGCGCAGGTCTTCTGGCGCGGTCTCCTTGCAGGCGCGCTGCATCACCTCGGTGAGCGTGACGCCCACGTGGTGTTCGCTGCTGCAATCGGGGCACGTTTCGAGGTGCTCGCGAATATCAGCAGCGTCCTCTTTGCACAACTCATTGTGCAAGTACTCTTCGAGTTCGGCTTTCGCTTTCTCGCATCCGCAATCGGTCATGATCAGTTGCTCCCAGAGTTCTTCTGGCCGGCTGACTGGCCACCGCCGAGCCCGCGCTCAGCTGCATAGCCTGCCAACATCTCGCGAAGAAGGCGCCTGCCACGGTGCAGACGGCTCATCACGGTGCCAATCGGTGTTTTCATTATTTCGGCGATCTCCTGATAGGAGAAGCCTTCGACATCAGCGAAATAGACAGCAAGCCGGAAATCCTCGGGAATAGCCTGCAGTGCATCTTTCACCGCGCTGTCTGGCAGGTGATCGATGGCCTCGGCCTCAGCCGACCGGCTGGAGGTGGCTGTCGTCGACTCTGCGCCGCCCAGCTGCCAGTCCTCAAGGTCATCAATCGTGCCCTGGTACGGTTCACGCTGTTTCTTGCGATACGTGTTGATGAAGGTATTTGTCAGGATGCGATAGAGCCACGCTTTGAGGTTCGTGCCCTGCTGGAACTGCGCGAAAGCGGCAAACGCCTTCACGAAGGTTTCTTGCACCAAGTCTTGCGCGTCAGACGGATTGCGCGTCATACGCATGGCTGCAGCGTAAAGCTGGTCAATGAACGGCATCGCCTGTTCTTCGAACAGATCGCGCACGTCAGGAGTTTCTGAAGTCATCAACGGCAATCCTAGGCCGTCTACGGCACCCATGACTGGCCGCTCCAAGACTGCTGAGCTTGTCAAGCGAACCTCCCTCTTCTTCACATCACCGACTATTCTGATAACCGATGCTGATCTCGAGATATTCCAAGCCTGAATTCAATCCGTACGGTGATTCCGCTCCAGACGAGCGGGCCGTGCTGTGGCAGGCGCCCGTTTCTACCGCGCCGCTGGACGCCGTTCTCGCGCTCCCCGGATCAAAATCCCTGACCAACCGCGAACTCGCGCTGTCGGCACTCGCCGACTCCCCGTCGCTGCTTCGCTCGCCGTTGCACTCGCGGGACAGCGACCTGATGGTCGCGGCTCTTCGCCAACTCGGCACCACCATCGAGAAGGTGCCTGGCGACAGCCAGTACGGCGACGACCTGCTCGTCACCCCCGGAGAGTTGTTGGGCTCCACCACCATCGACTGCGGCCTCGCAGGAACGGTGATGCGGTTCCTGCCGCCGATCGCCGCACTTGCCCTCGGCCCGACGACGTTCGACGGCGATGAGGGTGCCCGCCGCCGCCCCATGGCGACGACCATCACCTCCCTTCGCGCGCTCGGCGCCGACATCAACGATGACGGCCGCCTTGCGCTGCCCTTCACGGTGCACGGCACCGGATCCGTCGCCGGCGGCGAGATCACCATCGACGCCTCAACGTCGAGCCAGTTCGTCTCCGGCCTGCTGCTTGCCGCGGCACGCTTCGACGACGGCTTGCACCTCCGCCACAGCGGCGAACGCCTGCCGAGCATGCCCCACATTGAGATGACGATCGACACGCTGGCCGCTCGCGGCGTCGTCGTCGAGACGCCAGCCGTCGGCGAGTGGATCGTGCGCCCAGGCGCCATCGCCGGCCGCGAGGTCGACATTGAACCAGACCTCTCGAACGCCGCACCGTTCCTGGCTGCCGCACTCGTTGCGGGCGGCAGCGTCACCATCTCGGGCTGGCCCGATACGACGACCCAGGTCGGCGCCGGACTCATCGACCTGCTCCCGCTGTTCGGTGCCACGGTCACGCGCGACGGCGACCGGGTCACGGTGACGGCGGGTGAGAGCATCCGCGGTGTTGAACTCGACCTGTCGACCAGCGGAGAGCTCGTACCGAACCTCGTCGCACTCGCGGCGCTGGCCGACTCCCCGAGCACCATCACGGGGATTGGCCACATCCGCCACCACGAAACCGACCGCCTCGCTGCCCTTGTGGCCGAGATCAACGGGCTCGGCGGCGCAGTGACAGAGCTCGAAGACGGCCTGCACATCGAGCCCCGTCCGCTGCACGGCGGCACCTGGCGCAGCTACGACGACCACCGGATGGCGACCACCGGCGCGATCATCGGGCTGGCCGTTCCCGGCGTGGAGATTGAGAACATCGGCACAACGTCGAAGACGCTCCCCCAGTTCCCCGAACTGTGGCATTCACTCTTCGCGGGAGTTGCACTCTAGATGTGGGTTCAGTCCTGATGTCCTGGTGGTCGAACGATGACGACGACGACGAGCCGGAGTACGACGAATCGAGCGTGCGAGTTCGCCCCAATCGCAAGGGCAACAAGCCACGCACGAAGACTCGCCCAGATCACGAAGATGCGCTGACCGGACGCATCATCGCCGTTGACCGTGGTCGCTACACGGTCATGCTCGACGAGAACACGCCTGACGAACGCCAGGTCACCGCAGCGCGCGCCAGCGAACTCCGCAAGCACGCGGTCGTCACGGGCGACCGCGTCGACATCGTCGGCGACACCACGGGAGCCGAGGGCAGCCTGTCCCGCATCGTGCGCATCGTGCCGCGGAAGACGCTGCTGCGTCGGAGCGCCGATGACACGGATGCCGTGGAGCGCGTCATCGTCGCCAACGCCGACCAGATGCTCATCGTGGTGGCAGCGGCGAATCCTGAGCCGCGCATCCGTCTCGTTGATCGCTATCTCGTTGCCGCGTTCGATGCTGGGATTACACCGATCCTCTGCATCACGAAGACCGACCTGGCCGACCCGGCAGAGTTCCTGAGCAACTTCGCCGGGCTCGACCTCAGGGTCTTCACGAGCCGCGAAGACGAGCTTCCCGTCGAGGAGATCTCACGCGCGCTCATCGGGCATGACACGGTCTTCGTCGGACACTCTGGCGTCGGCAAGTCGACACTCGTCAACGCGCTCGTGCCTGCAGCCAAGCGTGCTGTCGGCGTGGTGAACACCGTCACGGGTCGTGGCCGTCACACGTCGTCATCGACGGTGTCGCTGCGGCTGGAGACGCCAGAAGGACGCGGCTGGGTGATCGATACGCCAGGCGTTCGCTCGTTCGGGCTCGGTCACATCAACACCGACAACATCCTCAAGGCGTTCACCGACCTTGCGGCCATTGCGGAGAAGTGCCCGCGCGGCTGCACGCACCTGCCCGATGCGCCGGACTGCGCCATCAACGAGGCCGTAGCCGCCGGCGAGCTCGGCGAGACAGGTGCAGTGCGCCTCGACTCGCTGCAGCGCCTACTGCTGACCTTCGCCAAGACGCCGTCGACGCACTGAGTGTGCAGTCTCGGCTGGGCGCTGCCCGAATTGCATAACTCCTGCAGAATCATCCGTTCCTCGCATCCAGCCCCGGAAATTCGGGCAATTACCCGCGGGCGACACCACGTTGCAGGAGTTATGCACGGGCACACCCCATGCCCGCAGCGACCCGCCAGCTCCGTGTCTCGCAGGACTACACACGACACCGCTCGGGTAGCGTTGAGGCATGACGGATTCCACACGCCTCTCGGCAGGCGACCCTGCACCGCAGTTCACGCTCACTGACCAGGACGGCGCAGAGGTTTCGCTCGCCGACTTCGCTGGCCAGAAGGTTGTCGTGTACTTCTACCCGGCCGCCATGACGCCCGGCTGCACCACGCAGGCCTGCGACTTCCGCGACAACCTCTCGTCGCTGAAGGCCGCCGGATACCAGGTGCTCGGCATCTCGAAGGATGCCCCCGCCAAGCTCAAGACGTTCCAGGAGCGCGACGGCGTGAACTTCCCGCTGCTCAGCGACGAAGACCTCGCCGTGCACAACGCCTACGGCACCTGGGGTGAGAAGAACCTCTACGGCAAGCTCGTCACCGGCGTGCTGCGCTCGACGTTCGTGATCGACGAGACGGGCACCATCCAGCTCGCCCTCTACAACGTGAAGGCGACCGGCCACGTGGCCAGCCTGCGCAAGAAGCTCGGCATCGACAGCTAGCTCGCAGCACATTTGTGTAATTCACTCGCAAGAAATCGACCTAACCGACGAGTTTTAGGTCGATTTCTTGCGAGCGGATGTCGTCTGCCCAGCAGATAGGCGGGTTGTGCGGGAGGGTTGGCTCGCTGGAACTCGAGACACTCGCTGGCGCTCGTTACTCACTCAACGAGGCAGGCGCGGCACCGCCGCCAGCAGTCGCTTCGTGTAGTCCTCACGCGGGGCACCGAGCACCTGCGCGGTTTCGCCCTGCTCGACGACGCGCCCGTTCTGCAGCACGATCGTCTGGGCGCACAGCGATGCGACGACGCCCAGGTCGTGCGACACCATCAGCACCGTCAGGTTGCGCTTCTGGCCGAGTTCGACGAGCAGGTCCATGATCTGGATGCGCGTCGTCACGTCGAGTGCGCTCAGCGGCTCGTCCGCCAGGATCAGCCGAGGGCCAGGCACGATGGCCCTCGCGATAGCAATGCGCTGGCGCTGCCCGCCGGAGAATTCGTGTGGGTAGCGGCTGGCGGCATCCGCTGGCAGACCAACAGACTCGAGCGCCTCTGCGACCAGCGCATCCGCTGCGGCACCCCGCGCGATCCCGAGCGAGGTCAACGGCTCAGAGACGATGCGGCCCACCCGCTGCCGGGGGTCGAGCGACGAGTACGGGTCCTGGAAGACCGTCTGCACACTGCGGCGGAATTGGCGCATCTGGGCGCGGTCAGTGGGTACCAGCGGCGCTCCGTCGAACAGCACCTGGCCGCTCGACGGCGACGCGAGGCCGAGCAACAGCCGCACGAGGGTGGTCTTGCCAGCGCCAGACTCCCCCACGAGCCCAACGCTGGTTCCGGCCTCGACGGCGAATGACACTCCGGTCAGCGCGTCTGCACCGCCGCGGTAGGCGAAACCCGCGCCCCGAAGCTCCAGGATGGCCGTCATGAGGTCTCCAGTGCCGCGTCGAGGATTCGTGCGCTCCGCACGAGTTCTGCCGTGTACGGATGCTGTGGCGCCGTCAGGATGGTCGCCAGCGCCCCAGACTCCACGGCTTCACCGTTCTGCAGCACGATCACGCGGTCGGTCATCCGCGCCACAACGGCCAGGTCGTGGCTGATGAACAGCAGCGACATGCCGCGCTCTGCGATCACCCGGTCGAGCAGGTCGAGCACGTCGGCCTGCACCGTGACGTCGAGTGCCGTCGTCGGTTCGTCTGCGATCAAGAGTTCTGGGCGGCAGGCCAGCGCCATGGCGATGGCCACGCGCTGCCGCTGGCCGCCGGAGACCTCGAACGGGTATGAGCGGGCGATGCGCTCCGGGTCTGGCAGGCTCACCTCTGCGAAGGCGGCGAGCACGGCCTCGTTCAGTGCGGTGCCACGCAATCCCTGGTGCCTGCGCAGCGGTTCTGCCAGCTGCTTGCCGAGGCGCATCAGCGGATCGAGGGAGCTGAGCGGCTCCTGGAAGACGATCGCGGCACGGCTCCCGCGGATGGGCATCAGCGTGCGCTCACTCGCGCCGATCACGTGCGTGCCGGCCAGCGTCACGCTGCCCGTCGCGTGCAGGCCAGGCGCCAGCAACCCCGTGATGGCCAGCGAGGTCAGCGATTTACCGGAGCCGGATTCACCGATAAGGCCAAGGCGTGCGCCCCTGTTCAACTCAAGCGAGAGCGATCGAACCAACGTGCGGCCATCATCCGTTGCAACTGACAGGCCATGCACGCTCAGCACGGCGGCCTGGTCAGGCGTGGTGGTGGTGGTCACCGGCGTCATCGTGACTTCCTCCTGATCGGATCTGCAACGTCCCGCAGGCCATCGGCCACCAGGTTGACGCCGATCACGAGTGCCACGAGGGCAAGCCCGGGAGCGATGGCACCGATCGGAGCCGTCGCCACCGTGCTCTGCGCTTCCTGCAGCATCCGTCCCCATGACGCGTTGGGCGGCGGCGCCCCGAGCCCCAGGTACGACAGGCTGGCCTCTGCCAGCACGGCGATGCCGAACTGCAGTGCCAGGTTGACCGACAGCGTCGGCCAGATATTGGGCATCACGTGTGCGCGGATGATCGTGAGCCAGCCGGTACCCGACGTGCGGGCGGCGGTGATGTACTGCTCTGCGAGCACGCGTTTGGCCAGCACCCTGGTCAGCCGGGCGACGATCGCCGACATCGCGAGGCCGATGGCGAGCACCGCCGACCAGAGCGACGCCCCCTGCGCGGCCACGATCAGCATCGCGAGCAGCAGGGTGGGGAACGCGATCAGGATGTCGAGTAGCGCCGACAACGTGTCATCGAGCCAGCTCGTCGCGAAGGCGGCAAGCAGGCCGAGCAGAATCCCGATCACGGCGGCAATGGCAACGGATGCCGCCCCAACGATGAGCGCGATCCTCGCGCCGATCATCAGCTGGGTCATCAGGTCGCGGCCGAGCTTGTCTGTGCCGAGCCAGTGTTCTGCGCTTGGCCCTTCGAGGCGGGTGCCAGAGGTGTCCGCCGGTGGATACGGCAGCCAGACGAGGGAGGCGAGCGCCATCAGCACGATGATGCCAACGAGCACCAGGCCGATGGTCAGTGTCACGGAGCGCGAGGTGCGGCGGCGCACGAGGGCCGAGGCGGCACCCGTCCGGGTCTCGGGTGACGCCTCTGTGGGCGTGACGGCAGTCATCAGCGATTCACCGCCACGCTGGTGCGGAGGCGCGGGTCGACCAGCCGCTGGATGATGTCGGTGACGAAGCCGATCAGCAGCACGGCGACGGTGCTGACGAGCAGGATGCCCTGGATATTCGGGTAGTCATGCTGGGCGATGGCCTTCAGCAGCATGCTGCCGAGGCCAGGCAAGGTGAAGACACTTTCAATGACGACGGCGCCGAGGAAGGTGGTGGCCAGTTCAATTCCCAGGATCGAGATGACGGGCACAGAGCCGTTCCGCAGCCCGTGGCGCCACATTGCGCTCCGAAACGGCGAACCGAGCGCCCGAGCATTCCGGATGTAGTCGCTGCCGAGCACATCGAGCGTGGCGGAGCGCACGTAGCGCGAGATGGAGGCGGTCATCACGATGGTGATGGTGATCACCGGCAGCGCGAGCGAGTGCAGCGCGTCGGCGGGGTCTGCCCAGTCGTCACGCGGGAACCCGCCGGACGGGAACAGGCGCAGGTTCACCGAGAACACGCTCACCAGCAGGATGCCGACCCAGAACGCCGGAACGGCAACGCCCAGTTGCGAGATGGCGGAGAGGGCTGACCCGTACCAGGTGCGTGCTTTCCATGCCGCGATGAAGCCGACGAAGAGTGACAGCACCAGGGCGAGGCTGAAGGAGATGAGCGTCAGCGGAATCGTCACGGCCAGCCGCGACATGATCTCGGGGCCGACGGGCAGCGATGAGACGAACGAATTGCCAAGGTTCAGCGTGACGATCTCGCCGAACCAGGTGGTGAACTGCTGCCAGAGCGGCAGGTTCGACCCGACCTGCTCCTGCGCGGCGGCGATTTGCTCAGGGGTGGCATTCACCGAGAGCAGCGCGTTCGCGGGGTCGCCTGGCAGCAGTCGCAGCAGCACAAACAGTACGACCATGGCGAGCACCAGCGAGAGCACCAGGAAGGCAAAGCGGCGCAGCAGATAAGTGGTCATTACAGTTTCAGGCTACTTCAGTCATGTGTATCGATGGTTCAGGTGTGCCAAGACGAATGGTGCATAACTCCTGCAATACAGCCCGCGCGGTTCCGGCTGCCGCGGAATTCCGCGGCAACCGACGCGCGATGCGTCGCAATGCAGGAGTTATGCACCGAGTCGGCACAGGACTCGCCTGTGGTTACTTCGCTTCGATGTCGTACACGTAGAACTGCGAGTTGAGCCCGTTGACCGGGTACCCGGTCAGGTCGCTCGCGGCCACCACGATCTGCGGGTACAGGTACAGCCAGACGCTGGCGGCATCCGCTGCAATCTGCTCGTTGACGAGCTTCAACTTGTCGGTCTGCTCTTCAACGGATGACGCCTGCTCGGCCTCAGAGACCCACTGGGTCACGTCGGGGTTGTTGTAGCCCCAGTAGAAGTCCGGGTTGCCGTACCAGACCACGTCGCGGTCGTTCACGTGCTCCTGCAGCGTCGCCTCGAAGGCCTGCTCCTTGAACACCTTGGTGTACCACTCGTCTGAGGTGATCGGGTTGATGTTCACCGTGACGCCGACCTTGGCGAGCTCGCTCTTCACGAACTCGGCAACGGCGGGGTGCGGGTCATACGTCGGGGTGTCGAGGGTGAACTCGAAACCGTCGGCGTAGCCGGCCTTGGCGAGCAACGACTGTGCGAGGTCAACGTCGTACGGGTTCACGTCGCTCAAGTCTTCGTACCAGGGGTCGGTCGGCGGAACCATGGAACCGATCAGGGTGCCGTAGTCGCCCCAGATGGAGTTCAGCAGCTTCTCGCGGTCGATGGCTGAGTAGAGCGCCTTGCGCACGTCCACGTTGTCGAACGGGGCGACGCGGTCGTTGAACGCGAGGATCTCCTTGGTGGTGGAGTTGCCGTCGTTCACGGTGAAGTCAGCGTTGTCTTCGAACTGCGCGAGCGAGTCAGGGCTCTGCACGCTCGTGACGATGTCGACCTGGTTGGTGAGGAGTGCGTTGCCGAGCGCTGTGGCATCCGTGAAGTAGTTGAAGACGACCTCGTCGCTCTTCGCCTTGTCTCCCCAGTACGAGTCGGAGGCCTCAAGGCTGAGTGAGCTGCCACGCTTCCAGTCGCCGAGCGTGTACGGGCCTGTGCCGTCTTCGGAGGTCTGCAGGTCGGTGGCGTCACTGTTGATGATCCACACGTAGCTGAGCAGGTACGGCAGTGAGATCGACTTGCTCGAGAGGGTGATGACAACGGTCTGGTCATCAGGCGTCTGGATGTCGGCGATGGGCTTCAGGCTCGACTTGCGTGCCGACTGGGAGTCCTCTGCGGTGACCTTCTCAATGCTCGACTTCACGTCGGCGCTGGTGAGCGCCTTGCCGGAGTGGAACGTGACACCATCCTGCAGCGTGAACGTGTAGCTCAGGCCGTCGTCGCTCAGCGTGTAGTCGGTGGCCAGCAGCGGTTCGACGGCGCCGTCATCCGTCAGCTTGAACAGACCCTCGTACACGTTGCCGTTGAAGGCCTCCGTGATGCCCTGCCCGCCGCCGGCGGTGTTGTCGAGGTTCTGTGGCTCGTAGAGCGAACCGATTTCAATGGTGCTGGCCGCTGACGAAGAGCCAGAGGACGCCGGTGCGCAGCCAGCAAGTGCAAGCGTTGCAATTACTGTGGCGGCAAGCGCGGCTGTCATGGTTTTTTTCACAGAGTTCTCCTGAACCGTGGGGTTGGCGGACGGTGTTGCTGAGCGGCGATCGTTCTCACCGAACGAGGCGACGCAGCGAGACTGGCATGGCAGCACCAACGTTGAACGTCAGTGAGCCAGAGGTAATGCGGGGTAGCTATGGGGTGTACAGACAGCCGAAACCTCAGTACAGGGAGTAGCCACCGCGGAAGACAACAACCTTCTCCCCTGCCTCAACAGCGAAAGCAAAGCGATTGTTCCGCGGTGGCAGTGGACAGTTGTAGTGAATCGAAAATCCGCACGGCGGCACGAAGGCCTGGTTGAAGTCGAGGATGACGGTGCTGCTGCCGCTGGTGTTGGACTCATCGGCGCTGGAGTCACCGGTGTTGGACTCATCGGAGCGGCGCACGAACAGGAAACGGCCGGCCTCGTAGCTGCCGTTGTCGCCTGCTGCGCCGTTCGTTGCATCGCCGAAGACGAGCAGGAGGGTGCCGCCATCGTCGAAGGCGCTGAAGCTGTAGTCGACGCCATCCCTCGTGAAGGTGATGTCGCCTGGCACGACGAGGTCACGCGTTCCGCCGTTGTCCCTGATGTGCTCGAAGGGAACGGTGCGGCCGGAGTCGACGGGGGTGAAGGTCGCCTCAATCACCCAGCTCTGGTCGAAGTCGAAGCCCGTGATCGTCTCGAAGTTGCGGATGGAATCAGAGGCCGCATCCCACAAGCGGATGCCGTGCTCCGGCTCCCCCGTGGCGATGTTCACGCGGGTGAGTTCCGTGACCGTCGTCGTAGCGGCCTGTTCGGCTGGCAGCGCTGCCAGCACGGCTTCAGCGCTTGGCACGGCTGCGGCATCCGTTTCACTGTCGAACCAGCGGGTCTCCACGAGTGAGAGGTTGCCGGTCGGGGCGACGACGCTGCTGAGGCGGTGCGCCCTCCAGGCGGCCCAGCTCTCGCGGGCAGCGTCGACCACGGCGGGTGACGCGTGCAGGGTACCGGTGGAAGACGTACCGGTGGAAGAAAGAGTCATGATTCCTCAATAGTGCGCGGCTAGACGCTCGATTACCAATCAGGTTGCGTGATATGACAACCGATGCTTGTGCAACACGCTCTCTGCACCGGGTATTCCGCACCGTCGCGTTCGGTCGCTGCCGCGCGCTGGTCGCGCTGGTCTCGCTGGTCTCGCTGGTCTGGCTAGTCGCGGTGCTGGTCGCGCTCTGCACCCGTTGCGGCCATCACGCTCGGCACGAAGAGCAACACGATCACGACGATGGAGGGAAGCAGCAGCGCCCAGCCGATGTCCGGCCTGGCGTACATCCCCTGGAAGGCCCCGAGGGCCACGGCAATCTGCACGAGCTGCCAGGTGACGGCCGCTCCCCTGATCCAGGATCGGTGCCGCAACACGTTCAGCGCGATGGCGCTCACCCAGATCGCCGCAATGAGCAGGAGCACCAGAATGGCGATGGCGCTCGGCATGGAGGCCGGCGTGTCGGTCAAAAGCTCGATGATCTGCCAGATCGTGACAGCCCACAGCAGCAGCGCCTCTGCGCTCACGAGAACGAAAAGGAGCTTCAGCGCGAGTGGTCGAGGGCGGCCGGCGGGGGCCGGATCGGTCGAGGAGAAGTCTTCAGACGATTTTTTCACAGGGATATCCCATACAAAACTATTGATTTGATTCAACCATTATGGGACCATATTTGAGGCGCAGTTGACGCTCACAGGGACGTGGGCAGATCTCAATACGTAGATCCGAAATATTCCTGCAGCTGCCATCCCCCGCATTTAGGCCAATTCGGCCACGCACCCACGCAACAAAGGAGCACATCACCATGGATTGGCGCGACAAAGCGGCATGCCTGACAGCTGACCCGGAGCTTTTCTTCCCGGTAGGCAACACTGGCCCGGCTGTAGACCAGATTGAAAAGGCAAAGTCGGTGTGCGCGCGTTGCAACGTCACCGAAGTTTGCCTCCAGTACGCACTTGAGACCGGTCAGGACTCCGGCGTATGGGGTGGACTCAGCGAAGACGAGCGACGAGCACTCAAACGACGTGCCGCTCGCGCACGCCGCGCTTCTTAACCCGAGCTTTTCAAATGCCGGCACCCACTGGGTGCCGGCATTTGCTTGTTAAGCGGTGAGCGCTTAGCGCTCGTGGATGTACCGGAGCGGAATCTCGATCGTCACTTCGGTGCCGCTTCCCATGATCGTGTGCCAGTCGATGGTGCCGCTCAGTTCACCCTGGATCAGGGTGCGCACGATCTGCGTGCCGAGACCTGAACCCACCTTGCCCTCTGGCAGGCCGGTTCCGTTGTCCTTCACGGTGACCGTCAGCATCTCCTCGCTGCGGGTCGCCTCGATGATGACCTCACCCTCGCGCCCGGCCAGACCGTGTTCGACGGCGTTGGTGACGAGTTCGGTGAGTGCGAGCGCCAGCGGCGTGGCAAAGGCGCTCGGCAGTGTGCCGAAGCTGCCGGTCAGCCGCGGGTGGGCTGTGGTGTTGTGAGCGGATGCGACCTCGGCGACCAAAAGCAGCACCCGGTCGAACACGGCGTCGAAGTCCACGCTCTGGCTGAGGCCTTCAGACAGGGTGTCGTGCACAACGGCGATGGCCGCGACCCGACGCATTGCCTGCGTGAGCGCTTCCCTGGCGGTTTCGGAGTGCGTGCGCCTGGCCTGGATGCGCAACAGCGATGCGACGGTCTGCAGGTTGTTCTTCACCCGGTGGTGGATCTCGCGGATCGTCGCATCCTTGGTGATGAGCTCGCGTTCCTGGTGGCGGAGCTCTGTGACATCGCGGCACAGCACGATGGCGCCAATCCGCGACCCGCGCTCCCTGATCGGGATGGCGCGGAGCGACACCGTCACTCCCCTGGCCTCAATGTCGGTGCGCCACGGCGCACGGCCGGTGACCACGAGCGGCAACGACTCGTCAACGACGGCCTTGCCGGGAATCAGTCGAGTGGTGACCTCGGCCAGCGACTCGCCCTCGAGTTCGTCAGCGAAGCCCATCCGGTTGAACGCGGAGAGGGCATTCGGGCTGGCGAATGTGGTGGTCCCGTCGACGTCGAGCCTGAGCAGGCCGTCTGAGGCGCGCGGAGCCCCGCGGCGCGGGCCGGTCGGTGCTCCGAGGTCGGGGAAGTCGCCGGAGGCGATCATGGCGAACAGGTCGTTCGCGCAGTCGTTGAAGGTCAGCTCCTGGCGGCTCGGGGTGCGAGCCTCGCTGAGGTTCGTGTGCCTGGTCAACACTGCGATTGGAGCATCGGTGATCTGGGGACCTGCAGGGCTCAGGCGGCGCATGACCGGAATGGCCCGCACGCGCGTCGGAGTCTCCTCATACCAGTCGGGGGCCGTCGTATCGACGATCTTCGCGGTCTCGAAGGCCTCTGTGACCTGCTTCCGCCACTCAGCCTTGATGCTCTGGCCCACAAAGTCGCGGTAGAACAGCGTTGCGGCGCTGGAGGGCCTGGCGTGAGCCACGGCGACGAAGCTGCCTTCGTCCGTGGGAACCCACACGACGATATCGGCGAAAGCAAGATCGGCCAGCAGCTGTCCGTCGGCGACGAGCATATGCAGCCAATCGACGTCTTCCGCGCTGCTGCGGCCCTGGGCAAGTACGAGATCACTAAGCGTCGACACGTTCACAGCCTAGATCAGCCACGGGTGGCTCTGCGCACGCCCCACATCCGTTCAGAGCGCTTTCGCCGTTTCCGGGCGGCGGGAATCGGCGCGATCAGCAGCTCCTCATTCACGAACTGGCGGATGCGCGCACGCGCGGGCGACTTGGGTGATGCGTCCCGCAGGGTGCGGCCGGTCAGCACGGCTGCATCGACACCATTCTGGTCATGTGGAATGAGCACGGCGTGCTCGATGCCACCAAACCGCCGGAGCGTGGCGCTGACCTGTGCGCGCGGGTCCATGCCGATGGCGCTGGCCCGCACCTTGTTCATGAACACACTCACTCGTTCGGTGCTCAGCACATCGGCCAGTTCCACCCAGGAGCGGAGAAAGCGCGCCATCCCAACCGGATCGGCCAGCCCGCATGCCACAACGTGGTCGGCCTGGGCGAGTGCGCTCACCGTTGCCGCGTTGCGTCGCGGGGTGAAGAGGTCGCTCGAGATCTCCTCGTCGGATTCGAGGTTGAAGCCGGTGTCGATGACCACGTAGTCAACCCAGTCGCGCAGGGCCTGGATCGTTTTCGTCACCCTGTCGCCCGACAGCTCTGGCCAGCGCGATGGCCGGCCGATCCCTGTGAGCACCCAGAACGCGCCATGCGGCGAGTTGTATCGCTGCGCTATCCGTTCCAGCTCTGCACGATTGAGGGCGTCTGCACCAGCGAGCCTGCACGCCGCAGCGAAGCCGGGCGCTTCATCGAGCATCCCGAGCGTCGGCGCCACCGATCCGCTGTACGTGTCAACGTCGGCCAGCACCACGGTGTGCCCGGCCGCCGCGATCTCCGCCGCGATGGTGATGGCGATCGTCGTGCGGCCAGGAGCGCCGGCCGGGCCCCAGACCGCGATCACCGATCCGGCATGCAGCGAGGATGCGGTGCGATGGTCCGCGTTCCCGATCCGTGTCGGCACGTCGATGCCGCCGAGGATGAGCGCCTCGATGTCGGACCACGTCGCCGTTTCATCCACGACCTCGTACAGCCCGAGCGATGCCGCGTGGCGTCGTTCCAGGTCGGAATTCGCGACAGCAACGATGCGCACGCCGTGGTGGTCGCAGCCGGCGATCAGCTCCGCGTTCAGCGTTGCCCGTGCGGCGCCGACCACGATGGCATCCGGTGCGTAGACCGGGAGTGCGGCCAGCATCTCCCTGGCACTCATCACGCGGGCGAGAATCGTGTGGCCGTGTTCGATCATGTCGGCAAGCAGCCGGTCTTCGGTTCGCCGGTCGAGCGATAGCGCGAGCGCCACCACGGTTAGCCGCCGATCGCCTGGTTGACCGGAACCAGTGCCAAGGAGTCGGCATTCGCCTGCGATTCAAGCACCGCGGCGACCTTGCCCTTCGGAATCAGCACCTCGACGGCCTGCCCTGTGCTGTCTGCGATGAACCCGGTCGACTCGACGATGCGCACAACGGATGCCTCACCCACGAGAACCGCCGGCGGCCCGAACACGCCGTTTTCCGTTTCCCTGGCGCTCCAGATGTCGACGACGGTGCCCGGGCTGACGCTTTCAGGCAGCTTCCCCGCGATGTCGACGACGATGCTCGTGACGGATGCCCCGGCTTCCGTCCCGACAGCCGACGCCGGGATCAGTTCTCCCGCGGCGATACTGCGCGTGACCACGAGCCCGTCCTGAGGAAGGCTGTCCGGTGTCACGTACAGGCTGACGGCGTCGTCGAATCGCACCTGGGCGAGGACGAAGTCCGACGATTCGACGCGGTCTCCCACCATCAGAGCCTGCCGGGCTGCATACACGGCGGTCGAGCGCTCTGCGCCGGACACCAGGAGCCACACCCCGATGATGGAGGCCACGACGAGCACCAGCCCGATGGCAAATCGAGGGTCGAACCAGATTCGCTTGCGTGTCCCCGCGTCCTGCCCTGCCCCCACGGTCCACCTCCGTCGCGTTGGTGTGCTCTGCTGCGTGCGTGCTGACTGTCTTGCGCCTGTGCACTATTTTTTGGGCGCACTCTATGGTCGCTCTCTCCCGCCCAGCCCGTGAAAGTTATCCACAACCCGTTCCCACACGGTCGGCGCGACGGATAATCAGACATGACAGTTTCCGCCTCCCCCGATGCCCTCGGCCGCTTCCTGACCTTGGCCGACACCGCGGAAGTCCTCAGCATCACGGCCGCTGAGGCGCTTGAGCTGGTGCGCACTGGGGAGTTGCCGGCGATCAGGCTCAACGCTGCAGGCAGCTGGCGCATTGAGCGAGTCGTGCTGGAGTCGTTCATCGAGGCGAAGTACGAAGAGGCCAGGCGCATCTCGCTCTGGGAGCAGTCGGATTACGCCAACATCCCAGAGCTCTCCGGCGGCACGATCATTCGCCCAGAGAGCTGACCGCTCGCCTCTCCGTGAGTTTCAGTACAAGGTGAGTTTCAGTACAAGGTGAGTTTCAGTACAAGCGGGCCTCAGTACACGCGGATCTGCTGCACCTGCGCCAGGGGCACGACCCGGTAGTGCAGCACCTCGCGCGACCGACGCACCGTGCCAGGTGCGTGCACGGCCAGGTCAAGGTGGTCGCGTCCAACGCGATCGATCGTGCCGGTGACGATTCCGTCGGTGGTGTGCAGTTCGACGCTTTTCCTGCGCCGACACAGGTCACGCAGCACGAACGGAAAGCCGATCCGGTCAATGACGCGAGAGGCCGATTCCACCGGCGGATTCAGCGAAGCATCCACCTGTGACCGGGTGAGAATGACG
The DNA here is from genome assembly GCF_057669685.1 of Leifsonia sp. Y878. Classification (NCBI taxonomy): domain Bacteria; kingdom Bacillati; phylum Actinomycetota; class Actinomycetes; order Micrococcales; family Microbacteriaceae; genus Leifsonia; species Leifsonia sp. Y878. The sequence continues at coordinate 521,728 of NZ_JBYHFS010000002.1, read as the reverse complement.
CCGGAGATCCATGTGAATGGGATGACGCACTGGGCGCCTCCTGACTCCGCCAGGTCTGCCGCTACCCAGTCCTTGCCGAAGGTCACCGGCCGCACGGTGAGCGTGGTGCCGGAGGCCAGAACCAGCGTGAGCGTCACGGGAGACGGCCCCCTCCCGGCGTTCGACAGGCTGATCAGCCGATCGCGCAGCGACAGCCGCCCCAGGCGTAGGCGTTCTTCCTCCGCCCGAAGATCGACCTCTTCGGCGCGCAGCTCCTGCTCCAGCTGACCCTCAAGGTCGTCAAAGAGATTGTCCCAGCGCACAAGCCGAAACTAGTCGGCGCCGCCGCGCCGCGCTGAGATTCTCCACAGGCTTTATAAGCGCTAGACATCGCCATGACTCTACTGGTTGAGTTTCTGCCATGCGTTCGACCCCCATTGGGGGGTCGAATATTCCACTCATCGGAGGAGACATGCCATCACTCCCCGTACGGCCGGGCCAGGACGGATTTCATGACGCGGACTTCTTCGGAGTCCAGCCCAGCAGTCGACGGGAGCTGCCAGATCCCGAACCACTCCTGATCAACCTCACGCGCAGTGTGATCGAGGTTCTGGCTGGCGCGAGGGAGCTGGACCAGTTGGCCAGGTGGGTGAGTGATGACGTCTACAGACACCTCCTGAAGCGAGTAGTGCTCTCGGCGAGAGCTCGGGCCGTCAAAGGCCAGAGTGCGCAGCGCCCGTCGCTGTCCATCGGGAGGATCCTCATCACCGAGCCACGCGACGGGGTCATCGAGGCCGTGGTCATGGTGCACACGAAGGTACGCGCCCGCGCGGTGGCGATCAGGCTCGAAGGACTCGACAATCGCTGGCGGGCCAGCGCCATCAACGTTCTCTGAGTGCCCCGTCCGCATAAACCACGCCGCAGAAAGCACGATGCCCCGGCCGAGTAGGCCGGGGCATCGTCTGGTTGGTGAAGCTACTTCTTTTTCGCGCGGCGCTCGGCGCGGTTCACAGGAGCTGCCGTCGGAGCAGCGCCGGCGGGGCGCTGGCCGAAGCTGCCACGCGGTGCAGGGCCGGCAGCCGCGGCGGGAGCCTCAGCCTCCGGTGCTGCTGCGGTGGTGGCGGCTGCGCGACGAGCGCGGTCCGTTGCGGCCTGCTGGATCTGGCCGCGCTGGTTGCGCACCTCGACTCCGCCCGAATCGCTCGGTGCCGTGTAGCTGAGCTTCGCGTCAGCCTGCTCGGCCGGCGTGAGGCCCTTGGCTTCGACGATCGGTCCCTTGACCTCGCCGGCGCCCTGGGTCACTTCGACGTCTAGGTTGAACAGGAACCCGACGGTCTCCTCGCGGATCTGGCCCATCATCTGCTGGAACATGGCGAAGCCTTCGCGCTGGTACTCGACCAGCGGATCGCGCTGGGCCATCGCACGCAGGCCGATGCCGTCCTTCAGGTAGTCCATTTCGTAGAGGTGGTCGCGCCAGCGACGGTCGATGACCGACAGCACAACACGACGCTCAAGCTCTCGCATGGCGGGAGATCCGAGCGACTCTTCACGGCGCTGGTACGCGACCTTGGCATCGGAGAGAATCTCGCGACGCATGAACGCGCGGTTGATCTTGCCCTTGTTGCCGGCCTCTGAGATGACCTCGTCGATAGTGATGCCTACCGGGTACAGCGTCTTCAGCTCTGTCCAGAGTGCGTCGAAGTCCCAGTCGTCGCCGTTGCCCTCGCCGGTGTGCACCTCGAGCACCTCGTCGATGACATCTTCGAGGAACTTCTGTGTGCGCTCGTGCAGGTCGTCGCCCTCGAGGATGTGACGGCGGTCGCTGTAGATCGCTTCGCGCTGGCGGTTCAGCACGTCGTCGTACTTCAGAACGTTCTTGCGGATCTCGGCGTTGCGGCCTTCCACCTGCGCCTGGGCGCTGCGGATGGCGCGGCTGACGACCTTGGATTCAATCGCCATGTCATCCGGCACACCCTGGCGGCCCATGAGTGCCTCTGCAGCACCCGCGTTGAACATGCGCATCAGGTCGTCGGTGAGCGAGAGGTAGAAGCGGCTCTCTCCAGGGTCACCCTGGCGGCCACTGCGACCACGGAGCTGGTTGTCGATGCGGCGGGATTCGTGACGCTCAGTACCGAGCACGTACAGGCCACCGGCTTCGATGACCTTGTCGGCCTCTTCCTGCACGCCGGCCTTCACGGTTTTGAAGACGTCGTCCCAGGCAGCTTCGTACTCGTCCGGCGTCTCGACGGGGCTGAAGCCCTTGGCGTTCATCTCGGCGACGGCGAGGAACTCGGCGTTGCCACCGAGCATCACGTCGGTTCCACGACCAGCCATGTTGGTGGCGACGGTGACGGATCCGAGGCGCCCGGCCTGGGCGACGATCGCTGCTTCACGAGCGTGGTTCTTGGCGTTCAGCACCTCGTGGCGCACGCCCTTCTTGGCGAGCAGGCGGGAGAGGTATTCGCTCTTCTCGACGCTCGTGGTACCAACCAGAACCGGCTGGCCCTTCTGGTGACGCTCGAGGATGTCTTCGACGACCTGGCCGAACTTCGCCTCTTCGTTCTTGTAGACGAGGTCTGGCTGGTCGATGCGCTGCATGGGCTTGTTGGTCGGGATCGACACCACACCAAGCTTGTAGGTGCTCATGAACTCGGCCGCTTCGGTTTCGGCCGTACCGGTCATGCCGGAGATCTTCGAGTACAGGCGGAAGTAGTTCTGCAGGGTCACGGTGGCCAGGGTCTGGTTCTCGGCCTTGACCGCGACGCCTTCCTTGGCTTCGATCGCCTGGTGGATGCCCTCGTTGTAGCGACGGCCCATCAGGATGCGGCCGGTGTGCTCGTCGACGATCAGCACTTCGCCGTTCATCACGACGTAGTCCTTGTCTTTCTTGAACAGCGCGTTGGCCTTGATGGCGTTGTTGAGGAACGAGATGAGCGGGGTGTTGGCCGACTCATACAGGTTGTCGATGCCGAGGTAGTCCTCGACCTTTTCGATACCGGGTTCGAGTACGCCGACGGTGCGCTTCTTCTCATCGACCTCAAAGTCGACGTCGAGCACGAGGCGCTTGGCCAGGCTGGCGAATTCGTTGAACCAGCGGTTGGCTTCACCGGATGCCGGGCCAGAGATGATCAGCGGGGTCCTGGCCTCGTCGATCAGGATCGAGTCGACCTCGTCAACGACGGCGAAGTAGTGACCGCGCTGCACCATGTCCTGTGCCTGCCACGCCATGTTGTCGCGCAGGTAGTCGAAGCCGAACTCGTTGTTCGTGCCGTACGTGATGTCGCAGGCATACTCTTCGCGGCGCTGCGCGGGGGTCTGGCCGGAGATGATGCATCCGGTGGTCATGCCGAGCGCGCGGAACACGCGACCCATGAGCTCGCTCTGGTAGCTGGCCAGGTAGTCGTTCACCGTGATCACGTGCACACCACGGCTGGTGATGGCGTTCAGGTATGCGGCGGTCGTCGCGACGAGGGTCTTGCCCTCACCGGTCTTCATCTCGGCGATGTTTCCGAGGTGCAGCGCCGCGCCACCCATGAGCTGCACGTCGAAGTGACGAAGGCCCAGGGTACGAACGGATGCTTCCCTGACGGCCGCAAAGGCCTCAGGCAGCAGGTCGTCGAGCGATTCACCGTTGGAATAACGCTCGCGAAGCGCGACCGTCTCGTTCTTCAGTTCCTCATCGCTGAGTTCTGTGAAGTCGTCTTCCAAGGCGTTGATCGCTTTGGCGTAGTTCTCCAGGCGACGAAGGGTACGCCCTTCACCAACACGAAGAACTTTTTCAAGAATTGAGGCCACGAATGCACTCCAGTAGTCGTCACGGCGCATGCACACGCCTGTCGTCCTGTCGGACGCCTTTGTTCTGCTGTCGAAACAGCGCGCCGACGTAGGCGGCAACTATAGCAATGCTACTCGGTCGCCGGCTGCGACATGTGGCAGCCGGCGACCGAGCTCATGTCGCCTCGGGGCTGTTAGGCCTCTAGGAGGACTTCAGACTCGGTGGCCAGACCGATGACGCCGTAGTCCCAGCCCTTACGCCGGTAGACCACGCTCGGCCGGTTGGTCTCCGAGTCCTGGAAAAGGTAGAAATCGTGACCGACAAGCTCCATGAAGTAGAGCGCGTCGTCGACGGTCATCGGCGCCGATGCGAACACCTTCTTACGGATGACGATGGGCGAGTACACCTCGTCGGACTCCTGATCCGATTCCTCGCTCGTCACGATGGGAATCGCACCCGTGCGCACTCGTTCAAGTACCTCGGGGGCAGCGGGAGTGATATCCACGTTGCTGAACCCCTGAGTGGATGCTTCGTGCAGTGACGTTGGACGGTGGGCACCACCACGGTGCACCTTCTTGCGGTCCTTTGCGCGGCGAATCCGTTCAAGGAGACGTCCAAGCGCAACGTCGAAGGCAGCGAACTTGTCGGAGCCTTCTGCTTCAGCCCGCACCAGCGGGCCCTTGCCGATGAGTGTGAGTTCCACTCGGTCTGAGCCAGATGAACCGTTCTTCTCCTGGCGACTGACTTTAATCTCGAGGACCAATGCCTTGTCAGCGAGGCTCTCGACCTTGCCGGCTTTTTCCGTGGCGTATTCACGGAATCGATCAGTGATCTCCAGGTTGCGTCCGACGATGTTAGTTTCCATGACGACCTCCAGATCAGGGCCAACCGCCCAGATTCCGGGCGATTGTTTATGCCTTTCCTCCACCGTACTGTGGCCCAAGTCAGATGTCACAGCTTTCGCCGATGAGTATTCTATGAAGCCGATTCTGCCCCGTAACGACGGGGCGTCTCGGCGAGCGCCGACACACCGACAACGACTCCGCCCGCCGCGGTCAGCGCGCGAATTGCTTCTCGAATGCTGGCTCCTGTCGTGACAATGTCGTCAACGATGAGGAATTCGCGGCCGTCAAGCCGCCCGACTGCGCGCATCGACCCGTGCTTGTTCTCGGCTCGCTCGCGTCGTGTCAGGCCCACCTGGTCCACGGTGTCCTCGACGAGCCTCAGCAGGCGCCCTGGCGGCCGAAGTCCGCACCGGGCGACGAGCAGGTTGACCGGGTGGTAGCCGCGGCTTCGCCAGGCGGATGCCGCGGAGGGGATGGTGACCAGCTCAACCCCCGCCGGCGGGCCGTTGGCCTGAGCGCTCGAGCTCACTGCAGCCCGAACTCCAGCCTGCAGGGGTGCCGCGGCCAGCGCCGCCGCGAGCGCCGGACGGAGGGCCGCGGCGAGCGCGCCGGCGGCATCCGTTCGCCCACCGTCTTTGTAGGCCGCGATGACGCTGCGAGCGACGCCCGCGTACTCGAGGGAGATCCACACGACGAAGCCGTCGCGACGTACGAGGTGCACGCTGGGGCGGAGTGCGATGCGGCAGGCGGCGCACAGCGCGGCATCGTCGGCCCCGCAGCCGCTGCACATCGTGGGGAAGAACACCGACAGTGCGTCCCGCACGGCATGGCGAACAGCATCGCGCAGCGTGGGGCCGCCCTCAGCTCGAGGACTGTTCATGAGTCAACGCTGCTCCGTCGGCACACCGCGCTCCCGTGCAGGGTTCGATCGGGGCGTATCCCGCCGCGGCTGCCTGCTGTGGAGGAGGCCGGATCGTCCCCGAGTTCGAGCCCTGGTCTAGCCCGTGTCCTGGCCTAGCCCGTCCCCTGCTGCGTGCCGACCAGCACCACGCTGTCGACGCGCTCCTGCCAACCGGCACCGCGCCGCACCTGGAGTCCGCCAGTGGACGACAGCGCCTTCACGTCACGGAGCGAGTTGCCGCCCGTGATCGAGACGCTGGTCGGTGCAGCCTCGAGCACCGAGCTCGTGCCGCCGATCCGCTGAGCGATGATGCGCTCTTCGCCGGTGGGCAGCCTCGTGAGGGAGGCGACGGTGAGCTCGTCGATCCAGGTCGCGTCCAATGGCGTTCCTGTGGTCGCTGTCAGGTCGAGCGGGTCGCCGAGACTCACCGGAACCGTGCCCTCGCGCGTGATGCCGACGACAACGAAGCGGGTGTCGTCTGTGCCAGACCCGAGGAGCGCGATGAGGCGCGTGCCGTCCCGCGACACCTGCAGGGTACGGATGCTCGATGCCTCAGGCCACGGGGTCTGCAGCACCACAGAGTCGCCGGATGTGTTCGTCACGTTGAGCGTTGACGGGCTGGCGCCCTGGGCGGTCCAGACGTAGCCGGAGGTGTCGACCGAGGGCGCGACGAGGCCTGGGCGTCCGTCGAGCAGCACAGGGGCGTCGCCGAGCCGCACCCCATAGACTCCCCCTGCCGTCAGTGCAGCGGCGACAGTCTGCCTGGCCGACAGGGCAACGGCGGTGGGGTTCAGCGCCGCCACGGAATCTGACAGCCCGGCAATCGGCGTGATCGATTGGCCGGTTGCCGCGAGGAACCCGAATTCGCCATCACGCAGGATGAGGGCGCGTGCGTCAACCCGCTGGTTGACGATGGGCGGCGACGTGACCAGGTCGCCGATGTCCTGCGGATTCTGGTTGATGGTGACCGTCACGGAGATCCCAGTCGGCAGGCTCGTCGCCAGCTGGGCCTTCATGCGCTGCAGGGTGATCCGGTCGGCGTTCAGGGCCTCGGCGTTCAGGTCGACCTTGGCGTCGTTCGAGACCACCTGCACGGCATCCGCTGTCAGTTCTGTGCCCTGCGGGAACGCGCTGGTGACGGCACCGTCGAGCCACGCGCTCGGCCCGGCGAGCACGCCCTTCACGATACGGGTCGGCGTGGTCGCGCCGCGCGGGTACCAGCGTTGGTCAGGCACCAGGTAGCTGAAGGTCGGGTCGTAGAAGTACAGTTCCTGCGCGCTGAACACGTCGGAGAAGGTGTTGAAGTCGATGATCGTGCCGTTCGGTGCCTGGCTGATGCGCCACTGCCCGTCGACCTGCTCGAACTGGTAGCGCAGCGGCACCGGGGTGACCGTGTCGCCCTCGGTGAATTCACCGCTGGCGTCGACATCCGCTAGGGGGATGATCGACAGCATGATCGATTGCGCGTCGATGGCGACGGCCTCGCGGTCGCCCTCGTCGACGGTGACGCCGGCGTCCGGTTCCCAGGCCTCGTTGAAAGCTGGCGTGAGGAATTCGCGCGCGATCGCGTACTTGTTCTCAGGGCTGGAGGCCGCGTCGATGAAGCCGCGCAGGATCTCCTCCTGCGTGGCGTCCTTCTGCGGTCGCTGCGGCAGGAAGACGGGGGCTGGGCTGTCGCCGGCCTCGATCACCTGGCCCTGGTGCACGCCACCATCGCGCGGAATGCCCGTGCAGGCAGTGAGCAGCACCGCGATCATGCCGATGCCGGCGATAACGGCAGCGGATGCCGATTTTCTAGACAATGGGATTACCTCCGAGCCGCGTGTCGGCGTCCTCCGGTGGAAGCGGTAGTGGGGATTTCGCGATGATTCCGTGGGCCACCCTGGGCACCGTGAGCCGGAAGCAGGAGCCGACGCCCGGCTTCGACCAGACGTCCAGTCGGCCGGAGTGGGCAATCGCGTCGCCGCGTGAAATGGCCAGGCCGAGACCCGTGCCGCCGATGGTGCGCTGCCTGGAGGGGTCTGCGCGCCAGAACCTGTCGAAGACGTGAGAGACGTCGGACTCGTCCATGCCGAGCCCGTAGTCACGCACCGACAGCGCGACAGCACTCTGGTTGCTGTCGACAGACACCACGATCGGCCGTCCTTCCCCGTGCTCGATGGCGTTGCCGATCAGGTTCAGCAGGATGCGACGGATGCGACGCGGGTCGACTTCTGCGTTCAGATGCCCGCCAGGAGCCACGAAGCGCAGGTCGCTGCCCTTCGACTCTGCCAGGGTGCGCATGCTGTCGATGGCGTCTTCCGCGAGGTGGACCAGGTTGGTCGGCTCTGTCTCCAGCTGCACAGATCCGGCGTCGTAGCGGCTGATCTCCAGTAGGTCACCGAGGAGCCCCTCGAAGCGTTGCACCTGGGTGTGCAGCAACTCTGTGGTTCTCCGGGTGGCCGGGGGGAACGTCATCCGCTGGTCGTACAACACGTCACCGGCCAGACGAATCGTGGTCAGCGGCGTGCGCAGCTCGTGTGACACGTCGGAGACGAAGCGTTGTTGCACCTCGGAGAGTTCTGCAAGCTCCTTGATCTGGCTTTGCAGGCTGTCGGCCATCCCGTTGAACGAGCGCGCCAGCGTGGCGATCACGTCTTCGCCCTTTTCTGGGATCCGCACCTCCAGGTCACCGGAGGCCAGTTTCTGGCTGGTCTCCGCCGCAACCCTGATCGGTGTGACGACGAACCTGACCACGATCCAGGTGACGGCGCCGATGAGGAGGATAAGCACGATGTCGGCGATCACGAGCGTGCGCTGCACGAACGCCAGGGTGTTCTCCGCGTCGGCCATGCTGTACCCGATGTACAGCTCGTAGCTGCCGGCGACGGGCACCGTGAGCTGGGAGCCGACCACGATGCCGGGGATCGTCGTCCCGTCGGCCGTCGTCAGCGTCACCGACTGCCAGAACTGCTCGCCAGGGTTCTCCTGAACGGATGTCCGCAGCTCCTCCGAAATCACGCTGCGGGATTCCCCGAAGGTGGAGAAGTCCTGCGGGGTTGCCACTGACGGCTCCTGGCCTGGCACGCGGAACACCGCCATCAGGCTCGACGACGACGCAGCGGTGATGGTGGTTTGCGTGGTGCGGAGCAGCGACTGCACCTGCACTTTGTCGGCGGCATCCGATGAATCGAGCAGGCCCTGTGCCGCGGTGGTCGCCCGGTGGGAATCGGCGAGCACCTGGTTGAGGCGCGACTGGAACAGGTCGTTGCCGATACTGATCGACATGTAGACGCCAACCAGCACGATGGCAACGCCAGACAGCACGAGGGTGACGGAGACGGTACGGAAGTGCAGCGACGACCGCCAGGTCGCCCTGAACATGGCCGGCCAGGAGCGCCACGAACGCCAGAAGGTCGACCGGGTAAAGGGGAATCCGCTCGATTCGTGCTGCAGAGTCACAAGGTCCTAGACGACAGCGCCGGCCCGATAGCCAACGCCGCGCACCGTCATCACGATTCGGGGGCTGTCCGGATCGTCTTCGACCTTCGCCCTGAGGCGCTGTACGTGCACGTTGACCAGCCTGGTGTCGGCTTTGTAGTGGTAGCCCCAGACCTGCTCGAGGAGCATTTCCCTGGTGAAAACCTGTTGCGGCTTCGACGCCAGCGCGAGCAGCAGGTCGAACTCGAGCGGCGTCAGGTTGATGCGCTGGTCACCACGCGTCACCTCGTGGCCGGCAGGGTCGACGACGAGGTCGCCGATCTGCAGGTTGACGGATGTCTCGACAGCGGCCGGTCGCAGCCTGGTCCTGATCCTGGCAACGAGTTCCTTGGGGTTGAACGGCTTGACGATGTAGTCGTCTGCGCCCGACTCCAGTCCCTTGACGACATCTGTGGTGTCAGATCTGGCCGTCAGCATGATGATGGGGGTGCCGGACTCTGCGCGGATCAGGCGGCACACTTCGATGCCGTCGAGGCCGGGCAGCATCAGGTCGAGCAGCACGAGATCGGGCTTGGCCGCACGGAATGCCTCGAGGGCGCTGCCGCCGTCTGCGCAGAAGAGCGCGTCGAAGCCTTCACTCTGCAGGACGATGCCAATCATCTCTGCCAGAGCGGTGTCGTCATCGACTACCAAAATACGAGCGTTCATAGATCCGTTTCCCTGAGCCGCACGCGACAAGCGCGTGGTCGGCGACCATTCTTGGCATAAGAGTAGTCGAGTAGGCAGAGCCTAGCCGCGTCCACCGGATTCTGCGCCACGAATATGCCAGCATGAGTACGTGACAGACGCACAGAACTGGCAACCACCGACGGATGGCCAGCCCGCAGATGCTGCGGGCGTTCCCCCCGTCGTTCCACCGACCGTGCCGGCAGCCCCCCAGTACGGGGAGTATCTGCCGCCTGCGGGCGCGCCGCAGCCCGCGTCGTATCCCCCGGCGTCGCCATACGTCCCGCAATATGGGCAGCAGTACGGCCAGCAGCAGCCAGGGTGGACCCCGCCGCCGAAGCCAGGACTGATTCCGCTGCGCCCACTCGGGTTCGGCACGCTGCTGTGGGCGCCATTCCAGGTGCTGAAGCGCAACCCGAAGGCCACCTTCGGTAGCGCACTGCTTGTGCAGGGCATCATCACCCTGGTGTCGCTCATCGTGATCGGGCTGGCCACCTTCTTTGCCGTCAGCCGCATCGACGCCGCTCCACTCGACGAGCGTGACGCCGTCGAAGCCGGATCCATGGCCATGATCGTGGTGTCGGCCATCATTCCCGTCCTCCTCTCTGTCATTGCCTCCGCCCTGCTCCAGGGCGTCATCGTGATGGAGGTCGCCAGGGCGACGCTTGGGGAGAAGCTGAAGCTCGGCCCCCTGTGGCGGGCCGCTGGCAAGCGACTGTGGCCGTTGGTCGGCTGGACGCTGATCCTGTCATTCGCGCTGTTGATCGCCATCGGCATCCTGGCTGGCGGCATCGCGCTGCTCGCCATGGCCGGCGGCATCGGTGTTGCCATTGCCGTGGTCGTCGGCATCATCGGCGGGCTCGGACTCATCGCCCTGGCGGCCTGGCTCTACACCCGCACTTCCCTGGTGCCGAGCCTCATTGTGTTGGAGCGTCTCAGCATCCGCTCGGCGATTCGCCGGTCGTGGGCGCTGACGATCGGCTATTTCTGGCGCACGCTCGGCGTGCAGTTTCTGGTGGCGGCGATCGTCAACGTCGTCAGCCAGGTCGTGAGCACGCCGCTGTCGCTGTTGTTCTCTGTCGCGATGTCGCTCGTCGACCCCAATGCCTCGTTCGACGCGTACATCCCGTCCATCGTTCTCTACGTGCTGATCCTGTTCGTGGCGCTCGTGCTGGGGGCCGTCGCCGCCGTGGTGCAGTCGGCGACGACCGCGCTCATTTATATTGACCTTCGGATGCGCAAGGAGGGCCTCGACCTCGACCTGCAGCGGTTCGTCGAGCAGCGGGCAGCCGGGGCCAATCCGGCCGACCCGTACACGTCGCCGGCCGGCTACGTCTCGCCCACCGCTGCTGCCCCTGGTTCGCCCTGGGCATGATTGGTGTCCTGGCAATACCCGTCGACCCGAACGCCCCTGACGCCAGGGAGCTTCTGCGGGAAGAGCTGGCCAAACCCGAGTATGCGGCGGCGAGGCCGACCTGGTTCGACACGCTCTCCCAGGGCTTCTTCGACTGGTTGCAGTCGCTGACGCTGCCGAGCGGGGAGGGTCTCGGCGCCTGGATCCCCGTGATCCTCACGGTGCTGTTCGCCGGCATCCTGGTCGTGGCCTTTCTGATCTTCGGCCTGCCGCGCCTTCGCCGACGCAGCCAGCTCGCCGCTGAACTGTTCGGCGACGACGATCGGCGCTCTGCCGCAGACATGCGTCGCGCCGCGCAGGCCGCGGCGGCCGCCGGCGACTGGAGCCTGGCGTGCGCAGAGATGTTCCGCGCCATCGCGCGCGGACTGCAGGCGCGCACCATCGTTGTCGTCTCCCCCGGCACGACGGCGCACGATTTCGCCCTGACCGCCGCCGCTGCCTTCCCCGCAGAGCATCACGAGTTGCAGGGCGCTGCCGCGGTCTTCGACGGCGTTCGCTATCTCGGGCGTGATGGCACGGAACCCGAGTTCCGATCGCTGGTTGCCCTGGACGAGCGCCTGCGTGCGGCCCAGCCGACATTTGTGGACGCCATGGCATCCGCTGCATCGTCCGCATCCACCGCATCCTCCGCATCCTCCGCATCCTCCGACGAGCGTTCCACCACGGATTCGGCGGCGCACTCGTGACGGCGGGCCCTCTCGCGACTGCTGTCGCCCCGTCGGCGACTGCCGCCCCGTCGACCACGCTCACCGTGCGTGCGTTCAGCCGCAAGGCCGGCTTCTGGGTACTCGCCGGCATCGTGGCCATCGTGGTCTCCATCGTCGCCGCGCTCATTGCCGGCGGGAGCGGGACAACCGGCGTGCCGCTCGGCGCCACGAATCCGGCACCGGCTGGCAGCAAGGCGCTGGTCGAGGTGCTGCGAAACCAGGGCGTCACGGTCACGGTCGTCGACACCCTCGAGCAGGCGACGGATGCCGTCTCCTCCGAATCGAGCACCATCTTCTTCTCCGACCCGGCCGCTTACCTCACGGCAGAGCAGCTTTCAGAGCTCGGCACCCTGGCGCCCCGGCTGGTCATCGCCGCGCCGGATTTCACCATGCTGCAGACCTTGGCGTCCGGCGTCGGCTTCGGCGGGGTGTCCGACGCAGACACGCTGGCGGCAGAGTGCGACGTGCCTGTGGCCGAGCGGGCAGGCAGCATCACCCCCGGGGGCAGCACGTTGTCGCTGGCCGGCGTCACTGCCGGAGCAACTACGAACGGGGCTGCCGACGCGGCATCCGCTTTCGTCGGGTGTTTCCCGAGCTCCGCTGATCGCTACTCTGTGGTGCAGGGGCCCGTCGTGCTGGCCGGCGTCGCACAGGACGGCAATGCCGCCGCTGAGCGCTCCCTCACCCTGGTCGCAACGACAGAGGTCTTCGACAACGAACACATCGTCGAGTACGGCAACGCCGCCCTCGCCCTCGGCCTGCTCGGCGAGAGCGATTCGCTGGTCTGGTACCTGCCGACCATCGCCGATGTGCCAGCCACCGGCCCGCCGTCGCTCGGCGAACTCACCCCCGGCTGGGTCACCCCCGTGCTGGTGCTCCTGGTGGTCACCGCTCTCGCTGCCTTCGTCTGGCGTGGGCGCCGCTTCGGTGCGCTCGTGGCGGAGAACCTGCCCGTCATCGTCACCGCGAGCGAAACGATGGAAGGTCGCGCGCGGCTGTACGCCCGCAACTCTGCGCGGCTGCGGGCCGCCGACTCCCTGCGCGTTGGCACGGTACGCCGACTGGCCTCCCTCGTCGGGCTGCCCAGAACGGCCACGCTGGGCGAGGTGATCGGGGCCGTTTCCGCCCTCACCGGCCGCGCTCCTGCCGACGTCGGCACCATTCTCGTTGGAGCCACACCGGCCTCCGACCGCGAGCTCGTCACCCTGTCTGACCAGCTGGAGGAACTCGAACGCCTCACCAGACGACTGACCGACCCCGGCCAGATATCCGACCCCGGCCAGGCATCCGTCACGCCGCAGCAACCGACAGACCGATGACCGCCTAGACCTCCGACAGACAGACCCGCGACCAACCAGACCAGCGCATCCGCTCGCCCAACCGGAAGAATGGACACATGACCTCTCCAGCACCGACCTCCGCAGCGTCCCACGCCGCACCGTCCCACGCTGCATCGTCCGGCGGCACGGCGAGCTCCGACGATCTGCGCCAGGCCCTCGCCCAGGTGCGTACCGAGGTGGGGAAAGCGGTTGTCGGCCAGGACGGCGCCGTCACCGGCCTGATCATCGCGCTGCTGGCGCGCGGGCATGTGCTGCTTGAGGGCGTGCCTGGGGTGGCGAAGACACTGCTGGTGCGCTCGCTCAGCCACGCGCTCAGCCTCGACACCAAGCGTGTGCAGTTCACGCCGGACCTGATGCCGGGCGACGTCACCGGCTCGCTCGTCTACGACGCCAAGGTCGGCGAATTCGAGTTTCGCCGCGGGCCGGTGTTCACCAACATCCTGCTGGCCGACGAGATCAACCGCACTCCTCCGAAGACGCAGTCCGCGCTGCTCGAAGCGATGGAGGAGCGCCAGGTGAGCGTCGACGGGCTGTCGCTGCCACTGCCCGATCCGTTCATCGTTGCCGCGACGATGAACCCCATCGAGTACGAGGGCACCTATACGCTGCCGGAGGCCCAGCTCGACCGCTTCCTGCTGAAGCTCGTACTCGACGTGCCGGAGCGTGACCTCGAAGTCGAGGTGCTGCGCCGGCATGCGGCCGGGTTCAACCCGCGCGATCTCTCGGCGGCCGGCGTCACGCCGGTGCTCGGCGCCGCGCAACTGGCCGCGGCCCAGGCGGCCGTGGCATCCGTTGCCGCCAGCGCCGATGTGCTCGCCTACCTCGTCGACCTGGCGCGGGCGACCCGGCGCAGCCCGTCGGTCAAGCTCGGCGTGAGTCCCCGCGGCACGACGGCACTATTGGCCGCGGCCAAGGCGTGGGCCTGGCTCGGTGGCTACGACGCCATCACACCCGACCACATCCAGGCCATGGTGCTGCCCGTCTGGCGGCACCGCATCCAGCTGCGCCCTGAGGCTGAGCTGGAGGGCGTGGCCAGCGACACGATCCTGCGCTCGATCATGCAGCAGGTCCAGGTTCCGCTCTAGTGCCGGTGCGCCGCCTCTCATGACCGTAACCGGCCGATTCGCCCTGCTCCTCGCCCTCGGCGTGGTGCCGATCGTGCTGCTCGGGGGTACGAGCGCGCAGGCATTCACGGTGCTCTGGCTATGGCTGCTGCTGGTGGTCGTCGCCGGCTGCATCGACCTCGCCCTCGCCGCCTCCCCCCGTGCGCTTGCGCTCGCCCGCCGGCTGCCGGCCCGTGTCAGGCTCGGCGAGAGCGTCACCAGTGAGCTGTACATCACGAACAACGGCAAGCGGATGCTGCACGCCAGCATCCGCGACGCCTGGCAGCCGTCGGCCGGCGCCGGCAACAACCGCACCCGGCTGGACATCCCCACCGGCGAACGGCGCCTCGTCACGCTCACGCTCACGCCGTTCCGGCGCGGTGAGCGCCGGGTGGGCCAGGTCACCGTCCGCTCGTTCGGCCCGCTCGGCCTCTGGGCCAGGCAGGCCACCCTGGTGGCGCCCGGGCGCATCCGCGTGCTGCCACCATTCAACGCGCGCAAGCACCTGCCGTCGCGCCTGGCCAGGCTGCGCGAGCTCGACGGGCGCACGAGCGTCATGATCCGCGGCCAGGGCACCGAGTTCGATTCGCTGCGCGAGTACGTTCGGGGAGACGATGTGCGCTCCATCGACTGGCGCGCAACGGCACGCCGGGGCGACGTCGTGGTGCGCACCTGGCGCCCGGAGCGCGATCGCCGCGTGGTCATCGTCGTCGACACCGGACGCGTCTCCGCCGCCAGGGTCGGCGACGAACCGCGGCTCGACACGGCATTCGAGGCTGCACTGCTGCTCGCCGCCCTCGCCACTCGCGCCGGCGACCGGGTTGATTTCGTGGCCTACGACCGCCGGGTGCGGGCGCGAGTCCAGGGCGCGCAGGGCGCAGAGCTGCTCTCACGCATGGTGGATGCCATGGCGCTCGTCGAACCGGAGCTCATCGAGATGGACTGGTCCGCGGTGCCAGGCCAGGTGCGCAGCATCACCAACCAGCACGCCTTCGTGGTGCTGGTCACCCCGGTCGACGCAGCAGGCGCATCGACGAGCCTGCTCGCCGTGCTCCCCCAGTTGACGCGCTCGCACACCGTTGTGGTGGCATCCGTCACCGACCCCCTCATCGTGCAGGCCAGTCGCGAACGCGGCAACCGCGAAGAGGTGTACCGGGCCGCGGCGGCCGAACGCTCGATGCTGGACATCACGCGGGTGTCGGCGGCGATCAGGCAGCAGGGCGCGGAGGTGGTCTCCGGAACACCGGATGCCTTGCCGCCCGCGCTGGCCGACCACTACATTGCGTTGAAGGCGGCTGGCCGGCTGTAGCCGCCCCGCCGGTCGAGGAGCGAGCGCTAGCGAGCGTCTCGAGACCCGCCGCCGGTCGAGGAGCTCGCGCCGCGACCCCGCCGGTCGAGGAGCGAGCGCCAGCGAGTGTCTCGAGACCTCGCTGGCCGTCCCTAGAACTCGCCAACGCGCATCCGTTCGGTCGGCCATCTGAGGCGGCGGTCCGGCATGTAGTGAAAACAGGATGAATCGGCCATGTGTCATCGAAAACAGGACGGATCGGCCTGTTTCAGATCGCGCATCCTGTATTCGCGACACCGCCGCCGCCCGAAATTCGGTGCGGGTTCGGCCCATCGTGTGGCGGCTACGCCTCCACGTCGCCGAACAGTTCGCCCATCACTCTGTGGCGGACAACCTGCCACCCCTTTGGCGCCGACGTGCGCTCACTGTGCCTGGCGCACAGGTCGTATCCGTGCGGCTCTGGCATGGCGGAGAGCGGGCCGAGCACCGCCATCGAATCTGCGTAGACAAACGTCATCGTCGCCACTGCGGGGGCAGCGCAGGCGATACGGGAACATGGCCGGGTAGACATCGTCATTCAGAGTACTCCGGCAGGGCGCCGAAGTAGGATGGCGACATGCAAAGGTCGAGCGGTTCTGTCTTTCCTGAGCCGCAGCCTCGGGCTCGCGGGTTCGACAGGCACGGGCGTGGTTTGCGCAGTTCGGCGACGGGCCCGTACCTTCCGCCGCTCCGCACACGCACCGATTTGTTCGATCTGACGGTGGCATCGACGGTCGACTACCTGCGTGGTGTGTGGCCGGCTGAACTCTCCACCGCACGCTTCGAGGTGGCCGCCGGACCGGCATCCGTCGTTCCCGACGCCGGCGTTGAGCGCTGGGCAGTGTTCCCCTCGGAACGCCGCGTCGTGTTCTACCGGCTGCCCATCCAGCGCCTGAGTCACCTGCACCGCAACGACGAACTCCACCAGCGGATGGCCATCGAGAGTTGCGTCTTCCGCGGTATCGCCGAGCTGCTCGGCAAGGATCCGTGGGACCTGGCGCCGGAGCGGTTCCGCCACTTCTAGGTCGCGCGCGGCATCCGCTCACTTCATTTGTCTCGGCTCGCATTTCACACAGCGGATGCCACTCCAAGCGGAGATTTTGCGACTCGCCGAGGCGCGGCGCCACTTTCACGCGGCGTGTCGCATTTTCTCCGCCTGAACGCGCGGAATTCGTGACGCGTGCTCCTGAACGCTGAACGCTAACGCGCAGATTTCGAGACGCGTGCTCCTGCGTCGCGCGCTCCTCAATCAGCGGGGAGGGCCAGCGAGCAGCGCCTGCTCTGACGGCTAGTGGGCGAAGACGCGGATCTCCGAGGCGAGCGAGCCGGGCGGACGAAGGCTGAACGCCGAGATCTGTCCATCGCCGAGATAGCTCACCGAGGCGGAGATTCCCTCGCCGCCCGTCACCGCATAGATACCGGATGCCTGCACGGTAGCCACCGCAGAGCCGCTGGCGGGAACCGTGACCGTGGTCGCATCCCCACCGGCGTTCGGGGTGATCGTGATGGCGGCATCCGCTGTGTCTGGATTGAAGAGGTGCAGCGTCGGCGATGGGCCGGGGGCGACGGCGACCAGGAAGTCAGCGGCCAGGGCCTCTGAAGCGACGAACCAGGCGAAGTCCTGCGCGGTGGTTCCGGCCGCCTGCGTCTGGGCCGCGGCAACGATGGGTTCGTCGGAGTCGATGGTAACCGTGAAGCTGCCGGGCGACAGCGATTCAAGCGGAACCTCGGTGGCGACACCGGGCTGCAGGTCAACCTGCAGCGACGTGCCCGTGGCAGAACCGTCCTCGCTGGCGAGTCCGATCTGCACGGTGGAGCCCTCGTCACCCGGCACCAAAAGGCGGATGCTCGGGGCAGCCGTTCCCCCGCTGTCAGTCGAGCTGGCGCCGGCCGCTGCGGCAGACACCGTCATTCCCGTGATGACCTGGCTCGTCGCCGGTCCTGACGTCGCGCCGATCATCTCGACGCCGCGCGGCACGATGCCGTGAATGACGCTCTGCTCAAGCGTTGCGGTAACCTGGCCGCCACGTGAGGACACCTGCACGACGGGCGACTTGACGTTGGGAGCGAGACCGGCGAGCGAAATGATCCGCTGCGTTCCCGGCTGGACCAGGATGCCGGTCGCGCCCGGCGCACTCACGACGCCGGTCTCCGAGTACACCACGAGGTCGACGGTCGCGGCGACTTCCGTCGGGTTGCTGAGCAGCAGCAGGCTGGTGTTTCCGATGTCGGTGGAGCCGCCGACCAGCCACGCGTCGGCCGACGCCTCTGTGCATGCGGCAGCCGCGAAGCCGCCGATCGTCTCGCTGGCTGCGGTCTGCGACTGGCTGCCAGCGACGAGCGGCACCGTCATGTCGCCGTCCTCCGCGGGCACGGTGACCAGCACGGGTGCGCCATTCTCGGCGCCCTTGGCGTTGTCGACCGCGTCGATATCAGCAGCGGATGCCTCAATCACCTCACCAAGATCGGCGCTGTCGGTCACGGCTCGCGCGGCGTACACGCTGGTGGCGGCGCCAACGGAGGTGGCAGCATCCGCTTGGCTGGAATCCTCAGCCAGGGTCAGCAGGGGACCTGGACACACCCGCTGCAGCTCAGCGGGTTGCGGCACCACGAGAGCGGATGGCGGCGAGGCCGCGACGCTCGGCCAGGTGATGAGGGTCGATGCGCTGACGGCAACGACGGCGATACCAATACCGATGACTCCGGCGACCGCTCGAGCGCCCGCCAGGGCAACTCCGCGCTTACTTGGCATCGTGGTTCTCCTCGTGCTGAATATGCGGGTATGCGCCGGTGGGGGTCGCCGAATCGGCTGCACCTGAATCGGCAGCGTCTGAATAGGCAGCGTCTGAATGGGCAGAGTCTGAATAGGCAGAGACAGGCGCAGTGCCAGCAGCATCGATGGATGCCACCTCGACCGAACGCGTATCGACGTCGCCCTGGTCGCGACTTCCGGTCTCAATCGCCCCGGTGTCAATCGCGCCCGCATCGATTTCCCCGGTATCGACGGGCCCAGTGCCGTTCGCACCGTTCCGCGCGCGCCTGCCGGTGCCCGAGCCCACATCCCGTGAGCGCTCGGCGCGCTTCAGCTTGGCCGTCGCCCGCGCGTTCTGGCGGATGGCATCGCGGTTGGCCTGGCGAACAGCCTCGCGGCCTGCCCCGGTGGGAATGGAGAGCAAGATGGTCGCACCGATGACCACGAGCGCAATGATCGTGAAGATGAGGCCGATGACGCCGCCGGCATTCACCGGGATCGCTCCGGCGTCCGGGTCGACTGCACCGTCGTTCCGCCACAGCTGGCCGAATGCGGTCTCGCCGACCTGGGCAAGGGCTGCGTTGGCGTTCAGCGCGGTGTTCGCCCTGAGCTCGGTCGCTGCAGCATTGCTCGTGGGCTTCACCGTGGTGCCCAGCACGCCGGGCTCGACCGCCGGCGGCCGAAGCAGCACGAAGCGGATGCCGAACTCGGCAAGTCCCTCAGAGGCATCCAGACCGCTGCGGGAGACGAGGTTGCCGGCCAGCACAGCCAGCTCCTCCTGCTCGCTACTCAGCGCTGTTTCCGTGCTGGCGAGCGTTGACTGGGCGTCGAGGGTGTCACCGTTGCCGCGGATGACATTGGCCAGGATGCCGCCGTCGGGCTGCGGCACGATTTCGAGCGTGCCGAGGCGCGGGTCGGTCTGCGCCTCAGCGCTGACGAAGGCGGGGAGAGTGCGCTCAGACCCTGCGCTGACCACCGAGGTGCCGAGCTGGAGGGAAGCGGCCAGCGGCGCGGCAACGACGGCGACCGTGAGCGCGACGACGAGCGCGGGCACCAGGGCGAACCGCCTGATGTTGCGGAGCGTGTAGATGACGGCACCGATGATGCCGAGCCAGTAGAGGCTGAGGCCTGAGCCCGTCCAGACGCCGACCGACTCTGAGCCCGCGGTGGCGACCGCGATGTGGCTGGCGGCAACGGCCGTGCCGAAGCCCAGCAGCGCGGCGACGAGCGAGAACGTTGCGGCCCGGGAGCCGGGGAGGAAGAGCGCGGCCAGGGCGAGCAGTGCCAGCGGGGCCAGCAGCGCTGGGATCACGATCTGGGCCGTCGCCAGGGGCACGCCGGCCGCAACCAGCAGCGTCGCCCAGCCCCCCAGGTCGCCGGTCGGGAAGCCCATCAGCAGTTGCCACACCGAGACATCCGCTGAGGGAATCGGCACGCCGGGGTCTGCGATGAGGGCGAGCCAGTTGCCGCGGAGCGTCTGGTCCCAGATGAGGGGCAGCGCCAGGGCCAGTGCCGGCAGCGGGATGCCGATGAAGCGCATAATGGAGCGGCCGCTCGTCACGACGCAGATGAGCCAGCCGATGAGCAGTGCGGGTGCGAGCGACGGCGCGCATGCCACGATGACGGCGAAGAGCAGTGCGGCAGACGCAGAGGCCGACCAGGAACGAGCGGCGGCCAGCCCGGCGAAGAACAGCCACGGCAGCACGAGGTGCACGATGATGTCGGCGGGGCGCCCGGTGGCCAGCGCTGTCAGGAACGGCGGCGACAACACCCACAGCGCTGCGGCGATGGCGCGGAGGCTGCCGCGCTGGGTGAGCCGGGTGGCGGCCATCCAGGCCCCGAATGCCGCGAGCGGAAGGGCCAGCAGGTACAGCAGCACGAGGGCGAACGACGTGTCCCAGAATGTCAGCGAGCCGAGAATGGCCACAACGGCCGCGAACGGGTCGGCCGCACCGACGAATCCGAGCCCGATGTCACGCCAGCCATAGAGCGCGTTCTGCCACAGCGTCGTGAGCTCAGCGCTGAGTGGCAGCAGCCCGCCGCCGGTCAGCGAACCTGCGCCGAGCAGCGGCGCGAGCAGGATGACGCCGGCAAGCGCGGCAACGATGATGGTCCAGGCCCCGCCGGTGGCGAAGAAGTGGATTTCAGGACGCAAGCCCCGAAGCGTGGTGGCGCTGGCCTCGCGGCGCAGGGCGTTGCGGCGGCGCACCTCGGCAGACGGCACCCGCAGTGGCGCGAGCGCTGCCCAGCCGACCTTCTTCGTTGCCGCGAGCTTCTTGCGTGCGTTGCGCACCCGCATCCCGTTGAATGCTGCCCCGAACGCGGCAGCGAACTCACCGAGAATGGCGCCTGGCTCCTTGCGCAGCAGCTGCCACACCGAGCGGATGATGGCGAGCGGCACCAGGGACAGCCAGTGGAAGATGAGCGCTCCGACGGGCGCGTAGACGAGCCGGCGGTGTAGCTGGGCCGAGCGTTCTGCCCGAATGCGCTTGCGACGTTGACGCCCGCTCGACGAGCCGTTCGGACCCGCGACACCGTCGCCGGCCGAGGCGACCCTGGCGGCGGGAACAACCGAGACACGGTGGCCTGCGAGGCGAACGCGGATGCAGAAATCAAGGGAATCGTCGACAACGGGCAGTCCGGGGTCGAAGCCGCCGAGCTGGTCCCAGACGACGTGGCGCACGAGCATTCCGCCGGCGGCCACGGCCATCACGTCGCTCAGTCCGTCGTGCTGCGCCTGGTCGAGTTCGTTCTCCACCAGGGTGACAGTCGCGCCGAGCGGCGTGACGGATTCGCCGAATTCGTGGATGTAGTCTGCCGCATCCCATTCCATGACCTTCGGACCGGCAACGGCAACGGATGGCGCAATCTCGAGTCCGCCGAGAAGCTGCGCGAGGGCATCCGCTTCTGGAGCGCTGTCCTGGGCTAGCAGCCACAACATCTCGTGATCTGACTCTGGGTGCCCGGTCATCCGCACGGCGACGGCGATGGCCTGCCCGAACGTGAGGTCGGCATCCGCGCTCAGGAAATGAGTGGGACCGAAATCAGCGAGCAGCGTGCTGGTGGAGTCGGTCGACCCGCAGTCGACGACGATGACCGTGTCTGGCTGGCGCGTTTGAATGCTGAGCGCCTCGAGAGTTCGCTCAAGGTGCTTCGCGCCATTTCGCGCGACAAGGATGGCGGTGACTCTCGGTTGCATAACGGGGACAGCCTAGATCGGAGAGTGCCTGGCATCGATGATGCGGGTGGGCGCGCCACAAATAGACCCGCGAATGGGTGTGAAAAGTGGGCTAAACAGCGCGCTTCCGCAGTTTGCGACGCTCGCGCTCCGACAGGCCGCCCCAAATTCCGAAGCGCTCATCGTTGGCGAGGGCGTACTGCAGGCACTGGTTGCGAACCTCGCACGAGGCACAGATCTTCTTGGCGTCCCTGGTCGAGCCACCCTTTTCAGGGAAGAAGGCTTCAGGGTCGGTCTGCGCACAAAGCGAATCAGACTGCCAAGCGAGGGAGTTGTCATCCCCAGTGTTCGGTCGTACCCCGGGTACTCCCAGACGAACAGGATCGATGAACCAGTCATCGGGTACCCCGGGACGATATTCTGATGCCGACATATCGCCTCCCCCCTTGTGCCATCGTCCACGAATTGAACGACACGACTAATTACACCCGTGTAGTTCATGTTTCGTCAAGTCGCAGATGCTAAACCCTCAATAATGAATAGAAGGTTTAGGCGCGCCGGGAATGGTCGGGGAGTTTAGTTTCAGACGGCGGCACCAGCGGATGCGGCCTGCCGGGATTCCCACGCGCTCTGCACCATCTCTTCCAGGGTGTGCCGCATGGCCCAATCCAGGTCGCGGGCGGCCAGCTCCCCAGAAGCCACGATGCGGTCGGGGTCGCCGGCGCGACGCGGTGCGATCTCCGGCGTGAAGTCGATGCCGGTGACCGCTGCAACGGTGCTCATGATCTGGCCGACGGACACGCCGTCGCCGCTGCCGAGGTTGTAGACGGCCTCGATCGAGTCGCCGGCATCCAGTCGACGGGCGGCAGCCACGTGGGAGATGGCGAGGTCGGCCACGTGGATGTAGTCGCGCACGCAGGTGCCATCCGCCGTGTTGTAGTCGTTGCCGTTGATGCGCGGGGTGCGGCCGGCCAGCAGCGCCTCGAACACCAGCGGGAAGAGGTTGTGCGGGCTGGTGTCGCGGAGTTCACGGGCTCCTGAGCCGACAACGTTGAAGTAGCGCAGCGAGGTGTGGGCGAGGCCGGCAGCGACGCCCTGGTCGCGCAACAGCCATTCGCCGATGAGCTTGGACTCGCCGTAGGGCGATTCGGGGCTCTTCGGGGTGGCCTCGGTGACGAGGTCGGTGTGCGGCGTGCCGTAGACGGCGGCGCTGGAGGAGAAGACGATGCGGGAGACATCCGCTTCTGCCATGGCGGCCAGCAGCACGGCTGTCGCGGTGACGTTCTGCTCGTAGGTGTGCAGCGGGCGCTGCACTGACACTCCGGCGTACTTGTATCCGGCCACGTGCACAACGCCTGAGATGTCGTACTCGGCGAAGGTGCGGCGCAGGAGGTCGGCGTCGAGGATGGTGCCCTGTACGAAGGGAACGCCGGCAGGTACGAACTCGGCGTGGCCGCTCGACAGGTCGTCTACGACAACGACATCGATTCCATCAGCGAGGAACGCACGAACCACGTGCGACCCGATGTAGCCTGCTCCGCCGGTGACCAACCATGCCATGTGTGCCTACTCGCATTCCGTCGACGCCCAGTGCGATCGACGTCACCACCCTATCGGGGGGTGCAGCACTCTCCCGTGATTGAGGAACGAGCGCCAGAGAGTGTCTCGACATTTCGTTGATTGCGGAGTGCCCGAGGAACGAGGCCACGTCTCGAAATCATCGCGGGCGTCGTTGGTTGAGGAGCGCCCGAGGAACGAGGCCGCGTCTCGAAACCACATCTGCTCACGACACCACATCTGCTCGCGAGGTTTCGAGGCGGCCGTGACCGGCCTTCCTCAACCGGCGGAGTGGTGCATGCCGCTGTTGCGTTCCCGCAATTCCGGCGTGCCATAGCCATCGCCACGCAGCCGACGCACGCTCTCGATTGCTCCCCACAACCCAATGGCCCCGAGGGCCAGCATCAGAATTATCATGGCAGAAACGCTATGCATTGCGATTAACTGCCGCGAGTGGCAGGATTGCCAGTAATCGACATATTCCTGCCATCTGCGTGACCGCTGACGGCATCCGCTCTCCAGGTCAGATTCGTCAATCAAGGAGCGAGACAATGCTCAACAAGATCGTCTGCGTTGCACTGCCAGGCATGGCGCCATTCGAGTTCGGCGTGATCTGCGAGGTCTTCGGCATTGACCGGAGCGACCAGGGCGGCCCGGTCTTCGATTTCCACGTCGGCGCCGCAGAGCCGGGCCCCATCCGCACCAAGCTCGGCTTCGACATCGTGGTGCACGAAGACCTCTCAGGCGCAGCGGATGCCGACCTCGTCGCCATCCCTGCCTACCAATACGGCACCGAGGTTCACCCAGAGATCCTGCGGGTCGTCCGCGAGGCAGAGGCACGCGGCGCCTGGGTGCTCAGCGTCTGCAGCGGGGCGTTTGTGCTGGGGGCCGCCGGCATCCTTGACGGCCGCCGCAGCACAACGCACTGGATGTACACCGACCAACTTGCCCTCGAATACCCGCAGACGATCGTCGACCCCGACGTATTGTTCGTCGAGGACGGCAAGGTCGTCACCGGCGCTGGCACGGCGGCCGGCATTGACGCCGCGCTGCACATCGTGCGCAAAGATCTCGGCGCCGCAGCCGCCAACATCATCGCCAGGCGCATGGTGGTGCCGCCCCAGCGCGACGGCGGGCAGTCGCAGTTCATCCAGACGCCGGTCGTCGAATGCCAGAGCGACTCGTTTGCGGCCATCACAGAGTGGATGCTCGGCAACCTCGACCAGGACCTGACGGTCGACCAGTTGGCCCGCAAGTCGCTGATGTCATCGCGCACGTTCGCCCGTCGGTTCAGGGCCGAGCTCGGCACGACCCCGACGGCGTGGCTCAACCGACAGCGCCTACTGCGCGCGCAGCAGCTACTGGAGGAGACCACCAGCAGCCTGGAGTCCATCGCCGCCGACACCGGCTTCGGCGGGGCTGCGGTCATGCGCCATCACTTCGTGAAGGTGCTGCAGACCACACCGACGGCGTACCGCCGCACCTTCGGGGCGCGCGTTCTCGCCAGCTGACGGGTCTCGAGACGGCCTGGCGGCCTCCTCGACCACCGGCATCCGCTGATTGAGGAGCGACCGAGGAACGAGCACGCGTCTCGAAATCCGCTCTCGCCGCATCCTGGCGCGCGAAAACGCGCTGGGCGCGCGTTTAACCGCGCGCCCAGCGGAAAAGCGCGCGCCCAGATGAAATCAGCACGCGAGGCCGCGTCTCGAAATCGCCGCGACGAAGGGTCTCGAGACGGCCTGGCGGCCTCCTCGACCAGCGGCGGGAAAGCTACTGCGGCATCGCCAGGAAGACCTCGCCGACGCCGGCGAACGTCACGGTGCCCTCGTCGGGCGTGATGAAGACGGCCTCGCCGCGCTTCAGTGCCATCGACGATGACTCCCCCGCCACCAGGAACCCACCCGTGAGGCACAGGGCGATCGCCGGTCCGGTCAGCTCCACCTGGCGCATGGGAGGGAGGGCGCCGGCGGCAGCGGCATCCGCTTCAATGTGCACGAGCTGGAATTCGGGCACAGGCGGCGTGAAGACGCTCACGCCGGGCGAAACCTCACGCGGCGCCAGGTACGGAACCGGCAGCGGTGCGAAGTCGAGCACGTCGAGCAGTTCGTCGACGTCGATGTGCTTGGCGGTGAGGCCGCCGCGCAGCACGTTGTCGGAGGCCGCCATCAGCTCAACGCCGAACCCGAACAGGTAGGCGTGGATGTTGCCGGCTGGCAGGTACAGCGCCTCGCCGCGCTTGAGGGACACGCGGTTGAGCAGCAGCGAGAGCACGATCCCCGGGTCGCCGGGGTACGCGACAGAGAGCGAGCGTACGGTCTCAAGCTCGCTGAGGAAGCTGATGTGGGCGCCGCCGTCGGCCAGGAACAGTGCCTGCTCGGCGAGCGCCACGACCCGTTCGACCAGCCAGACGACTTCACCGCTGTCTTCGCCGCGTCCGTCGCGCAGCAGCCACTCGACCACGTCGTGCAGGGCGTCGTCGCCCACCAGTCGGCGCTCGAGGGTATCGAGGGCTTCGGCCTGCGGGGCATCCGTTGTGGCGTCGATGGCGCGCAGTTCGTCGAAGATCCGGTGGATCTCGGCGATGGTGCGGAACCCGCAGAGCGCCTCGAAGGTCTCACTCAGCGCGTAGATGAGTTCTGGTTTGGGGAACGGATCTTTGTAGTTGCGGTCGAAGCCGTCGATCGGCATCCCGGCGGCGTTCTCCAGCGCGAAACCGAGGCGCGCCCGTTCTGCTGAGGGGTGCGCTTGCAATGAGAGGGGCTTGGCCGCCGCCAGGAGCTTCAGCAGGAACGGCAGTTGCGGCGTCTCTCCGGTGGTCGTCGTTCCGTGCTTCTCGCCCAGGGTGTCAACGGGGGCCGCGGCGATCCACTCCTTGAGGTCGCGGGCGCCACCGACCTGCACCGGCTCAGCAATGATCGAGGGCGACCCGATGTGGGCGCCCAACCATAGTTCGGCTTCCGGGGCGCCCGACGGCGCGCGCCCCAGGGCTGCGGCGATGGCATCCGTCGCGCCCCACGCATACCCGCGCGGTGTATTGGTGATGCCCACAAACATGGTTGGCTCCTGACCTACTCCGTTTAGACCAAACTACCAATCGCTTTGAGCGGACATGCCCGGACTTCTAGGCTGACCTCGGACGGGGGTCACCCCTCGGCTACGACCGCACGAGGCGGCCGCATACTATGCAACGGAGCGCAGGCATGACATTTGAGCTACTCGACAGCGATTTCTACAGCTACGAAAGCCTCTTGACCGAACGGGAGCAGTCGGCGCTGGCCGACATCCGGGCCTACCTCGACACCGACGTCAGGCCCATCGTGAACGGATGCTGGGATCGTGCCGAGTTCCCCTCCCAGATCATCAAGCCCCTCGCCAACCTCGGAATCTTCAGCTTCGCGTGGCCGGAGACCGCCCCGTTTGAGTCGTCAGCCGTGTTCCGTGGTTTCGTGGCCATGGAACTGGCGCGCGTCGACGCATCCGTTGCCACCTTCGTCGGCGTGCAGAACGGCCTGGCCATGGGCTCGATCTCGGTGACCGGGTCGCAGGAGCAGCGCGACGAGTGGCTGCCGAAGATGGCGTCCGGCGAGATTGTCGGAGCGTTCGCACTGACCGAACCACTGTCGGGCTCCGACTCGGCACAGGGGCTCACCACCATCGCCACGCGCGACGGGGACAGCTGGATCCTCAACGGCCAAAAGCGCTGGATCGGCAACGCCACGTTCTCCGACATCACCATCATTTGGGCGAAGGATGCCGAAGACGGGCGGGTGTTGGGGTTCATCGTCCCGACCGACACCGAGGGCTATTCCGCCACGAAGATCGAGGGCAAGATCAGCCTGCGCAGCGTGCAGAACGCTGACATCACGCTTGAGAACGTGATCGTGCCTGAGCGCAACCGCCTGCAGAACGCGAATTCGTTCAAGGACACCGCCAAGGTGCTGCGCCTCACCCGCGCCGAGGTTTCCTGGGCGGCTGTCGGTAATGCCATCGGAGCATATGAGGCGGCCGTTGCATATTCCAAGGAGCGCATCCAGTTCGGCAAGGCAATCGGCGGGCACCAGCTGGTTCAGGACCTGCTGGTCAAGAGCCTCGGCAACATCACCGCGAGCCTTGGCATGGTGGTGCGCGTCTCGGAGATGCTCGACGCCGGCACCCAGCGCGATGAGCACTCCGCGCTGGCCAAGGCATATACGACGTCACGCATGCGCGAGACGGTGGCCTGGTGCCGCGAGCTGTTCGGCGGCAACGGCATCACGCTCGACTACGACGTGGCACGCCACTTCGCCGACGCAGAAGCGATCTATTCCTACGAGGGCACCCAGGAGATGAACACCCTGATTGTGGGCCGCACCATCACGGGCAAGGCCGCGTTCGTCTAACCCGTCGTAGCCATCTCCCCCGCTGATTGAGGAGCGACCGAGGAACGAGGCCGCGTCTCGAAATCGGATCACGGTGGTCTCAAGACGGCCGCGAGCGGCCTCCTCGACCCACGAAGGAGGGCCCGGTTCCACTGGAACCGGGCCCTCATCGTGTCTGCTGCTCTATCGAGCGGATCGTACCGAACGCCAGCGGACGATGAACCAGGCAGCCGTGCCTGCCAGCAGCAGGGCGAGCACCAGCACGATGGCGGGTGCGGCTCGCCCGGCGGTCACGCTTTCTGCACCGTCCTTGAGCTGAACGGTGCCGGCAGCAACCTGGCTATTGCCATCCTGGAGCTTCACGGTGCCGACGGCGAGTTCTGATGCGCCTGCCGAGAGTTCACCGGCCCCGGCGGAGAGCTTGCCGGTTCCAGTGGCCAGTGTCGCGGAGCCGACAGCTAGTGCCTTCGTGCCGCCCGCGAGGGTGGTTGCACCGGCGGAGAGCGTCTGCGCCCCGCTCTGCAGGGTGCCCGCACCCGTTGCGAGCTTGTCTGCCCCTGTGGAGAGTGCACTGGCTCCGATAGCAACGGTGTCGACGCCGGTTGCCAACGAGGAGGCGCCGACGGCGAGTTTGCTTGTTCCCTCGTTGAGCGACTGCGCCCCGGCGGAGACAGACCCGGTCCCTGTTGCGAGAGTTGCAGCTCCCGCGGACAGTGAGCCGGTGCCTGCGGCCAGGTCTGTGAGACCAGAATTGAGGTTCTGGGAGCCGGTGGTGACCAGTCCTGCACCTGCACTGAGCTGCTGGAGTGCGCCGTTCAGGTCGCTGGCACCCGTGCTGACCTTGGCCGCGCCGGCGTTGACCTGCTTCGCTCCCCCTGACAGCTCTGCAGACTTGACCGCGAGCGCCTGCAAGTTGGCGGTGACGGTCGCGGCGTCGATAACGCCGGCTTGTGCACCTGCGGCCAGATTGGCGATCGCTGTGGCGAGACCTTCCGCACCGACAGCCACGACGTTCGCACCGGCAGCCACGTTGGCCGCCCCGACAGCGAGGCCCAAATCAGGGTGCGCCGTGGCACCGGATGCCTGAGCGAGACCTGACGAAACTTGGCTCGCACCAGCAACGAGGCTGGCCGAACCGTCACGCAGTTGTACCGCGCCCGCGTCGACAGCGCCAGCACCAGCAGCGAGTGCGGCAGCACCGGCAGCGGCCTGACCGGCGCCCGCAGCCAGCGCGGCAGCGCCGTTCGCTGCCGACGATGCGCCTGAGGCGACAGACTGCGCTCCTGCGTTGGCGGTTCCTGCGCCGATGGCGAGCCGGTTGGCGCCGTCGAGGCTGGTGAGCGAGCCGTTGAGCAGGTCATCGGCGCCGGCTGCTGCCTTCGCAGCCCCGGCAGCAACGCTTTGGGCGCCGACATCGGCCCGGGTTGCGCCCGCTGCCAATTCAGCCGCGCCGCTCTCGGCCGTGGCGGCTCCGTCACTCAGGGTCGACGCTCCGGCCGCGAGCTCTGTCGCACCGTCGGCGACCTGGGTAGACCCGTCCTGGGCCTTGCTGGCGCCCGAGGTGAGTTCGGCGGCGCCGCTGGCCAGCTTCCCCGTTGTGAGGAAGAAGAACACCAGCATGGCGACCAATAAGAGGCTCACCGCGATGGCGGCGATGCGAAGGCCGACGCCGCTGCGGCTGGCGGTGGGAAATGCTGCAGAACTCATCATTGAGTACTCCTGATAGTGGGTTCGCGAAGGCGCGCACGAAGGCGCGCGCACGCTCTTATGCGGAGAGGGTGCAGGAAACGAAAAATCAGCGCTGGTCGGGTGAAAAAGTGGTCCGGGTCGAGGGTCAGGCACTGAAGTGTGATGACCGTAGCAGCACACATCACACCCCGTCTGGCAGTTGCAAATTTTCTGCGATCCGCTCCAACACAAGCGGATACGGCTGCGTTCACGTTGTCGAGTTCCTACAAGGAAAAAGTCAAACTGTGATCTTTGCCCACCGGACACTGCGAGCGGTCGCCCAAGGGAGCGGCTCGACCGCACTACCCTAGGAACATGCCAGCCGTCCGCAGCCGCTTCGCCGTTCGTACGCTTGCGACGCTGACGTTCTTCACGCTGCTGGCCGGCCAGTTCTGGCGCAATCTGCTCGGGTGGTGGGGTTTCGGCGCCGTGGGCGTGCTCGTCCTTGTCTGGTGCATCGTGGCGCTGGTGCAGCTGAAGCCCGACTGGATGTGGCGCAGCTTTCCCAAATCACTCGTTGCCTTCGTCGCATTGTCTGCGCTGTCGATTGCCTGGTCGTTCTACCCTGGGGCAAGCGCGATCGGGGTGCTGCTGCAGCTGGTCACCACAATCGTCGCCCTGTTCCTCGCCCTGGCTCTCACCTGGGCAGAACTGCTCCGCACCCTGTCAGCGGCACTGCGCTGGATTCTCGGACTCTCCTTGTTATTCGAATTCGTCGTTGCCGTGTTCGTGCGTCACGCCGTGCTGCCGTTCTGGGTGGACTACGGCACGGAGAAGATCCCGATGGCGTTCTACTGGTCTCGCGGACTGCTGCTCAGTGGCGGACCGATCGAAGGAATCGTTGCCAACCGCAACCTGCTCGGATTTGTGGCGCTGCTGGCTGTGATCGTTTTCGCCATTCAGCTGCGGGCCCGAACGGTGAAACGCAGCTGGGGCATCGTCTGGCTGGTTCTTGCCGTCGCCATGCTGGCGCTCACCCGGTCGGCCACGGTGACGATTGCCGGTGTTGCCGTTGTCGTCGTGCTGCTCTTTGCACTGTGGACGCGTGCCGCCGGTCCGAACCATCGTCGACCTGTCTATGCGACGGCCACCGCGCTCATCGTCGTCGGTATCGCGGCCGTCGCAACGCTCAGCCCATTCGCGCTGAAGCTGCTCGGCAAGAGCGAGGACCTCACCGGACGCTTTGACATCTGGAACAGCGTGATCGCCCTGGCGAGCCAGCGCCCCGTCTTAGGCTGGGGATGGGTGAGCTACTGGGCGCCATGGGTCGAGCCGTTCAACGGTCTCGCCGTGCGGAAGGGCGTCACCTACCTGCAGGCGCACAACGCCTGGCTGGACGTGTGGTTGCAGCTCGGCATTGTCGGGTTGATCGTGTTCGCCGCTCTCGTGCTCTCCACGCTCTGGCGCTCCTGGTTCCTCGCAGTGGATGCTCCGCTGGTCGAAACCCCCTCGCTGGTCGAGGAGGCCGTCCACGGCCGTCTCGAGACCGGCTCACGCGATTTCGAGACGCTCGCTGGCACTCGCTCCTCAATCACCGGGGAGGCTCCCTCCCCAATCAACGAGGGTCGATACGTACCGGGGCCTGTCCCGGCATCCGCTCTCATGCCGCTGCTGATCATGGCCGCGCTGGTCGCCCAGAGCGTGGCGGAGAGTCGCATTTTGATTGAGTCCGGTTGGGTGCTGCTCGTGGTGCTGGCCGTGACGACGAAACGGCAGCAGCGCACCAATGCGCCGATGCCGTAGCGGTAGCGTAGATCCCCTATGACCACGCGCCGCAAGTTCCCCGCAGTGGAGCCATTGTGGCTCTTGCTGGCTTCGCCGCGGTTTGCGTCGTCGCTCACCCAGGTCATCATCGGCGTCGCGTTCTCCACGCACCTCATTCGCAGCACGATGGGCTGGCCAGGCCTGATCGGCATTCTGGTCGCCACCGTCGTGCTGGCCGCGCTGTCGATGGTCGCTCGCCGCGACACCATTGAATGGCATGGCTTGCTCCCGGTCTCGATCTTGCTGTTCCTCGGCTGGGCGGTGGTGTCGCTCGCCTGGAGCAACTACCCCAGGTCCACAGCGGTCGGCGTCGCCTATCTGCTGGCGGTGGCCTTCCTCGGCATCTACGTCGCGCTCGTGCGCGACACCATTCAGATCACGCGGGCCGTTGGCAACGTGCTTCGCGTGCTGCTCGGCCTGTCCATCGTCCTTGAGGTGCTCTCGGGGCTGCTGCTTGATGTGCCGATCGCGTTCCTCGACATCCGCGGCAACATCTCGCACCTCGGACCCATTGAAGGCATCTTCGGTTCGCGCAACATGCTGGCACTCGTCGCCCTCATCGCCGGCGTGACCTTCGTCATCGAGTGGCGCGCCAGGTCGGTGCCGCGCAGCGTGGGGATCGGTTCCATCTGGCTGGCAGCCATCTGTCTCGTGCTCACCCGCTCACCCGTGATGATCCTGGCCGCGCTGGCGATGCTCGTTGCTGCCGCCGCGCTGTACTGGTTGCGACGAACCCCGGCCGAAAACCGATGGATGCTGCAACTCGGTCTGCTGACGACGGCCCTCGTCGTGCTCGTCGTGGCCTGGATCAGCCGCACACGCATCCTGCAGGCCATGAACGCCGGCAGTGAGTTCGACGTGCGATACACGCTGTGGCGCGAGATGTGGCGGATGACGAAGGTGCATCCAATTGAGGGCTGGGGCTGGGCCGGTATCTGGCCGCACGAGGTGACGCCCTACGGCTGGCTGGATTTCAGCACCAACCAGACGCACGCATCCGGTCTCAATGCATACCTTGATGTCTACCTGCAGCTGGGCTTCGTCGGTTTCCTGCTTTTCCTTGCGTTGGTGATTCTCGCGTTCGTGCGCTCGTGGCTGTTGGCCTCAGACAAACGACCCGTCGTTTTTGTCTGGCCGGCACTCGTGTTGGTGATCCTGCTCACGACGAGCCTGGCCGAGAGCAACATCCTCGGGGAGTTTGGTTGGCTGCTGCTCATCATCTGCGCGGTCAAGGCTGCGCAGGGCATGAGCTGGCGCACAGCGCTGATGCGCAAGTCACAGGTCACTCCTCCGCCGGTCGAATAGCCTCACTGCTCCCCCTCCCCCGCTGATTGAGGAGCGCCCGAGCCTGCGAGGCCGCGTCTCGAAATCCCGCAGCACTCCCCGCGCGAAATCCCCGATTGCTGGGCAAATGCCTCGATCTCCCGA
This sequence comes from Leifsonia sp. Y878, assembly GCF_057669685.1. Lineage (NCBI taxonomy): Bacteria > Bacillati > Actinomycetota > Actinomycetes > Micrococcales > Microbacteriaceae > Leifsonia > Leifsonia sp. Y878. The sequence continues at coordinate 489,426 of NZ_JBYHFS010000002.1, read as the reverse complement.
CCCACAGCCTTCCTTCAGGGAGGATCGCCAGCTCATGCACTAGCGTGCATACAGTGACCGATTCCAGTACCGGCCGCGCACGACGCGCGCGCAAGAGCAGCGACGCGCTTTCGTCGACACCCGAACCCACTGCGGTGGGGCGCCACGCGCGCAAGCACCGCGGATCGCGGAAAAAGGTCATCATCCTCGCGACCAGCGGGCTGGTCATCGTGGGTGTGCTCGTGGCCGGCGGCTGGCTCGCCTCCCGTGTACTCACCGCTAAGACGGCTCTCGAAGAGGCCCAGGGTCTCGTCGGTACCGTGAAAGACCAGGCCACCAGCATGGACTTCGCCGGCATCGGCGACACGTCGAAGAAGCTGTCCGTACTCACGACCACGGCCGTTGAACAGACCGAGGACCCCACCTGGCGAGCAGCTGAGCTCATCCCGGTGCTCGGTTCCAACCTGACGGCCGTGCGAGAGCTCGCTGAAACCGTTGACTCAATTGCTCAGGACACAGTCGCACCCCTGGCCAGCGTTGCAGCCGGCCTCAGCATGGATCTGTTGAAGCCCGTCGACGGCAAGCTCAACATCGACCCGATCGTGCAGCTGAGTAAGGCCATGGGCCCGGCAGCGACCGCGTTCCATGCGTCAACGGTGAAGGCGGCCGCGATCGACTTCGACGGCACGATCGGTCAGGTCGAGGCTGCCGGCGAAAAGGTGAACGGGATGCTGGCCACGGCCGACCCGCTCGTTGCCCAGGTGAACGAGATCCTGGCCGTCGCGCCAGGAATGCTCGGTGCGGAGGGCCCTCGGAAGTACCTCCTCATCTTCGAGAACCTCGCCGAGACCACGGCCCTCGGCGGGACCGCGGCAGCGCTGTCGGAGGTCACAGTCGACAACGGCGGCATCAGCATCAGCCGACAGGCGTCCAGCCAGGACTTCCCGTGGCGCACCGACAACCCCGTGATTCCGATCGACCCCGCAGTATCCGCGGTGTTCAACCCCAACATGTACCTGGCTCTCAACTTGGCGACGAGCCGGCCCGATTTCCCGACGGCCGCACAGATCGCATCCGCTTTCTGGCAGCAAGATATCGGCGGCACGCCTGATGGGGTCATCTCAATTGATCCGGTAGCCCTCTCCCACATTCTCGGCGCTACCGGCCCGGTTGCAATGGCCTCGGGCGAGCAGCTGACCGCTGAGAACGCTGTTGCGCTCCTCCTCAACGAGGTCTACTTCCGTTACCAGGGCGAGGACGGCCCCGATCAGACGGATGCGTTCTTCGAAGACGCGGCCAAGACTTTGTTCGGCGCCATCATGAGTTCAGGCTCAGACCCGAAGACCCTGCTCGAGTCCGTCATGAAGGGTGTTGAAGAGCACCGCATCATGGCGTGGAGCTCACACCCCGCGGAGCAGGCGATCCTCGCCGATTCGCCGATGTCGGGCATCTTGCCGACCACTAACCACGAGGCCAGCATCACCGGTGTCTTCTTCCGCGACATGTCGGTGTCAAAGATGGACTTCTACCTGAGGACCGCTGCAACTCTCACAACGGATGCCTGCACGTCACCTACGCCCACATTCACCACCTCGGTTGACCTGCACTCGAACATCACCGAGGAGCAAGCCGATGAACTGCCCGCATACGTGGCTAGCGGCGTGTTGAAGGATGGGAAGTTCAAGACCCAGGTGTTCGTGTACGGCCCGCCCGGCACGACGTTGTCAGCGAACTCCGTCACCGTTGGCGGAGATGCTGAGACTTTCGTTGACATCACCGGCACTGATCTCGGCCGCCCTGTCGCTACCTTCTTTGTGATGCTGGCACCAGGAGAGACCAAGACGGTCAGCGCCACGTTCACCGGCGCCGAAGACACCTATGCGGCGCCCGCCGTCTGGACGACACCAATGCTGAACCCGACGGCCGTCACCGTCCAAGCCGAAGGTTGCGCGGCCCAGTAGGGCCGGCCGCTACCGAGCGAATTCTCGCTGCAGGGTGCGCTGCTCCCACAACGCCCGTTCGATGAGCTTCTCATCGCGGTGATAGACGAGCGCGCGCAACACGACGGCGATCAGGACGCCAACCACGGCGCCGATTGAGTTCGACAGGATGTCTCCCCAACTTGCGAAGCGTTCGGAGAGCAGAGCGCCCTGGGTGAGTTCGATGGCACCGGATAGCGCGGGGCAGATGATGAGCGCCAGCCACCACACCTTGGTGGGTAACAGCAGCGTGATCAAAAACCCAAGCGGGATGAACATCACGATGTTCGCCGAGAACTCGAGCTTGTTGTAGCCGAACCATTCGGGTACACCATTGCGGTGCAGCACTGCGAGCACCTTGTCGATCGCGCCCTGATAGCCCTGGTCGAGTGGGGTCGGCGACAACGTCGCGGCCAACACGACGACGGCATAGGCCAGCAGCGCAAAGAATGCCAGCCATTCCCTGGTCCGGCTCTTGGGCGGCGCCTCGTCTTGCAATCCAAATCCACGCATGCGGACCATCGTATGCGCACCGTCACGGTGCTTCACGATTTGCAGGCGATGGGATCCGCTGAGCTGTTGCAGCACCCGGCACCCGGGGACATGTCTTGCAGAATCAGAGGGACTGGTAGATTGTGACACGAACTGTTAACTGTATGGTTTTTCCCTTGTCACTCAGTGTTTCTGACTTCCTGACAGGCGTGGCGTTACGTGCCCGGACTAACGTCACCCTGCTCCGCAGACGACGACTCAAAGGGGAGATGCGCTTGGTTGACTACTGACATGTCAACGGCACCACTGATCGCGAGGGCACAATCATGGCATGGCCATCGGACAGATTCAACAGACGATGGGACCTTTATGGTTAGTGACGGATCCAGCTCCTCCACGCACGTTCAGGTTCTGTTCGCGAGCCACACATTTGATGGCGGAGTCTTCAAAGTTGGCAGTCATCACCTGGCAAAGCACCTCTCAGCCAGTGGCTTTAAGGTCGCCCACGTCTCCACGCCGGTATCTCCATTCCACTTCACGCGGAAGTCGATTGACCCGGCTCGGCTTGCTATCTCCCGGGCGGGTGCCCATAAGGATGACTCCGGAGTCCTCCAACTCATCCCTCGAGTGGTGCTTCCATTGCAGCTTCATCCTGCCCCGCTGACAGTCCAGCGCATTCTCCGCCGAATTGGATGGGATCATCCTGATTACCTGTTCATCGACCAACCGCTCTTCAGCGGTCTTGTCACGCCACAATCGACTTCTACCGTCATCTATCGGCCGACAGACATCTACACAAGCGGGGTGAGAGCCAAGCGTCAAAACGACATACTACGCAGCGCGAACGGGGTTGTCGCGACATCGAGCGCCGTCCTTGAGAGCCTGAATATTGGCCCCGATATTCCAACTCTCGTTCTGGAGAATGGCGTCGATTCCGAACATTTCTCTGCTCGATCAAACCGCCGGAGACAGGGAATCATATATGCAGGATCACTCGACCACCGCTTTGATTGGGAGGCCGTCATGTTGGTGGCGAATGAGTTCCCCGAGGTCGAAATCACTATCGCTGGGCCCGCAAGAGTTGACTTTCCTTCCCTCCCCCAAAACGTAAACTGGATTGGCAGTGTTGCCTACGAGGAGCTGCCGGCCCTCCTTGCTCGAGCTTCAGTGGGGATGCTGCCGCTCTCTGGCGCCACCGAAAACGCTGGCCGGAGTCCTATGAAGTACTACGAGTATCTAGGTGCGGGGCTACACGTAGTAGCGGCTTCGACGGAGACCCTGAAGACTCGCCTCGCCGCAGGGGTCGAACTGTATTCGACGCATGCCGAGCTAATTGAGATGACACGACGAGCGTTGGCTCAGCCACACGAGAATTCTTTGGGCGCCGTCGATGCCGCCGCGCAGGACTGGTCGATGAAGGCGAGTACGCTGATGTCCTTTGCACATGACGTTCGTCGCCGCCAGTTCAGCCTGAACCGAACATCGGAAAGCACTACATTTTGACTAATGAATGCGCGTGCTCCAACCTCGCCGCGCTCGAGGTATCGGCCAGCCGACAGGTTGACTGTGGTAGCTGAAATCTCAAATACGGACAACCATCAAGCACCAATTGTCGCGGTGTGGCGTTCGACGTGGTTGCAGGGTTCTGAGACGTTCATACGCAGCCAGATGGAATCCCTGTCCCGATGGGTGCCGGTGGCCATTGGTGTGAAGAAACTGGACTCCCCGACTTCAGCATCTTCTGATCGGATCGTCTTCTCTGGAGGACGGATCGACACATTGAATCGTAGATTCTTCAAGATCGTGGGCCACCATCCGCGTCTGAGAAATGCAATAGTCCAGAGCAAGGCCAAGCTAATCCACGCACATTTTGCGGACGACGCAGCTTTCGTGATGCCAACTGCCCGGAGGCTTGGATTGCCACTGGTAGTTACCGTGCATGGATACGATATCGGGGTCATCCCGCAACGCCCCGGAATTGCCGGTCGAGTCCAACGACGGCGCTTACAGTCGGTCTTCAAATACGCAACACAAGTTATCGCTGTGTCCCAAGCTATCGCTGATCGGCTATTGGCCTTCGGCGTACCCCAGGGAAAGGTCGTGGTGCACCACATCGGGATTGAAATTGGGGAAACGACGGCTACGGAGACTCGCTCGAAGAACCTCCTGTTTGTGGGAAGGCTTGTTGAAAAAAAGGGACTCGACGACCTCCTAGACGCTCTCGCAGGATCCTCGTTGTCCGATAGATCTTTGACTATTGTGGGCGACGGCCCACTTCGGCCGCGATTGGAGGCAAAAGCGAGGTCGCTTGGATTGGAGGCGGCCTTCCTTGGGCACCAGTCGGCTCCAGCGGTGCGCGAACTCATGCGTAGCCACCGAATCCTGGTGGCGCCGTCAAAGACCGCCCCGAACGGTGACGTTGAAGGGCTTCCTATCGTATTGCTTGAGGCTGCGGCGTCCGGAATGGCAGTCGTTGCCTACGATCACAGCGGAATTCGCGACGCGGTTGATGCAGGATCATCAGGAATCCTCGTCGACGAAGGCAACGTCGATGCCCTCCAGAAAGCAGTCGAAAAACTCGTGAGGGACAGCAGCCTCACCAGCCATCTGGGGCAACAAGGAGTCGCCTGGGTCCAAAGCGAATTCAACATTGCAGAGAGAACACCCTTTTTAGAAGCCATATATGACTCAGCAATTCTGAAATACGCGAACAGAAAGCACTCGCAATGAACGTTTTTCAAATGGGCAGCATACGCATAGCATTCGACGGGGAGGACGAGGTTACCCAGCATCTCCGAGATGAGTTCTCAGTCTTGCCAAATGCTGATTCTGCGGCCGACATTGTCTGTGAGCGCGTTGGATCGCTCTCGGAGCTCGGCGCCTTCGGCGCGAAGTTTGGGCGCGTCTGGGTGTCTGATACCGGATATCGCGTGGATATGGGGAATTGGTCGGCATCGGTCGACTTTCAGCAGTCCGTAACCCGGGTGCGGTTCGTGATACTCAATACCGGACGTCGTCATCGAGTGTTGAAGCGCTCCCCGATTGCCATTCAGCGAGTCGCGAATTGGAACTACCTCACTGTTGATGAAGAAAACGCAAAGGGACTCGTCTACGACGTTCTTGATCAGGCAATTCAATTGACACAATTGAATGTCGGACAAACATTTGCCCATTGCAGCGCAATCGAGAAGGACGGCGCGGTTACTGCTATTGGTGGTTGGGGCGGAGTAGGAAAGACCTCAAGCGTTATGTCCTTGGTTTCGAGCGGCGAATACCGGTTCCTGAGTGACGATCTCGGACTAATTGGAGCCGACGGCACCTTCTATCGTTCGCCAAAACGTATGCAAATTTACCCGTACAATCTTGTCGACCTCGACGCAGCTTCAAATCGTCTCTTGGATTCTCGGAATCGCATCGATCTCGCGCAATGGCATGCTCGTTCAAATGTACTGGGGCACAAAGCAGTACGCCGCCGGGTCTCCGCGGAGGATTTCTTCGGCCCATCCGCAGTGGCGAAGCAAGGAACCGTTCACTCATATGTTCATCTAGAGCGAGGAGATTTTGAGGCTCCTACTTTGATTCGCGTGAGCCCGGTCGACATAGCAACTCGCACAAGCCATGTCCTTCTGCACGAGCTGAACCCGCTGGCAGAGGTTGGCGCGGCCGCTGGGGGATCTGGGACGTTGCAGCGCTTGCAGAGTGAAACGTGGAGAGCGCAGAGCGAGACGATTCTGACGAAGGCCCTTTCAGATTCAGAGTGCTACGTCCTCAACGTCCCCGAAGCGACACAGCCCAACGCGCTTTCAGCCGTTGTGCGGAATCTCATCCCGTGAGGCTGCCGGGCAGTGATGCAAGAGGCGTCCTGGCATCGTGAGCCTGCGACTACGAGTACTGAAAGCGGCTAAATGGACGACGATGTCATTCGTCGCGGTTTTTGTTGCTCAGTTTCTTCAGTACGTTGTCCTCGCACGCTTTTTGGAAAGTTCCGCACTGGGCCTTGTCGCCATCGTCACGTTGATCAACGGCCTTGCCGAGATTGTCCTGGGCATGGGCATTTCGCAGGCTGTAATCCAACGAGCTCGCATCAGTTCACGCGAGCTTTCCTCTTTGTTCTGGCTGAACCTACTGATCGGCGCTGCAATCGCTGGCTGCGTCTATCTGAGCAGCGATGTGGTTGCAGGCTTCTTCGGTACCCCTACCGCGGCACACCTCATACAACTCACCGCTGGCATCTTCGTCTTGTCGAGCCTCGGACAGGTACACCGCGCAACGCTCGAAAAGCGACTCCAGTTCAGACGAGTAGGAATCATTGAGACTTGCGCAGCTGCGATTCTGCTGACGGCGACACTGGCCTTCGCATTCACCGGATACCAGGCCTACTCAGCGGTACTTGGACTACTCATAAGCACTGGATTCCGCTCAGCCGCGATGCTGGCCCTCGGGCGCCGCTTTTTTCGTCCTCGTTGGCATTTCCGACTTGTGGAAACTAGGAGATTCATCTCGTTCGGCTTGTTACAGACGGCAGATTCTCTCCTCACATATGCGACATCGAACATAAGCACAATTGCTATTGGTCGCTCCGTAGGCGCCTCCGCGATGGGTGGATACAACCTGGCGTACAACGCCGCAGTGAACATGCCCTCTCGAATAAACCCAATCGTTACGCGGGTCATGTTCCCGGTCTTCGCAAGAATCCAGGATGATCGAGAACGTATGTCTGACAACTACGAAAAGGTAATGACCGTTGCGGGGCTCGCGAGCATCCCCGCGCTTGCCGGATTGTCCATCGTGTCGTCCGATTTTGTAGTCGCTGTATATGGCGAGAAATGGGCTTGGATTGCGCCATTGATACCGATCCTTTGCCTGGTCGGCATGCTGCGTTCGCTTGGCAACCCTGTTGGCTTTGTTCTCATGGCTACGGACAACATGGCGCTGAGCCTAATCATGAACGCGGTTAAGGCTGTGATAGTCATCCCGCTAGTAGCCATAGGCGCGTCCATTGCGGGAACCTTTGGCGCCGCTTATGGCCTACTCTTGTCGCAGATCGCAAGCTACGCACTGACTTATCTTGTTCTTCGTCGAGTCCTAGGTATCAGCGTCCCCCGTTATCTTCGTGCCCCCCTCATTGCAGGCCTAGTGACCCTTCCGATGTGCCTTGTCCTAACGGCGATCGGCCTTTGGACCTCCATCTCGGATTTGGGGACTTGGCCATCGCTAACGCTAAAGGTGGCGGTTGGCGTGTGCGCACTGATCTCGACAATCCTCCTTGCCAAGAAGACCATTCTCGCTGAGCTGGGTCTTGTGCCCAATCGTATGAATGGTCGAGAAGCCCTGCCCCGCCCGGCAAGCACCCCATAGCCGCGGTTTCACCTAAGCCCTGTGGTATACAGCGTCGACGGCCGCCAGGACAGATAGGTAAGAAAGAGCGCGTATCGGGGGGCGGGCGGTCAGGTCATGGCTCACGCGGGCGCCGACTCTTCCCAACACGACTGAAATCGCTGCCTACGCCACGAACGCCGTTGCCTCCACCATCGATGAGACATGACCGCGGCTGGACAGGCAGTCCCCCGCCGTACTACTTCGATAAAGTCTTTACAGCCGCTTTGGGGCCACGAAGGGACCGCAATGTCCGCACGATTGTGGGCCAATATAGGGCAAAAGCTAATCCTGCCATGGAGACCAGAACGAGAAAAAGAAGCACTCCCTGGTTGAACAGGAAGCCTCTCCAGAAGTCAGCGAACCCGTAGAGCAGAACTGCAGAGATAGCGGCAGCGACGGACTTGTACTTTGCGAAAACCCCGAATACGAACCCGGCGATTGCTAATGCACAAAGTATGTAAAACAGACCCCACCAGCCGAACTGGGCATACGTGTCGGCAAAAGCCGAGTTTGCATTGAAATTCTCTGCGACGCTGACGAGGTCGTCATACCTACCAGAAACTGTCCCGTCACCGAACGGCAGTTTCTTAAAGTCAAGGAACGTGGGCAGGATCGCATGCAGAGAAGTAATAGGACCGCCCCAAACGGTAAAATCACCCTCCGCGATTGCAGTCGACACACCGATCGATACTTGAGCAGGCGCGCCTAGATAAGCCGCGATTTGAAAGAAATTCATCGCAATCGGATTGTCCACCCCATACTCCTCGTACGTTCCCGCGGTCCTCACGTAATTGAGAACCGTCAGGACGAGACCAAGTACAACGACAGCGGCGATCAGCACCCACACTTTTATACGAACAATCTGCGCTGTTCGAACAAATAGGAAGAGGTAGACAACGACCGCCACGATTAGTGAGAGTCTCGAGGCTAGCGTGACGCTGGCTAGGAGAAGCAGGATATTCCAAATAGCGAGCCCAAGGGGTGCGCGCTTCCGTTGCCAGAGTAGAACACCGATGGGAGCAGCTATCGCCGTCGCATATCGCAGAGTAGCAAGACCAGTCCCATGAGGAAGCGCTGCCGCGGCGACATTGACGTTCCGGGTAACTATCATCTGCCATAGCGAAACCTCGCTGGCGATCACAACGACAGAAAAGACCACGCCGATTGTCGCCGCGACCGACAAGAACCAGTAGAAGCGAAGCTCAAGACTCGGGGATGTTTGGAATTGCTCCAACTGCGGAACTGAAGGAGTTCGGTTCCCAAGTCTCACAAATTGCCAAATAATAAGGAAACAGGCGCTGTACCATCCGATCAAGATGACTACGCCCAAAAAGCTGACTTGACTGCGAGACGCAAATCCTCGCAACAGCTCTGATTGGCCAGGGATTATCCAGACGGCAAAACTTGCCAGAACCGATACAAGAAGTAGCGTGGCCGGTCTAAGAATCCACTCGAATCGCGTCAACTGCCGCGGCCCCCAACTGTTGCGGTCTAACGGTTCGCGACCAATAGCAGCCACAACCAATCAATCAGATATCTTTGATCACGATACTGCACGACCAGCCCTCCTCCCGACCAGCGGCGTGGCCGCGGGACACATGTTTGTTGCCGACCAACAGCAACAAGGTGTTCCGGCCACTAAATGCCGTGAGGTTGAATGTTGGTCACGAGTTCGGCCACCACGACGGGTGCGACTGACACCGTGGGAATCGCTCCGAGCACCTCGTCGGAGCGGAGGGTCGAGCACCCGCTCGCGCGGCACCAGGGCGATAGGCGACCCGCTGGGTTGTTAGCCGGCTTTAACTACCCGATTTCCGCGCTTGCGGGAAAAGTCGACAAGTCGAGGCACGGTCAATGCGAACACGGCGGCAGCCCCAATCGCGAACAGTAGGAAGAGTAGGAACCCCTTGTTAAACATGAAGATCCGCCAGTACTCAAAGAAGCCGTAGAGCAGAACAGCAGAGAAGCAAACTATGACTGATCTATATCGAGCGAACACTCCAAAACCAAATGCACCGAGGGCCAGGACCACAAGGGTATAGAACAAACCCCATGCTCCAAAAGAAGCGTACGTATCGGCAAAGGCAGAGTTTGTCGAGAGATTGTTGGCGATGCTTACTCGGTTGTCGTAGCGATCTGAAACCGAACCTGATTGCGTCGAGCTCTTGTCGATAATGAGAAAACTTGGCGTGACCGCCCGCAACGAGCTGACAGGATCGCCGCTGACACTAAAGCTGCCGTCGGCGATCAGATTTGAAACCCCGACGGAGACTTGAGCCGGCGCACCAAGATAGGACGCAACCTGGTAGTAGTTCATCGCTATCGGGTTGCTTATCCCGTTCTCTTCATAGTCATTCGCACTTCTGATGTAGGTGAAGGCCGTCAAACTCGCACAGGCCACCACTATCGCGACGACTACAGCCCAGGGCTTGAACAACTGCTTACGAGACGTTCGGAAGTGGATCATGGCGTAGGCCAGGACCGCGACAATTAGCGATATTCTCGACGCGAGAGCAATGTTTATGACAAGCAAAACAACGTTAATAATCGCCAGACTCGCGGGTGCCGTCTTGCGTTGCCACAAGTAGATTCCGACAGGTGCCGCAATAGCAGTTGCATAGCGAAGGGTTGCCAGACTCGTCTGCCCGGGAAGAGCATGTACCAGCTTATTAACCTGGCGACCAGAAACTGCATCGATTATCGAAACTTGTTGGGCGATGCCTATGAGTGCGGCAAATATCCCTACGATCGCTAGGCCGGTTAGGAACCAATAGAAGTAGCGAGCCAGTCTCGGCTCATTTTCAAAGCGGAGTAGGGACTGAAAAGGACGAACTCGCGCGCCGACCGCTACCGCAATCACAATGATGAGAGCACAGAGGCCATACCAGCCGACCAAGATAGAGATACCGCCGAGTGTTGGCTGGCTTCGCTCGTCGAACCCTCTTAGGGCCTCTGAACTTCCCGGTATCAGCCAGACTGCAAAGCTCGCCAGAACCGTGGCGGCGAGAATAACTGACGGGCGCAACAGCCGTTCAAACATGAGCTTCCCTGACCTTTGGCATACTACCGACCGCATGGACAGGGTGGCGTTTGGATATTTTAGCGCTACGCGGGTTTTCGCAGTCATGGGTCAGCTGTTGGGTTAAGCGCAGGACCGACCGTATGTGGTAATTGGACGGACCCATTCACGACTTCCTGTAGAGATTCCAGAGCAGAAGTACCTGCGGGACAAGGGCAACGGCTTCACCAAAGACTAGCGCCCAGGCAGCACCCTGCGCCCCAAAGAAAATCGAACCGACGAGGACAGCGGGGATTGCTGCAATAACCCCAATCGTGGTGAAAATGGCGAGGTTTCGAGCTCGTTGCAAGGCGAGAAGGCAGACTAAGCCGACCACCTGCGCCATAACAAGAAACACAAGCACGAGCGCGAACGCCACGGAGATCGAAGCGTTGGGCAGAATCTCCCCGTCACTGAGTACCCCCGCGAACCAGGGGAGGCAATACGCGAAGACGGTTCCGGCGAACGCTGTTGCGATCAGTCCGGCCATGAACGCAATCTTTATCCTCCGCCGTACGGTGCGAGAGTCCGGACCAGGCACCCACCCCTGAAGAAACTGCACGACCGGAGAGAATGCGGTCGTCGCGAACCTCAATACCTTGTCGGCGAGAGCGTAAACGGGGAGTGCCGTCGGCGCCGCGACCGCGACAATCGCCATCGGGAGGCTGATGTACACCGCCGACACTCCGGCAATTGCTATTCCATGGGACTGTCCGCGGAGGAGCGTGAGCACTGTAGGACCGTTGTGAAGCGACTTATAGAACCCGACTCCACGGCAGATTCGCCGCGAAGAGAGCACTATCCCGGCCGCAATTCCAAGCAGCTGCAGAGTCGGAAAGACGAAAAGGTCTGCGCCAAATACTAAAGCAAGTGTTCCAAGAATCGTGCCGACAACTCGTGGAAGTGAATCAAAAAGCAGGAATCCGTATGGTTGACCAGAGCCTGTGAAATACCAGCCGGCCAGCAAACCTGTGCACGTGAAGGCGGCTGCGGTCAGGGCCGATTCCAGCTTGTACTCACTCGCAAATAGCGTTGCGAGGACAATTGCAACGATGAGCCCAGGAACAGCCAAGAACAGTCGCGCCTTCAACGAGTTCGCATAAATCGCAGCCCTCTCTGCCGTGTGTGCCATTGCAACCGCGGTGGGGCCGGTCGTTCCCCAGCCAAAGCCGACAGCGACACCGCACCCAGTTCCAATCGCTTGCCCAAGTGCCAAACTCGCCCACGGAATTGCGCCTGAGTGCCCAATTACTACCGGGATCGATAGAAGAGTAACTACTGCAGTGAGCCCGACGGACAGTCCGTAGCCCAATACTCGCCCGACGTTGCTACGCATTCTTACCTGCGTCACTGCGGGCGCCCCAGCGAGGCCTGCCTCGAAAGCGCGGCCTTGCCGAAGTTGCCAGCCAGTCCGTCATACACGCCCAACAACACCCCGAGTAGCTGCGTTCCTTTCCGTGGTCCGAACATCAAAGACAGGAGAGTCGTCCGCGCCTCGAGCACCCATTCGCGCAACATCCACGCCGGATCGGTCCAAAAGTATTTCCGATATAGAGCGACGCGGTTTCGGGAAATATAGTAGCGACGGAGGGCAGAGTGATATGAGAATCTCACGGGCTTGCCACCGATCCTTACAGCTCGCCCGCGCACGCGCACATGCATAAGCGTGCCTACCTCGTGAAGCATCTGACAACCCGCGCCGACCAAAACCATCGATCCCGCTGCGAGCATCCTAAAGACGAACTCTGTGTCGACGCAGTCAATGAACAATGACTCGTCAAGCTCACCATGGACGCGAAGAGTTTCCGTGGGAATAAGCATTCCCGACGCGGCGACTTCCAGCGTGGTGTTAAATCCACGAGAGGTATTGCGGATCGTAACGTGCCAGTCGTTGAACTGTTCGGCGCACACTGCTCCCACGCTCACACCCGCTTCAATCGCCGCGTTGTATGTAGCAATTGCATTGCGGCAGTAGTTCTCACCGATGGTCGAGTCCTGGTCAACAGTCAGAATGAATGCCAAATCTGGGTCTCGAGCACATGCTAGCTGGAAACCGCGATTTGAGGCAGCAGCGATTCCGGCGTTGTCCTGGACGAAGACTACGACCCGATCCATCCCGGTAAACGGCGCCAAAATGTTCCCATCATCCGACCCGTCGTCAACGACTACCACGAAGTCGACCTGTCGAAGTACCTCTTGGACGCGAATTGGAAATTCGGAATCAGGATTGTGTACTGGGATAACTGCGGCAACCCCGCTCACGATCATCGACGTACCTTTGAGGCCCCCAAAAGGCGTCCCCTGAGCCAAGAGAATTGAGCTGGTAGCGATTTTTTGAGGCTGTTGTACTCGTCGGGGAAGGCGTATTTCATCGCGATGGCTGCGTCGCCCGCGCTCGTGCCGATCCTTGAAGCCCAAGATCCTCTCTTCCAGCTCTTGAACGCCTTCGCATCCGCTGGGATGAACGGCGACGGGAGGCTCTCCTCGGCCAATAGTGCTTTGCGATACGCGCGACGCGTGCGCTTCTTCAGCACCTTGCCGCTAGTGTCCCGCTCGAATCCATAGCGAGGGCTTGTGCCCAGGGTTGCTCGCGCCTCGAGCACCCTCTTTGCGTAGGTCCGACTCAGCTGGGAGAGCGCGTCGCTTCCAATCCCGGCACTCTTCAGGTCGATGTTGAGGCGGACGCTTATGGCTTCCGGATCGAGGGGGTCGAATCCGCTGAAATGGAAAAGCCGCAGCGAATCGCCGGATTCTCGAATCAGCCAGTCCTCGCAGCTCTGTTCAAAGGACCTCTCGTGTAAGTTCCAAGGCCCCACGTTATATCCGTAGTGGCGAAGCGAATGCGCGCCGTAGAGCGTTGCTCCGATGTCGGTCCACTTCTGATCGACGAAGATTCCGAGCAGCGGGTATATAAGGCACTCACGTTCCAGGTGGCTCCACCACCAGTCGAGGAAATCAATACCATTTCGCCCCACCGCACAAAACCCGAGATTGTGCACGCCAACAGTCAAACTGTGCACTTCCGTGATGTGTGCATCTCCAGGTTTGATCGGCTGCAGAAAATGCGGAGTCAGCACGATACCAAATTCATCGAGAAGTGGCTCAAGTTCCGTGAGCGGCGAAACCACGAACGTGTCGGGATCCAAATACACTGCTTGCTCGTATACACCGAGTAGCTGTTTAAGGAACAAGGGCTTAACTGCTGTCGAAAACTCGACCACGTCGTAGATCGTTGCGAGATTCAAAACTTCCGCATCCGTCAGTCCCAAGGCTGCGGTGGATACAACGCTCAGATGCGGCCGGCCTGCTTCCAGGTCCTTCCGGTCAGCATCGACCACGAGGATAACCAGATCCCGCTCCGGCTCGATCTCCCGGATGCTTGAATATAGGGCCATCGCCTGAGGCAAGTAATTCTGCGCGACCACCGTGCAGTAGACACCGCGCGGACCTTCCGGTTTGTGCGCGTTTTGCAGACCTACAAGTGACAAAATATCCAACTCCCTTAACCGACCAAAATTCTTACGTGGACCGCTCGCTGGCCCTTCGCGCCTAATCCCCAAGCTGTATGAGAGTAGTTGACACGACAGCTGCGACCTTTGACCATGTGAAATTATTTGGATCTATGTGTCCAGCTGGAAAACGCTCCTCGTCCGCGATCTCGCTCATGCAGGCTGCCCAGCTCTTTGCATCATCTGCCAGAGAGATCGCATGCCCACCGCCCGCGCAGATCTCGCGAACGCTATCGCAGCCCTCGTAGAAAATGACAGGGCTACCGGACAGAGCTGCTTCAAGTACGGGGAGCCCAAATCCTTCAAGCAAGGAGGGCTGGAGTGTTGCGCGAGCGCCTCGATACAGAGCAGCGAGGGCCTCATCGTCGAGGCCAGAAAACACCTTCACCCGCTCTACGACGTCGTGTCGGGCGGCCAACTGTTCGACGCCCACACGGTCAGGCGTGACCAGGTAGAGGTCGACCCCATCAATGAATTTCAACGCCCTAACGATGGTGTCGACGTTCTTATGTCCTCTTAGATTTCCGACGTATAAGAAGTAAGGGCGAGCTGCGAAATATGTATTCCCGGCTGGCGTGAACACCGGAGCGCTCGCATTTCCTGCATTAACCACGTTCACCGCCGGGTCGTCGATCCACGCCTCAATGTGCCGCTTCGACGTTTCCGACACCGTGATGACATGCCGGTTCCTCTTTATTAGGGGCTTCAGGAACAGGTTGTAGTACGGCTTGTATTTCCCAGCACCAGGACCCTGAAGATGGATCAGGTCGTGGACGGTGACCGTCTGTGGAACGTTTCGAAGAAATCCGTTGTAGCCCGGTGAATAGATGGCTGACGGCTTCGCCCCGTGCACCTTCACCCTCTTGGTGAGAAAGTCGTGAGGCGACGAAGGACTTCCTGACGGCTCGATCTGAGCCCAGGGCACAGTCAAGCGCGCAAGCACCTCGGTCGCATAACGCCCAATGCCGTTCTGGCCACTCCAGCGACTGTCAGCGACGATCATGCCTGAATCCAATCTCGTACTTTTTGCTCAAAGACGCTGGTGTCGAATTCCCAAGCGCGAGAAACGCACGCTGAAGAATTAGACAACGCTGCCCTGTCAACGGCTTCGCGTAGCGCAGACGGCGCAAATGAGTGGACCAAGGCCCCGGTGACGCCATGAATGACGCTTTCGGAAGCGCCTCCGATTGCGTTGGCTATGACTGGCGTGCCCGTGGCCATCGCCTCCACCGGCATGATCCCGAAATCTTCAACGGACGGGAACACATATGCGAGTGCCCGACGATAGAGCTGATTGAGGAGTGCATGTGACGGTCGCGGCACAAAGGTAACGACTCCGGGGTGCTCGTTCGCAAGTGCGCGGAGGCGCGGCTCGTCCGGTCCCTCGCCAGCCAGAACTACTTGAACCCCCGCTGCGACACCAGCCGCTATCGCCACTTCAAGGCGCTTGTACGGAACGAAGCGGGATGCACCCAGGATGAAGGTCGACGGGAGACTGGCCAGGACCAATTCCTCGGCAATGGTCAATGCGTCACGCGAGTCATCAGCAAATGCGGCTACACGCACGGGCGGATAAATTACTTGGCTCTCCCGACCCCACGCCATTTCAATGCGCTGTTGAATGAAGGCGCTGTTGGCTGCGATGCTGAATGCGCCTTGAGCGCGCCTTCTATCTAGTGTTTTGAGCGGCATTGAGATGGCTCGCGCCATCAAATTGTTGCCCCTGCCGTCGAGCTCTGGAGCCCAGATGTAGCGTGCAGGAGTATGCACATATACATACTTTCGTGCGGTCTTCGCGGGGCCGGAGAACCGAGCATGATGAGCGAAGAGATGGCTGCTGCACAGCACCCAGTCGGCATCCGCGTCAGGCAGATTTCTCCACACTGCGGGCATGAATGGAAGAGCGAGTGCCTTGCTCCGTCGAAGCGGAGTACGGGCAAGCCACGTCTCGCGCACCCTGCCGGCCTCGAACCGTGACGGTAAGTCGTCCCACAGACACACGATCGGCGCGTCGGGAAAGACCGCGGCGATTGTCTCGACGACGTTCTCCGAGCCGCCGGTCTTGGCCAACCACTCGTGGACGATTAGTCCTGTCATCGATAATTTCCTATGTGAATGAGAATGCAACTGAGAGGGGAGACTCCGATTAGATTATCCAGATCTGAAGCCGCTACCAACTTGTGAACTGTGAGCCACTAGTGGGCGTCGTCTCCGGGAGCAACGACTGCTTTCACCGTTCGCCACAAGATCACGAGGTCACCGGTCATAGACCAGTTCTCGACGTAGTACAGATCAAGTCGGATCGAGTCTTCCCACGAGAGTTTCGACCGGCCGCTCACCTGCCATAGGCCACTCATCCCGGGCTTCATAAACAGCCGTCGATGCGCCGCGTTGTCGTACAGGGCAACTTCCGCTTCCCGTTGCGGCCGAGGACCGACGAGACTCATTTGCCCTCGAAGCACGTTTATGAGTTGAGGTACTTCGTCGAGAGAATACTTGCGAATGAATCGGCCGACCGGTGTGATCCTCGGGTCGTTCATTACTTTGAAAAGCGGCTTGTCAGACGTGCCCTGTGCATCGAGAAGGCTCGCCAGTTGGTCGTCCGCGCCTTGCACCATCGACCGGAATTTCAGCATCCCGAAAGGGTTCCCACGCAGCCCGATCCGCTCTTGGGTGTAGAGGATGGCGCCGGGGCTCGAGGCTCGCACCGCAATCGCGACACCAATGAGCACGGGAGAGCTCACGAGCAGAATCGCAGCTGATCCGACGACGTCGAAGATCCGCTTCGCCACCTGCTTGCGGCCAGCGAACTCTGGAAAATCAACATGGATGAGCGGCAGGCCCGCGACGGGGCGTGCGTGAATACGTGGCCCGGCAACGTCAGTGAGAGCGGGGGCCACGATGAGGTTCACGTCTCGATCTTTGAGACGCCACCCAAGCTCTCGCATGTGCTGCGGGCTCAGGTCATCCGCGGCAGACACGATCACGGTATCGATCTGGTGGGCGTCGATGGTGCGCAGAGCGTCGGCGAACGTTCCAAGCACCGGCACGCCCGGGATAAGTTCGCGGTCAACTGCTCCTGATCGCGTCAGGGCTCCAACGGCATGGAGGCCTGTTGAGCCGTCCCGTTCGATCGATGAGGCAACGTGGTGCGATTTATTCCGCTGGCCGATCAACAGCGTGCGTGAAACATACGCGCCGCGCCTTTGTTGGCGCCTGAGCCACTGCCGCCAGACCCAACGACTGAGCAAAAGTAGCAGGAGGCCGCCGGGGAGGGCCGTAAGAAAGTATCCGCGCCCCAGATCGGCTTTGAGAAGAAATGCGACGATGGCGAGAATGCCAAAGAGACGCACCGTGGCATCAGCGAGACGCTTGTACTCCGTCGTACCAGAGCCGATGTTCTTATGGTCTCTCGTGGCAAAGAGATCGAGAAAAATCAACCACAGGAGTACCAACAGGAGCGAAACCACGGTGTAAGTGAGGCTCAGATCTCGTGCCGGTAGTTCCTCAAAAGAAAGCGCAGAACCGCGGTCGCTGATCCAAAACAGTTGTGAGGCAAAAACGGCGAGCGCTACGACGGCAAGGTCGCTGACGAAAAGCCGTTTTGCATAGGCGCGCTGCCAGGTATTGCGAATCGTGGACGTAGCGACGGCCTGGATTGTCATTGTGAGTTGCTCGCCAGACCGTGGCTGCGTACACGCCGACCGCTCTCGAGCACGCCAGTCCCCCTGCAGATTGCTTGTCCACCCAACGCCAAAAGGCGGTCCCACCAACAAATCAGGTTCATTCTGACACATACCCCGCCCTCCCATACTCGGCGCGCCGCCGGCGCCTTGTGCCTTGCCGCGACAAAACATGACATGCGCTTCGCTGGGAGCATCGTTGGCGCGAGCTACAGATAGCCTGTGAAGCACATTGACCGCCGAGCGACCGTGACTGCGTTTTGCTCAAACTCGCCCAGGAGATTGATGAACATCGTTGCTCGAATCCGCACGTGGCCCCGCCTGCGCGTGATTGTTGTCAGTGCCGTCGTTGTGGTCGTGGTCGGGGGTGTTCTCGTGGCCCTGAATTTTCCCTCCGCGAGTTCGAAAGCAGAAACATCCCGCACATCGACGAAGTCAGCAGAACCGGCTCTCCCTCAACCTGACACCGCGTATGTAAACGCGACTTTTGCTGGTTGGACGCCTGACGAGAATTCGGGCGCGGTATATAGCGCCGAAGTTGGGGCCGCAGATGATGGGGGAATCTCGCTCCGGGTCGATCAAGCAGCGGCCGCAGGAGACTCCGCAGCCTCGCTCCACCAAACCGTTGTGGTGAAGCCGTCCACCACGTACGAGTTCCACGCACTTATTGCAGCGGCTGATCTCGATGCAACGGAGTCGGGGGTCGCCATCCAGATGGGGTTGGCTGTCCCTGAACGCTTCGAGTTTCCAACGGCGACAGCTGGCTGGGCCGAGGTGACGTGGTCGTACGACACTGCCGAAGACGAATCAGAGTTGCCACTCGTCCTCGCCGCGACGGGCTCAGTCACTGGCTATCGGATCGACAATCTCAGGCTGACCGAGGGCGCGACTTCCGACGATCTGCTGGTGAATGGCTCGTTCGAGGAGTACTCGGCACCCACCCAAATCACCAACAAGTCGCTCATCATGGAGACGTCCCTCGCCGGCATCGGACTGGCCTGGCGCACCTCGAGTGTGGCGTGGAACGTCACTGACGAAACTGGCACTGTGGTTGCAAACGGAGACCTTCCCGTAGCCAATGGGTTGGCACTGATCGCTCTCAAGGAATTGTCCCAGGGTTACTACAGCGCAAACCTTGCCAGCGGTGATGGTTCCATCACAGCACAACAGGTCAGCTTTATGATCTTGGATGAACCAGATGCGCCGTCCACTACCGACGACCGCTTCGGCATCGGCGTGCACATCAATGTTCCTCGATACGACAATTCTGAGACTGCCGCAGCCCAGCTCGGGTTCCGTCACGCTCGAACCGATGCGTACTGGTCAGAGTCAGAGTTTTCACCGGGCGACTATCTATTCCCGCTCGACGAGGACGCCAAAACTGAGGCATTCAAAGCCGCCGGTGTTTCAATGCTCCCTCTCAGCGTTTACGCCAATCCGCTCTACGACGCTGGGCGAACTCCGAGCAGCCTTGCGGGAATCAGCGCATACGCGAACTACACGTCCGCACTTCTCGGCCATTTCCAGCCGGACGCGGTCGAGGTCTACAACGAGTTCAACTGGAATCTCAACACGAGCGCGTGTGGCAAGACAGCCGACTGCTACATGCAGCTGCTGCAGCCCACCGCCGACAAAATCAGGGCCGAGCACCCTGGAACTACAATCGTCGGCCCGTCAACTGCCCACTTCGACGACACCTTCATGACCGAGTTCTATCAGGCGGGCGGCCTGAACTACCTGGATGCGGTCAGTTTCCACCCATACGACGAGCTCAACGTCGGCGCTGAGACTTTGTTGCCCATCCTCAAGCAGGCGAACGAGCGAATCAGGGAGTACAACGACGGCCAGCCGAAACCGATCTGGCTCACCGAACTGGGATGGACATCCGGGAAAGTCGGAGAACTAAACCAAGCGAACTACCTCGTTCGCGGCCAGACTATCGCCTTCGCGAACGGAGTCGAACGTTTTTACTGGTACGACCTCGTGAATGACAACCTCGACCTCACAGATGGAGAAGGAAACTTCGGCCTGTTGCGACAGTTCAATGACGCGACTCCGGCCTTTGCCCCGAAACCCGCTGCAATGGCGCAGGCCATGCTCGCGCGCAAGATTGCGGATAAGCCATTCGCGGCTCAGGATTCCCTCGACGGCTCGACATTCTCGTACGTGTTCGGTGACGGTGCAGCTGCCACGCGCGTGGCGTGGGCCACATCGCCGGCAACCGTGACGTATGCGACAACCAAACCGGTCACCGTTACCACGGAGTTTGGCAAGACGTCAATGCTCACTCCCATTGACGGCCACGTCAGCGTCGAGTTAAGCGATCAGCCTGTCTACCTTGACGGCTCGCTCACTGGCGCGGCAATCGCAGCGCCGTAGAAGGACGCATCAACTGGGGCTGCTTGTGCGGAGAAACCCGAGCGGCCCCAGCCGGCTGCGCTGCTAGACAGGACTGCAGCCGGCCCGGATTGCCTAGTGCGCGTCGATTCCCGGGGCGACAACTGCGCGCACCGTCCGCCACAAGATCACTACATCGCCCGTCATGGACCAGTTTTCGACGTAGTAGAGGTCCAGGCGAATAGCGTCGTCCCACGACAGTCGCGAACGTCCGCTCACTTGCCACAACCCGCTCATGCCCGGCTTCATGAAGAGTCGGCGGTGAGCCGTGTCGTCGTACAGGGCCACTTCGGCCGCGCGCTGCGGGCGCGGACCGACGAGGCTCATGTGGCCGAGCAGTACGTTGAACAGCTGCGGGAACTCATCGAGCGAGTACTTGCGAATGAACTTACCGACAGGAGTGATGCGCGGGTCATTGAGTACTTTGAACAAGGGCGTGTCCGACGTGCCTTGCGCGTCGAGGAGGCTGGCGAGCTGATCGTCAGCGCCCTGCACCATGGAACGGAATTTCAGCATTCCAAACGGGTTGCCGCGCAGGCCGATGCGCTCCTGGGTATAGAGAATGGGTCCTGGACTCGTGCTGCGCACGGCGATGGCCACCGCGATGAGCACAGGCGAACCCACGACGATGAGGGCAGCAGAGCCGACGATATCGAAGATCCGCTTGGCCGTTTGCTTGCGTCCCTCGAACTCGGGGAAATCAACGTGGATAAGGGGTAGACCGGCAACGGGGCGAGCATGAATTCGGGGCCCCGCGACGTCGGTGAGGGCCGGCGCGACGATGAGGTTGACCTTGCGCGCTTCTAGGTCCCAGCCCAGCTGGCGCATGTCGGCCGGACTGATGTCATCAGCGCCGGTAAAGACGACGGTGTCAATGTCCAGCTCGTCAATACAGCGCAGCGCGTCGACGAACGACCCGAGCACTGGTACGCCCTGGACGAGATCATGCGTTGAATCGCCCGATCGCGTGAGCGCCGCGACGGCAAACAGACCGGTTGAACCGTCGCGTTGGATGGACGCCGCGACATGCCGTGCCTTGTCTCGTTGCCCGATGAGGATTGTTCGTGACAGGTAGAGACCGCGCTTCTGCTTGCGCCGCAGCCACTGCCGCCAGGCCCACCGCGACGCCAGAAGCAGGACGATGCCGAGTGGAAGGGCCGTCAGGAAGTATCCTCGGCCTAGTTCAAGCCTGAAGAGAAATGCAGCAATTGCGAAAACACCGAAGAGTCGAATAGTGCCGTCGGCTATGCGTTTGTATTCGATTGTTCCCGAGCCTAGGTTCTTGTGCTCCCTGGCTGCGTAGAAATCGAGGAACAACATCCATGTGACCACCACGACGACTGACACCACTGTGTAGGTAACGGCAAATGCGAAGGGGGACGTAGCGTCCAGGGCGAGCTGTGCCACACCGTCACCAACCCAAATTGACTGCGACAGGAAAACAGCAATGACGAGAACGACAAGATCGCTGACGAACAGGCGTTTGGCGTAGGACCGCTGCCACGTATCCTCGCGAGTAGTGAAAGTCGATTCCTCAACTGTCATGAGGCACCGTGGCTCGGCGTTAAAAATCGCGGATGCTTCGGGCTCAAATCGGGTTCCCCTCAAACTGCGAGCGACCCTCAGCTCTGAGATCCCCCAAGGCCGCATTTTGTCACCATCCTTACACAGGCAACAGCCAGGGCTTTCTCCTGAGATCAGGGGTATGCGGCGTGTCGCATGAATGCAACCCGCGCGCACCCCGACTTTTCGCTATCCGATTCTCCCCGAAGTGGGGCCAACGCGCGATGCGCAGCGCAGCTAGCAGAGCCACGAAGTGCACGATCAGCCCGGCAATCAGCCCGACCGATAGCGCCAGTGCTGCGCCGTATTCAATGCCCACCGGTACGAAGAGCGCGGCCGGCGCTACGAGCGACGCCACTCATCGAAAGCCTCGCCAGCATCGGACTAGCTGAATTGTGGCATGGCGATAGAGGAAGGGCACGAGCCGATAGGATCACCGAGTGGCCGCCACGGCCGACTCGGGGGAACATTGACGACGACACTGCTGCCGACTTCAAAACGGCGCGGCCATACGCGTCAGGAAAAGAAGCCACAGCGCGGCGATATTCAGGCACTTAGAGCGCTCGCGGTCGGCCTGGTTCTGCTCAACCACTTGTGGCCAGAGCACCTGACAGGCGGCTACATCGGGGTCGACATCTTTTTTGTGATCTCGGGGTTCCTCATCACGTCTCATTTGCGGCGCGAAATCACGTCAACCGGTCGAATCAAACTCGCCAACTTCTGGGCGCGACGCGCAACGCGCCTGCTCCCTGCCGCAATGACCGTGCTGCTCTTCTCGGTAGTCGTCGCAACCTTCTGGTTGCCGGTGACGAATCGTCAGGCTGCTTTCGATCAGATCGGCGCGGCCGGCGCATACTTTCTGAACTGGATGCTGGCAGCGTCATCGCTCGACTACTTTGCTCAAGGTGCGGCGCTGTCGCCGGTGACTCACTACTGGTCGCTGTCGGTGGAGGAGCAGTTCTACATCGTCTGGCCGATCCTGCTCCTGCTCGGCGTGCTCGCCACAATGAGGAGCACGAACCGTGTGCGCAATGCGGCGCTCATCGCAGTGGTTGCGGTTGTCGGAATCGCCTCGTTTGCATGGGCCGTGCACAGCGTCTCGACACAGCCGGCTGCAGCGTACTTCGAGACGACAGGACGAGCGTGGGAGTTCGCGGCTGGTGCCCTGGTCGCGTTTGTCCCGGCAGCCTCGCAGAAGGTGCGCGCGGTTGCGATCCCTGGCGCATGGGCCGCGTGGGGCGCTCTCGCACTGGCCGCATACTTCTTCGGGCCAGAAAGCGGTGTGCCAGGATTCAAGGCACTCGTGCCCGTCCTCGCTACGGCAGCGATCATTTGGGCCGGTGACATCAAACATCCGTGGGCGCCGCACGACCTGACCTCGTTCAGGCCAGTGCAGGTCTTGGGCGACCTCTCTTATTCGGTGTACCTGTGGCACTGGCCGCTGATCATTGCGGCACCGTTCTTCCTTGACCGCGACATCACCGCCCGCGACAAAATCGTCATCATCGCGATAACCGTCGCGCTTGCCTACACCACGAAACGATGGATCGAAGATCCCCCTCGAGAAATTGCACGCACCCGGAAATGGAAGCCGCGCTGGATCCTCGTCGGCACCGCAGCGTCCGTGGCGATCCTGCTCATCATCACCAACATCGGATCATCGTCATGGGACCGACGCGCGCATGCCGCAGCGGAACGTGTCTACGAACTGTCCCTGAACCCCGATGAGTGCTTCGGAGCTCAAGCGGCCCTGTCGGGCGCGAACTGCGGCGCCTCGAACGTGCTGACAGATCCCGACCTCCCGCTGATACGGCCGCAGCACCAGGTGAATCCGCTCAGCAATGGCGGCCTCTGCATGGCCGACCGCGGCGAGTCTGAAGTGGTGTCCTGCTCATTCGGCGCCGCCGAAGGAAACCAGATCCACAACGTCGCCCTCATCGGAGATTCACACGCCGGCGTCTGGTCGACCGCGCTCAATGCGATAGCTGAGCAGCGGGGCCTCCGCATTACCGCGTACCTGGCATCCGCGTGCGCACCGACGCTTGATCGATCAGTGCAATACCCAGACGCGTTGAGCGCGGAGGGATGTCAGACATGGCGCGAGGCAGCGATCGCTGCAGTGACCAACGATCCGTCGATCGATGTGGTGGTCACGTCTAGCAACGACCGTAGCCACGCGCACGTCGCGACCGATGGTGAACGCACAATGGACAACGGAGACGGATACGTGGCCGCGTGGAACCAGTGGATCGACGCCGGCAAGGCCGTCATTGCAATCAACGAAGTTCCGCAGCACCCGTCGAACGTGCCGGACTGCATTGCGAGCAGCCACGAGAAGACGGACCCGTGCACAATGCCTGCCGACACGGTGAACAGTCCCGGCCCTCTCGCTCAGGCCGCAGCGAAGATGCACTCCGACGCATTCACCTTTCTCAACTACCAGTCCGTGTTCTGTGACGCCGAGAGCTGCCACAGTGTCATTGGCGGCATCCCGGCGTATCTGGATTCCGATCACATTAACTCAGCATTCGCGCGAACCTTCGCGCGCGAGCTGTTGACGGCTACGGCTTTTGGTTAGCGGAGTCGCGACAGCACCGGTGCGATCCCCAACGATAGTGCGATAGGGAGGCCCTGTCTGCAACCTATCCGGACAGTGGTGAGTTGGGGGCGACACGCGCAGCCCGCAGCGCAATAAAGTGCACGATCAGGCCAGCAATCGGTCCGATTGACAGCGCGAGTGCTGCGCGGTATTCGATGCCCACAGGCACAAAGAGCACAGCCAACGCCACGACGGATGCCACGATCCAGCCGAGGGTATAGGCGCGGTGATTGTTTTGGGCGAGCAGGGCCGGCCCCGTGACGCAAAGGGCGCCGATGAAGCCCGACGACACAACCAGAGGCACCAGCGCCCCGGCCGGCAACGCATAACCAGCACCCATGAAGGTGCGCAGCGCCCACGTGCCCCAGAGTGCGGTGACTGCGGCGCCCACAACCATCACGGCGGCGATCAGCACCGAGGCTTGCCCGATCAACTTTCCGACTCCGGCAGGGTTACTGGTGAACCGAGTGATCAGATAGCTCTGCAGCGCCATCATAGGCACCAGAATCGGTGCCCTGGTCAGGGTAATTGCGAAGATCAACTTCCCAAGCATTGTTGCTTCGTTGTCGCTGGCATAAAACGCCAGCACCAGCGGGAAACCATTGATGAGGACTGCCGTCGCGGATGCCGCCACCAGCGTATGGCCGGAGTTGATCGCCAGTTGACGGTACGTCATCCGCGACCGGGCGACCACGCGGAGCGTGCGCGGAGCGCAGAGAAAAACGATCAGGATCGACAACGGGAACGGCAGGATGACGACCCAGGCGAGCGCTACCGGGTCTCCCCCAGCGGCGAGCACGATGAGCACACCCGCGAGTCGGAGAACTCCGTCGAGGACGATGGTGCCGGCGAGCAGGCGCCACCGCTCTGACCCGGCAAGTGCACCACACATAGTCGCAACGACCGCGTTGCAGGCAGAGCCAATGGCAATCTGCAACGACAGGCCGGAATAGCCCTCGCTGAGGGTTGCCGGCGCCCACCAAAAACTTGAGGCGAAGACGACAACGCCGACGATGAGGCCGGCCACAGCGCCGAACACCCAGAGAGAACTGCGGGGAGGAGCGACATCCGCAATCGCCAGTGATTCAGCGGTGGCGCGGGTGGATTCCTGCTGCAGCCCAAACAGGATCCCGACGACCAAGTAGAGACCAGACCAGAAGACGCCGAAGTATGAGTAGAGCTCGGGGCCGAGCCCGCGCGCTGCCGTGAACGTCACCAGGAAACCGGCGACGCCCGTGATGCCCGTCGCCACCAGAACCCACAGCACGTTCTGCGCGCTCGCAGGTCGCTGTGGCGTTGAGATCTCGGCGGTCATCATGATGCCGAGTCTACGATCCGACGCGGGCAACTCGCCGTGCACTCGCTGTAACCCGCTTGGCCGCGAACTGTGACGCCCATCGGATCGGGAGCACCCAGAGCGGTGAGATGGGTCGGAGCGCGGCCGGGAGATGGCGGCGCTTGATCAGCTCAGACTCCGCGCCGGATGCATCCCGGTTGGCCACGGTCAGCGACTCCGGATGCCAGCGGAACGCTGAGACGGATGTGCGAGTCCACACAAAACGGCCCACTTTACGCAACTTGAGGAAGACATCCAGATCCATCGCGTATTTGTATTCGACGTTGAAGTTGCCGACGTTCGCGAGGGCATCCAGCCGAATCATGGTGCCGGGGTGCGGAATGAGGTCTGGGCCCCAGGCCAGCAGAAGCGGGGCCAGCGGCCCGGCATTGCTCACCGCGATGGTGCGTCCCTGAGGATCGATGTAGTCGCAACCGCCGAACGACAAGACGGCGTCTGGGTTGGCATTGAGCAGGGCGCGGAGGGTTGCGAGGCCGTGGGGCCTGAACAGGTCGTCGTCGCCGATCCAGGCGTAGAACTCTTCGTCGGTTCTGGCCGCAATGCCAGAGTTGATCGCGCCGGTCAGTCCCTGCCTGGGATCGTCGATGAGCACGGCGCCGAACGACTCAGCGAGGGCGCGCGCTTCGGTGGCTTTCGGTGGAATGACAACCGCGAGGGTGAGGTCGACACTGGCGCGCTGCGCCTCAATCGTCTTCAGCGTGATGGCCAGAAGATCGAGTCGATCCCCGAGTGTGGGAAGGACAACGAGGACCTTGCCGCTGCTAGTGACACCGATTGCCAAGTTTGACGTTCCTTCGCTTGATAGGCTGCGAGTTGAATTCGCCGAAAGACGGAGCTGCTGGCCGCCTGCCAGAGAGAACCGATGACAACCCATGAGAGTCTACCGACAATGAACTTCCACCAGCCGCTCAACCGTGCCAGCCGAGTCTATGTTGCCGGGCACAGAGGCCTCGTCGGCGGCGCCATCTGGCGCCACCTGGAGAACTCCGGCTTCACCAACCTCATTGGGGCCACCTCGGCCGAGCTCGACCTCCGCAACCGTCAGGCCGTGTTCGACTTCTTCGCCGACGCCAAGCCGGATGTCGTCATTGACGCCGCAGCCCGCGTCGGAGGCATCCAGGCCAACAACACGTATCCGGCTGAGTTCCTGAGTGACAACCTGCAAATCCAGGTGAATGTGATGGATGCCGCCAACAGCGTCGACGTCGATCGCCTGTTGTTCCTCGGCTCCAGCTGCATCTATCCGAAGTTCGCCGAGCAGCCGATCCGCGAAGATTCCCTGCTGACCGGCGCCCTCGAGCCCACGAACGACGCATACGCGATCGCGAAGATCGCCGGCATCATGCAGGTGCAGGCCACCCGGCGTCAGTACGGCCGAAACTGGATCTCGGCGATGCCGACAAACCTCTATGGCCCTGGCGACAACTTCCACCCCGAGCACTCACACGTACTGCCGGCGATGATGCGCCGCTTCCACGAAGCAGTAGACACCGGCGCTGACGACGTCGTGATCTGGGGCTCTGGAACGCCGCTTCGCGAGTTCCTCTTCGTTGAAGACCTCGCCGCTGCCAGCTTGTTCCTGCTGGAGAATTACGACTCCCCAGAGACCATCAACGTGGGCGTCGGTCACGACCTCTCCATCGCAGAGCTCGCACGACGCGTGGCAGACACCGTCGGCTACACCGGCAGCATCAGCCAGGACCCCACAAAGCCAGATGGCACGCCGCGAAAGCTGCTAGACGTCTCCCGCATCAACGACCTGGGCTGGACGGCGAAGGTCGACCTCGATGAGGGCCTGGCCCGCACCTACGCCTGGTTCCTCGAGAACGCCGCGTCACTGCGATCCAAATGACAGGCATTAGGCCGTGGATGAGAGCGGCATGAGCAGGGACGACGCGCCGACGCCAGGCATCCTGGACATCATGATGCCGTTCTACGGCGACCCGGCACTGTTTCGGGCTGCCGTCGAGAGCGTTCTGGCCCAGACTGATCCGCACTGGAGACTTGTCGTCATCGACGACCTGTATCCGAGTGCGGAACCCGGCGAATGGCTGCAGGCACTCGGCGACAGTCGCATCGAATACCACCGCAACGAGACGAACCTCGGCGTCGCCGGCAATTTCGCCCGTTGCGTTGAATTAGCGGATGCCTCCCACGCCGTGATCATCGGCTGCGACGACATGCTCCTGCCCGGCTACGTCGGCCGAGTGCGCGCGCTCATCACGCAGTTCCCTGACGCGTCGTACATTCAGCCCGGCGTCCACGTCATCGATTCGGCGGGGAAGCTTGGCCTCCCCCTCACCGACCGGGTGAAGGCGTACTATCGCCCCCGCCTGTCGCACCCCACAGAACTCCGCGGTGAGCGACTGGCCACCAGCCTGCTGCGCGGCAACTGGACGTACTTTCCCTCGATCTGCTGGCGCACAGACACGCTGGCGAAGCACGGCTTCCGCGCCGACCTCGACGTGGTGCTCGACCTGGCCCTGCAGCTGGAGATCATCAGCGCCGGCGGCTCGATGGTCGTCGACACCGAGCCGTCCTTCCTCTACCGCAGGCACAGCGCCAGCGTCTCATCGTGGAAAGCGAACGACGGCTCTCGCTTCACCGAGGAACGGCGCTTCTTCCTGGCGACGTCCATCGGCCTGCAGGTGCTCGGCTGGAACACGGCGGCGCGTGCCGCCTCCCGACACTTCTCGTCACGGTTGAACGCCTTCACGCGGCTACCGGCGGCTGTCGCGGCCGGCAGCGGGAGCGGCATCCGCTCACTGCTCGGGCATGCATTCGGACGTGGGCAGCTGCGCCCGTCCGCCAACCGTTCAGCCACGGATTGTTAGGATGGACGCCATGCCGTCCCCGTTCGAACGCACCCTCATCGTCATGCCCGCGTTTAACGAGGAAGAGTCCGTCGGGGATGTAGTTCGCGAGGTGTACGCCAAACTGCCCGGCGTTCGCTGCCTCGTTGTAAACGACGGATCATCGGACAACACCACTGCCGTCGCACTTGCAGCAGGGGCGTCTGTGGCCGACCTGCCGTTCAACCTCGGCGTCGGCGGCGCTATGCGCCTCGGGTTCAAGTACGCCCTCGACAACGGCTTCGACAACGTCGTGCAGATCGACTCTGACGGCCAGCACGATCCAAGCAACGTTCCGGCCCTGCTTGCGGCCCTGGATCGCGCCGACCTCGTGATCGGCGCACGCTTCGCCGGTGAGGGCAACTACGAGGTGAGCGGCCCGCGCAAGTGGGCGATGATCGTGCTCTCTGGCATCCTGAGCCGCACAGCCCGCACCAAACTCACCGACACCACCTCCGGTTTCAAGGCGTGCGGACCGCGTGCGGTACGCCTCTTCGCGACTCACTTCCCAGCCGAGTACCTCGGCGACACGATTGAGGCGCTGGTGATTGCATCCCGCGCCGGCTGCGTCGTCGATCAGATCCCGGTGGCCATGCGCCCCCGCGCCGGCGGCACACCCTCACACAACCCGTTCAAAGCAGCAACGTATCTGGGGCGCGCATTCCTCGCACTCGGTTTCGCACTGATGCGGCCAGCTACGACCATCGCAACGAAAGCCTGACGCCCATGAGCGTAACGTCCTACATTTTTGGAATCCTTGCCGCGCTCATGACGCTCGGCGTCGTGATCGAGATGCTCCGTCGTCGTCGCCTGCGCGAGCGCCACGCGATCTGGTGGCTGATCGCCGGCACGCTGGCGCTCATCGTCGGTGTGTTCCCCGCCGTACTCGACTGGGCTGCCGCGCTCGTCGGCGTCGGTGCACCCACCAACCTCGTGTTCTTCGTGAGCATCGCGGTGCTGTTCCTGGTCTGCATCCAGCACAGCGCTGAGCTCACCGATCTGGAGAGCAAAACCCGCACACTGGCTGAGGAGTCGGCGCTGCAGGAGATGCGCATCCGCAACCTGGAGCAGAAGAGCGGCGTCTCGCAGTAAGGCTCTTCTCCTGCCTACCCGCGTTCGCCTGCGCATTCGTCTGGCCCTGGCCGACGTTCAGGCGGAGAAATTGCGAAACGCCGTGTCAACGCGTCGCTTTCAGCCAGCGTGTTGCAAAAACTCCGCCTGGACGTGACTCGCGCGCGCCTCGATCAGCAACTCGACCTGGGAGGAGAGCGGGGAGCTCGAGTTAGCGGAGATCCACCGCGACGGCCGGGCAGGCATCCCGCAGCTCCGCCTCGAACGCGGGGTCGCGGGTGACCACGACGGTATCGGAGCCCCAGACGGCGGCGGCCGCGCAGACATCCGCTGGATTCGTCGAGTCGAGGGTGTACGCGAACATGCGGATGGGATCGTTGCTCGTCGTCGCGGGCAGCTGCAGCGACCAGTAGTTGATGAAGGCGTCGTCCTCTGGTGCTGCGGAGTACTTCGCGAAGATGGTCTTCTCGCCAGCGTCGGTGGCGGTGGCCGCGAACAGCGCGTCTTCGCGCGCGGTTTCCGCCGCGGTCTCCGGCGTCAGCCCAATGCCGATCAGCGGCACGATGCCGGCCAGATCGCGGTTGATGGGCGGGACCTTGGCCATTGCAAGGCCGACCACCGCGGCAGCCGCCAGCAGCACGGCCAGGGTGTTCACGCCGCGTGCGCTTCCGTGCCCGAGCCAGCGCATCAGCGAGGCCGCCAGCAGCACGATCAGGAGCACCGTCACCAACCAGCCAAGCTTGGCCGGGTAGTAGCCCCAGAGCGTGTCCATGCCGCGGCGCTGCAGCGCCAGGTAGGCCACGCCAACGCTCGCCGCGAGCAAGACGACCACGATGCCGAGCAGTTCATGCCGCTGGGCAAGGCCGACGGATGCCACGGCCCCGAACGCGAAGATCAGCACGCCGACGAGCACAACATCGAGCGGAGTGATCTCGGGCACGCCACCGTTGGCCGACAGCGCTCCACCGTCGCGGGTGAGGTCTGGCAACGTTGCCAGCAGCACGTAGAGCACCAGCTGCACAGCCGACAGCACGAAGAGCGCGAGCGGCCAGCCGCGCA
Organism: Leifsonia sp. Y878; assembly: GCF_057669685.1. Lineage (NCBI taxonomy): Bacteria > Bacillati > Actinomycetota > Actinomycetes > Micrococcales > Microbacteriaceae > Leifsonia > Leifsonia sp. Y878. The sequence continues at coordinate 458,449 of NZ_JBYHFS010000002.1, read as the reverse complement.
GGGTGGATTTCGAGACACTCGCTGGCGCTCGCTCCTCAATCACCGGTTGCCGCCCGAGCAGAGTGCGCCAGTTCATCAACGCGGCTACGCCCGCGAGTCCGAGCGACAGTGCGGCCAGCGGCGCCCACGCGGCCAGGAGCACCGTCGTGGCAATCAACAGCAGTCCGATCGACGCAACGCTGTGCCGCGGCAGGTCTGTCCAGATCAGCCACACGCACAACAGCACGGCCACGGCGACGGCCACGTTGAAGAACCCGAAGCGGATGACAAAACCAGCCATGTACCAGGTCAGCGGCAGGAGGCTGCCGAAGATGCCGGCCACCCAGCGGAGCACCGGACGCTGCGCGGAGACCACGCGGGCCACGACGATGCCAGCCAACACGCTGCACAGCAGGAACAGCAGCACCAGCAGCTCACTCTGCCGGGTCACGTCATGGCGCAGCAGTTCCTCTGCCGCTCCACGGCCGGGCGCGTACCAGGTGGCCATCAGGCCGTTCACGAGTGGTGACGGGTTGGGGTTCAGCCACGGCGCGATCCCGTTGTCGTTCAGGATGTAACGGGAGGCGACGGTGTTCCACACCGTGTCTGTGCCGGTGCCCATCATCCAGCCGACCCGCATCCGCTCTCCGACGCCGAGCGTGACGAGTGCGACGATCCCGGTGACGGCAGGCACGACAGCCGCTGCTCCGGCGATGGTGAGCGCGCCGCGATTCGGCAAGCGGATGCTCGCCCCCTGCCGCACAAGCCAGGCCAGCAGCGCGAGGCCGGCGACCAGCAGGCCGAGGCCGTTCGCCAGCCCGAGGTCGATGCCGGTGAGCGGGACCAGGCGCAGCAACACAGTGTTGCCGAACAGCAGCATGAGCACGGAGGCGGCAACGCTGGTGGCCCAGCCAAACCGCTGGCCGAAGAAGAGCGTGGCAGTACCAAGCACAGCGATCACGCCAACGGCTGGTGAGAACCCAAGCAGCATCAGCACGCCGCCAAGGACCACGGCAACGGCCAGAATGATGGTTGCTACGCGCACGCGACGCGGTGCTCTCTCGACGAATCGCATGGCACTGACTCCCTCTTGGCTGCGACCGCCAATACTACCGCCCTGCCGCTGCAGGGTTTTCTGAGTCTCGCTCGGTACAGTGGACTTCAGCGTGGCCATCGTCTCGCAGTAGCAACCCGTCACGCGAAGGCACCTTCTCCTATGACTGCGTCAGCCCACTTAGACCTCGATCCGGCAGATACCGATCGGGCACAGGCGGCACCCGTTCGACCCCACCGCTGGAAAGTCTTCGGCGCCAGCTGGGCGATCCTGTCGTTGCTGTCGATCATCTGGGCAATGTCCACCCCGATTTCCGCGTCTCCGGATGAACCGGCGCACATCATCAAGGCCGCATCGGTGGCCCGCGGACAGTTCATCGGCGAGACCACATCCTTCGGCCAGGAGGTGCAGGTGCCGCGTTACGTCGCCTCCACCCACTACGAGACCTGCTACGCCTTCCACTCAGACATTTCGGCGGCGTGCTCCGCCCCGATGCCAGGCGACCCTGCGGACGTCGTCGACGCACCGACATCCGCTGGCCTCTACAATCCCGTCTTCTACATGCTCGTGGGCTGGCCGACGCTGTTCTTCGGAGACGATAGCGGCATCTTCGTGATGCGGGCGCTGAGCGCGGTACTTACCTCGCTGTTCCTGGCCTTCACCGTGATGATCGCGTACGGCTTGCGCCGAAATGCGATTCCGCTCGCTGGCGTCGCCGTTGCCCTGCCACCCATGCTGATATTCCTGGGCGGGTCGGTGAACCCGAACGCCGTGGAGATCACCGGCACCCTTGCGGTGTTCGCTGCGATGCTCGCCATTGTGACCCAGCCGAATTCCCGGTTGCTCACCGAGCGGGCTGTCATCGTTGGCGCTGGGGCCGCCATTGCGGTCAACACCAGGGGCCTCTCGCCGCTCTGGGTGCTCATCGCGATCCTGGTGCCGCTGCTGCTGACCAGCTGGAGCCGCATCTGGACGCTCGTGAAGAAGCCCCCGGTGCTCTGGGCCATCGGCGTCACAGCGGTCTCGACAATCTTCGCGCTGGGCTGGCTCATGAGCACCAATAACCTCACGGCCACGCAGGACGACCCCGATTACTTCCAGTCGTTCCCCGGCGTCGGTCTCAGCCCGATTAACGGGTTCATGATCACCGTGCGAGACACTCTCGGCTACGCCCAGGCCATGATCGCCAACTTCGGCTGGCTCGACACCCCGCCGCCCATGGTCGTCTACTTCCTGTGGGCAGCGCTCGTCGGCACGTTGCTGCTCGCCGCCTTCAGCATCCTGCGCGGTCGAGCCCTGGTCTTCGCCGCGGTACTCGCCGCCGCTTTCGTGTTCATTCCTGCACTCATCCAGGGCGCGTACATCACGAACGGCGGAATCATCTGGCAGGGCCGCTACGGGCTGCCGCTGTTCGTCATGCTTGTCTTTGGCCTCGCCGTGCTGGTGTCGGAGCGGATCACGCTCCCCTCCCCCAGCGCGCTCAACCGGCTGACGTTCCTCGTCTGGGGCATGTGGGCCATCGGCCAGTACGTGTCATTCGCCAGCGCGCTGAAGCGCTATGCCGTCGGCTCCGATGGCATCTGGAAGAACATCATCGCCGCACCGGAGTGGAGTGCGCCCGGCGGTAACCTGCTCTGGCTGATCGTGTTCGGGCTCGTGCTGGCGGCAGCCACCGTCGCCGGGTGGCGGCTGACGTACGCGCGCGTGTCGCGGCTGCAGGCGGCACAGCCGGCAGCGCTACCCGCCGAGCTCACCGTCTAGCGAGATTCGAGACGCGGCCGACTTCGTCGGGCGCTCCTCAATCAGCGGGCTACTTGCTGTCGGTGATCAGTGCCACGTCTGAGTCGACCATCAAGGTGACCAGCTGAGTGAAATCGACGCTCGGCTCCCAGCCGAGCCGGCGAAGCCGTGCCGGATCGCCCACGAGGGACTTCGGATCAGCCGGGCGATAGAAAGCCGGGTCAATGAACAGGTACGGTTCGTAGTCGTCGATACCAATGTGCTGGAAGGCCGCCTGCACGAAGTCGCGTACCGTGTGTGAGACACCGGTCGCAACAACGTAGTCGTTTGGATGATCTGCGCGCCCAATGCGAAGCATCGCGTCGACATAGTCAGGCGCGTAACCCCAGTCGCGGTGCACATCGATGTTGCCAAGTACCAGGCGTTCCGACAGGCCGAGCGAGATCCGGGCGACCTCACGGGAGATCTTGCGCGCGACGAACGACTCAGGCCGCTGCGGCGACTCATGGTTGAACAGGATCGCCGAACTGGCAAACATGCCGCGCTGACGATAGACGCCGACCATCTCGTGCGCGAAGGACTTCGCGACCCCGTACGGCGTCACCGGCGCGCGGGGCGTCGATTCGTCCTGGGGAACGACCGTCGCATCACCGAAGATCTCTGCGCTGGACGCCTGCACGAATCGCACGGGTAATCCAGTGCGCTCCCCCAGCTTCCAGGCGGCCTCGATGAGGCGCACAGGGCCAACACCGAGCACATCGGCGGTCTCCGCCGGATACTCCCAGGAGCGGGCAACCGACGTATTGCCGGCCAGGTTGTAAATGTGGGTCGGCTCAACGCTCGCGACGAGCGCCGCAATGGCGTCACCGTCGCCGAGGTCTGCCACGTGCGCGACGGTCTCAGGGAATGCAGCAGAGAGCCGTGCCGCTCCCTCGCGGGAATGGCACATGCCGTGCACGTCATGTCCTTCGTGCGCCAACCGTCGCACGAGGTACGTGCCGTCCTGGCCGTTCGCACCGGTGACCAGCACCCGTTCGCGAGGTGTCACGCTCATCCGTGGACCTCAACCGCAGCAGCATACGCGGCGAGGTGCACATCGAGGCAGCTCTCCCAGGTGAACTTCTTCACCTGTTCGAGGCCGGCAGCGGTCAACTCAGAAGCACGGTTCAGCGCCTGGTCAATACCCACCGCAATAGCGTCAGCGTCACTCGGATCGAAGAGTACGGCCGCATCACCGACCACCTCTGGGAGGGAGCCGGCGTTGGAGACAGCCACGGGGCATCCGGACGCCATCGCTTCAAGCGGCGGCAGGCCGAAACCCTCGTAGAGGCTCGGGAACACGAGCGCACTGGCCGTGCGGTACAGGTTCAGCAATTCTTCTTCTGAAACGAGACCCTTACGGTCGACCCACTCGGGAAGATCGCCCAGCGTGTCAAGACCGCCGCCAGTGAGCACGAGCCGCAGGTCGGGGCGCGTGCGCCGCGCAATCTCCATCGCGGCGATGAGCTTCGCGTGGTTCTTGTGCGGCCAGCCCCTGGCCGGGTACAGCACGAAGTTCTCGCGCTCGCCCAGGTTCGGCGTGTACTTGGCGGTGTCGACACCGAGGTGCGCCACGTGAATGCGGTCTGCGTCCATGCCCAGCAACTCCACCATGCGACGCTTGGCGAAGTGGCTGATGGTGATGACGGCATCCGCTTTCTTGGCGAAACCCTCGTAGTAACGCTTGCGGTACAGCAGCTCAGCCTTGCTGAACATGTGCGGCAGTTCGAGGTGCTGCACATCGAGCAGGGACTGAACGGATGCCTGCGAGCGGCCCGGCCTCGGCACGGGCACCGTAAACGGATAGTGCACGACGTCGGCGCCCGACATGAGCTTCCGCAGCTGCGGTGCACGCAGCGCAAGGCTGGTGACGGCGCGCAGGCGGTCCTTGGTCGACCCGCCGTCCGGCAAGCCAGTCACGATGTGCTCTGGAAGTCCATCGCCGAAGCCACGGGCTATCTCAGGAATAAAAGCGGTCACCTGCACGGCGTCCGTGGACGCCAACTGCGAAGTCAAAGCACGTGCGTACGTCTCGCTTCCACCCATTCCACCTGGAACGAGTGTGAGCATGGACAACGCTACGCTCAGCTTCGGTTGGCCATCAACCGAGCTGGGCGTCACGCGAACTGGACGCGATCGATCCACGGTTCGCCGGTGGCGTTGAGCGACGCGATGTCGGCGTCGACCATGAGACGAGCGAGATCGGGCGTGAGGGTCTTCGGAACCCAGCCGAGCTGGTCCTGGGCCTTCTGGGCGCTGCCGACGAGAGCGTCAACCTCTGTGGGACGCAGGTAGCGCTCGTCGAAGCGCACGTACTTCTCCCAGTCGAGCCCAACGTGCTCGAACGAGAGCTGCAGGAAGTCGCGAACGGTGTAGTTGGTACCGGTCGCCACGACATAGTCGGTGGGGGTGTCGTGCTGAAGCATGCGCCACATGGCTTCAACGTACTCCGGCGCGTAACCCCAGTCACGAACCGAGTCAAGATTTCCCATGAACAGTTCGGTCTGCGACCCGGCAGCGATCCGAGCAACGGCGCGAGTGATCTTGCGCGTGACGAAGGTGTCGCCGCGGCGCGGGGACTCGTGGTTGAACAGGATGCCGTTGACCGCGAACATTCCGTACGCTTCGCGGTAGTTGCGGGTGATCCAGTAGGAGTAGACCTTGGCGACGCCGTATGGCGAACGCGGGTAGAACGGGGTGTCCTCGTTCTGCGGCGGGGGCGTCGCGCCGAACATCTCTGAGCTGCTGGCCTGGTAGAAGCGGCAGTGCAGGCCGGTCATACGGATGGCTTCGAGCAGACGGATGGTGCCCATACCTGTCGTGTCACCGGTGTACTCGGGCTCGTCGAAGCTCACGCGAACATGTGACTGTGCAGCGAGGTTGTAGACCTCGTCAGGGCGGATCTGGTCGAGCAGCGTGACGAGGCGTGAGCCGTCGGTCAGGTCGCCATAGTGCAGGAACAGGCGAGCGCCAGACTCGTGCGGGTCCTGGTAGATGTGATCGATACGACTCGTGTTAATGGTCGATGAACGGCGGATGAGGCCGTGCACTTCGTACCCCTTGGACAGGAGCAGCTCCGCGAGGTAGCTGCCGTCCTGACCGGTGATACCGGTGATGAGAGCCCGCTTCGGCTGTTGTTCGGTCATAAAGATACTTCTCCGCCACTTTTCCGGGGCATGCCAGATCGCCAACCGCCCACTCGTCAAAACAGAACAAGCTTACCCCAGCAGAGTTTGCGACCCGGCAAGGTCTCTATCTGCTGGGTCGCTGCTGGCTACTGCTGGGCCGCGAGCGTGCGCGCTCGTGCGCTCACACGCTTGGCTGCAACCGATGACGCCCAGCGCACGGGAAGCAACCACAGCGGGCTGATCGGCCGTAGCGCCTTCGGCAGGTGGCGGCGCTTGACCAGCTCGGCTTCCTTGCTGGAGTTCAGACGACCAGCGACCGTGAGTGAATCGGGGTGCCAGCGGAACGCCGACACCGTCTCACGGGTGGAGATGAACTCGCCGTGCGAACGGAGGGTGAGGAAGGCATCCAGGTCCATCGTGTACTTCAACGTTGAGTCGAAGCCGCCGATGGCCTGCAGCGCGTCGAGCCGGATCATGGTTCCGGGGTGGGGAATGAGGTCTGGACCCCACGGCAGGAGGAACTTCGCCAGTGCGCCCGCGTTGCTGGTGCCAATCGTCAGCCCGTTGGGATCGATGTAGTCGCAGCCACCGTACGCGAGCACGGCCTTCGGCCGGGCATCGAGCATCCGCTTGAGTCGAAGCAGACCGCCGGGGCGGAACAGGTCGTCGTCGCCGATCCAGGCGTAGTACGTCTCGACCGTGCGCTCGGCCAGGCCGCAGTTGATCGCGTCGGAGATGCCCGTCTTCGGGTCATCGACCACGACTGCGCCGGCCGCGAGTGCGAGCTCGCGAGCCGCGGTGGCACCGGCAGGCATGACAGCGACGAGGGTGAGCTCGACATCCTTGCGTTGCGCAGCCACCGTCTCCAGGGTCTCCGCCAGCATTTCCAACCGGTCGCCGAGCGTGGGCAAGACAACGAGCACCTCTGGGTGAGGCATTGAATAGATCCCTTCGATTTGCGCAGAGTTGGCGCCCGCGATGACAGGGGCGGAGAGCTTCTGCAAGCTCAAACGAGTATAACGAGGCGGTTGATAGCGAGCTGGGCGGGCACAGGGTCTCGAGACGGCCTGGCGGCCTCCTCGGCCACCGGGCCGAGAGCGAGGAGTTAGGCCGGCTGCAGCAGGTCACGCAGGATGTCGGTGCTGCCCTGGCTCGCGTATCGACCGTAGTCGCGGCTGAGTGCCCGACCGAGCACCGGGAAGATGCGACGGATGCGCCCAGCCGGCAGGTCAGCACGGAATTGCTCGAACGATGCCTTGCCCCGCGCCGTCTTCACCAGCTGGGCGCCCCGCTTGCCATCCAGCTGTCCGTCGCGCTGCAGTGCCTCGCATCGCTCTCGCAGCAGGCGTGAGCGCACGGCGAGATCGCGGTTGCGCTCCCCGCGTGGCTGCAACACGCGCCGCGCCTTGTTGCGGAAGGTCGGCTCCCGCACGCCGATCTCATTGTTGCCGTGCTGGCGGTAGTCGGTGAGCTCGAGTTCGATGAGGTCGACCCTGCCGGTGGCCGCCGCGATGATGGCGAGCCATTCGTCGTGGATCCACTCCGCCGGAAAGGGCATCGCCCGTTCGAGCAGGCTGCGCCGGAACATGACGGTGGCCCCCGTGACGATATTGCGTCGCAGGAACACGGCGAACGCGTCACCGTGATGCACGGCAGTACGGGTCTCCGGGCCGACCTCAAGCGTGGTGAAGAGAGAGGTACCGAGCGGCGCCCCCGCCTCGTCGACCAGGCGAGCATCCCCGAATACCAAAGTCAGCTCTGCCTGTGACTCGAACGCGGCCAGCTGCAGGGCGATGCGGTCCGGCCTCCACACGTCGTCCTGGTCGCTGAGCGCGATGAAGTCATACCGGCAGGCCGCGACGGCCCGCTCAAAGTTCTTCGTGACGCCGTTTCCGCCAGGGCCGTCCAGGATCCTGAACTCGATCGTGCTGCCTGCAGCCTTTGACTCTGCGGCGATGGCACGCACGATGTCGAGCGTCGCATCCGCTGATCCGTCGTCTGCCACAACGATCTCGGCGATGCGCTCACCCTGCGCCAGGATGCTTCGCAGCTGCGGCGCGATGAAGCGCGCGCCGTTATAGGTGCAGAGCGCGACAGAGACCATGGCGCCCGGCGTTGAACCAGATGTCGGCATTACCGCAGGCGCCGCAGACGGCTCTGAACCTTCTTCACAACGACCTTGGGGCCGCCGTGCCTCAGGTAGTGCACGAAGAGGCCAGCGTCGTGACGGATGCCGTGCTTCTTACGACGGATGGCGGGCTTCCGCGCTCCCTTGCCTGAACCGCCAGTGACAGCGCCGCTGGCGACGAGGTCTGGGGCGTGCTGCGGGCTGGCCACGAAGTCAACGAGCGGTGCGAGAACGGTGTCCCACACGTAGTCCTCGCGCACCCGTGTGATGTTCTTGCGGGTCTCCGCTGCGAAGGCGTCGTCGTACAACACCTTCTCGAGGGCGTCGGCGAGAGCGTTGACATCGGTCGGCGGGACGACAACGCCCAGCTTCTCGGCGGCGATGAGCTCGGCGAAGTGATCGCCTTCCGTGACGACCATGGGCAGTTCGGCCCACAGGTAGTCGAGAATGCGAGTGCGGAACGAGAATGTGGTCTCGACGTGGTCGAAGTGCGTGCTGACACCGGCATCCGCTTCAGCGAGATAGTTGTGTCGGTCTGCGTAGTCCACCCAGGATGCGTTGAAGAAGACTGACGTGTCGAGCACGCCCAGCTCCCTGGCCAGAGCACGTGACTCGGCAACGATGCCCATCTCTGGAACACCAGGGTGCGGGTGCTTGGTTCCCTGGAAGAACAGTCGCACGTTGTCGTGCGTCTCTGACAGCTTGGCCACGGCGCGAATGAGGGTCTTCGGATCGAACCAGTTGTACAGGCCGCCGCTCCAGAGCAGTACCTTGTCGTCTGCATCGATACCGGGCAGGACGCCGCGGAGAGCCGGCTTGGTCTGCGCAGGGAACGTCTCGTTCAGGCCGAACGGCACAACGCTGATGAGGCTGGTGAGGTCGGGGTCTGTGGCGTAGTTGGCCGGGTTGATGCGGCCAAGCGCGGCCAGCTGACCGAGGTAGAAGTGGCGCTGGCGTTCTGAAGCGCACAAGAAGAAGTCGCCGCGCAGGAGCTGCTCGTTGAGCACATCCGTTGCATCGCCCACCTGCTTGTTCCACTGCTCTGAACCCAGCTCGCGACCCTGCTCCAGCTGCTCGAGGTGCATGGGGTCATAGATGTCGGCGACGATAATCTTGTCGCTCGTGCGCAAACTGTCGAACAGCGCCATGGCCAGGCCCTGGAAGACGATGACATCTGCGTCGCGCTCCAGTTTGCCCATCGCGCGGTCGTCACCGGGGCGCACGTGCACAATGTCGAACGGGGCGGAAACCGGCTCTGCGCCGGCCAGCGTCACGAGCGTGACGTGGTTGTTGTTCGAGAGCGCTTCGGCCATGTTCCAGGCGCGGATCGCAGGACCGGCCATCTTGGCGCCGATCGGGTCGCCCGTGATCACGAGCACACGAGTGACAGCCGGTGACTCGGTCACGCCGAAGGTCGTGACGATCTTGTCGTACCCCTCGAGGTAGTGCTCCGACTGGTAGGAGGGGGCATCCGTTTCACCGAAGAGCCGCCAGAGACGGTTGTCGGTCACGACACGGGAGGACTGGATCTCGTCGCGTGATTCGCGCAGCGATGGCAGGTTCTCGACGAACTGGTCGATGGCGTACACACCGGCCATCGTCTCCTTGGCGACCTCCATAGTCGGGCCGTTGTCCGCGCCCTTCCGCAGGTCGAACTCGGTGGAGTCGAGGCCGCCCCGGGCGACAGCGCGGCGAACGGCCAAGGCGAGGGTGGCAGGGAGAGCCTGGGCGAGGGCTTCGTCGCCGAGGTTCTTGTACTGCGTGAAGAGCGCGTTGCGCTCGAGCAGGTAGGTCTCCTTGAAGGAGCCGAACGACGACATCGACGCGTGGTGCTTGTGGTACGCCAGCGATGCCGGCTCGTACACGTAGCGCCAGCCGCGCAGGTTGAGACGCCAGCCGAGGTCGACGTCTTCGAAGAACATGAAGTAGCGCTCGTCGAACCCGCCGAGGGCTTCGTAGACGGAGCGGCGCACGAACATGGCGGATCCGGTGCCGAAGAGCACGTCGTGCACGCGGTCGGGTTCGCTGGGAACGGGCTGCGCGGTGAGCGGCTTGTAACCCTGGCCGAACCAGGTCATGGCCGAGCCGATGTAGTCGACCAGGTTGCCATCCCAGTCGAGAACCCGGCTGGCGACAGCGCCGATGACGGGGTTCTCTGCGAAACGCTCGACGGCGGCGCGCACCCAGGCGGAGTCCGGCTTCGCGTCGTTGTTCAGGAAGGCGATGAACTCGCCGGATGATGCCTTCACGCCGAGGTTGCAGCCGCCGGCGAAGCCGAGGTTCTTCTTCGACTCGATCAGCAGCACGTGGGGGGCGGCGGCACGGATGCGCTCTGCGCTGTCGTCGCCAGAGGCGTTCTCAACGACGACGATCTCCAGCAGATCGGACGGCCAGTCCAATTTGCCGAGTTTGTCGATGGCTTCGATGGTGTCATCGGTCCCTCGGAAGTTCACAAGGACAACGGAAACGACACCGGGTCGCAGCTTAGGCATGCGGGCCTTTCTATAAGGGAATGGCAGATTTGAGTGTACCAATCGGATTCCTCGTAATCTGAGTGGCACCTTACTTCTGCGCGCAAGTGCTTGACTTCTGCGTTCAGGAGGTAGCAAGAAACCCGTGTTAGTCTCCTGAATTGCCTTGCCGACCGACTCGATCCCCGTTTAAGCGGCCCGGCCACACACCGCTCATCACGTGTAGAACGAGGTATCCCGTTGCAACGCAAAGTCCTTATCATCACCCCGGACTCGATCGGGGTCAAGATGGCCGGTCCTGCGATCCGCGCATTTGAGATGGCGAAAGTCCTCTCCGCCTCCAACGCGGAAGTCCGCCTCGTGTCGAGCGTTCATGCTGAGTTGTCGCATGATGCGTTCTCCATTGAATTTGCACCAGAATCCTTGATGCGCGTCTACGCCGACTGGGCAGACGTCATTGTTTTCCAGGGGCATGTACTCGCCAGCTTCCCGTGGCTGCTTGACCCGCGCTACGTGCTGGTCGCCGACATCTATGACCCGATGCACCTCGAAGTTCTCGAGCAGGGCAAGGATCTCAGCCCCACTGACCGCTACGCTCTCTCACTACAGACCGCCGAAGTGCTGAACGTGCAGATTGAACGCGCTGACTTCATGCTGTGCGCTTCTGAGAAGCAGCGCGACTTCTGGCTCGGCCAGCTGGCCGGGCTGTATCGCATCAACCCGTCGACATATGACACCGACGAGAGCCTCCGCTCCCTGCTGGATGTTGCGCCGTTCGGTATCGAAGACAACGCACCCGTGCAGACCAGGCACGGCATCAAGGGTGTCGTACCCGGTATCTCTGAGACCGACACTGTGGTGCTCTGGGGCGGCGGAATCTACAACTGGTTCGATCCGCTGACGCTCATCAGGGCCATTCACGCCCTGTCGCAGCGGCACCCCGACCTTCGCCTCTTCTTCCTGGGCGTGAAGCACCCGAACCCCAGCGTTCCGGAGATGGCTGTCTCGCTGCGCACCCGCGAGCTCGCCGAAGAACTGGGCTTGCTGAACACCGTTGTGTTCTTCAACGAAGGCTGGGTGCCATACGAGGAGCGCTCCAACTTCTTGCTTGACGCCGATCTCGGGGTCAGCACGCACTTCGACCACCTGGAAACCGCGTTCAGCTTCCGCACGCGCATCCTCGACTACTTGTGGGCATCGCTGCCGATTGTGAGCACCGACGGCGACACGTTTGCGAGCATCATCAGGGAGCACGATCTCGGCCGCATCGTCCCGCCTGAGGACGTCCCGGCACTCGAAGCCGCCCTCGAAGACGTGTTGTACAAGGACGGCGAGAAGGAGCGAATCACGGCGAACGTCGAGCGCTTCGCATCAACGATGAAGTGGTCAACTGTGCTCGCACCGCTGGTGGCCTTCTGCACCAACCCGCGCCCTGCGGCCGACAACGTCCGTACCGTGATGACCCCGCGAAACGTGCTGCTGCACGAATTGCAGCTGCGCGTTGACGGTCTGGAGCAAAGCACCTCGTGGAAGATCACCCGTCCGCTCCGCTGGGTCACGTCGGCCATTCGATCTCGTACGCTTCGTCGCTGAATCGCGATGCCCTCTGTTATCGGTAGTCTGATGCCAGCTGTCACGGGGCAGTCGGGGCGGACACGCCGAGACAGGGAGATCAATGACGATCGCACGTCGCTCAACCGCGCGCAGGATTCGCACCCACATGAGGCGTTACACCATGATTAATTCCTACCTCCTCCCTCTCGACCGCTACCGGCAGATCACGGCCATTGAGCGCTCGCCACTCGTTGACCAGGAGTTCTACGAGGTACAGGCGGAAACGACGTTCCGCACCCGTCGTGACGCCGTCATCCACTTCTTCGACACCGGCCTGGCGGCCGGGTTGTCCCTGACGCCGCTGTTCCAGGATGAGTGGTACCGCTTCCACACGTCCCGCGATGAGGAGCCCAGCTTCCTCTCCTTCTTCTTCGGCGCGGAACATCTCAACACCACCTCGCCATTCTTCGACGCCCGCGTGTTCGCCACCCAGTGCGACAACGCAGGACGGCCGGTTCCCGGAAATGTGCGGGAGGCGATGGAGCAGTTCATCACGACCGCCTCGGATTCCACGGTATTGCCGACGCCGCACTGGGCCGTCGGCACGCCCACCTGGGGAGAAGCCAGGGCTTTGGCGCTGACCTCAGCGAAGCTCATCAACAAGCGCTCACACTACGTACGCCCGAGGCTCACCTCTGAGTGGACACCAGACCCCTCCCTGCCGACATCGGTTGCGCCAGCGCAGTCCGAGCTCGTGGTCTCTGCGATCATGCCCGTGCGCAACCGTGCCGGCATCATCGCGGATGCCATCCGCTCTGTGATCGGGCAGACGCACGCCGCGTGGGAACTCATCATTGTCGATGACGGGTCCACCGACGACACGGCCGATGTCGTCAGAAAGTTTGCGGCTGAAGACTCGCGCATCCGGCTGGTCGAACAGTCGCAGAGCGGCGTCTGCGCTGCACGTAACAACGGATTGGATCGCGCCGCCGGCGAATACGTCGCCTTCATCGACTCCGACAATGCCTGGCTGCCCGACTTCATCGAGGTGAGCCTGCCCGCGTTCGCCGACCCCGGTGTCGTCGCAACCCACGCTGCCGTCGAACTCACAGACGAGCGCGGAGAGCACTCGTTCCTCGCCATGAGCGGCGACCGCGACGATCTGGTCAACGGCGGCAACTTCATCGACCTCAACACCCTCATCGCACGCCGCTCCGCGGCCATCGAGATCGGCGGGTTCGACAACGACCTGCGACGCTGGGTGGACTACGACCTGGTCATCCGTCTCAGCGCGCTCGGTCGGATGCAGTTCGTACCGGCGATCGGGGTCGCTTACAGCCACCGCGGCGACATCAAACGCATCAGCACCACAGAGCCCAACGGCTGGGAACAGGTTGTTCTCACGAAATACCTGCTCGACTGGCCGGCCATCAAACGCGGTGCAGCAGAGCGGAACGCTGGCCTCGTTTCGATCGTGATGCTGACATATGCCGATTGGCGCATGACAGTGGATGCCGTGCGATCCATCATCGAGAATTCTGGCGATATCGACTTCGAACTCGTCGTGCTCGACAATGGCTCGCCCCGGTCCGTGCGCGAAATCCTGACGGCCAGTCTCACCGGTAATCCTCGTGTACGCCTGGTTTCCGTTCCCCGCAACACGAATTTCGCGCTCGGTTCAAACCTTGCCTTCGCCGAGACGACGGGTGGCCTCGTGGTGTTCATCAACGACGACGTCGTCGTCGAACCAGGCTGGCTGGCACCACTCGTCGCGGCCATGAACGACGATGAGACGCTCAACGGTGCGCAGGCGGTCATCCGCTCACCTGCAGGACAGATCGAAAGTGCCGGCCTTGTTGTTGATCCAGGCACGGGTCTCCCCCGCGACCTCGAAGAGCTCCCCGCTGACGAGGTAGCTCCGCTGGCGGTCTCCGGGGTTGCCTGCATCTACCGAGCAGCCGAGTTCGCAGCGGTACGGGGTTTCGATCCGCTGTACTCGAACGGCTTCGAGGATGCCGACCTCGCGCTGCGTCTGGACGCGGCATCGGCACGCACGCCGCGCTTCGCCGTCGTACCCGACTCACGGGTCACCCACTTCAGCGTCTTCAGCCCCGGCCGATTCGCACAGGAATTCAACAACGAGCGGGTCTTCCGCGCCCGCTGGGACAGCGTTCTTCAGGGGTGAGTGTGCGCCACAGCGCAGTCAGGGTCTTCGGAGAGTGCCGCACTATAATCGTGACAGTCCATTGCCCCGAAATGAAATGAACCCGAATGTCAGCTCAGGACCGCTACACCGCTCTCGCCCAGCAGGAGTTGGTGACGGTGGGCTCCGGTGCCGGCTCAGGCAAAGGAATCATCGCCTCGATTCGTGAAATTTCGAAGCAGCGCGAGATGCTGTCGCTGCTCATCAGGCGCGACCTGAAGTCACGCTACAAAGACAGCGCACTCGGCTTCCTCTGGACGCTGGTGCGACCCATCACGCAGCTGGTCATTTACTACGTGGTGATCGGCCACTTCCTGCAGGCAGCGAAGGGGATCCCCGACTTCGCGATCTATGTCTTCACCGGCCTCACCGCGTTCGGTCTCTTCAGCGAGATCATTGCGAGTTCGACCTCGTCGATCGTAGGCAACGCCGGCTTGATCAAGAAGGTCTACCTTCCGCGTGAGATCTTCCCGCTCGCCAGCGTGGGCTCCGCAGTCTTCAACTTCGTGATCCAGCTCGGCATTCTCCTCGTTGCCACGATCCTCCTTGGCGCTTTCCCGATCTCACCCGAGCTCGTCTACTTCATCCCGTCCCTGGCCGTCCTGCTGGTGTTTGCCACCGCATTTGGCATCCTGTTGTCGGCGGTCAACGTCTACCTCAGGGACATCCAGTACCTGGTCGAGGTCGCGCTGCTCCTCATGATGTGGGCTTCCCCCATCGTGTATGCGTGGGGAATGGTCAAGAACGCCCTCGGCCCTGGTCTGCTCCTTGAGATCTACACCAACAACCCGGTGACCCTGGCCGTGCTCGGCTTCCAACGGACATTCTGGGTTGCTGGCCACGATGTTGTGCCATACCCCGACTTCCTGATGCTCAGGCTCGGCATTGCATTCGTCATCGGCGTGATCCTGATCGCCGTCTTCCATCGAGTCTTCGCACGGTTGCAGGGCAACTTCGCGCAGGTCCTGTAGCAGGAAGGCGAGTCAATGACGCAGGTATACGAAACGGAATCCAAGCCCATGAGTGAAGCCCCCGACATCATCACGATTGACGATGTGTCCAAGCGCTTCGTGCTGCGCAAGGACAACTCGCTCAAGGAACGCCTCACCGGCTTCGGTCGAGGCAAGAAGCACAAAGAAGAGTTCTGGGCCCTCAAGGGCGTCAACATCACCATCCAGGCCGGCCACACCGTTGCCCTCATCGGCCACAACGGATCTGGGAAGAGCACGCTGCTGAAGGTCATCGGCGGCATCATCGACCCGAGCAGTGGCCGAGTCGCGCGGCGCGGTCGTATTGCCGCCCTCCTCGAGCTCGGCGCTGGCTTCCACCCTGACCTGACCGGGCGCGAGAATGTGTTCCTGAACGCGTCGATCATGGGTCTCAGCCGGGCCGAAGTCGAGTCGCGTTTTGATGACATCCTCGATTTCTCTGAAATCGGCGAGTTCATCGACACCCAGGTGAAGTACTACTCGTCTGGCATGTACGTGCGCCTCGCATTCGCGGTCGCCGTGCACACCGACCCTGACCTCCTGCTCGTCGACGAAGTTCTCGCCGTTGGTGACGAGGCATTCCAGCGCAAGTGCCTCGACAAGATCCGCTCCTTCCAGGAGGAGGGGCGCACGATCATCCTGGTCACGCACTCGCTCAGCCAGGTGCCCGAAATGTGTGACAGGGCCATCCTGCTCAACAAGGGCGAAGTCGTTTTCGACGGCGAACCGCACGAGGCTGTCGCCGAATTCCGTGACATTCTCGAAGATCGTCGCGTCGCCCACGTGGCCGCCGTCGCCGATCACACCCCGGAAGCTGCAATGCCCGCTGCCCGTGAGGCCGTCATCCATGACGTGGCGGCATACGCCGACGGTCGCGATCCAGACGCCGACGTGAAGCAGGGTGACGACATCCTGATCACGATGGACATCGAACACTTCACCAGCACGGATGACTGGATGTGCGCCATCCAGATCGACAACACCATGGGCCAGGTTGTGTACGGCACGACCACCAAGCGCCTCGGTATCGCGCTCGGCCATTTCGAGGGCAAGCGTCGCGTGCAGTTCCGCTTGAGCGACACGCACTTCGGCACTGGCAAGTACTTCGTGAACGCATCGATCATGGATTCAACCGGACGACACATCTTCGACCTGCCGCAGGGCTGCTCCTTCGACGTCGCTGACACTCCACTGGCCGTCGGAACGACCTACGCGACACCTGCGTTCGTCGACCTGGGTGCAATGGCCTAACGGTCATTGGCATCGCATGAATCGAAAAGGCAAGATGTCTCCGTCTGTACTCGTCGTCACCGTGACCTACAACACGGGACAGACGTTGGTTCCCTTCCTCGAGTCGTTGTCGACCGCCAGCGTCAACCCGCTCACCGTGGTGATCGTTGACAACGCCTCGGCCGACCTGACGCTGGAGCGCTCTGTCGCGGAGGCTCACGGTGCGATTCTGCTTGAGCTCACGGAGAACCGCGGCTACGGCGGGGGCGTCACCGCCGGTGTCGACGCCTATGGGGCATCCGCCGACTACATTCTCGTCACCAACCCCGACGTCAGCTTCTCCCCCGGCTCGATTGACGTGCTGGTCTCGGCAGCTGAAGCGACTCTCGATGCCGGTGCCATCGGGCCTCGAATCCTCGACGCAGATGGGACCGTGTACCCGTCGGCCCGTAATCTGCCGTCGCTTCGAACCGGAATCGGCCATGCCCTGTTCGGACGCGTCTGGCCGAGCAACCCGTGGTCGACCAGCTACCGCGCGGAGCGCGACTACGACAACCAGGCCCGCGACGCCGGCTGGCTCTCCGGAGCATGCCTCCTCGTGCGAAAGAGCGCGTATGAAGCGATTGACGGCTTCGACCCGAAGTACTTCATGTACTTCGAGGACGTCGACCTGGGCGCACGGCTCGGCAAGTCCGGCTGGCGCAACGTCTACCTTCCCGCGTCTACGGTGACCCACACGGGCGCCCACTCGACGTCGCGGAGCGCGAAGCGCATGGAGCAGGCGCACCACAGCAGCGCATACCTGTACCTGGCGAACAAGTACTCTGCCTGGTACCTGGCACCACTCCGCGCAGTTCTGCGGGTTGGTTTGGCTGCGCGAAGCTGGTGGGTCACGCGTTGAGCGGGCTCTATCGCTATGCTCGCTCATTCGGTGGACGCGCACTGCGGTCGCTGCGCCGTCGGGCCGGCGTGGCCAAGCGGCGCACAGCGGCATCCGCTCGCCGCCTCGGCGAGAGTGCTGGCACCGCAAAAGACACACTCGCCTGGAACACCGCGAACTTCAGAGGCCGCACTGGCCTGTTCAGAGTCGAGACGCTGCTCGGGACGCCCAACCGCGACGCGATTCCCGTCATCCTGTGCCTGTGGAATCGGGCCGCGCGTATTGACGACATTCTCGCCCAGCTTGATGCGCAGTCAACCGACCAGCGCGTGCGCGTGCTGCTGTGGAACAACAATGCAGCGGATGACGCGTATTACCGGGAACGCATCGCCGCCTTCTCGCCTTCCGGCGCTCTCGACAGCGTCGAGTACGTGCTGAGCCCGCGCAATGTGGGCGGTATGGGCCGGTTCTACCTGGCTCGCCGGCTCCTGACGTCTGGGGTGCACGGACATTTCATCACCCTCGACGACGACCAGGACATCACCCCATCGTTCGTCGACACGCTCAGGCGCTATGCCGCTCCGCATGAGTTCGCCGGGTTCTGGGCCTGGAATTACATCGACTCGCACTGGAATCGCAATCCGACGGCGCCAGGCGAGCTAGCTGACTACGCAGGAACGGGCGGCGCGATCTGCGATATCGAGATCGTGCGGTCGTCGCGCTTCTTCACCGAGCTCCCTCGGCGCTACGCGTTCCTGGAAGACCAGTGGCTCTGCGGCTATGCCAGGTCACTGGGGTGGCGAGTACGGAAGGCCGATGTCGACATCACCTTCGTGCTCCACGAGACCAACCAGTTCCCCCAGCTCGCCGATCTGAAGAACGAGTTTCGCGAGTACCTGATCGCTCACAACGGCGGCCGCTGATTGACAGCACCCGAGGGGAGGCCACATGCGGCCTCAGCTTCGGCTGCCGGCCGCGATCTGCCTGCACCTAGCAGGCGGCCAGGACAGCGACCGCATCAGTGAGCGATGCCGGGCCACCCAACATGATCAGGCTGCCGATCTTCTTGTTCAAGACGTCTGCCCTGATTTCCGCAGAGACACAACCGGGGTTCGTCACATAGAGCGGGCTGCCAACCGAACCGGCCGCAGCTGCACCAGCCACGGCGTCCGGGAAGGCAAGGCCCGACGCGAGGTACATGGTCGAAGCCGTCGGGAAGGCATCCCGATTGATTGCGACGCTGGTCTGGAATCGATTTTCGCCCCAGAGTCGCTTCGTAACAATTCCGCGGCCTTGAACACTCGCCTCCTGGCTAGCGGAAATAGAAACTGTTCCGCCAGCGAGCTTGACCGAGGTCATTTTCCCGAGCGCAGAAGCTGTCGCAGCATCGATCGTCTGGCTCCCGTCAAGCAGCAAGACTGGAATATCTTGCGCACCGGCCGCGACGCTAGCTGATAACGCGTCGGGGAAGTTGAGCCCTGATGCCAAGTACGCGTTGGTTGCGTTGGGGAATACCGCCACCGCGATCTTCCTGGAGGTATCGAAACGGTCAGAGCCTGCGATACGCGTAAGGTTCGGTTGAATGCGTGCCAGCGATGCGATCACAGAGTCACCGATGACCTGAGGACCGCCAATAACGACAATCCGCTGCGCCTTGAGCCTATTCAGCTCTGTAATCGTCTCAATCGGAGCGGACCCCGCAGTCACCATCAGAATTGGTCCGCCCTGCGAGGCCGCTGCTGGAGCAGCACTCAGCGAATCCGGGAAATTCTCTCCGGACGTGATGTAGACAACCGGGACACCGGATGACGGGTACGTCGCCTTCGAGATTGCGGCAGCGGTCGAATACCGTGTGTCACCGGACAGACGAGAAACGGTGGGTGAATTTGCTGTGGTTGGATTCCCGAACCAGTCGTTGTACATCTGAAAGAAATTGCGGTTGCCGAACGACGAACATCCGTCATTCTGGCTGCCATACATGTTGGACAGTGCCACGGCATTCGGCTGGTACGGCGTGTAATTATAGAGCGCATGGGTGGCATCGTTTTGAATAAAGACGTTAGACGTGCCACACGAAGCGTTGGGATGAAACTGCACTGGCGACGTCTGGCCTGTTGGATACTTCTTGAACATTGACGCCTCTGGATTGCTATACCAGGTGAGCTGCCGAGCGGCCGCGTAAACCTGATTGAAGAACCCATAGAAATTCGCATCGCAATCACTCGTGTCCGGGCATCCATAACCCATCGCCTTTCGAAGGATTGCCTCTGACGGTGAGGTCCGAGAAACAAGCGTCTGTTCCTTCTGGAGCGTGACCAGAATTACCTTTGCACTGATCCCGCAGGCGCGCTGCACCTTAAAGATGATCCGAGCCGCGGACTCGTTTGCTTCACCCTGATAGGTGGCGCACGTACCAAAGCTCCATGTCCTGGTCGGTGTTGTCACACGATAGTTGTTCAGGCAGCTAGCCCCCGAGCATTTGGCGTTGAGAAAGTTTTGAATCTCACTCTCGGTCATTGCCCACGAGTTGTAGAAGTTGTAGTCGCTGATGATGTTGCCGGGGTTGAACGTCGCGGACGCGGCGGCGGCGAACAGGCGTGCGGAGTTTGGGTCCTCGGCTGGTGGGGGTGACTCCAGAGGAGTGTCCGTCGCGGCGGGTTCGTCAGTCGGTGCAAGAACGGCGCTCTTGGTGGGTTCAGGCGTCCCGGTGGGTTCCGGCGTCGCTGTGGGCTCAGGCGTCGCTGTGGGCTCTGCGGTTGCTGTGGGCGTCGGCGTCTCGGTGGCGACTCCGGTGGGAGTGGGAGTGGCAGTCGGCGTGGCAGTACTCGCGCCCGTGCCGGTTCCTTCTTCGGCCTGCGCTGCACCTATCGGCGTGAATGCGACGCCGGTGGCAACCAGAATGGCGCAAATGCCGACAACCACGGACCGGAGCAGATGAGGGGGGAGCATTTGGCGATCCTATCCTCCTTGTCTACCCCGCGATGGGCGACAAGCCACCCGACCCGAAAATAGCTCAGCAGATAGCTGACCTCACTCCACGAGGGTGGGCAACTCGCTCGCACTCGATCGTTTGCGCTGATCCATGCTTCCCCGCCAGAGGAGAAAAATTGCCCATGCCCAACCGATGCACGTCACTGCCGTAAGACCAATCCAAGTCAACGGAGGTTGCCAAAGCGGCGAACGTAGCATCGCGTCCCAGTCGGTGTTGCCAATCACGTAACGCCGCAGCACAAAAACAAAGGTTGCAATTTGGGCCAGCGCGAGTACGACTACGCCGGACAACGCTACTCTCCGCCCATGCGCCCCACCGCGGTTCGGGAAGGATTCATCAAGCGCGATCCCAGCCATGATGAGACAGCAGGTGTAGAGGGCGAGTGCATAGCGCCCTTGCCACATCCAGCCAATTTCGTTGTAGTAGGACGTTTGAATGGCAGGCGGGACCACAACCGCCGCAACAATCATGAAGAGTAGAGCCAACCGAGTGCGGCCCTTCGTCAGTACGACGCCGCAGAACAATACAGCAAGGATAGTCGCGTGCCAAATCGTCTGGACCCCTGCGGGGGCTGCGTAGTCAATCCATCCGAATTGCCCAATCCAACCTGACCAGTAGTCAAACGTGTTCTCAAACATGGAGATTGCAATGATTCGTAGCCCGGGTGGCCTGGGAACGATGTCGCCAGCGTGTTGATTGGTCACGGAGCCCGAGTACGCGGTCCAGGCGATCACGGTGACGGCGGCCGCGGCCATCCCCCCGAGCGTGAACCACACCGCAGGGCGTTTGACGACCGCAACGATTGTGGCCCATTTAGATACCAAAAGCGCGGTGACTGCTATGAGTGCAAGCCAGAGAATTCCGATTACTCTCCCTCCCGTGAGGAGAAAAGAGCTCGCAACAGCAGCTGCCCCGAAGGCCCAGAGAGAAGCAGTCGATAGTCGTTCTCGGAGGAATAGCGTGGCGATTGCCAGCACCGCGCCAGCCGCAGCCATCTCAACCGCGTTCGGATTGATCGAGCCGCCCAAGAAGAACGTCATTGGCGTCAACGCAACGATCGCCGCCAATGTCGGCCACCAGGATCGCGACTGGGCGAGTAGGCCGACGAAGGTCGTGGTCATCAATAGCGAAAACAGCAGAGCACTCACTATGCGCATCGCATACAGTGCGGGCGCACCTGTCATGATCAAGCTCGGTAGCCCAACAATTGCGTAGTACACGGGGCTGTTGAACGCTGCGCTCGATTGCGAGACGATGGGCTCGTCGTTGTCAGAAACAGGCTCCTGGCAATCCGCAGTGAGCGTAGGGTTCCCCGCGAAGCACTTCATTCCATACGTCTCTTGGATGAAGGTCGGAACCTCAACCTCCGGATAGTTGTCTTCGTCATCCGCCCTGACGGTACCAATCACCTCGCCCCTGGCTACCGCAGCTGCACGAACCACATGCGCAGGTTCATCCGGCACTGCCATCAACGGCGTCGCAAAAGCCCAGGCTGTTGTCAGGACCATCAACACCCCAAATATCGACGCGATCAGTCGCAGCGAGATGGGGAAGGTGGCGCCGTCGGACAACTTGCGAGCAGCAGATGGCAAAGGCATATAACTAATCTTTTCGCTTCTTTTCGTGGAAAGTGGTGCGCATGCAGATGCACCACTCGGGCAAAGGGCCCACGGCCAGCCCGCTCGCCACCACGGTACATAACTGCGGCGGTGAACGGGCTGAGGGCTACCTTGCTACTGTGCCAAGAGTTCCTTGAGGTACCTGCCGTAGCCACTCTTCTGCAGAGGGTCGGCAAGGACGGCGAGCTGAGCGTCGTCGATCCAGCCGGCACGCCAGGCGATCTCTTCGATGCAGCCGACCTTGAAGCCCTGGCGGTCTTCGATCACGCGCACGTACTCGGAGGCCTGCATCATCGATTCAAATGTGCCCGTGTCAAGCCAGGCCGTTCCGCGGTCGAGCACCTGCACGTGCAAGTTGCCCTGCTCGAGATAGCGCTCGTTAATGGTGCTGATCTCCAGCTCGCCGCGGGCACTCGGTTCGATGGTCTTGGCGATCGCGACAACGGAATTGTCGTAGAAGTACAAGCCGGGGACGGCGTAGTTGCTCTTGGGTTTGGTCGGCTTCTCTTCGATCGACAGGGCCGTCATCGACTCGTCGAACTCGACAACGCCATACGACGTCGGGTTGCTGACGTGGTACGCGAAAATACGCGCGCCCTGTAGTTCGTGGTTTCCGCGCAGTGAGGTGCCGAGGCCGGCGCCGTGGAAGATGTTGTCGCCGAGCACCAAGGCAACGCTCTCGTCGCCAATGAACTCCTCGCCGATGATGAAGGCCTGCGCCAGCCCGTCTGGCGAGGGCTGCACGGCGTACTCAATGCGAATGCCGAGCGTTGACCCATCGCCGAGCAGAGCACGGAACTGGTCGTTGTACTCCGGCGTCGTGATGATGAGGACCTCGTTGATGCCGGCCATCATCAGCGTCGACAAGGGGTAATAGATCATCGGCTTGTCGTAGATCGGCATCAGCTGCTTGGAGATGCCCTTGGTGATTGGCCAGAGCCGGGTACCGGAACCGCCGGCGAGAATAATTCCGCGCATTGTTACTTTCCCTCATTCAGGGTCTGGTAGAACGCCTTGACGGCATCCCACGTCGGGAGCAGACCGGAAGCCGCAGCCTCGGCCAGGCCGGGAGCATCCGTGTCCTTCGGCGAGAGCAACGGCTCCCCCGCTTCCTTCGGGAAGACGAGACCCACCTGCTCATCGAGCGGATTGATGCCGTGTTCGCGTGTCGGGTTGAAGACATCCGTCACGAGGTAGCTGACGGTGGCGTCGTCGGTCAGGGACACGAAGCAGTGCCCAAGACCTTCGGCAATGTAGATGGCGCGGCGGTCGGTGTCGTCGAGGAGAACGCTGTCCCACTGTCCGAATGTCGGCGAGCCGACCCGAATGTCGATGACATAGTCAAGCACGGCGCCATGAGTTGCGGTCACGTACTTCGCCTGTCCGACGGGCACATCGGCGAAGTGGATGCCGCGTACGACACCACGCTTGGAGACCGATGTGTTGGCCTGCCGCAAGTTGATTGAGTGCCCGATGGTCTCTTCGAGCTTGTCGAAGCGGTACCACTCGAGGAAGACTCCTCGGTCGTCACCAAACTGCTTCGGCGTGATTTCGTAGGAATCTGGGATGGAGAGTTCACGGATCTGCACCGTCGAAGTGTATCAATCACGATTGAGTCAGAAGTCAACGCCGCCCAGCCGGAGGTAACAGCGCCACGAGCGTCAGCCTAGGGACGCACCATGTCCGGCGTTGGCGTGACCGCTTGCGCGTGCCGCGTTGCGGTTGGGGCGCCTATAAAGAACCGGGAGAGCCATGTTCGCGAAAGCACGAGCGCGATGCACCACGGGACGAGTACAGCAGTCACGAGGATCCATTTCGGTTGCACCTCATGGGTCCGCAGCACCCAGATCACCAGGGGGTGTGACAGCACTACTGCTATGCCAACGAGCGCACAGGACACTGTGGCCTTGCCCATCAACCCGACCAGCCTGATCCGACGAGCTAGCAGTATCAGTCCCGCGCTCACAGAAACAGCAACAAGCACCCCGAGCACTGGCACCCCCAACTGGCCGGCCTTCAGATCGATGGACGGCCCTGGGAGGATGCCGATGAGCACGGCCGACGCGCCGAGCACTGCCCAGCCGACGAGCGTTGGGCGAGTGATATGAGTCTCGAGAACCCGGAGGGCCCGTCCTGCGAGCACAAATACCAAGCATGGTAGCGCGAGACCGATGCCCAGCGGCAAAGCCGAAAGGACCGACCCTTCGGACCCTGCGAGGACCAATCCGGCGATGGCAATTGCCCATTGCACGAGCACAGGAAGCCGCTCGGCCAGACGATAGAGAATGCAGGTGAAGAACAGCACGGACACGAACCAGAACGTTCCAAACGGCCCCATCGCCGCAGCACCACCCCGCAGCGCGCCGCGAATCGGCCCCAGATCGAGCGCCCCCGTGAGAGAGGTGATACTCGCGAAGATGAGACCGATGACCACTAGCCAGGAAACATACGGTATGGCGAGAGTGTTTACTCTGGAACGCAATTCCTTCAACAGGCTGCGCTTGGGAGTCCACAAATAACCGGTCAGTACGAAGAAGACTGGAACGTGCCACGGGTAAATCCACTGGTGGGTCAGCGGGCCGGTGTAGACGTGACCAAACACGACGGCCACAATTCCCAGAACCCTGATTGCATCGATTCCGGGGATGCGGTTGCCTGTCATAGTTCTTTACGATATCGCCCTATCTGCCGTCGAACGCGCGCAGTGCCAGGGCGTTGCGACGACGTCTGGTTCCCGAAGCTCTGGTGGCGCCTCAGCCGATGAGGTCTCGAAGCCTGGATCCTAGGTATGGCGCGAGGGTGCCGACATAGGTTGCGGTCAGATGACTTGCGTCTCGGTACACGTTCACATGTCCGATGATGCTGGGACAGGCTGTCGGCGAGCAGTAGAGGTCCGTGAGATCAATTAAGAAGGAACCCGGAGTCGCCGCGACCGCTTCAGCGCTCCCATCGAAGGCGCCGAGTGCGTAGTCCCTGTCGATCGAGCACGCGTCATCTGATGCCAACCCCTGGATTTCGACGCACGACAGCGCCTCAGCTGTCGACCGCGGATTGTCGCGAATGGCAATGACCGGTGTGCCGTTGCCTACGATGGGGGCCCACGCGGCTACCAAACCATCGACGACGGCAGACTCGGGGGTCCCGCCTGGCGTGGCGGCAGGCACGTTGTTGCCTGCTGAATGGGTTGTGATCACGGCGTCAAATGGGCCGTTCTCAGCGAGGTGCTCCGCAAGGTCCGCGCGCCAGGAGGCACACGGGGCAACGTCGAAGTCGGGTACTTGCTGGATTGCTTCCGTCCAGTAGCAACCAGCCTTGCCCGCGACGTCGATCCGCCAATTGTTCTCGTCAGCGATTCGCTCGTATGCCGCAATAAGCGTGTTGTTGTGGGAATCGCCTACAGCGATGAGGTGTTTGGAATACCCGCTGGCTGGTCCAAGCTCGCAGACACTGAGCTTGGGTTCTCCGCCGGTCGCCCAGCAGGCCACGTTGTTGCTGTCGTCATCCTTGGCAATTGCGGGTGCGGGCACAAGAATTCCATCAAGCGACGGGTTGTCGCACGGAGCGCTTTCCTTGTCCATTGACTTGGCACCAAAGCATGGCGGGTCGACATCGACTACGTGGGCTTCGGCGTTGGCAAGCTGCCGCGCTTGCGAGGCCGAAACCACGACCGGCGCCATCGCCATCGCCAGCACGACAAGCATTGCCGCAGAACTCCACATTGCGACTGTCCAAGGGCGTCGCCGTCCAAGAAATCGTGGCGAGTTACGCACGGGGTCTTCAAGGAGGATTGTCGACATCCCCGCTGCGACAAAGCTCACGACAATGATTGCTACCTTGCCAGCACTATCAAGCGGTCGCCCCGCAACGTATGGGAATAGAACGATGAGCGGCCAATGCCACAGATAGACCGAGTACGACACACGTCCGACAAAAGCTATTGGCACTAACCGACCAGCTAGTGACACGACGTTTTCGTGTCCGGCCCAAATCACCAGTGCGGCCCCAGCGACGGGAACGAGCGCGGCGAATCCGGGGAACGCGGTCTCCCCCGTGAACATCAGAGTTGAAATCAGGATCGATGCAACGCCGGTGACGGCAAGCGCCGAACGCGCTTTGTCCCAGGGTCGCGCAACCACGAAAGCCAATATCGCCCCGGCACCAAACTCCCACGCCCGCGTAGCGGTCGAGAAGTAGGCGACGCTTTCATTCGTCCCTGTGAGCCAGATCGAATAGAGAAAAGACGCGCCCGTGACCAACACGATGGTCACCAGGCACGTCGTTCGGGCAGTCCACGTTGCGACGCGACGACCAACAACGGCCGCAAGAATAAGGAGGAGCGGCAGCACGAGATAGAACTGCTCCTCGACGGACAGCGTCCAGTAGTGCTGCACTGGGGACGCGATGTTATTCGCCGCCAGATAGTCAACCGAATTGGCCGCAAGCAACCAGTTCTGCACGTAGAGCGTCGCCGCCCCAATCTCGGTCAGAAACTGCACCCACAGGCTACGAGGAACCCACGCGACGACGGCCACGATGGTGAGAGCGAGGACCAATAGCGACGCAGGGAGAAGTCTCTTTGCACGCTTCGCCCAGAAGCGCCCCAGTCGAATATGCCCTGAGTGCTCTAGCTCTCTCACAAGGTGGGACGTTATGAGAAAGCCGCTGATGACAAAAAAGACGTCAACACCGACGTATCCGCCAGGAAGTCGATTGGGCCAGAGGTGAAAAGCAAGTACCGCTAGAACGGCGATTGCTCTCAATGCCTGGATATCAGTGCGGAGTCCACGCCCACGAGCAGCTCGAGGAACGACGACCGCGTCAGGCTCAGCGGCCGTTTTCGTCATGAAGCCAGTCTAGGTTGTCGCACTCTCGACACATGGAACGTGGCAACCCATGCGCTATTTGACAAAGGAGGCCAGTTTTGCGGCAGTCGCCGTGTCAACCGAAGCCAACCCACCCAGAACCACAATACGTTTGGGCTGCAACCGAGTGATCTCCGCCTGGATCTCGGCCGGGATACCATCCGTCGTCACCAACAAGACCGGCGCGCCAGCCGTGCCAGCTATCGGCGCACCCGACAACGCATCAGGGAAATTCATTCCATTGGCGATGTAGAGCACCGGAACCCCCGGCGCGAACGTCGCAGCAGATATCGCAGCAGACGTGGCAAATCGATTCGCACCCGCCAAACGCACGACCGTCCCCGTCGTAAAGGACTTCAGCTTTGCGGCAGTCGCCGTGTCAACCGAAGCCAACCCACCCAGAACCACAATACGTTTGGGCTGCAACCGAGTGATCTCCGCCTGGATCTCGGCCGGGATACCATCCGTCGTCACCAACAAGACCGGCGCGCCAGCCGTGCCAGCTATCGGCGCACCCGACAACGCATCAGGGAAATTCATTCCATTGGCGATGTAGAGCACCGGAACCCCCGGCGCGAACGTCGCAGCAGATATCGCAGCAGACGTGGCAAATCGATTCGCACCCGCCAAACGCACGACCGTTGGCTTCGGCGTGGACGCCAGCTTGATCGTCACGTTCGCAAGGCCGCTTCCGGCGCTGTTCACGACCACGGTCACGCCACCCGACCTGGTCGAGAGGGTCTCCCCCGCCACCAGATAGAGCTTGCTGCCGGTGCGCGGGGTCCTCTCTGGGCTGTTCAGCACGATCGAGGTCCCATCGGCCCGGGTGGTCAAGAGTCGAACGCCCATGGCCGTGCCCCCGGAGACCAACTTGCCCGATTCGTACAGCGAGCCGGCATCCGTTCCCCCGCCACCGCGGTAGTCGACGTAGTAGACCCGCCCGGTTTGCGGGTCGGTCACGGCAATGTCGCGCAGGCCGGAGCTCAAGCCAACGGATGCCAGGGAGTACGTCTGTGCCCAGGTTGCGCTGCCAGCAGGCAACGACAGCGCGGTCATCTCGCCGTTTGCCACAGCACCCAGGCGAATCTTGTGGGTCACATTGAGGGCGGTCGGGCGGGCATTCGTGTAGACGACACCGCCTGGGCCATTGACCGCCCAGCTCGGTCCCATCACATCGAAGTAGTCGCCATAGGCGGTGTCGACGCATCCGTCGGAGAACGCGCCGGTCGTCGCGTCGATCAGGCCCTCGCTCATCGTGGCGACGGGACACTTATGTGAGTTGGAGTGGTTCAGCCCGAGATTGTGGCCGAATTCATGCGTCACGGTGTCGATGTCGCCGTATCCCTTGATGGATACCCACATGACGCCGCCGTAGTTGGCGCTGGCGGAGCCGCTCGTGTTGATGCCGACGCTGCCAAGCCCTGATGCCGCGCACGCCTTGGGAACGAGAACGAGGAGGTGCTGGGCAGCAGTCGTTGAATACGACCTGGGCGAGCGATTGAACTTGCCCGCGGCTTCGGTCCACGTTGCGGTCTGTTCGCCACACGAGTAGACGCTGGTGTAGCGCTCAATCGCTCCGCTGCCGGCCACGGACAGCACCTGGTTGTTCGACTGCACATTCCAGGACGCGCTGACCTCGGCCAGCATCGCCGTGATTGCGGCATCGGTGATGAACGACACATCTGTACCGGCGTCGCGCGGTGCCACCACGGCCACGTTCACCGTGTGGTTCGACTGCGAATAGGCGGCAAGCGGGATGCCGTCATCCAGGGTCTGGTCCTGGGATCGAAGCCGGTCGGTCGCGCCCGTTCCGTCGTCGACGGCGACCATATCATCGCCCTGCGACCGGGTGGTCGGGACGAGCTGGTCTTCGTCACCCGCGGCAAATGCCGGTCCAGCCTGCAGGAGTCCGAGCACCAGCGCTCCGGTGACGAGGACACTGCCACGGCGCAGGAGCGTATGCACGTTGATCACGATGGCCTCTCGAACGGCAGTTCTGTGGGGTGCGGCGACGCCTCACCTGGTCTTGCCGTGGTGCCAAACTATCGGCACGAACCGTCGTGGGGGCAGCAACCACCGTCTTTTTACGCAAAATGCACGATCAGCGGCCCCTCAGCACCCGCCCGGTAGACTGACGACGCCTCTTTTACGTATACAGACAGGTTACGAACACCTATGAAGATTCTCGTCACCGGCGGCGCCGGCTTTATCGGCTCGAACTTTGTTCGCCGCACACTGCAAGACGCATACCCGGGCCTCGAAGGAGCTGAGGTCGTCGTACTCGACGCACTCACCTACTCAGGCAACCTGGCGAACCTCGCCTCCGTCGCAGATTCACCGCGCTACACCTTCATCAAGGGCGACATCCGCGACGGCGCACTGCTCGACCAGCTGTTCCCCGACATCGACGCTGTCGTGCACTTTGCTGCAGAGTCACACGTCGACCGCTCGGTGCGC
This sequence comes from Leifsonia sp. Y878, assembly GCF_057669685.1. NCBI lineage: Bacteria > Bacillati > Actinomycetota > Actinomycetes > Micrococcales > Microbacteriaceae > Leifsonia > Leifsonia sp. Y878. Next base: position 429,124 of record NZ_JBYHFS010000002.1, on the reverse strand, counting down.
GACGCCACCATCTTCGTCGAGACGAACGTTCTCGGCACCCAGCAGCTGCTCGACGCTGCCCTCCGCAACAACCTCAAGCGCTTCGTGCACGTCTCGACCGACGAGGTCTACGGCTCGATCGCAGAAGGTTCGTGGGACGAAGAGCGCCCGCTCGAGCCCAACTCGCCGTACTCGGCATCGAAGGCCGGCAGCGACCTGCTCGCCCGCAGCTACCACCGCACGCACGGACTCAACGTCTCGATCACGCGTTGCTCGAACAACTACGGCCCCTTCCACTTCCCTGAGAAGGTCATCCCGCTGTTCGTCACGAACCTGATCGATGACAAGCACGTTCCTCTCTACGGTGAGGGCAACAACATCCGTGACTGGCTGCACGTTGACGACCACACCCGTGGCATCGCCATGGTGCTGGTCAATGGCCGCGCCGGCGAGATCTACAACATTGGTGGCGGCACTGAGCTCACCAACAAGGAGCTCACCCAGTTGCTGCTCGACTCGACCGGCAAGGACTGGTCGTACGTTGACCGCGTCGCCGACCGCCTCGGCCACGACCTGCGCTACTCGGTCGACATCTCGAAGATCCAGGCTGAGCTCGGCTACGAGCCCCAGGTTCCCTTCGAGCAGGGCCTTGCCGAGGTCGTGCAGTGGTACCGCGACAACCGCGAGTGGTGGGAACCGCTCAAGGCTCGCGCGGCCCTGGCCTAACTGGCGCTCACCATGACCCGCTATCTCATCACTGGCGCATCCGGCATGCTCGGGCACGACCTGCAGACGGCACTCGCCGGGCGCGAATTCACCGCGCTCGGCCGTGCCGACCTGGATGTCACCGACCTGCAGGCCGTGACGGATGCCGCGCGCGGCCATGACGTCATCATCAATGCCGCCGCATACACGAAGGTCGACGACGCCGAGACGAACGAAGACGCTGCTTACGCGGTGAACGCGATCGGACCGCGCAACCTGGCGACCGCCGCTGCGGCGCAGGGTGCACGCCTCGTGCAGGTCTCCACCGACTACGTCTTCAACGGCAGCGCCACGTCTCCCTACCAGGAGAACGCGCCCATCGACCCGATCTCCGCCTACGGCCGCACCAAGGCCGCCGGCGAGAAGTTCGTGCTCGAAGAGAACCCTGCGGGCAGCTTCATCGTTCGCACGGCGTGGCTGTACGGCGCACACGGCCCGAACTTCGCCAAGACGATGGTGCGCCTGGCCGGCTCCCACGACACGGTCAGCGTCGTCAACGACCAGCTCGGCCAGCCGACGTGGACCGGCGACCTCGCCGCCCAGATCGTGGCGCTGCTCGATTCAGAGGCACCGGCCGGCATCTACCACGGCACCAACTCCGGTATCGCAAGCTGGTTCGACTTCGCCCGCGCCATCTTTGAGGCTGCAGGCCTCGACCCTCAGCGCGTCACTCCGACAGACAGTTCAACATTCGTGCGACCGGCTCCGCGGCCGTCGTACTCTGTCTTAGGGCACGATGCCTGGCTCGCAGCCGGACTTGAACCGATGCGTGACTGGCGCGAAGCCCTCACCGAGGCAGCACACCAGGGAGTTTTGGGAGACGCATGACCACGTTGCGGGTAGTCGTTGACCAGATGGTCGCGCCGGTGCCCGGCAGCCTGGGCCGTTACACCGAAGAACTGACGCGGGCGCTGATTGCATCGGCGCCCGCGAACTGCGATGTCGAAGGCATCGTGTCTTCGTCGAGCCCTGAACAGTATGCGGCGATCGAGAAAGCCCTTCCGGGACTCGGCGGCCTGTACAAGACGACGCTCGGCCGACGGGAGATTTCTGCGGCCTGGCAGCTGCGCGTCTCAAAGTCACCTGGCCCCGGCATGATCCATGCCCCCGGCCTCCTCGCGCCGCTTCGCCGGCACGACGTGGTGAACGACGGCACCCAGGTGGCCGTGACCATTCACGACCTGCTCGCCTGGACGCATCCGGAGTCGTTGACGCCCACCACTGTCGCGTGGAGGAAGGGCATGGTCAACCGTGCCCGGAAGCACGCGGACGCCGTCGTGGTTCCGAGCCATGCCGTCGCCATGCAGTTGAGTGAGATCGTTGATTTCGGCGACCGCCTTCGCGTGATCGGCGGCGCGGTTGGCAACGGCTTTCGGCTGCCGGGTGGACAGCTGGCCCGCGGATTCGCCGACGAACTCATCGCAGAGCGTGTCGAGGCGCTCGGCCTGCCTGAGGAGTACATCCTCACCATGGGCAGCCTCGAACCCCGCAAAGCCGTCACGGCGCTCATCACGGCGCTCGGGCTGCCTGGCGCACCCGACCTGCCCCTGGTCGTCATCGGGCCTGACAGCTGGGGCGAGCTCACCCTCGCGTCTGTCGCCGACGAGGCGGGGCTGCCGATAGGACGCGTGCAATCCCTGACCGACCTCAGCGATGAAGATCTTGCGCTCGTCTATTCGAGGGCATCCGTCTTCGTGTACCCAAGCCTGGACGAGGGCTTCGGCCTGCCGATCATCCAGGCGTTCCAGATGGGGACACCGGTGATCCACTCCGATGCGCCTGCGCTCATCGAAGCCAGTGGAGAAGCGGGCTACGTCGTCGCCCGTGCAGACCCCGCTGGATACCCGACCCGCATCGCCGAGGCCATCAGCACCGTCTTGACCGACAGCGACCTGGCCGACCGCCTGAAGATCTATGGCAGCGATCGTGCCAAGGCATTCAGCTGGCGCGACTCAGCCGAGCGAGTATGGCAGCTGCACGCTGACATCTAGGTTCTCCGGATGAGTAGTGCACTTTCCCCGCCGGACCGACATGCGTAAGGCTTTCGGGCTCCTGCGCGTGCTCACCGCCGCGACCGGACTCGTCGCGCTGGTGGGCTACTTCAACTACTCCATCGGCACCAGCCCGCTGGCGATCGGCAACTACTTCAGCTACTTCACCGTGCAGAGCATGATGTTCGCGGTCATCGTGTTCATCATTGCCGCAATCTATGCGTTCATTGCAGCGGATGACCCGCTCTGGCTCGACGTGATCCGTCTGCTGGCGACCACGTACGTGATCGTCTCCGGCATTGTCTTCGCGGTGATCCTGCTGCAGGGCACGCTGCGGGGCATCCCTGTCTGGTCGCCGTGGTCGAGCCAGCTGCTGCACTTCGTGATTCCGGTGGTTGCCCTCGTCGATTGGTTCCTGGCGCCCGGGCGGTCTGTGCCCTGGAAGAGCATCGCCTGGGTGTTGGTCTTTCCCGTCATCTGGATCGTCTACACGATGATCAGGGGCAGCTCTGTGTACTGGTACCCGTACTTCTTCCTCGACCCTGACCAGGTGGAATTCCCCCTCGAGTTCGGCATGTACGCGGTGGTGATCGTCGCCATCATCACCGGCATCACGGCACTGCTGCTCGGCATCAGCCGGCTGCCACGCGTCGAGCGGATGCGTGAGCGGGTGGCCCGCATCCGTTCACGGGAGGAAATTGCCACCCTCGTCGATTGAGGAGCGAGCGCCAGCGAGTGTCTCGAAATCTCGCTGGCCGGTTTCGAGACGCGGCCTCGTACCTCGGGCGCTCCTCAACCAACGAAAAGAACGATTAGGGCGTTGGAGTTGAGGTTGGGGTTGGCGCGGCCACGAATGGCACCAGGCTCTCCAGCGCGGCGCTCAGCGCGTCGTCGTCGCTGGCCTTCGCCTGGCGGAGTGCGGCATCCGCTCCCACCACGCCGACCAGCACCGGCTCCCCTGTCAGGGGCAGCATGTTGTACCAGAGCGGATACGCCACATCGGGGCCGACGATGGTCCAGACGGTTTCGTCCGTCGACCAGAACGGCTCGTCGAAGCGCAGGATCAGCTTCTCCTGCATGCCCATGCCGAGCGCGCTGATGGCGTTGCGGTGGCTGAACGGCAGCCCGGGTTCGAAGGTGACGGCTCCGCTCTTCAGCACACCGAGCGGCACAGTGACGACGACGCGATCGGCCGAGAGCGAGTCGCCCCGTGAGAGGCGCAGGCTCACGCCGCGCTCCGTCTGGCTGACCATGGCGACAGCGCTCGACGGCAGAATATCGAGGCCGTCGAGGGCCGTCGTGACGAGGCTCTGGAATTCTCCGGTGACGTAACGATCGTCGTCGGTGCTGCGTGTCGGGTTTCCAGGGAACCAGGCAGACAGGCTGCTCGGATCCGCACCGCTGTCGACGTCGACCCTCGTGGACAGGAAGGTGTCCAGGCGCTGCTTGTCTGACACTCCGTTGGCGTCTGGCTGGTCGCTGAGGTTGTCCGCGCCCGACTCGGTCAGTGCATCGGCCACCGATACATCGGCTGGCTGCGTGTCTGCCCAGGCGAGGGCTGCAGTGACGGCATCCGCTCCGACGGGGCTGGACTCGATGGCGATGCCCGCGGGCGTGCGCTCTCCTGGCACAGCATCGAACGGCACCGCGTCAACGCTCAGCGCTTCGAGATCTTCCAGCAGCGTGGTGCGCGAGGAATCCCGCACCCAGGCGGCGCCGAGCTCGATCGGTTCAGGCCAGTTGTCGTCGACCAGGGTTTTGATTCGACCACCTGAGCGATCGCTGCCCTCGACGATGACAACGGAGAAGCCCGCATCGGCGAGCCGCCTCGCGGCCGTTGCACCGGCGATGCCCGCCCCGATGACGGCGATGCGCTCGTCGGGCGCCGCGATCTGGGCGATTGCATCGGCGGCACGCTCACCGGATGCCTGTGCGCCCTGAACGGTGCCGGGGCTCACCTCGTCGGTGTGCTCGCCGGCAAAGAAGATGCGGCTGTTGACGGGCTGCCGAAGGGCCACCCGCTGGTCGGGCAGCGAGCCGACCGGCTGATAGCTGAACGCTCCGAGCGCAAAGGGATCAGTCGACCACGACGTGCGCTGCATGGCACTCGGCTTCGGAACGATCGTCGGTGTCGGCTTTTTCGTCGGACCGGGCGACGGCGACGGAGTCGGACGCTCGGGCACGCAGCCGACCAGGGCGACGGCAGAAAGCCCTGTCGCCGATCCGATGAGAAAGTTCCGTCGCTTCATAGTTGCCGCTTCATAGTCATTCCTCGGTCACTGTATCCGCTGGCCGACCCGGTGTGCCACTGGGCGGCATCCGCTGCCAGCTGGAGTCGCCTATTCGGCCGGCGTTTCAGTGGCCGGCGGTGTGAGCGCAGTGTCGATCATCTGACGGATGTAGTCGTAGTCGGGATCCGTCGGATCGATGTCGTTGTCCGGCGTCAGGTTGATCGAGTTGATCGGCAGCGTCTTGGTCTTCGACGAGAGATTCACGAAGTATCCGAGCATGCTCTGCGGAATATCGGTCTTCACGACCTGCTTCCCTGCAGAAGCAACGGCCTCGAACTTCGACAGCACATTCGTCGGATTCGCCTGCGCGAGGATCGCCTCCTGCAGCTGGTGCTGCCGGTTCATGCGGTCGTAGTCGCTGGTGCCGTGACGCGAGCGAGCAAACCACAGGGCGTGATAACCGTCCATGTGCTGCATACCTGGCTCGAACCAGAACGCCACATCGGTGAAGGTCTCGTCTGAGTGCACGGGAACGCGGCTCTGCACGTCGATGTCGACACCGCCGAGCGCGTCGATGAGGTCGGAGAAGCCCTGCATGTCGATCAGCACGTAGTACTGGATGCTCAGGCCGGTAATGCCCTCTGCAGCGTCGCGCATGCCTTCGATGCCGGGTTCGCTGCCTTCGGCGACCGCGTTCGGGTACATCTCGGGGCTCTTCACGTCGACCTCGGTGTACACCGAGTTGAGCTGGCAGGCGTCAACCTCGCAGCCGTCGATCGCAGCGTAGCCCTCTGGGTAGAGGTCGGCAAGCGGGCCGGCTGAGAAGGGGAACCACTCCAGATCGCGCGGCAGGCCGATCATGGTGGCCTGGCCAGATTCAGCGTCGATGCTCACGACGGAGATGCTGTCGGGTCGCATGCCATCCCGGTCCGCTCCGGCGTCGCCGCCGAGCAGCAGGATGTTGTACTTCCCGTCGACCGGGGGCGCTGAGGGTCCAGCCGAGAACACAGACGACAGGAACCCGCTGGCGGATGTCGCAACGTACGCCCCATAAGACGCCGTTCCGGCCACAACCACCATCAGGATCGTCGCAAACATGGCGATGAGCGGGCGGGCGCCAGGCGCTGCCCGCACCAGGCGAACCAGGCGAAGAGTATCGACGGTCAGGATCACCCAGATTAGGGCGTAGAAAGCGAGAACGATCGCAACGGCCCACAGGCCGATGAAGCTCGTAAAGATCGTGAGCACGGCGGCCGGCCACAACAGGTAGGACACACCACCGATGATCGCGAGCGCCCACAGTGTGAGGGTTGCGCCCAGGCCGAAGCGGCCAAGACGGCGGTTACCGGCCAGTACCTGGGCGGAACCGGGTACGAGGAAGTTCAGGAGGACCAGCCACCAGCCGCGCTTGGTCATCACGCGGGCGGAGCCGACATCCGGGTACCGGATCGGGCTGCTCACACTAGTCATAGTTTGGCTCGGAGATCCCGGCTCTTCTGCTCAACCTGCGCTGACAGCGAAGCCGCGTACTCCTCCAGCTTGATGCGGAGGGAGTCGTCAGCCGTTGCGAGAACCTTAACGGCGATCAGTCCGGCGTTCTTGGCGCCGCCGATCGAGACGGTGGCCACCGGAACGCCGGCAGGCATCTGAACAATGGACAGCAGGGAATCGAGACCATCGAGCCTGCTGAGGGGAACGGGAACACCCACGACAGGCAGGGTGGTGACAGAGGCCAACATTCCGGGCAGGTGTGCAGCACCACCGGCACCAGCGATGATCACCTTGAGGCCGCGCGCCTGCGCAGACGAGCCATAGTCGATCATCTTCTGCGGGGTGCGGTGCGCAGATAGAACGTCGACCTCGCACGGTACTCCGAAGTCGCGAAGCACCTGGACGGCGTCGCTCATGACGTTCCAGTCAGAATCGGAACCCATCACGACGCCGACGAGTGGAATCGCCTCGTCGACGAGTGTCTGGGCAACTCCTGCTGTTTCGGGTTCAGGCACGTTGTTCTCTGGCACGGAGTCGATCTTATGGGTCAGTCCTGAAAGAAAGCCGCAGTGGCACGCGCTTCATATGCGACGTCATCGAGGTTGTCCCCACCCGCCGTGACGTGACCGACCTTGCGTCCTGGGCGCGGATCCTTGCCGTAGTTGTGGATCTTGACCGTCGGATGCTCCGCCAGGGCTGCCGGGTAACGGTCGCCGAGCGAGCCCTCCGTTGGCCCGCCGAGGATGTTCACCATGAATGACCAGGCGTCCCGCACGCCCGTCGCACCCAGCGGCAGGTCGAGCACCGCACGCAGGTGCTGTTCGAACTGGCCGGTCGTCGAACCGTCGGTCGACCAGTGCCCGCTGTTGTGCGGCCGCATGGCGAGCTCATTGATCAGCACCCTGTCATCCGTTGTCTCGAAGAGTTCGACGGCGAGAACGCCGGTGACGCCAATGCCTTCGGCCACGGCGATCGCGATATCGCTGGCCATGTCAGCGACCTTGCCTGCTGAGCCAGGGGCAGGAGCAATGACCTCTGCGCAGACACCGCCCTGCTGCACCGTCTCTACGACGGGCCAGGTCACGATCTCCCCTGACGGACGACGGGCAACCAGCTGTGCGAGTTCACGCTTGAAATCGACGAGCTCTTCGACGAGCAGCGCACCACCGTTGGCGTCTTCGGCGAGCGCGGCGAACCAGTCATCTGCCTCGTGTGCATGCCTGACGACCCGCACACCCTTGCCGTCGTAGCCGCCCCTGGCCGTCTTCACGACGGCCGCACCGCCGTGCGCTGCGAGGAAGTCGGCGAGCTGCGCGGCATCCTCGACGCGTGCCCAGTCAGGAACAGGCAGCCCGAGCTCAGAGAGCTTCTGGCGCATGAGTAGCTTGTCCTGGGCGCACAGCAGTGCGTCTGGACCTGGGTGCACGGAGACGCCGCGCTCGACCAGCTCACGCAGGATCTCCTGGGGTACATGTTCGTGATCGAAGGTGATGACGTCGACAGTCTCCGCGAATGCGAGCACGACCTCGCGGTCGCGGTAGTCACCGACGGAGACCGCGGCGAGTTCCGCTGACATGCCATCGTTCTCCGCGAGCACCCGCAGTTCGATGCCCAGATTCACCGCGGCGGGGATCATCATCCTGGCCAGCTGACCGCCGCCGATGACGCCAACAATCATGCTCATATGTACACCAATTTCTGTGCGAGCTTTCATAGCGCCGCAACGTAATCTCAGGATGGGTTCCGCGGATCGACCTAGACTTCGGATGGTCTTGATCCATCTTGGCTCCATTTTAGCTTCGCGGGATTGCTCGGTGATCTACACCGGGACTCTCCCCCACACCACCCGGACGGATGCATGTCACTGAGCACGAAGAGCCGCACCCGACTTGTGACTTTCCTCACACAACTCGGCAAGTTCGGCGCGGTGGGACTCGTCGGCTTCGCTGTCGACATCACCGTCTTCAACCTGCTGCGAGCGACGATCTTTGACCCACAGGTCGTGCACGCCGGCCCCATCTACGCGAAGGTCGTCTCCACGATCCTGGCGATCCTGGCCAACTGGCTGGGCAACCGCTACTGGACCTTCGGCGAGAGCCGCCAGAGCCAGACCCTGCGGGAGGGCATCGAGTTCTTCGCCGTCAGCCTGGTCGGCATGGGCATCGGCTTGGTCTGCCTCTGGTTCACCCACTATGTGCTCGGCTACACCAGCGTTCTCGCCGACAACATCTCGTCCAACGTCATTGGCCTCGCCCTCGGTGCGATCTTCCGCTTCCTGCTCTACCGCTACTGGGTGTTCTCCCCCACCCGCAGCGCTGCAAGGGCGGCTGCTGCATCGGCATCCACCGCTTCCGCACACCCGGCAGCTGAGCCGACTACGTCGACAGGGCGCCTAGCGACCGTTCCAGAACGTTGACTCATCCGAGAGCGTTGATTGCTGGGTCTGTCGCCTCGAGCCGATCACGGTCTGTGACGACTCCATCAAGTCATGCAGCGTCCGTTGCACGAGATCGGCGTTCGGCACGTCTTTCATGATGAGCGGATGCTCGAGCCCTGAGTTGATCAACACGTTGCCGGAGCGGAACGCTGACTGCACCCAGTTGCGGCGCACCGTCACGTCGTAGCCGCGACTGTGCAGCAGTTCCTGCCTGGTGCGCACGAATACGCCCCGCTTGAAGATGATTCGCCTCGTCGTGATGGTGTACTGGTGGTTCAGCCAGAAGATGAGCGGCAGCAGCCAAAGCAGCACAATCAGCAGCGCGGCCGCCGTGAGCAACGCCACGTTCTCCCACGATTCCGGAAATTGGCCAGAGAAATAGCCGGTCACACCCGAGATGACGAAGAGCGCAATAGTCGGCCAGAACAGCACCCTGGCGTGCGGACGCAGGCGGGCCACGACCCGCTCTGTCTGCACCGGAGCCGGAGCATCCGTTGGTACCACTGGACTGTTCGTCATAAGCCCATTAATACCTCAGGTGCGTGACATCGCCAGCCGCGACAGCCTGCAGCTCGTCATTCGCCTGATTCCGGACGATCAATCGGCCGGTCGCGTCGAGCGCCATCGCGGTACCCACGAGATCATCGCCACCTGGCAGCTCGACCCGCACCTGCGAGCCAAGCGTGCCGCAGAGTTCGGAGACCGCGTCGAACACACCGCTGGCCACTGGATCTCCGCCTGCCGCGGTGAATGCCCGGTACAGGGTCGTGAGCTCTGTGAGGTAGTCGGCCAGCACGGCATCGGGATCCTGGCTGCTGCCGGTGACCAGCGACAGCGACGTCGAGGTGAGCGTCGGCAGGTCGTGCTCGTCGAGCGACACATTGAGTCCTGCCCCAATGACGAGGCCGTCTGCGCCCGGCAGCAGCTCCGACAGGACACCGGAGACCTTGTAGCCGTCGATCAAGACGTCGTTCGGCCACTTGAGCGCCACCTGGTGGCGGGGAGTCTCTGCCTCGCGCACGTCGGTGACCGGCTTGATGCTGGCGTCGACGACAGCCCGAACGGCGCGCGTCATTGCCGCACCGGCCAGCAGCGGGAACCAGCCGAAGTGCTCGATGGACAGCGGCTGCCCAGTGGGCAGAGCGGGCCGCAGCAGCACGGAGATCGCCAGCGACTTGCCCGTTGGCGCCAACCAGGTGCGGCCAAGGCGCCCGCGCCCACGGGTCTGGTTGTCGGTGACGACAACCGACAGGTCTGGCCATGACGCGGCATCCGCCCCCGTTGCATGCGACACGAGCACGTCGTTTGTCGATCCAGCTTCTGCTAAATACTCGAATCGCGCTACAGCGCCGCGGCTCTGCGTGAACAAAGGCGCGGGTCCTGTGCCGGTGAATTCCATCTGCCACTCTCTCGACTCGTGCCGCCGTCGTCCCGACTATCCGGCATAACTCCTGCAATTCTCGCCGATGCCGGCCCAAACCGGGGTTATCGGGTCCGAATCGCGCATTCTGCAGGAGTTATGCCGGGGAAGAACGAGGGGCTCGCGCCCATGCTGGGTGGAAGTGACCAGCGATTGCGCCGAGATTTGTAGACATTCGTCAACACTCTGGCCCAAGGGTTGGCCGGTAGAGTGAACCGCGTGACTGATACCGCACCTACTTCTGGCCACGACCTGTATACGACGGCCGGCAAACTCGCTGATCTCAAGGACCGCTACCACGAGGCCGTCACGGCCAGTGGTGAAGCAGCCATCGAAAAGCAGCACGCCAAGGGCAAGATGACGGCTCGCGAGCGCATCGACCAGCTGCTCGACCAGGGTTCATTCGTCGAACTCGACGAGTTCGTGCGCCACCGCACCCACGCTTTCGGCATGGAGAAGAAGCGCCCGTACGGCGACGCCGTCGTCACCGGAACCGGCACCATCCACGGCCGCCAGGTCGCCGTCTACTCGCAGGACTTCACCATCTTCGGCGGCTCGCTCGGCGAGGTCGCCGGCGAGAAGATCATCAAGGTCATGGACCTCGCACTGAAGACCGGCGTGCCGATCATCGGCATCCTCGACTCCGGCGGAGCGCGCATCCAGGAGGGTGTTGTCGCCCTCGGCAAGTACGGCGAGATCTTCCGTCGCAACACCGCAGCCTCCGGTGTCATCCCACAGATCTCCATCATCTGCGGCCCGGCTGCCGGCGGCGCGGTCTACTCGCCAGCCCTCACCGACTTCGTGATCATGGTCGACAAGACCAGCCAGATGTTCGTCACAGGACCGGATGTCATCAAGACCGTCACCGGCGAAGACGTCGGCATGGAGGAGCTCGGCGGCGCGCTCACCCACAACAAGGTCTCCGGCGTCTCCCACTACCTGGCCAGCGACGAGGCGGATGCACTCGACTACGCCCGCACGCTGCTCAGCTTCCTGCCGGACAACAACCTGGCTGAACTCCCGGTCTTCGAGAGCGACGTACAGCTCGAAGTCTCTGACAATGATCAGAAGCTCAACACGATCATCCCCGACTCCCCCAACCAGCCATACGACGTGAAGACCGTCATCGGGCACATCGTCGACAACGGCGACTTCCTTGAGACCCAGCCGCTCTTCGCGCCCAACATCGTCGTCGGGTTCGCAAGGGTCGAGGGTCGCTCCGTCGGCATCGTCGCCAACCAGCCGAACGCCATGGCCGGAACCCTCAACATCGAGGCCGGAGAGAAGGCCGCCAGGTTCGTGCGCTTCTGTGACGCGTTCTCGATCCCGATCCTCACACTCGTCGATGTTCCCGGCTACCTGCCTGGCACAGAGCAGGAATGGACCGGTGTCATCCGCCGCGGCGCCAAGCTGCTCTACGCATACGCCGAAGCGACCGTTCCGCTGATCACCGTCATCCTGCGCAAGGCCTATGGCGGGGCATACATCGTCATGGGTTCCAAGCAGCTCGGCGCAGACATCAACCTGGCCTGGCCGACCGCCGAGATCGCGGTCATGGGTGGGCAGGGCGCCGTGAACATCCTCTACCGCGCTGAAATCAAGGCAGCAGAGACCGCAGGCGAGGATGTCGCGGCCGTGCGCACACGCCTGGCAAACGAGTACACCTACAACGTGGCAAGCCCGTTCCTGGCGGCTGAGCGCGGCGAGCTCGACGGTGTCATCGAGCCGGCCGCCACGCGCGTGTCGATCACGAAGGCGCTGCGCGCTCTTCGCACCAAGCGCTCCAGCCTCCCGCCCAAGAAGCACGGCAACATCCCGCTGTAAGGGGCACCCATGACACCGACACACACGCCAGCCCAGGGCTCAGAGTTCGATCCAAGCGAGATCCACTTCGTCACCCAGCGGGTCAACGCAACCGAGGTCGCCGCGGTGACTGCGGTCATTCGCGGCTTGCTCCAGGAGGAGTCCGCCGACCTGCGCACGCCGACGCACGGCCAGAGCGCCTGGGAGGCGAGCCAGCGCCCGCTGCGCCAGCCGTTGACGCCAGGCTACGGCCAATGGCGAGGCTTCAGGGGCTGAGCGGTTGCACCAGACTCGGAGTTTGTCCCCCCAAATGCCGACTATCGCCCCTGATATCAACGGGGCACTATAGATATTGCTAGGTGTAACTCATTGAGTTGACACCACCAATCATTCGCCCACTAGGGTAAGCAGGTGAATGTTTTGGGGGCGAGTCAGGGTAATATTCGGGTTGTTGCCCTGACTCGGATTTTCGGAAAAGGGGATCGATCGAAAGATCGGTCCCCTTTCTCGTATCCGGATGCCGTCGTCTCGGACGTGCGTTGTCGTCTCTGCTATATCTCAGGAAATCAGCGCGGTACCAGGCTGTCGAGGGATCTCCAGCCAGAGTTCCACCTCGTCGTCTTGCGAGTCCTGGCCGAGAGCGCTGGCGCTGGTATCAGCGCTACTGAGGCCCACTACCGTGATCGCCGTGCGAGAGGCGTCCGCCGCGGTGCGCGCGATGATCTTGTCTGCGTCTGTGCGCCCGATGGCCGCGGCAAGCTTGCCGAGGACAACGTCGAGTTCTTCGCCCTCGAGGTCATCGATACCGCCCTCGTCGAGCAGCGTCACGATCGCTCCACGACGGCGTGCGGCCATCACCTGGTCACGCACCGCATCGTTCAACAGCTTGCGTCCGCGGATCTCGTCCCTGATCGCTGCCTCCAGGTAACGACACTCCTGGCGTTGCATCTCCGTGAGCTCACCGTGGCGGTCGACGATCCGCCGCAGCATGGGTGCTGCCAGGCGGTTGGTGTGAGCGAGCCGCAGCTGGCGCTCTGAGAAGTGCGCTTCCTGGGCGGCCTGCCATTCCGTCGCTTCTCGCTCCGCCAGGGCGTACTGCCGCACGTCCCTGCCCGCTTTGGTCAGCGCGCGCGACAGCAGGGCCGCCGCCGCCACCCAGACTGCGCTGCCGATCACGCCCATCGAGGCGAGAGAGCCGACTCCGGCCCACAACACGGTGTGCACAATCAGGAAACCGATGCCGACCCAGGCCAACTGCTGCTGCTTGCGGGTTGCCGTGATTGTCATGAGCGTCCCGACGGCGGCCACGTACCACGTCGCGTACCCGTTGTAGACAGCACCGTCGAGCTGGCTGGCCACGAGCAGCGGTAGCGCCAGGCACACCGCCACATTGAACAGCGCAAGCCACAGCGGCATCTTGGTCGGGCTTGTCGGCCACAGGCTCAGGACGGTGGCGGTGGCATACAACACCAGGCTCACCACGGCGGGCCCTGGCATGGCAGGCACCCCGATCGAATAGAGGCCGAGCACAATGTGGTAACCGGAGAACAGTGCCGCCAACCCGAGGATGAGTCGGCGAGAGAGCTTGATCATGCGCGCCCAGCTCTCTCGTCTCCATAGTCGGCCAGGTCAAGGTTCGGAAGATCGGCGGCGAACTGGCTGGACAGCGAGCTGTCGCCCTCTGGGTTCGGCCAGTCCAGCGTGACCGATGTTCCCTGGCCGATGGCCGTCTCGATGTGGGCGATACCGCCAACACTGGCAACGCGCTCCATGATGGAAATTCGCAGGCCGAGCCTGCCGCTTGGCACGGCATCCGGATCGAAGCCGATACCGGAATCGGTGATCACGATGGTGCAGCCGCCGTGGTCGTTGGCACTCATGGTCAGGCTCCTGACGAGCACGGCGTCTGGAGCACCGGCGTGCTGCATGCTGTTGAGCATCGCCTGGATGGTTGCAGAGAACAGCGCTTCGCTGGCCGCAACCGGAATGACGACACAACCGATGCCTATTTCAGACACCGTGAACGGCAGCGACAGGGTGTCCGCGGTCTGCTTGATCCTGGTGCTGAGCCGCGTGAACGGAATTGTCGCCTCATCAGCTAGCGGGGCGGCACCGGCCTCATCGAGGCGAGCGATGGCCTGCCTGGCCATACTGGCAGCGAGCTCCGCCTCCTTCGGCGTACTGACGGCAGCGGCAGAGAGCAAGGTGGTCAGCACGCTGTCGTGCACGATGGCATCCACCTGGACCCGCTCCAGCTCTGTGGCGTGTTGTCGGACGGCGTTGGCGTACTTGTGCAGGGCATTCGACTGGGCGACATCCACCTCCGCCGTCGCGTGCCTGAGCATGTGGATGATGATGACGATGACCTGGCCGAGGATCACGGCGTACACGACGTCGAGTGTCGCGAGGCTGAGACTGGCGCCGCCACCCGACGGGAGCATCCGCACGAGTCCGTAGATGACGGGTACGACGATCGTGTAGATCGCGGCCGCGGCCACCGGGAACGCCAGGGCGGCGCAGGACGTCGCCACGGTGCACACGTACCACAGCCACGGGCGGCCATCGAGGGTATGGGCGGGATCCAGCACCAGCGTCGGCCAGGCCAGCATCGCGATGGCGTATGCCACCGCGACGAATGTCGCTGCCGCCCTGATGCCCACCTTGACGAGCGTTGCCAGCACGACCATGGCGATGCCGCCGTAGATCACGACGGCGAGCACAATGCCGAACTCTGTCTTCAGCTCCGCCTGCTGATGCAGCATGAGCGTCAGCGTCTGCAGTGCGAAGACCAGGCCGATGCCCCCGATGGACCGGGAGATGACTGTTTCGATCTGGCGTTGGCTGATCGGATTCAACGGTCGCTTCGCCTCGCCACGTGCGCCGCCGAGAATCTCGGCCGAGGCTGGAAGCCTAGGCGCGACCATCCCCGCCATCCGGGTCGAGTCCCGGAAGGATGCCGTCTTCAACTGCCCGCCGCAACAAGTCCACCTTTGTGGGCGCCGGACGACCAACCTCGACATACTTCACGCGAATGCGATCAAGATATTCACGAGCTGTTGAGTGCGCGATACCCAGCTGCATGGCCACCATCTTGAGGGGCAGGCCGGATGCATAGAGGTGCAGCACGTCCCGTTCCCTGCGCCCGAGCTGCGCCTTGGCGAAGTCGCGATCCGCGTCGATGGCGGTCGCCCACTCCAGGTTGTTGAGCACCTCGCCCCGCGCAACCGTGGCAACGGCAGCCATCACGGTCGTCGTCGGCGATGACTTGGGGATGACCCCTGCCGCGCCGGCCGCGAGAGCCTCGCGAACTGACGCGACCCTGTCGGCGATGCTGTGCACCAGCACTGCGGCACCTGTCGACTGCACCAGATGCACGTTGTCAGTCACGAGGGATCCGTCACCGAGCGAGAGGTCGAGCACGATCACATCGCAAAGACGACCGTCAAGTCCCGTGATCAACGCGCGGGCGCTCTCGGCCGCGTAGATGACCTCGTACCCGGAATTCACGCACGCTGCGGCCAACCCAAGGCGCACAGACTCATGGTCATCGACGATCCCGACGCGAACAGGGCGGTCACTAATACCGGCAATGCCAGATGATGCTGTGGTCACGGTGGAGGTTATCCTTCGTTTCTATGTCTACGACAACGATAGCTAGTGCGAGAGGAGTGCGACGGCTTCGACATGGTGCGTATTCGGAAACAGGTCGAAGGCACGCAGGGACTTCATCTGGTAGCCGTGCTCCGCGAACAGGGCAACATCGCGCGCCAATGCAACGGGATCGCAGGCAACATAGACAATCTGGCTCGGGGACAGTGCACCCAGCTGATCGACGACCTGTCGACCAGCGCCAGAGCGGGGCGGGTCGAGAATCACTGTTCCGGCGGCGAGGCGGCTGCGCTCGGCTGCGCTGGCATCCTTGCTGATACGGGCCAGGTAACGGTCGACCCTGTCGGTCTGCGCGCTGGCGCCCATCCAGTCGGAGAGGTTCTCTGAAGCGAAGTCCGTCGCGGTTGCGTCGCTCTCCACCGAGGTGATGCGCGTTGCCGGTCCGAAGCGGTCGCCTACGGCCGCTGCCAGCAGCCCGACTCCACCGTAGAGGTCGAGGTTTGCGGCACGCGGATCGAACAGTGCTTCGTCGATGGTGTCCTGCACGGCCTTGTACAGCGTCTCGGCCGCACGGGCGTGCACCTGCCAGAAGCCGGTCACGTCGAGTTTGAACTCACGCTCGCCCACTCGCTCGGTGATCACGTTGCGCGGGCCAGGCTTGCGCTTGCCCTTGGCGTCGGTCTCAGCGACGATGACCTGGACACGGCCGGTGCTCGGCCCGACGATGTCGACCGATGCCGCACCGGGGAACCGTCCGTCTAGCGGCGCAGCCATTTCGACGTCGTGCGTGGCCAGCGGCAAGTCGTCCACCGCAATGATCTTGTGTGAGCGTGCGGCGTACGGGCCGACGAAACCGTCTTCTCCGACGTGCAGGCGAACCCTGGTGCGCCATCCGGTGCCGTCGAGCTCGTCGCCAGGAGAGGCGTTCGGTCCGACGGGCACGGCCTCGACCGCAACATCCGTCTCAATTTTCGCCATGCGCAACATGGCGTCGGCGAGAACCTGACGCTTCAGCTCTCGCTGGTGGGCGAGCTCAATGTGCCCGAATTCTGCGCCACCCGCACGGTCTTCAGGGGCGCGCTCGATAGCAGCTGCTGCCCAGACGTGGGGCTGGCGCTCTGGTGCTGGGGTGAGGACCTCGACGGTCTCCGCGCGCCAGAAGCTCTTGTGATTCGCTTCGGTGAGTCGAGCGCGAACGCGCTCCCCAGGCAGGGTGTCGCTCACGAAGATGACGCGGCCGTCATGGCGTGCCACGAAGATTCCACCGTGGGCTACGTTGGTGACATCAAGCTCGAGTTCGGTGCCGACCTCTGATCCCGGAGTTTTCTGTGACGGTTGAGAGTTTCGGTTTGACTGCGTGCGATTGGTGCCCATATATCGATAATCCCACACCCCAGGAGTAGCAGCATGCGCCTCTTTTTGGCCTCCACCTCGCCCGCACGGCTTGCGCTGCTCCGATCCGCCGGCATCGAGCCGCTGCTGGCTGCACCGGATGTCGACGAAGATGCCGTTGCCGACGCTGCCGCCACCGCCGCCGGCGCGCCACTGGACCCCGCCACTCTCGTCGAGTTGCTGGCCAGGGCGAAGGCAGAGGCTGTCGCCAGTTCAGCAGCGGATGATGGCGCGGGGCGCACCGGGCTCATCCTGGGCGGCGACTCGATGTTCGTCGTCGACGGCGTGATCTACGGCAAACCGCACACCAGCGAAAAGGCCACGGCCAGGTGGTTGATGCAGCGCGGCAAGACCGGGCAGCTCTACTCGGGCCACTGGCTCATCGAGCAGGTCGACGGCGTCACCGTGGCGGCCAACGGGGCCGTCGCCGTTGCAGACGTGACGTTCACCGACGATATGACGGATGCCGAAATCGATGCGTACGTCGCAACAGGCGAACCGCTCTTCGTCGCCGGCGCTTTCACCATTGACAGCCTCGGCGCACCCTTCATCACGCATATCTCCGGCGACCCGTCGACGGTGGTCGGGCTGTCGTTGCCGACGCTCCGCCGAATGGTGCGCGCGATGGGGCACGAGTGGTCGAGCCTGTGGAACCGTTCCTAGGAATCTGACGTTCTTGTAGGCATCCGCAGGAGAGACGCGTTCTTTTTTGTCGAACAGATCCAAAACAACGCACGAAGCGGGCAATAGGCTAGGGGACTGTGTCTCCTATAACGAAGGTTCTCATCGCCAACAGGGGCGAGATCGCAGTACGAGTGATCCGCGCCGCGAAAGACAGCGGGATTCTCTCCGTTGCCGTCTACGCCGACCAGGACCGTGACGCCCTGCACGCCCGCCTCGCAGACGAGGCATACGGGCTGGACGGAACAACGAGCGCAGAGACGTACCTCGTCATCGAGAAGATCCTCGCCATTGCGCGCCGCTCTGGAGCTGACGCAGTGCACCCCGGGTATGGCTTCCTCGCCGAGAACGCAGACTTCGCCCGCGCCGTGATTGCGGCCGGCATCACCTGGATCGGCCCGTCGCCTGAGGCCATCGAGAAGCTCGGCGACAAGGTGTCGGCCAGGCACGTTGCCCAGCACGTCGGCGCACCGCTCGCACCCGGCACGCTGAACCCGGTCTCCGATGCCTCAGAGGTGCTTGACTTCGTCGACACCCACGGACTGCCCGTTGCCATCAAGGCAGCATTCGGCGGCGGCGGCCGCGGCCTCAAGGTCGCACGCACCCGTGAAGAAGTCCCAGAGATGTTCGACTCAGCCACCCGAGAGGCGATCGCTGCCTTCGGACGTGGCGAGTGCTTCGTCGAGAAGTACCTCGACCAGCCGCGTCACGTCGAGACCCAGTGCCTGGCTGACGCGCACGGCAACGTCGTCGTCGTGTCGACTCGCGACTGCTCGCTGCAGCGCCGTCACCAGAAGCTCGTCGAAGAGGCCCCGGCGCCGTTCCTCACCGAGGAACAGACAGCACTGTTGTACAGCGCGTCGAAAGCCATCCTCAAGGAGGTCGGCTATGTCGGCGCCGGCACCTGCGAGTTCCTGATCGGCAAGGACGGCACCGTCTCGTTCCTTGAGGTCAACACCCGCCTGCAGGTTGAGCACCCCGTCTCAGAAGAGGTCACCGGAATCGACCTCGTCCGTGAGCAGTTCCGGCTCGCCGCCGGCGGCGTGCTCGACTACGACGACCCCATCGCCACCGGCCACTCCTTCGAGTTCCGTATCAATGGAGAGGATGCCGGCCGCGGCTTCATCCCCTCCCCCGGCCCGGTTCAGATCTTCAAGCCGGCCGGCGGACCCGGCGTGCGTGTCGACAGTGGCGTGCAGTCAGGCGATGTCATCTCCGGCTCGTTCGACTCCCTGCTGGCCAAGCTCATCGTCACCGGCGCCACTCGCGAAGAGGCCCTTGAGCGTTCGCGCCGCGCCCTCGATGAGTTCGAGGTCGCCGGCCTGCCCACCGTCTTGCCGTTCCACCGTGCGATCGTGCGCGACCCTGCTTTCGCTCCCGCCGACGGCGCACCGTTCTCGGTGTACACGCGCTGGATCGAGACCGAGTTCGACAACACCATTGAGCCATGGACCGGCACCCAGACCGACACAGAGGCGTCGCACAAGCGCCACAGCGTCGTCGTCGAGGTCGATGGCCGCCGCATCGCCGTCACCCTTCCGGTGCGTTTGCTGCCGGGAGCCGCCGCAGGCGCATCCGCTGGAGCAGCACCCAAGCGCCGCGCTGGGGCGCACGCGATCGACACCGCCACCGGCGATGCCGTCAAGGCGCCGATGCAGGCAACCGTCGTGAAGATGGCCGTCGCTGAGGGTGACACGGTCGTCAAGGGTGACCTGCTGGTCGTGCTCGAGGCCATGAAGATGGAGCAACCACTGACCGCACACAAGGACGGCATCGTCGGCAGCATCACCGCGGTTGTCGGAGCAACGGTGGCGTCGGGTCACCTGCTGCTCACCGTCGTGGACGCCGCAGCAGACGCCGCGTAGGCGTTTCGGCTCTTAATACCGTTCGGCCCGCGCACTGCGCGGGCCGAACGCGTTAAGCGCGTGTCGTTCTGAGCTCGTTCTTCTGGGCTCGTTCTTCTGGGCTCGTTCTTCTGGGCTCGTTCTTCTGGGCTCGTTCTTCTGGGCTAGAGGACGACGTGCATGGCGCGCGCGGCATCCGAGATGGAGCCGGTGAGGGACGGGTAGACGGCGAACGCCCGAGCGACCTCGTCGACGCTGAGGCGGTGTTCGACGGCCAGTGCCAGCGGGAAGATGAGCTCACTGGCCTTGGGGGCGACGATAACGCCGCCGATGACCGTGCCGCTGCCGGTGTGGGCGAACAGTTTCACGAAGCCGTCCTTGATTCCCATCATCTTGGCGCGCGGGTTCGACGCGAGCGGCAACTTGTAAATCTCGCCCTGCACGAGGCCGTCCTGGATCTGCTTCTCTGTCCAGCCGACCGTGGCGATCTCCGGCTGGGTGAATATGTTCGACGACACGTTGCGAATCTCGATGGGGTTGACCGTGTCACCCATGGCGTGGAACACGGCGGTGCGCCCGGCCATTGAGGCAACGGATGCCAGGGGCAGCTGTGTCGTGCAGTCGCCGGCCGCGTAAATGTTGGGGACGGACGTGCGGGACACCCGGTTGACCCTGATGTGTCCAGAGTCGGTCATCTGCACCCCGGCCTCTTCCAGCCCGACGTCTGCGGTGTTGGGGATGGACCCGACGGCCATCAGGCAGTGGGTTGCCTCGACGGTGCGGCCGTCTGACAGGGTGGCGATCACGCCGGTCTCCGTGCGCACGACCGAGTCGGCACGCGACTTCGACAGCACGACCATGCCGTTGCGCTTGAACACGTCTTCAATCACGCGTGCGGCATCGACGTCTTCGCCTGGCAGCACCTGGTCGCGGCTGGAGATCAGCGTCACCTTCGCACCGAGCGCACGGTATGCGGAGGCGAACTCTGCGCCAGTCACGCCAGACCCAACGACGATGAGGTGCTCAGGCACCGCCTTCAGGTTGTAGAGCTGGGTCCAGGTGAGGATGCGCTCCCCGTCGGGAATCGCAGACGACAGGATGCGCGGGCTCGCACCGACGGAGACAATGATGGTGTCGGCGTCGAGACGTTCGAAGTCGGTTCCGGCGTCGCCGGGGGCGGTCGAGACAATCACACCGCTGGGCCCGTCGAGTCTGCCCTGTCCCTGGATGAGGCGCACTCCCGCCCTGATGAGGCTGGCCTTCATATCTTCGGACTGCTGCCGCGCGAGTCCGAGCAGACGCTTGTTGACCGTGGCAAGGTTGATGGCAACCTCTGGGCGCGTCGGCTTTCCATTCTCTCCGCGTACGAAGAACTGCACACCGAGCTCGGACGCTTCCCCAATGGAGTTGGACGCCTCTGCCGTTGCGATCAGCGACTTGGAGGGGACAACGTCGGTGATGACGGCCGAGCCGCCGACGCCGACTCGCTCGACCAGGGTGACATCCGCTCCCTGCTGGGCGCCGGCAATGGCAGCTTCGTATCCGCCAGGCCCTCCGCCGAGTACAACAATTCTCTGCTTGCGTTCGAACTCGTAGGGCATGCCCCCATTCTTCCCTACCTGTGGACGTGCCGACAAACGGCTGGGGCCCGTGCTCTTTCGCGCGCGCCTGCAAAAACGCGCTGCTCAAAATCGATCGGGAATTAGAGTGGTGGAATGCTTACCCTTCTGACCAATCCTCTTGATGACCCCCAGACTGACCCGTTCGACGTTGCGCGGATTGCTGCAGAGCAGATCAGTGCCGCCACCGGTGTCGAACGACACGACATCGCGCTCACCCTGGGCAGCGGATGGGGCAAGGCCGCCGACTTGATCGGTGAGACCACCCACACCATTCCCGCACAGGAGATCACCGGATTCAGCGCACCGGCACTCGAAGGCCACGTCGGCACGCTCCGCTCTGTGCTGCTGCCGAGCGGCAAGCGCGCGCTCGTCATCGGCGCTCGCACCCACTACTACGAGAACCACGGCGTGCGTCGCGTCGTGCACAGCGTGCGCACCGCAGCGGCGACCGGTGCGACGACGATGATCCTCACCAACGGTGCGGGCGGCATCCGTGAGACCTGGACGCCGGGAACCCCCGTGCTCATCAGCGACCACATCAACCTGACGGCCGACTCACCGCTCGAGGGCGCCACCTTCATCGACCTCACCGACCTGTACTCGACGCGCCTGCGCGACCTGGCCCGCGACATCGAACCCAGCCTGGACGAAGGCGTCTACTGCCAGTTCCGCGGCCCGCACTACGAGACGCCGGCCGAAGTGCAGATGGCGAAGACCATCGGCGGTCACATCGTCGGCATGTCCACCGCCCTTGAGGCAATTGCCGCCCGCCAGGCCGGTATGGAAATCCTCGGGATGTCGTTGATCACCAACCTGGCAGCTGGCATCCAAAAGACGCCGCTCAGCCACCAGGAAGTCATTGAGGCCGGCCGCGACGCCGAACCCGTGATCACCGCGCTGCTGGCGAAGATCGTGGCCGCACTGTGACCGGCGACCTGAGCCGCGGCCGGCACGCAGCAGGCCCAGACGAGAATTTCGAGCCGAACGACACCCGCACGGCGGCGCTCCCCGTCGTTCCTGACGAGGCGTCGGCTGCGGCACCAACCGACGACATCACCGCGATCGCGACGGCCTGGCTGCTGCAGGATCCAGACCCGGAGACCCAGGCCCAGCTCCGCGCCCTGATCAATGCATCCCGCGACGGTGACCAGGCGGCGACAGCCGACCTGCACTCCCGGTTCGACCAGCGCCTGGCGTTTGGCACCGCCGGCCTCCGCGGCGAGATCGCCGCAGGCTCCAACCGGATGAACCGTGTGCTCGTGTCCCAGGCCGCCGCCGGTCTCGCCGCGTACCTGATCGGCGCTGCCCCTGCCGGCACCACGCCATCCGTCGTCGTCGGCTATGACGGCCGCAAGAACTCCCAGATCTTCGCCACAGACACGGCAGAGCTGATGGCGGGAGCCGGCGTCCGCGCCATCCTGCTGCCGCGCCTGCTGCCGACCCCCGTTCTCGCGTTCGCGGTACGGCACCTGAACGCCAGCGCCGGCGTCATGGTCACCGCCTCGCACAACCCGCCGAATGACAACGGCTACAAGGTGTACCTCGGCGGCGATGACCACGGGTCGCAGATCGTCTCCCCAGACGACGCCGCGATTGCCGCCGAGATTCTGAAGGTCGCCTCAGAGCGCCTCGTTCCTGAGCTGCCCCGCGCCGCGTACGAAACTGCGGATGAGAGCGTCGTTCAGGCGTATGTCGACGCGACGGCGAGTCTCGCTCCTGCGCCACGCGCCCAGGTCAATTCCGTGTACACCGCTTTGCATGGTGTCGGCTGGGACACCACCAGGCGCGTGCTCGAGAAGGCCGGCTTCGACCAGCCGACGCTCGTCGACGCGCAGATCGCCCCCGACCCTGCGTTCCCGACCGTCTCCTTTCCGAACCCGGAAGAGCCCGGGGCCATGGACCTCTCCTACGAGACCGCGCGCGAGGTCTCGGCCGAACTCATCATCGCCAACGACCCGGATGCCGACCGCCTCGCTGTCGCCATCCCCGACGCGGCAGAAGAGAGCGGATACCGTCGCCTGAGCGGCAACGAGGTCGGGGCGATCCTCGGCTGGCGCGCCGCGCGCATCGCCGCCGACGTGCAGGGAGATGGTGCAGCCGAAGGCACACTGGCCTGCTCGATCGTGTCGACCCCAGCGCTGAAGGCGGTAGCGGATGCCTACGGCCTCGGCTTTGCAGACACGCTCACCGGTTTCAAGTGGGTGTCTCGTGCCCCCGGCATCATCTTCGGCTTCGAGGAAGCCCTCGGCTACCTCGTCAACCCTGGCACGGTGCACGACAAGGACGGCATCTCCGCCGCTGTCGCGCTGCTCTCCCTGGTCAGTGAGCTGAAGGCTGATGGCTCAACGCTGGCGGAGCACCTCGACCACTTCGCAGAGACGTTCGGCTACTTCGCGTCAGGGCAGATCTCGGTTCGCGTGACCGACCTGTCCCAGATCAGCACCGTCATGACCAGGCTCCGCGACACTCCCCCGGCATCCGTCGGGTCTGTCGCCGTGTCGCGCATCGACGATCTGAGTGGCGGGTTCGCCGGGCTGCCGCCGAGCGACGTGCTGCGCATCTGGCTGGCAGACGGCTCCCGCGTCATGGTGCGGCCGAGCGGCACGGAGCCGAAGCTCAAGGTCTACCTCGACACCCAGAGCACCGATGGCACCGTCGCCGAGCGCAAGGCTGCGGCCACCGCGACCCTCGCAGAACTCGACCGCGGAATGCGCGCACTGATCGGCTGACGCCTGCGTGCACGGCATCCATTCGCAAGAAATCGACCTATACGTGCGCGTTTAGGTCGATTTCTTGCGATCGGAGCGCATTCGTCGAGGCGATGACCGGCGCACGGCGCCCCTTCCTGGCCCGCACGGCGATGCCCGCGCACAGGATGACAGCCAGGCCACCGACGATCGTCGGCCAGGTGAGGTCTTCGTGCAGCAGCAGGAACGCCCACAGGATGGTCAGCACCGGTTGCACAAGCTGCACCTGGCTCACCTGCGTCATGGGCCCGATCGCGAGCCCGCGATACCAGGCGAAGAAGCCGAGGAACATGCTCACCACGGCCAGATAAGCGAATGCGGCCCACTCCGTCGGCGTTCCCGTTGGTGGTTGCTGCACCGCAGCGGCGATGGTGAGGCCGAGCATCAACGGTGAGGCCAACACCAGTGCCCACGAGACGGTTTGCCAGGCGCCGAGTTCGCGGGCGAGCAAGCCTCCCTCTGCATAGCCGATCGCCGCGGCGACCACAGCGCCGAACAGCAGCAGGTCGGACGCCGTCAGTTGCGCGAAGCCACCGCCCTGCAGCGAGGCGAACGCGATCGCGACCATGGCGCCCACCCCGGCCATCACCCAGAACGATACCGGTGGGCGTTCCTTCCCACGGATGACCGCCATCACCGCTGTGGCAGCGGGGAGCAGGGCGATGACGACGGCGCCGTGACTCGCCGGAGCTGTCGTGAGCGCGAACGAGGTCAACAGCGGGAAGCCAAAGACGACGCCTCCGGCGACAACCGCCAGACGGACCCACTGGATACCGTGTGGACGTTGCTGCTTCGTCAGCGCCAGGGCGGATGCGGCGAGCACGGCGGCGACGACAGCCCTGCCAGATCCGATGAACAGCGGCGACAACCCGCCGAGGGCGATCCGCGTGAATGGCACGGTGAAGGAGAACGCGAGAATTCCCGCGAGTCCCCACCAGAGGCCCGCGTGAGACCGGGATATCACTGGCAACGCGATACGAGTAGCGCTACTGTCTACATTCATGGACAACGATAGCACCTCTCGGATTGTCGCCGACCTTCGCACCTGGATCTCCGCCGCTCCCGCCGGAGCGAAGCTTCCGTCGACACGTTCCCTGGTCGCCAGGTACGAGGCAAGTCCGGTGACCGTGCAGAAGGCGATGCGGGCGCTCACCGCGCAGGGCTTGATCGACAGCCGCCCTGGCGTCGGTACGTTCGTCCGTTCGGTGCGCACCGCACGCCCGCTCGACTACGGCTGGCAAACGGCGGCCCTGCGCCCACTCCACACCCGCTTCTCCACGTCGTCGTCGACGATGCGAACCGGCACGCACGGAGCGATCGCCCTGCACGCTGGATACCCCGACCGTGAGCTCCTGCCGGAGCGACTCGTTCGGGCAGCACTCACCCGCGCGGCGCGGGGCGACGCAGCACTCTTCCGCTCGCCAGCTTCTGGGCTTCCCGAATTGCAGTCGTGGTTCGCGACAGAGCTCGCTGCCGCCACTCCGGTCGGAATCACGCCCCCCACACCGAGTGATGTCATCGTGCTCCCCGGTAGCCAGAGCGGTCTCAGCTCGATATTCCGAGCCCTCGTCACCGCCGGACAACCCCTGCTCATGGAGTCGCCGACCTACGGCGGGGCGATCCTTGCGGCCGCACAGGCCGGCGTGCAGGTCATTCCCGTGCCCAGCGGCCCGAACGGACCTGAGCCCGACGTGCTCGCACGCGCGTTCGAGGAGAGCGGGGCTCGGGCCTTCTATGCCCAGCCAAACTATGCCAATCCCACCGGTGCACAATGGTCGCCGGACACGGCGAGCCAGATTCTGGACATCGTCCGCGCAGCCGGCGCCTTCCTCATCGAGGATGACTGGGCTCACGACTTCGGCATCACCACGACACCGACCCCCCTCGCCGCCCAGGATGACGCTGGACATGTCGTCTACATTCGCTCGCTGACCAAGAGCGTGTCTCCGTCCATCCGAATCGCCGCCGTCATCGCTCGCGGGCCGGCGCGTGAGCGGATCCTCGCCGACCGCAGCGCGTCGTCAATGTATGTGAGCGGCATCCTTCAGGCTGCTGCACTCGACGTGGTGACCCAGCCAGGATGGCAGACCCATCTCCGCGGCCTTCGACAGCAGCTGCGCTCACGCCGCGATCTGCTCATCGACAGCCTTCAGGAGCATGCGCCTCTCGCCCATCTCACCACCATCCCGGCAGGCGGGCTCAATCTCTGGCTCCGACTTCCGGACGGCACGCCTCTCGACCGGCTCGTGCGCGAATGCGAAGACGGCGGCGTACTCATCGCCGCCGGCAGCGAGTGGTTCCCGGCAGAGCCGGCTGGCCCGTTCGTCCGCCTCAACTTCTCGGGCGCCAATCCTGGCGCTTTTCCGGCGGGCGCACGCATCCTGGGCCAGGCCCTCGGTTCCTAAGCCAGCCGCATAAACCAGCTGCAGCCATACCGGCGGTAGCTAGCCCAGCGCCTTTTCGAGCTTGTCCGACAGCTCATCGAGGTCGAAGTAGTTGTCGATCACGATGACATCGGCGTTGGTCTTACCGATGAAGCCAACAAGCTCAGATGATGTCAGGATCACCTGCGCGTCGGCGGCCACCAGCGCAACGCTCGCGACATCGGTCGCCGTGACGTCGGCCTGGATGTCCAGCCGGTCGAGGGCGCGCTCCGCGTTTGTCTTGAGGATGGCGGATGTTCCGATTCCCGCTCCACAGATGGTTACGATTTTCATTCTGAATCCTCAGGTATGGAGCCGGCATCGGGAGCATTTTCGGCACGCGGAACGGCTGCGTCAGCCGAGATGGCACCGAGCAGAGAGCGAATCTCGTCGGCGTGCGTGGCGGCCCGAATGGCCGGGATGACGCTCGGGTCGTTGAATACGTTGGCGAGTTCTGACACGAAGCGCACGTGTTCGTCAGAGCTGGTCACGGCCAGGCCAAGCACAACGCCGACAGGGTCATTGTGCGGATGCCCGAACGCCACGGGCTCGGCCAGGGTCACGACGCTCAGTCCCTCGGCCACGACGTCCCCACCCGGCCGCGCGTGTGCAAGGGCCAGCCCGGGCGCAATCACGATGTAGGCACCGAATTCGTCGATGACGCCGATCATGCGGCCGGTGTAGTCGGCGGTCGTTGAGCCAGACCGCTGCAGCGCATCACCGGCAAGCGTGATCGCTTCGCGCCAATCGGACGCGTGCGCACCAATTGCGATTGCGGAGTCAGGCAGTGGAGGAAGGGACATGGCTGCTTTCGAGGAGCGCGGCACGATGGACGAACGCGAGGTTAGGCGCGGCTGAACCCGGCGACGATGGCATCACTGAGTTCTTCACGGTCTTCCAGCGCCAGGAACGATGCGGAGACGGCGTTGTGCTGAAACACTTCGAAGTCGTCGAGGTCGTAGCCGAAGGCATCGCTGAGCAGCGAGAGCTCACGGCTCAGCGAGGTGTTGCTCATGAGTCGGTTGTCCGTGTTGACCGTGACGTGGAAGCCCAGCTGGTACAGCAGGTCGAACGGGTGGTCGAGCAGGTCGTCACCCCACGCGGCGATGGCGCCGGTCTGCAGGTTGGAGGAGGGGCTGAGCTCGAGCGGGATCTCGCGGTCGCGCACCCACTGCGCCACCGAACCGAGCGTGACGTAGGTGTTGTCGTTGTCTTCGCGTTCGATCGAGATATCTTCGGCCAGGCGCACACCGTGGCCGAGGCGCAGTGCGCGACCGTCGACCAGGGCGCTGCGGATGCTCTCAACGCCGTCTGCCTCTCCGGCATGAACCGTGACGGGGAACAGCTCGCTGGCCAGGTAGTCGAACGCAGCCTTGTGGTTGCTGGCGGGGAAACCAAGCTCTGCACCGGCGATATCGAAGCCGACGACGCCGTTCGCGCGGTGGCGCACAGCGAGCTCCGCAATCTCGAGGCCGCGGCCCGCGTGGCGCATTGCGGTGATGAGCTGGCCAATGCGAATGCGGGCGCCAGCCTTCTTGACACTCTCGATGCCGGCCTCTATACCCTCCTGCACCGCCTCAACGGTCTCGTCGAGGGTGAGCCCGCGCGCGAGGTGCTGCTCTGGCGCCCAACGAATCTCGCCGTAGATCACGCCGTCTACAGCGAGGTCTTCGACGAACTCGCGTGCGACCCGTACGAGACCCTCGCGGGTCTGCATGACGCCGGTCGTCACCTCGAAAGTCTTCAGGTATTCAACGAGCGAACCGGAGTTCGACTGGGATGCGAACCACTCGCCGAGCGCTGCGGCGTCGGTGACGGGCAGTTCCATGCCGATCGCGTCGGCCAGCTCAATAATCGTCTGGGGGCGCAATCCGCCATCAAGGTGATCGTGCAGGGAGATCTTGGGCAGCGCGTTGATGCTGATGCCCGTGCGTGGCAACAGGAATACCTCTGAGTTCGTGTTCACGTCACTAATCTACCGGCGTGAGGCGAACTGAGTCGCTCTGAAACCTGAACGAGCGCTGCACGTTCTCCCCGATGGCGGGGCGTTGGCCTAGCGACCGATGCGCTCGGCGATCAGGGGGCCACCATCGAGAATCGGCTCACCTGGATCACCGATGCGCCAGGCGCCCTCGATGGCCTCGAGTGCGCGAGCGAAGCGCTCCGGCTCGTCGGCGCTGAGCGTGAACAGTGGCTGGCCGGCGCGCACAGGAGCACCGGGCTTCACGTGCAGGTCGATGCCGGCAGCGTGCTGCACTGGGTCCTGCTTGCGTGCCCTGCCTGCACCGAGACGCCAGGCGCCGATTCCGAAGGGCAGCGCCTGCTGCTCGACGAGCACGCCGTCGCGATCGGCGGTGACGACGTGGCTTTCACGCGCGACGGGCAGCGCGGCATCCGGGTCTCCACCCTGCGCGCGAATGACCGCACGCCACTTGTCCATGGCGCGTCCATCGGTCAGTGCTGCCTCAACGTCGACATCCGTCTTGCCGACGAGCGCCAGCATCTCCCGCGCAAGTGCAACGGTGAGCTCGACGACGTCTGCTGGCCCGCCGCCGGCCAGTACCTCCACCGATTCGCGCACCTCGTTCGCGTTGCCGATGGCCAGGCCGAGTGGCACATTCATATTGGTGAGCAGAGCGGATGTCGCCACGCCGGCGTCCTCGCCGAGCTCGACCATCGTGCGGGCCAGTTCGCGAGAGCGCTCGATGTCTTTCAGGAATGCGCCAGAGCCGAACTTCACGTCGAGCACCAGCGCGCCGGTGCCCTCAGCAATCTTCTTCGACATGATCGAGGAAGCGATGAGCGGAATGGCCTCGACAGTTCCGGTGATGTCACGGAGGGCGTACAGCTTGCCGTCTGCTGGGGCGAGCCCGCTGCCAGCGGCGCAGACGACGCCGCCGACATCGCGGAGCTGGGCCAGCATCTCCTCGTTCGTGAGGTTCGCCCGCCAGCCGGGGATGGACTCCAGCTTGTCGAGCGTGCCGCCGGTGTGGCCGAGGCCACGGCCGGACAGTT
Organism: Leifsonia sp. Y878; assembly: GCF_057669685.1. Classification (NCBI taxonomy): domain Bacteria; kingdom Bacillati; phylum Actinomycetota; class Actinomycetes; order Micrococcales; family Microbacteriaceae; genus Leifsonia; species Leifsonia sp. Y878. Next base: position 399,674 of record NZ_JBYHFS010000002.1, on the reverse strand, counting down.
GGGGAACAGCCGCACCGAACACGGCGACGAGCGGCATGAGCGGGAGGGTGATCTTGTCGCCGACGCCGCCGGTGGAGTGCTTGTCGGTGGTTGGCTTCCCGAGTCCGTCGAAGCTCATCCGCTCACCGCTGGCGAGCATCGCCATGGTCAGGTCGCGGATCTCGGAGCGGCTCATGCCGTTCAGGAAGATGGCCATGGTCATGGCTGCCATCTGTTCGTCGCCGACATACCCGCGCGTGTACGCGTCAATGAGCCAGTTGATCTGCGCCGTGCTCAGCTCGCCCTTGTCGCGCTTGGCGTGGATCAGGTCGACGGCGTCGAATGCCTCGATCGCGATACCGGTGTTGGAGGCGCTCATTCGGTCTCTGCCTTGTACTCGTCAAGCTGCCTCGGCCCGAATGCGTCGGGCAGCACCTCGTCGATCGTGCGGATGCCAGACACCGTCTCCAGCAACATGCCGGCAGCTGAGTGCTCGAACAGAAGCTGTCGGCAGCGACCGCACGGCATCAGCACTCCGCCGGTGCCGTCAACACAGGTGAACGCCACCAGTCGTCCTCCGCCACCCATGATGAGGTCGGTGACCAGTGAGCACTCAGCGCACAGCGTGACGCCGTACGAGGCGTTCTCGATGTTGCATCCGCTCACCACACGACCATCGGTCGTGATCGCCGCAGCCCCGACGGGGAACTTCGAGTACGGCGCGTACGCCTTACGCATGGCGGCGTCTGCGACGGCGCGCAGCGCATCCCAATCGATGGCTGACACCTGGTTGTCGGATACTGAATCCACGCTCTGACTTCCTGCCTACGACTTTATGTACGGTTTACCGGATGCGGCAGGGCCTCTGGACTTGCCCACCAGCCCCGCCACGGCAAAGATCGTGACCAGGTACGGCAGCATGAGCATGAACTCGCTCGGCACCGGGGACCCGATAATGCTGAGCACGTTCTGCAGGTTGCTGGCGAAGCCGAACAACAGGGCGGCGAGCGTGGCCCTGATGGGATCCCAGCGGCCGAAGATGACGGCGGCCAGGGCGATGAACCCGGCGCCCGCTGTCATTTCCTTACCGAAGGCGCCCACCGAACCAAGCGTGAAGTACGCGCCGCCGAGTCCGGCGATCGCGCCGGCGAGTGAGACGTTCCAGAACCGAGTCGACGTCACATTGATACCGACGGTGTCTGCCGCCTGCGGGTGCTCACCGACGGAACGAAGTCGGAGTCCCCAGCGCGTGTGGAAAATGCCGAAGTACACGGCGGCAACGGCGATGTACATGATGTACACGATGAGCGTCTGACGGAAGAAGACAGGCCCGATGATCGGGATCTCAGACAGCAGCGGAATGTTGATCCTGTCGAACCGCGGCGGCTGGTTGAGGGTCGCGGCGTTCGGGGCAAGCACCTGGGAGTAGAGGAACCCGGTGAGACCGGTGACGAGCACGTTGAGCACCACACCGACGATGACCTGGTCAACGAAGTACTTGATCGCGAACGCGGCGAGCACGAACGACACCAGCACACCGGCGACCATGGCAGCCACCAGACCGAGCAGCGGCTGACCGGTGAGCGAGGCAACCAGGGCAGACGTGAAGGCGCCGGCGAGCAGCTGACCCTCGATGGCGACGTTGACGACACCGACGCGCTCAGAGATCACGCCGCCGAGCGCACCGAAGATGAGCGGCACGGCCAGGCTTAGCGACCCGAAGAGCAGTCCGGGGACGGGGATCGTCGCACCAGCGGATGCCCAGGCCAGGAAGCCGAGCAGCGCCAGGAACGCAAACACCGAGATGAGCCAGAGTGGCGTCTTGCGGTGCGTCTGCACCATCCAGACGCTCAGCAGGGCGATGGCGAGCAACAGGATCGTCACGACGATACCGGTGGCCCTGGTGGGCAGCAAGAGATCGGGCAGCTGGATCAGGTCGTCTGAGGTGGACAGCTGCATGGTGCTGACACCGTCACGGCCGAAGACGACAAGCAGCACGAACGAGAGCACGGTGAACACACCGAGTGCGATCGGCGTCTTCCAGCTCTTGATCATGGCGACGGCCGGTCCGGCAGTCGGTTCAACCGGCTGGGTGGGCTGTGAAACGTGGGCTACCGTACTCACTTTGCAGCCACCTCCTTGGTGACAGACGGGAGTGCGCGGCGCGGAGTTGAGCCCGGCGCCGGCAACCGGAAGATCGCGCGCACCAGCGGCGGTGCTGCGATGAAGAGAACGATGAGCGACTGCACGACGAGCACGATGTCGACCGGCACACCCTCGGCCGCCTGCATGGCGAAGCCACCAGCCTTGAACGCACCGAACAGGATGCCGGCGACGAAGACGCCCCACGGCTTCGAGCGACCGAGCAGCGCAACGGTGATGGCGTCGAAGCCGATGCCGGAGTCGATGCCGGCGCCGAAGCCACTTGTGGTTGTACCGAGGACCTGGTTGATTCCGGCCAGGCCGACGAGGCCACCGGAGAGCAGCATCGCGTAGACGTACATGCGGCTGACGTGGATGCCGGCAACGCGCGCAGCGTTCGGATTCACACCGACTGCCTTGAACTGGAAGCCCAGGTTCGAGCGGGAGAGCAACCACCAGGTGAAGATCGTTGCCGCGATCACCAGGATGAAACCGAAGTGCAGGTTGTAGTTCGGACCGAGCAGGTCGAAGAACACGGCTGTCTCCTTGGCCGCCGGGCTCTTCGGGTTGTTCGATCCAGGCGTCTTCAGGAATCCGTCGCGCAGCAGGTAGCTGACCAGGTAGAACGCCACATAGTTGAGCATGATCGTGGTGATCACCTCATGGGCTCCGGTGCGAGCTTTCAGCAGACCGACGATTCCGCCCCAGAGCGCACCGCCCAGGATGCCGGCGACGAGCGCGACGACCATGTGGAGGCCGTACGGCAGGTCGAGTGCGAACGCCACCCAGCCTCCGAGGGCCGCTGCGATGAGCATCTGGCCACGGCCACCGATGTTGAACAGTCCGACGCGGAAGCCCAGCGCGACACCGAGGCCGGCAGCGATCAGCGGTGTGGCGAAGGTGAGCGTCTCGGTGAGTGGCTTGATGCCATCAGCGAATGACGGGCGACGGAAGTTGTAGATCGAGCCCTGGAAGAGCGCAGAGTATGCCCCTGACACCGAGTTCCATACAGCGGAGAGCAGGTCGCCAGGACGGGAGAAGAAGTATCCGGCGCTGGCCTGCACCTCTTTGTCGGTGAACGCGATCATGATCGCGCCAACAATGAGTGCGAGCACGACGGCAAGGACGGAGATGATCGCGCTGCCCGTCGTGATCTCGCGGAACATGGTGTGCCAGCGGGAAGGTTCCTCCACCTGGACTGGTTTGTCGGGCACGTGACTGTCGCTCATGCGGCAGCTCCTTCTCCTGCGGGCGATTCGCCAGCCATCATGAGACCAAGGTCAGAGCGGGGGGTGTCTCCTGGGACGATGCCGATGATGCGTCCGCGGTACATGACCATGATTCGGTCGGCGAGGGCTGCAACCTCGTCCAATTCTGTTGAGATGACGATGACCGGCGTGCCGGCATCGCGAGTGGTGACAATGCGTTCGTGGACGAACTCGATAGAGCCGACATCGAGGCCACGGGTGGGCTGGGCCGCGACGAACAGGCGGAGGTCACGGCTGAGTTCGCGGGCGAGCACCACCTTCTGGGCGTTTCCGCCCGACAACTGACTGACCTTCGTCTCAATGCCCTGCGAGCGAACGTCGAATTCCTTGATCTTCTCCTCGGCGAATGTCGCCAGGTAGTCAAGCTGCAGGTTCCAGTGCTTCACGAACGGCTCCGTGTCGGAGCGGTCGAGCATCAGGTTCTCTGCAATGGTGAATTCGCCGACCAGGCCATCTTCGTTGCGGTCTTCAGGCACAAAGCCGACGCCGGCGTTGAGTACCTTGCGCACAGAGAGCCCACGCAGCGATTTTCCGTCGAGAGAGATCTCCCCGACGACACGCGGCTGCAGGCCGAGAAGCGCTTCGGTGAGTTCGGTCTGGCCGTTGCCCTGCACGCCGGCGATGGCGAGGATCTCGCCTTCCTTGACGTCGAAGCTGACGTTGTCGACGACGATGTTGCCAAGCGGGTCGAGCACGGTGAGGTTTGTGACGACCAAGGCCGGCTTGCCCGGCGTGGCCGGAGCCTTGTCAACGGTGAGGTCGACGGCACGGCCGACCATCATCGTGGCCAGCTCTTCGTTGCTGGCTGTCGGCGATGCTTCGCCAACGACCTTGCCCAAGCGGATGACGGTGATCCGGTCAGCGACTTCGCGCACCTCCCGCAGCTTGTGCGTGATGAACACGATGGAGGTACCGGTCTCCTTGAGCTGGCGCATGATGGCCATGAGCTCATCGGTCTCCTGCGGGGTGAGCACAGCCGTCGGCTCATCGAAGACCAGCACGCGTGCGTTCTGAGACAACGCCTTGATGATCTCAACGCGCTGCTGCACACCAACGGGCAGGTCTTCGACAAGCGCATCGGGGTCAACGTCGAACCCGAAGCGGTCAGAGATCTCCCGCACGCGCTTCCGCGCCGCGGCCAGGTCGAGCCGACCACCGAATTTGGTCTCTTCGTGCCCGAGCATCACGTTCTCCGCCACGGTGAAGACGGGAATCAGCATGAAGTGCTGGTGCACCATGCCGATGCCGGCGCCCATGGCATCGCCGGGACCTGAGAAGCGCTGGACGGTGTCGTCCAGCAAGATCTCGCCCTCGTCGGCCTGATACAGGCCGTAGAGAACGTTCATGAGCGTGGACTTGCCCGCGCCATTCTCGCCAAGGAGGGCGTGGATCTCGCCGGCCTCGACAGTGAGGTTGATGTGGTCGTTCGCGACCAGGGCACCGAATCTCTTCGTGATACCGCGAAGTTCAAGCTTCATAATTCCTGATTCTATTGAGTGGACCAACGAATGCATGCTCGTCTGCACCAAAGTTGTGCCGTCTCGGTACTCGCCGCTCATATGTTAGCGAAGGGACGCGACTGAGCCGGGGCGCCGCCCGTCGGCGACGCTCTCGACCCAGCCTTTAACGAAGTTGGGGAGGCCAGCAATCGCTGGCCTCCCCCTCCATGTATATCTGTGTTGCTGTACTGCTGTGTTGCTCTACTGCGTGATAGCTAGAAGCGTTACTTCGGTGTTGCGGGCGACTCGACCGTGATCTTGCCGCTGATGATGTCTGCCTTCAGTGCGTCTACTTCCTTGACGAGAGCAGGGTCAACCTTGGACTCCCAGTCGTGGAGCGGTGCGAGGTCAACGCCCTTGTTCTCCAGCGTTCCGATGTACGGGTCAGCTGAGAAGTCGCCGCCTGCCGCGTCAACGATGATCTGCTGGGTGGCATCCGTCATCTGCTTCATGACTGAGGTGAGGTACAGCGGCGCGAAGTCAGGCGCGGTCTCGAAGAGGTCGCTGTCGACACCGATGATGGCGACGTCCTTGCCGGAGTCTTCGATGGCCTGGGCAGTGCCCTGGAAGAGCGGGCCGGCGACCGGGAGGATGATGTCTGCGCCCTGGTCGATGAAGCCCTGGGTGATGACCTTGCCCTGGTTGATGTCGTCGAACGAACCGGCGAAGTTACCGGTCTGAGCGTCCTTGTCCCAGCCGAGGACCTTGACGTCAGTGCCCTTTGCCTCGTTGTAGTACGCGACGCCGTCAGCGAAGCCATCCATGAAGATGGTGACGGACGGGAACTGCTGTCCGCCGTACGTGGCGACGGTTCCGGTCTTGGTGGTTCCTGCAGCCAGGTAGCCGGCGAGGAATGCGGCCTGCGCGGTGTCGTACAGAACCGGCTTCACGTTGTCGAGTGTCAGCGGGCTGAAGTCGTCGTTCGACAGCGAGGAGTCGATGATGGCGTACTCGACGTCGGTGTTGTCCTGTGCGGAGTCGCGCGTGGCGTTGGCCAGTGCGAAGCCGACGGTGAGGATGAAGTTACAGCCCTGGTCGACCATGCTGCTGACATTGCTGTCGTACTGGTCGTCGGACTTCGACTCTGCCTGCTTGAACTCGACGCCGAGTTCATCGGCAGCCTTGGTCATGCCGTCGTAGCTCGACTGGTTGAAGGACTTGTCGTCGAACCCACCGAAGTCGGAGACGATGCAGGGCAGGAAGTCCGCCGCAGCTGCGCTGCCCGAGTTGTCTTCAGTCGGGGCAGGGGCACACGCGGCGAGCAGTGCGACTACTCCCAGCGCGGCAAGGCCGCCAAGCGTGGCCTTACGGGTCGTGATTGTCAAAATGACCTCCAAGATGCGCCCTGCGGCGGATCGCACGGGCTGTGTGGAGTCAACGTTACCGAATGTTGCACTGCTCAGATGAGCAAACTGGGGCTACGAACGAATGGTTACAAAGTCGCTACATTTCAGGCGACTGTTCGTAACAATTACCCCCCTCAACACCGCTCTGTGAGCGACGCCTGCCCTACTTCGGCGTCGAGGGTGACGTCACCGTGATGGTGCCGTCGATGATCTCGGAGCGCAGCCCGTCGATCTCCGCGTCGAGCTCGGCCGATACCCGGTTGGCAAGATCGTGATAGGGCGCGATCTCAACGCCGCCGTTCGCGAGAGTGCCGACGAATGGGGTGTTGTCGAATGTCCCGTCGATGTCGTCGCCGATGATCTTCACCACGGCATCCTGGGTGTTCTTCAGGACGCTGGTCAGCAGGACGGGCTTGAACTCAGCCGGCAACGTGTCGTAGCCGTCGTTATCGACCCAGATCACGGCGACATCGGTGTTCTCGGCTGCAGCAGCCGCTGCGCCCTCGCCCACCTGCCCTGCGACAGGCAGGATGACATCCGCTCCCTGGTCAATGAACGCCTGGGTGTACGTCTTTCCCTTATTGATGTCTTCGAAGTCACCCGTGAACGTGCCGTCCTGGGCTGCCTTGTCCCAGCCGAGCACCTGCACGCCGGTGCCGTGCACCTCGTTGTACTTCGCGACGCCGTCGACGAAGCCGTCCATGAAGAGGGTGACAGGGGGCTGGTTGCCGCCGCCGAAGGTGGCGACCTTGCCGGTCTTGCTCACACCGGCAGCCAGGTAGCCGGCCAGGTATGCCGCCTGCGCCGTGTCGAAGACGATGGGCTTGATGTTCTCTCCGTCGACCTGCTCATCGACGATGGAGAAGTGCACGTCGGGGTTGGCCGTCGCCTCTGCGATTGTCGCATCTGCCAGTTCCCATCCGACAGTCAGCACGAACTGGCATCCGGTATCGACGGCCTGGGTGACGTTGGGCGCGATGTCACTCTCGGAGTTCGACACGATGGCGTTCACATCGATGCCGAACTTCTCCTCTGCCGCCTGCAGCCCTTCCCAGCTTGACTGGTTGAAGGAGCGGTCTTCCAACCCGCCGGAATTCGTCACCATCCTGGCGCAGTAGTCGGCCTCAGACGACGCGCTGTCCGTGCTCGGAGCTGGCGCGCATGCCGCGAGCATGGCAACGGATGCCAGGGCAACGGTGATTGGGATGAGACGACGGCGTGACATGGAACCCCTCTGTATCCTGCAACGGATGTGTCCTGCAATATTCAGCGCGCCTCATGGCCACGCTGGGATCGATCTTAGAGAACGTCGCTCGAGCCCGATAGCTTGAGTGCGTCGACGACGGACTTTACCTTCTGCGCGTTCGCGCTGGTGGTAACCAGGAGTGCGTCTGGCGTGTCGATCACGACGATGTCTTCGACGCCGATGAGCGCGATCATGCGACCGGTGTGGCTCACGACGATTCCGCTGCTTGAGTCGGCAAGCACGCGGGCGCCCTCCCCCAGGATGGCGAGGTCACGCTTGCGTCCGCCGGAGTGCAATTTGGCAATGGAGGCGAAGTCGCCGACGTCGTCCCAGTCGAACTGGCCGGGGATGACGGCAAGGCGACCGGCTGCCGCGGCCGGCTCTGCGACCGAGTAGTCAATGGCGATCTTCTTCAGCGTCGGCCAGACCTTGTCGACGACGGCGCCGCGTTCAGGGGTGTCCCAGGCCTCGGCGAGTTCGAGGATGCCGGCCAACAGCTCCGGTTCTGACTCACCGAGCTCTTCGAGCAGGCGGTCGGCGCGGGCAATGAACATGCCGGCATTCCATAGGTAGTGGCCGTTGTTCACGTACTTCTTGGCCGTGGCGAGGTCAGGCTTCTCCACGAACGAGTCAACGGAGAGCGCGCTCGGGGCGCCCTCGATCTCCAGCTGCTTCGCACACTTGATGTACCCGAAACCAATGGAGGGCTCGGTGGGCTGGATGCCGATGGTCGCGATGTAACCGGCATCGGCGGCAGCAACGGCCTCCGCAACGGCAAGTCGGAACAGCGGCTCGCTCTTGATGACGTGGTCGGCGGCGAACGAGCCGATGATGACGCCCGGCTCGCGCTTGTTCAGGATGGCGGCGGCGAGACCGATGGCAGCAGACGAGTCGCGCGGCTCGCTCTCCAGCACCACGTTCTGGTCTTCAAGCTCTGGCAGCTGGGCTTCAACGGCTGCGCGGTGTGCCCTGCCTGTGACAACCATGACGCGGCCGGGGCCAGACAGCGGCACCAGCCGGTCCCAGGTGTCGCGCAGCAGGGTCTGGCCGGAGCCGGTGAGGTCGTGCAGGAATTTGGGGGCATCCGCTCGGGAAAGCGGCCACAGCCGCGAGCCGATTCCGCCCGCGGGAATAACGCTGTAGAAGCGGTCAATCGGTCGGTTGGAAGTGCGCATCAGGCCAGACTAGCCGGTGGTGTGCGTTCGGGCATGGGAGCTCGAACCCGCCTCGCGTGTCAGGAGGGTCTCGCCGATTAGGGTGTCCTAAACGGCGCGCGCGCTTCAGCCACAACTAGACTGGACCCACGTGCTCATGGAGCATCGACTGCCCCTGTTCAATGGGGCACTACTCAGCCAGGGAGGGTTGTTCATGCCAGATACGACGGCAGGAACACTGACATCTCAGCAAAGGACGACGTCGCGTCGCCCCGCAGGAACCTTGTACAGGGGCCGCGAGGGCATGTGGTCGTGGGTTCTTCACCGCATTACCGGTGTCGCAATCTTCTTCTTCTTGCTGGTGCACATTCTCGACACCGCGCTGGTGCGCGTGAGTCCCGAAGCGTACAACGCAGTGATCGGAACCTATCAAACGCCCATCATGGGCCTCGGCGAAGTGGCCTTGGTCGGGGCAATCGTGTTCCACGCATTCAATGGTTTGCGCATCATCCTGATCGACTTCTGGAATGCGAAGTACTCGAAGATCATGTTCTACATCGTCATCGCACTCTGGGTGATCACGATGCTGGGCTTCGCTCCCCGCCATCTCATCAACGTCTTCAGCCACTAGGAGGGGGAACACAATGTCAACCACCATCGAAGCCCCCCGCAGCCCGTACTCCCGTGACGCACGCGCCAAGCGCGGTGTGAACTGGGAGAAGTGGGGCTGGATCTACATGCGCGTCTCCGGCGTGCTGCTCGTTGTGCTGATCTTCGGCCACCTCTTCGTCAACCTGATGCTCGGTACGGGTGTCAGCGCCCTCGACTTCGCGTTCGTCGGCGGCAAGCTGTCCGACCCGTTCTGGAAAGTCTGGGACGTGCTGATGCTGTGGCTCGCCCTCATTCACGGCGGCAACGGCATGCGCACCATCGTCAACGACTACGCCACCAGCCGCACGACGCGCGGCATCTTCAAGGGCGCCATCCTCGCGGCAGTCGTCGTGCTGATCGTGCTCGGCACCCTCGTCGTCTTCACCTTCGACCCCTGCCCGGCCGGCGCGCCAGCCGACCTTCTTCCCTCGTTCTGCCCGGCCAGCTAGGAGCTGCAAAAACCCACCATGACTACGGATGCATCAGTGACAGCGCCCGCGGAGTCCACCGTTATTGACGGCGTGCACTACCACCAGTTCGACATCGTGATCGTAGGAGCCGGTGGTGCCGGTATGCGTGCCGCCATCGAAGCCGGCCCCAATGCCCGCACTGCGGTCATCTCGAAGCTCTACCCGACCCGGTCACACACCGGTGCCGCGCAGGGTGGCATGGCTGCCGCCCTCGCCAACGTCGAGGAAGACAACTGGGAGTGGCACACGTTCGACACCGTCAAGGGTGGCGACTACCTGGTTGACCAGGACGCGGCGGAGATCCTCGCGAAGGAAGCCATCGACGCGGTCATCGACCTCGAGAACATGGGTCTGCCGTTCAACCGCACGCCTGAGGGCAAGATCGACCAGCGTCGCTTCGGTGGACACACCCGTGACCACGGCAAGAGCCCGGTTCGTCGGGCCTGCTACGCCGCAGACCGCACCGGCCACATGATCCTGCAGACGCTGTACCAGAACTGCGTCAAGCGCGGCATCAACTTCTTCAACGAGTTCTACGTGCTCGACCTGATCATGACCAACGTCGACGGCGTCGACCAGCCGTCTGGTGTTGTCGCATACGACCTGTCGAGCGGCGAGCTGCACGTCTTCCAGTCCAAGGCGATCATCTTCGCCACCGGCGGTTTCGGCAAGATCTTCAAGACGACCTCCAACGCACACACCCTTACGGGCGACGGCGTCGGCATCATCTGGCGCAAGGGCCTGCCGCTCGAGGACATGGAGTTCTTCCAGTTCCACCCGACCGGACTCGCCGGCCTCGGAATCCTCCTTACAGAGGGCGCCCGCGGCGAGGGAGCAATCCTCCGCAACGCCTCTGGTGAGCGGTTCATGGAGCGCTACGCCCCGACTATCAAGGACCTCGCACCCCGCGACATTGTCGCGCGCTGCATGGTGAAAGAGGTCGCAGAGGGTCGCGGCGCTGGTCCGAACAAGGACTACGTCTACCTCGACTGCACGCACCTCGGTGCAGAGGTGCTCGAGACCAAGCTGCCAGACATCACGGAGTTCGCACGCACCTACCTCGGTGTCGACCCGGTCACAGAGCCGGTGCCGGTCATGCCGACCGCGCACTACGCGATGGGTGGCATCCCCACCAACGTCAACGCCGAAGTGTTGCGCGACAACACCACCGTCGTTCCCGGCCTGTACGCCGCCGGCGAATGCGCCTGCGTCTCCGTGCACGGCTCCAACCGCCTCGGCACCAACTCGCTGCTCGACATCAACGTGTTCGGCAAGCGTGCAGGCAACAACGCCGTCGAGTACGTGAAGACGGCCGAGTTCACCCCGCTCCCAGAAGACCCCGCCGGTTTCGTGCGCGGCCTGCTGGAGAGCATCCGCACCTCGACCGGCACTGAGCGCATCTCCGTCATCCGCAAGGAACTGCAGGAGATGATGGACCAGAAGGCCCAGGTGTTCCGTACAGACGAGTCCCTCGCCGAGGTCACGCAGACGATCCACCTGCTGCGCGAGCGCTACAAGAACATCGGCGTGCAGGACAAGGGTCGTCGCTTCAACACCGACCTGCTCGAAGCCGTTGAGCTCGGATTCCTGCTCGACCTCGCAGAGGTCGTCGTCTTCTCCGCCCGCAACCGCAAGGAAAGCCGCGGCGGACACATGCGAGACGACTACCCAGACCGCGACGACGCGAACTACATGAAGCACACGATGGCGTACCTGACCGGCGACCCGCATTCAGCGGATGCCGCTGACCACATTGCGCTGGACTGGAAGCCTGTCGTCATTACGCGCTACCAGCCCATGGAGAGGAAGTACTAACGGTGAGCACAGCAGTAGTCGAGACGCCGGTGATTTCAGACACCATCGAATCATTCACCGTCACCCTCATCATCCGCCGCTTCAACCCAGAGGTGGACGACGAGCCGTACTGGCAGGACTTCGACGTCGAGATGTACCCGACGGATCGCATCCTCGACGCACTCCACAAGATCAAGTGGGAACAGGACGGCAGCCTCAGCTTCCGTCGTTCCTGTGCACACGGTGTCTGCGGATCGGATGCCATGCGCATCAACGGCCGCAACCGCCTGGCCTGCAAGACGCTGATCAAGGACCTCGACATCACGAAGCCCGTCTACGTGGAGGCCATCAAGGGCCTGCCACTGGAGAAGGACCTCATCGTCGACATGGAGCCGTTCTTCGAGTCGTTCAAGGAGGTGCAGCCGTTCCTCATGGCAACGAGCGCCCCCAAGGACGGCAAGGAGCGCATCCAGACCGTCGCCCAGCGCGAGCGGTTCGATGACACCACCAAGTGCATCCTGTGCGCTGCCTGCACGTCGAGCTGCCCGGTGTTCTGGACGGACGGCCAGTACTTCGGCCCAGCCGCCATCGTGAACGCCCACCGCTTCATCTTCGACTCCCGTGACGAGAACGCCGCAGTGCGCCTCGACATCCTGAACGACAAAGAAGGCGTGTGGCGCTGCCGCACCACCTTCAACTGCACAGAGGCATGCCCACGCGGCATCCAGGTGACCCAGGCCATCGCCGAGGTCAAGCAGGCCATCATGCGCGGCAAGCCCTAACAGGCTCTGCACAAAGAAACGAACGCCCGGACAAATGTCTGGGCGTTCGTTCTTTTTCGCGGGCTGGGTAGTCCTTCACTGAGCCAGCCGAGTGTTCGGTCAGTGTGCCTCAGCCAGTTCCTGCCCAGCCGGTGCCTGCTCAGTCAGCGCCTACTCAGTCAGCGCTGCGGTCCCGCGTCGAGCGTCGGGCAGCGGCGAGGCACAACGCCCCGAGGATGGCGAGTCCCCCGCCAAGCGGGATCAGCAGCCCACCGTCGAACCCTGCCGTCGCCAGCCGGCCGCTCACATGGCTAGTTGTCGTTCCGGGGGGGCGTCACGCCTGGTGGGTTGACCGGCGGTGTGACCGGCGGTGTGACCGGCGGCGTTGTCGGTGGGAGGCAGCTCGCTCCGTCTGTCGGGTACGCCAGTGTCACTGCCCCTGTCGGGTTGATCCTGAATTCCACAACGGCGTCAGTGCGCAGGTCATAGAACGGTGCAGCTGGATTGAGCACCCAGGTACCGTTCGCCTGCTGCTCGTACCCAGGCCACCCGATGCCGACGCCGTCCGCATTCACCACGGTCCCCGGCCAGATCGACACTCCCGTGATCGGATCACCACTCACCCATCCGCTCGGATAGGCAATGAGCTCGACCCGCGATGCACCGTTTGCAAGGAGGGCGTCGATGTCGCTCGGCGGAATCGAGGGGTCACGCTGCTCGTACGCTGCCGGTGTCCACCAGATCAACGCGAGCGGCTGTGTTTCCGGGTTGACGTTGAACGGCGTGACGGAGAATCCGACCCGCGCTGCGTCGTTCACGCACTGGGGAATCGCGGCAACGTTCATCGATGCGACCGGTGTCCGTGCGGTGTCGCAGTTGTTGGTCAGGTCGCTGTCGAACCCTGGCCCCTCAACTGTTGAATCTGGGCGCTGCTCGCTTGCCACACAGGCGCCGTTGACCAGGTCGGCGAACGGCTCTGTGTCTGCTCCTCGCTCGAGCTCGCCGACTGTCCCGACGAAGCTCACGCCCTGCACGTCACCCGGCTCGAACCAGCCATCGTGCTGCGCGACGAAGAGACCATCGGAGACGGTGACGGTCCAGTGCCCGTCTGGGTCGGCAGGCGTGAACGTGACGGATGTCGGATCGGCCGTCAACCCGACCGGCAGAGTATCGGTGATCGAGGTGCGCCACGACGGGTCATCGCCCACGTTCGTGATGTCGAGGGTGTGCGTGACCAGATCATTGACTCCGGATTCGACAGCATTGCCATCCGGCGTCGTCGCCGTCTTCAGCAATGCCAGGTCAATGTCGATGACACGGTGATGAGTGGTGCACTTGGCTTTGTCGTGGGGTGGTTTCCCGCCGTGCCCCTTGCCGCCAGAGCCCTTGTCTGAGTCCTTGTCTGAGCCCTTGTCTGAGCCCTTGTCTGAGCCCTTGTCGGAGTCCTTGCCATGGTCCTTCGGTCCATGGCCACCGGAAGACACGCACTCGCCGTTCTCGCCCGGCGTTGCCACGTTGTCGAATTCCTGCCCGAACGCGTCGGTGTTGACCGTCACCACGTAGCTGACGCTCACCGGGTCATCCCCTGGTTCAAGGGTGGGCACGCTCCAGGTGAGCTGGCTGCCGTCGAGGCTGAGATCGTCAGCCAGCGGCTCGACCAGGGATGCATGGGCGGGAATGACATTACTGAGATCGTCGGTCGCCTCTGCATCCGTGATCGTGACGTCTGAGGTGTTCTCGGCCGTCAGCGTATAGGTGACGTTCTGACCCGGGCTCACGGACGAACCGCTGACGGGGTCAGAGGTCTTAGCGAGTTCCCACGACGGGTCAGACGGCTTCGGACCGCCGTGGTGGCCACCCTTGTCGCCGCCCTTGTCGTCGCCCTTGCCTGAACCCTTGTCGTCGCCCTTGCTTGAACCCTTGTCGTCGCCCTTGCCTGAACCCTTGTCGTCGCCCTTGCTTGATTTCGTGCTGTCATCAGCGCTGGTGGCTTCGGTCGGGGCGATCGGTGTCTCTGCCGATGCCGCTGCCGGCACGTCAGCGGGTGATTCTGCGGGGGTTTGGGCTGTTGCCTCTACAGGCGTCTCAGCAACCACTGCTGCGGGTGTGTCGGGTGCTGACCCAGCCGAGTCTCCGCCGGGCGTCGGGTCGCCATCATCCGGAACAGCGGAATCGTCAGAACCCACCGTCCCCTCATCAGCCGCCGCCGGTGAGGACGTCGTGTCGAGTTGCAACAGTACGTCGTCAGCGAATGCGGTGGCCGGCACGCTCAACCCGACAACGGCGAGTATTGCGATGACGGCCAGTGAGAGTGGGGTGCGATTCCGTGTTCCCTGTGCCCCCTTTTTAGGAGGGCGTTTATGCATGTGCGTAGACATGATCAAACCATCCATCTTCGGGTTATGGATAGCTGGCTCGGCTGGGTCAGCACCCGCATACTCTCAGGGGTACCGAGACCCGACAAGACATGAGGAACGTTCAGTTATGCAAAGGCCCCCGAAGTGGGGGTACGGCGCGATCCTTCAGCCGAGAGAGTCGCATCGACTGGTTAGGCTGGCCGGATGACGATCCGCACGCTGATCACCCGAATTACGGCGCTCATCACCCGGATCACGGCCTGGGTCATGGCGCTGAAGCCCGTGCGCGTCTTCACCCACTTCGCGGAGAGCAACGGGGCCATCCTGTCTGGCGGCATGGCCTACCAATCGATCTTCGCCGTTTTCGCCGCAATCTGGGTGGGCTTCTCGATCGCCGGCCTGTGGCTGAAGGCACATCCTGCCGTCCTCGACGCGCTGATCCAGCTGATCAACCAGTCGGTTCCCGGCCTCATCGGCAGCGATGGCAATGGCGTCATCAACCCCGACCAGTTGACGAGCGCATCCATACTCGGCTGGACTGGCGCGCTCGCCCTCGTCGGCTTGATCGGAACAGCTCTTGGCTGGCTGTCGACCACCAAACTTGCCGTCCGCACAATCTTCCAAATGCCACGAGACACCACCTTCTTCGTGCTTGAAAAGGCGCGTGAGCTCGGATTGGGCGTCGGCTTCGGCCTGCTGCTGATCGTGTCAGCGTTGATTTCGATCGCCAGCACCGAGGCGCTGTCCTGGCTGCTCGGCCTGGTCGGCATCCCGCAGGATTCGTTCTGGGCAACTCTCTTCGTTCGTGTCAGCGGTCTCCTCCTGGTGTTGGCCATCGACACCGTGACGCTGGCCGTGCTCTTCCGCGTGTTGTCGTCGGTGCGCATCCCACTCCGCCGTCTGGTCACCGGATCCCTGTTCGGCGCCATGGGACTGGGCGCACTCAAAGTCCTCGGATCATCGCTGCTCGGTGGCGCAGAGCGCAATCCGTTGCTCGCCGCGTTCGCCGTGATCGTCGGTCTGCTGATCTGGTTCAATCTGACGAGCACCGTCACCCTGCTCGCCGCATCCTGGATCGCCATTGGGATGCAGGACGCAGGCCTCTCCCCCCGCACCCACGCCGCCGCCGATGTCGAAGAGGCACAACGGCAACGCGAAGCGGAGGCGCTGCGGCTGGCGTCGGAGGTTGAGCTCCGCGAAGCGCGCGAACGATACGAAACTGCTCCCTGGTACAAGCGGCGGTCGGCGGCCAGGCAGGTGCGCGAAGCGGAGGACAGGGTCAGGGCATACGCCGCGGACGATGACGGCGAGGGCAGCGATGTCACCGGCCCAAAGTAGGATTGAACCATGCCGTCTACGCCTGCCAAGCCGCTTCGCATCGCCAGCATCAACACGAACGGCGTCCGCGCTGCGTTCCGCAAGGGAATGGGTGATTGGCTGAATGCACGCGATGTCGACATCCTCGCAATACAAGAGGTACGAGCATCCACTGAAGACCTGCAGGGACTCCTCGGTCCGGAGTGGAGCATCCTGCATGACCCGGCAACCGCAAAGGGTCGCGCCGGCGTTGCAATTGCCAGCCGAGGGGCCGCCAGTATTCACCGTGTCGAATTCGGTGCAGACGACTTCGACAGCGCAGGGCGCTGGCTCGAGGCCGACTATGACGTCAACGGTCGCATCGTCACCGTCGTGAGTACCTATGTGCACTCCGGTGAGGTGGACACCCCCAAGCAGGTCGAGAAGTACAAATTCCTCGACGCCATGATCGAGCGCCTGCCAGAGGTCGCCTCCCACAGTGAATTCGCCGTCGTGATGGGCGACCTGAACGTTGGACACCGAACGCTCGACATCAAGAACTGGAAGGGCAACGTCAAGCGTGCCGGCTTCCTTCCAGACGAGCGCGCGTACTTCGACCGCATCCTCGGCGCCGAAGGCGACGCAGACTACAACGCGGGCGCAGGCCTCGGCTGGGTCGACGTCGGACGCGCGGCCGCCGGCGAGGTCGAAGGACCGTACACCTGGTGGTCATGGCGCGGCCAGGCATTCGACAATGACACCGGCTGGCGCATCGACTACCAGCTCGCGACTCCCGCCCTGGCAGCAACCGTCACGAACTATGTCGTGGATCGGGCGAACGCCTACGACGAGCGATGGTCCGACCACGCGCCCGTCGTCGTCGATTACGCCATCTAACCTCGCCTACCCACACCGAAAGTTTGTTCAATGACCGCTAAGACCCGCCTGTATTCAGGCATGCAACCATCCGCTGAATCGCTGCAGCTGGGCAACTACATCGGAGCGCTCCTCAACTGGAAGTCGCTCCAGGAGTCCCACGACGCGTTCTTCTCCATCGTCGACCTGCACGCCATCACCGTTGCGCAAGATCCTGCCCTGCTCAGGGAGAACACGCGTCGCACCGCTGCGCAGTACATCGCGGCCGGCATCGACCCGTCATCATCGACGCTCTACGTGCAGTCGCACGTCGCTGCCCACTCCGAACTGGCCTGGTTGCTCAACACAATCACGGGCTTCGGTGAGGCCAGCCGCATGACGCAGTTCAAGGACAAGTCCCTGCGCCACGGCAATGACGCCGTCACCGTCGGCCTGTTCGCCTACCCGGTGCTCATGGCCGCTGACATCCTGCTCTATGACGCCAAGATCGTTCCGGTGGGCGAAGACCAGCGCCAGCACGTCGAACTCACCCGCGACCTCGCCGCTCGATTCAACTCGCGCTTCGGTGAGACATTCGTGATTCCAGAGGCAGACATCCAGAAGGAGACGGCGAAGATCTACGACCTGCAGAACCCGACGTCAAAGATGTCGAAGTCGGCAGAGTCGCACGCCGGCGTCATCTGGGTACTCGATGAGCCGTCTGTCACCGCCAAGAAGATCATGCGCGCCGTGACGGATGCCGACGGTGCGGTTGTCTTCGACCGGGAGAACAAGCCGGGCGTCTCCAACCTGCTCACCATCTACTCGGTGATGGCCGGCCGCTCGATCAGCTCGCTGGAAGACGAGTATGCCGGCCGCGGCTACGGCGACCTGAAGAAGGGGCTCGCTGAGGTCGTCACCGGAACATTCGGTACGATTCGGGAGCGCGTCCTCGAGCTTCTCGCCGACCCGGCAGAGCTCGACCGCCTGCTCGCCCAGAACGCCGATCGTGCCGCAGAGGTCGCCAACGCGACGCTCGCGAAGGCATTCGATCGCGTTGGCCTGCTCCCCCGCCGCTGATGCAACCTGTCGCACTTCAGTCCGATCGGATTCGGCTCAACCAGCCGGTCGCCGCTGACGCCGGACCGATGTATGAGTACTGCCAGGACCCGCTGTTCGAGCGGTTCCTCACCGTGCCGTGGCCGTACAACCACTCAGACGCAGAGACCTTCATCACCCGGTACATTCCGGGCGCGTGGAAGTCCGACCAGGAGTACAGCTGGGTGTTGCGGCTGCTGGACTCAGACGAGCTCATTGGCGTGATCAGCCTGCGCGTCGCGAGCGGCTCCATCGGCTTCTGGCTCGGCGCGCCCTATCGCGGCAACGCATACATTCCAGAGGCGCAGCGCCTGGTCGCCGATTGGGCATTCAGTGAGGGCATCGTCGACGCGATCCACTGGGAGTGCCTGGTCGGAAATGTTGCGTCGGCCCGCGTCGCTCGAAAGTGCGGCTTCACGTTCACCGAGTCAGGGCCCTCGTTGTCCGTGTACCGCGACGGGTCGCACCCTGAGTCCTGGCAGGGCGTCCTGCGCGCAGGGGACGACAGGTCGATCAAGGATGGCTGGCCGAGCATCGTCGAGATCGTCGAGTCTGTATGACGACAACGGCCCCCGCCGTCGTGCTGTTCGATCTCGACGACACGCTGTTTGAACATCGGCGGGCCGTCGACGAGGGGATCGTGCGCCACATCCACGCGCTCGGTGGCGTTTTCGCCGAGACATCCCCTGAGGCTGCCGTCACACTCTGGCATGCGCTGGAGGAAGAGCACTACCACGCCTACCTGGCCGGAGAGCTGGACTTTGAGGGCCAGCGCCGCGCCAGGGCCCGCGACTTCGCTGCAGCGCACGGGGTTAAACTCGGCGACTCAGACTCCGGCGTGTGGTTCGACTCGTTCTTTGAGCGCTATGTGGAGCGCTGGACGCTGCACCCAGATGCGCTGCCATGCCTCGACGCCCTCTCAGCTGCCATTCCCGGTGTGCGGTTCGGCATCATCACCAACGGCGATCTGGCCTTCCAGACCCGCAAGATGACAGCCATGGGGCTCACCGACCGGTTCGAGCACCTGGTCACCTCTGGCGAACTGGGCTTCGCAAAACCGGATGCCCGCATCTTCATCGAAGCGTGCGATACCTTCGGGGTGTCGCCGGCAGACGCCGTCTACGTGGGCGACCGGCTCAGGACGGATGCCATCGGGGCTGCTGCTGCCGGGCTGACGGGAGTCTGGCTCGATCGGATCAACGCGCCGGTGTCTGCCGAGGACGAAGCGGATGCCAGCCGATATGGCGTCATCCGTCTGACAAGCCTGGCCGAACTGCCAGCGGCGCTTCTGGCACTCGCCTAGGGGCGGAGACCCACACGTCGCCCCGCGCCTGTGCGCGTGTGAGGGTGTGTGAGTGTGTGGGTGTGTGGGTGTGTGGGTGTGTGGGTGTGTGGCATAACTCCTGCAGATCACCGGCCGGCAGGCGCCAAACGCCTCAATGTCGCGGGACTATTCGTCCCCTCGATGTTTCTGCAGGAGTTACGCGTGGCGACTGCCCGTGCGGCAGATTTCGACTAGCGCCCGGACGGCAGCGATCGACCGGTCTGGGTTGAACATGATGTCCTGGTACAGCAACCTGAGCGTGATGTAACCGCGCTCTGCAAGTGCTCGATCCCGACTTCGATCGCGCACATGCTCGTCCCAGCTCTTGTGGTGGGCCTGGCTATCGGCTTCAAGGACAACGCATTCTTCGACCACCAGATCTACGCGCCCGATGCCCTCAAACCAGACCTGAAGGGCGTACCGCAGGCCCGCTTGCCTGATGAGTTCCCGCAGTACGGTTTCTTGCCCGGCTTCGGATCGGGCGTCGATCAACGGGCGGAGCGTGCGACGTTTCAGCGGCACCGCAGCAAAGATCGCATCGAGGTCGTGAGTAGAAATACACCTGGCATGAAGCGCCGTGTCGAGCGCAGCCAAGGCGAATACGGCCGGCTGGCAGCGAATGATCTGCGCAACGGCATCCATCGGCCCCACGCAGTATTCGGTACCGTCGGCAGGAGCGAGCAGCGGCTGCCAATGGAGCTCAATTCCGTTTCGCGGAAGGGCGTCGAGCGAGTGCGCGCGGCTAGTTGCGCTCCGGAGCCGGGAGGCTTCGCGATCCAAATGAATGTGGGTGCGGCTGCTGTCGAACGCGAAGATTCCGAGCTCCGCAGCGGCGGAGACACAGGCCAGCCTGCCGCCGACCCGTACGGCTTCGATTGTGTGTTGATCTGTCGCGGGCAACGCATAGTGATCCCGCCGCACTCGTATCAGCTGTATGTCGCGCACGGCTTCGGTGATCTGTGCGCCGGTCATCCCGGATGCCAGCAGGTCTCGCCTGGAGAATATTCGTTGCGTGGTGAACTGCGTGTTTGTTGTGGTCATGCCGAGCACAGTCGCGCAGCCACCCTCCGTGCGGCGTGGCATCCCCGAGACTGTGGAGAGACAGCTCGCGACACCGGTTGTGCATGAGTCCTGCTCCGCGAGTTGATCCCGGGCCAGGACCGCCGAATTCCGGGCATCGTTCCTTGCTATGCACGAATGTGCAGGAGTTACGCAGGTGAAACCCGGTGTAGCCGAACTCGGGCAATCCGTAGCGGACGGGGTGCCAGCGGTCGGCACCTGCCCGGCGGCTCAGTACGCCTAGCTCCATGGGTGCACAACTCCTGCCGGTTTGAGCAGCCCAGCTGCGTGACCGCGAACTTCCGAGGATGCCGTGCGGCGCGATCGCCAATTGCAGGAGTTATGCAGAACTACAACAGCGGGAGGTTGCTGTGCCGCGACCGGGAGCGAGGAGCGAGGGCGGGGAGTGGAGAGCGGGGAGCGGGGAGCGAGGAGCGAGGAGCGGGGGGCGGGGGGCGTGCGGTGTGGGGTGTGGGGGGTGCGCAACGAAAGGCCCGGCCCCGCGTGAGCGGAACCGGGCCTTCGTGTATCGGTGCTGGTGTTACTTCACGTCTTCGTCGACCCAGTCGAGGGTCTTCGTGACGGCCTTCTTCCAGTTGCGAAGCAGACGCTCGCGCTCTGCGGAGTCCATGTTGGGCTCCCAGCGTGCGTCTTCCTGCCAGTTGGCGCGAAGCTCGTCGAGTCCGCTCCAGAAGCCGACGGCCAGGCCTGCAGCGTACGCAGCGCCAAGTGCCGTGGTCTCAGCAACGACGGGGCGAACGACAGGAACGTCGAGGAGGTCAGCCTGGAACTGAAGCAGCAGGTTGTTGGCGGTTGCACCACCGTCGACCTTGAGCTCGGTGAGGGGAACACCGGAGTCAGCGTTGACAGCGTCAAGCACCTCGCGGGTCTGGAATGCGATTGCCTCCAGCGCTGCACGAGCAATGTGTCCCTTGTTCACGTAGCGGGTCAGACCCACCAGTGCGCCACGAGCATCCGAACGCCAGTACGGCGCGAACAGTCCGGAGAACGCCGGCACGAAGTAGGCTCCACCGTTGTCTTCGACGGTGGCGGCCAGAGCCTCAATGTCTGCAGCAGAGTCGATGATGCCGAGGTTGTCACGCATCCACTGCACGAGTGAACCGGTGACAGCGATCGAGCCCTCGAGCGCGTAGTGCACGGGAGCGTCGCCCAGCTTGTAGCCGACGGTAGTGAGCAGGCCGTTCTTCGAGTGGATGATTTCCTCACCCGTGTTGAAGATCAGGAAGTTGCCGGTGCCGTAGGTGTTCTTGGCTTCACCCTGGTCGAATGCTGCCTGGCCGAACGTCGCGGCCTGCTGGTCGCCCAGGATGCCGGCGATCGGAACTTCGCGGAGCAGGCTGTGCTCGTTGACGGTGCCGTAGACCTCAGAGGAGGACTTGATGGCGGGAAGCATCGACTTCGGCACGTCGAACGCTGCGAGGATCTCGTCGTCCCACTGCAGGGTCTCGAGGTCCATGAACAGGGTGCGCGAGGCATTGGTCACGTCGGTGGCGTGGACGCCGCCTTCGATTCCGCCGGTCAGGTTCCACAGCACCCAGGAGTCGGTGGTGCCGAAGAGCAGGTCGCCGGCTTCAGCCTTTTCGCGGGCGCCTTCAACGTTTTCCAGGATCCAGACGATCTTGGTGCCGGAGAAGTAGGTGGCCAGCGGAAGGCCGACCTTCTGCTTGAAGCGCTCGATGCCGCCGTCTGCTGCGAGGCGGTCGACGATGGACTGCGTGCGGGTGTCCTGCCAGACGATGGCGTTGTACACGGGCTCGCCGGTGTTCTTGTCCCAGACAACAGCAGTCTCACGCTGGTTGGTGATACCGACGGATGCGATGTCGTGGCGGGTCAGGTTGGCCTTGGACAGTGCCTGGCCGATGACCTCACGGACGTTGTTCCAGATTTCCTTGGGGTCGTGCTCGACCCAGCCGGCCTGGGGGAAGATCTGTTCGTGCTCGAGCTGGCCGGTCGAGATGATCGACCCTGCCTTGTCGAAGATGATGGCCCTGCTACTGGTCGTTCCCTGATCGATGGCGAGTACGTATTTTGCCATGGCTAACTCCTTCGTTGCGATTTGCGGGGATTATGCGGGTTCAGACGGATGCCGTTAGGCGAGGATCGGCAGCAGGACGAGCGAGGCCCAGCCTGCGAGAACGCCACCGATGATCGGGCCGAAGACGGGAACCCACGAGTAAGCCCAGTCCGAGCTGCCCTTGCCCTTGATCGGCAGGAAGAAGTGCGCGATACGCGGGCCGAGGTCACGCGCAGGGTTGATGGCGTAGCCGGTCGGTCCACCGAGGGACGTACCGATCACGATCACGAGCAGCGCGACCGGCAGTGCTCCGAGAGCAGCGAGGCCGCCGTCGCCCTGACGTCCGCCACCGAAGCCGATGACGACGAAGACGAGAACGAACGTACCGATGATCTCGGTGACCAGGTTCCAGCCGTATGAACGGATGGCAGGACCGGTTGAGAAGACGCCGAGCTTGTTCGCGGCATCCGGTTCAGCGTCGAAGTGCTGCTTGTACGCGAGCCAGACGAAGACTGCGCCGATGATGGCACCGATCATCTGGGCTGCGATGTACGTCAGCACAGAGACGGGGTTGACCGGAACGCCTGAGCCGAACTCGGTGGCACCTGAGGCAACGAGGCCCAACGTGACAGCGGGGTTCAGGTGTGCGCCTGAGTTGTACGAGACGATGACGCCAGAGAAGACCGCGAGGCCCCAGCCGATGTTCACCATCAGGAAGCCGCCGTTAAAGCCCTTGTTCTTCACAAGCGCGACGTTGGCTACAACACCACAACCAAGCAGCACGAGGAGGGCAGTTCCCACCAGTTCCGCGAGAAATACAACACCAAGATTGTCCACGTTGACCTTATTTCTTTATTTCTGGGAGGCGCCAGTCATGGCGCGCCGACTAAGGGATTCAAGAACCCTGTAAAACCGTACCGAGGCCCGGTGGGGGCCTCGGTACGGTTTACGCGCACGTTCGTGCAGAATTCCCAGCCTTAAGCCGCGGTCAACGTTCCCGATGTCGTGCCGGAGAGCTGGACGCCATGGGCGTCAGAAAGTTCAGCTACGGCAGCATCAATCTCGCTCTGGCGACGCTCGGCGCTCCAGCCGAGAACGGGAGCAACGATGTCGGTGATTTCGACGAGGAGGTCGGTGGTGAGACCACCGACGAACGCCATGCTCGTACGGCGCAGCAGGATGTCGATAAGGTGCACCACTGACTCGGTGCGAGCCAGGTATTCGATCTCCCTGCGCGAGTAGTCCGCGTTGTTCGCGAGCGGCTCGTCGGTGTCTTCGGTCATGAACTCGATGACGTCGGTAGCGCGAGTGCCGTAGCGTGCGAGCAGCGCAGCAGCACGGGGCGCACCCACCTCATCGCCGTTGGCGGCGATCCATACCTGGTGCGCGGCATCCGTCATGGGGAAGTCGCGGCCGCCGCCGATGGCGAGGCCCTCGGTGGAAACCTTGCGCGGCATATTGATGAGCTTCAGGATGTCGTTGCTCAGGTGTTCTGCCAGGGCGCGGAACGTGGTCCACTTGCCACCGACGAGGCTGAGCAGGGTGCCGGTGCGAGCCTCAAGCGGGCTCGACTCGATGCGGTAATCGCGCGACACGAACCCGGGTGCCTCGTCGTCGTGACGGGGCAGCGGGCGAACGCCTGCGAAGCGGTAGACGATGTCAGAACGGTCAACGGCAACATCTGGGAAAACGTGCGCGACCAATTCGAAGAAGTAGTCGATCTCCTCGTCGGTGCAGCGAATCGGCTTGGTCATGTCGTGTTCGAGGTCGGTGGTTCCAACCATGACGCGGCCCTTGAGCGGGTAGATCAGCACGATGCGGCCGTCGCTGTGCTCGAAGAAGATCTCGCGTCCGCCGGTGGCGGCCAGGAGTGCCGGGTTGTCCATCACGATGTGTGAGCCCTTGGTGCCGCCCATGAAGGTGCTGGCCGCGCCAAGCGCCGAGTTGGTGAGGTCGGTCCATGGGCCGCTCGTGTTGACGACGACGTCAGCTTCGAAGCTGAACTCTTCGCCGGTCACGGTGTTGCGCAGGCGCACGCCGTTCTCGTCCATACCGATGGCTTCGACGTAGTTCGCAGCGCGAGCGTGCTCGCCGGCAGCCAGGCCATCGCGCAGCACGTCGAGAGCGAGGCGCTCAGGGTCGTGCATCGACGCGTCGTAGTAGGTGGCGGTGTACTTCACGCCGCTGTTGAGCTTCGGCAGCTGCTTGAGGGATTCCTTCGCCCCACGGAACTCGTGGCGCGGAACGCTGCCACCGTCACGGGAGAAGGAGTCGTAGAGCACGAGTCCTACCTTGATGAGCAGTGCGCCACGTTCCTGCGGAGCACCCTGCTTGTGGGTGAGGAAGCGCAGCGGGGCGCTCATGATGCCGGAGAACGTGGAGAAGATCGGCACCGTCGTCTTCAGGGGCTTGACGTAGTGCGGAGCGATCTTGATCAGGGCGTTGCGCTCGGTCACCGACTCCTTGACGAGACGGAATTCACCGTTCTCGAGGTAGCGGATGCCGCCGTGAATCATGTGCGACGACGCACTCGAAGCGCCGGAGACGAAGTCGCCCTTGTCGACGATGGCCACGTCAACGCCCTGCAGGGCGAGGTCGCGGAATGTTGCGATCCCATTGATGCCAGCACCGATGATGAGCACGCGTGCTTTCGGTCGGCCCTGGAGTACGGCCTGGGAGTTCGCCACTGATTCCTGCATTTGTTTCTCACCTCTTGTGTAAAGCCGGCAGCCCGCTGGGCCACCGTACGAATCTCTTAAGCTTGGACGGTTCGACACAAACGGTCAAGCTGTGTGAACATATGTGCAAGGAGTAATCATGACCCTAGCCGAATATCCATCCCACTCAGACCGCACTCGCGATGCCCTCACCGCCGCGCACCTGTACTACATGCAGGACCTCACGATGGATGCCATCGCCCACGAACTCCACACGTCACGGTCGTCGGTGTCTCGTTTGCTCAGTCACGCGCGCGCCAGCGGCCTCGTCGACATTCAGATCCGGTCTCCCCTCGACGCACCGAGCCGCCTTGAGAAGGAGATCCTCTCCCAGTTCCAGGTGACCGCGCATGTTGTGCCCGTCCCCGACCACGCCAGCGACGTCGATCGACTGGAACGCGTCGCCCTGTCCGTTGCACGGATTCTCGGCCAGTACTTCGACTCAAACATGACAATGGGCGTCGCCTGGGGTTCAACAATGAGCGCCATCAGTCGCCATGTCACCCCCAAGCAAACCCACAACTCGCAGATCGTGCAGCTGAACGGCGCCGGCAACATGCGCACGACCGGAATCGCTTACGCGAGTGAGATCCTGCGCCGGTTCGGAGACGCATTCGGCGCCCACGTGCAGCAGTTCCCCGTGCCGGCGTTCTTCGATGACCCCGCCACCAAGGAGGCGATGTGGCGGGAGCGCAATGTGACGCGACTCATCGATATCCAGGCCCACATGGATGTTGCACTCTTCGGCCTTGGCTCACCATTCTCTGAGGTGCCGAGCCACGTGTATGCCGGCGGCTACCTCGAAGAGGCCGAATACGCCTCGCTCAGCGAATCCGGCGTGGTTGGCGACGTGGCGACGGTGTTCTTCAGGGCAGACGGCTCGACTGACGACATCCCGCTGAATCTGCGCGGCACCGGCCCAGACTTCTCGGTGCTGCGCCGCACCCCGCGACGCATCTGCGTGGTCTCTGGCAGCTCCAAACTCTCCAGCCTGCGTGGCGCCCTGGCCGCCGAACTCATCACCGACCTCTACGTCGATGAAGGAACCGCGCGAGCGCTGCTCTATCCCTCGGCGGCCGGCAGCTGACCGTTTCATCGGCAAAGTTCGCCGAACACCCCGAAGCAGCACGCTTTCGGCTATAACTGAAGATAAGAAACGTGCTCCGGGGTCGGTGTGAGTCCGAACCGGCGGTGAAAGTCCGCGAGCTGGTACTTCTTTGCGAAGTGCCGGTTGAGCTGGTGAAATTCCAGCACCGACGGTTAAAGTCCGGATGGGAGGCGCACGAATCGGCGAGTCTTGCGACCCGTCGACGGCAACGCCTGCGTGCACGCCAATCCCCGGAGTTCGTACCAAACGAACGAGGGTGGCGGTGGACGAAGCACTGATCGAGCGCACAATGCGCCGCGCACTCTCCCTTGCCGCCAACGGCCCTGCCGATGGCGTCAATCCGCAGGTGGGCTGCGTCATCCTCGCTGCAGACGGCTCCGTGCTCGCCGAGGGCTGGCACAGGGGCGCAGGCACCGCACACGCAGAGGTCGATGCCCTGTCGCAGCTCGCCCCAGGCCAGGCCGCCGGCGCCACCGCCGTTGTGACCCTTGAGCCCTGCAACCACACGGGCCGGACAGGACCATGCGCGCTCGCCCTCATCGAGAGCGGGCTTGCCAGGGTCGTCTATGCGACCGAAGACCCCGGACACCACTCCGCCGGCGGGGCAGAACGCCTCCGCGACGCCGGAGTCCGGGTGACGCCCGGCGTGCTCCGCGACGAGGCCGAGGCGTTTCTGGCCGACTGGCTCGAGGCGGCCAGCCTCGGCCGCCCCGTCGTGACGGTGAAATGGGCATCAAGCCTCGACGGTCGCGCTGCGGCCAATGACGGCAGCAGCCAGTGGATCACCGGCACGATCGCGCGAGCGGATGTCCACACCCGGCGCGGTGCCGCCGACGCCATTGTGGTCGGAACCGGCACCGTCCTGGCCGATGATCCGTCACTCACCGCCAGAAATGCCGATGGCACGCTGCTGCCGCACCAACCCATTCCTGTCGTCATCGGACGACGGATGATTCCGTCGACCGCCGCCGTGTTCAGGCACCCGCATGCTCCCCTGTTCTACCGGACCGGTGAGCTCACGGAGGTGCTGGCCGACCTCCGAGAGCGCGGCATCCGGCGCGTATTCGTCGAAGGCGGTCCGACGCTGGCCAGCGCCTTCGTCAAGGCTGGGCTCGTCGACCACTACCTGATCTACCTTGCTCCCACGCTTCTCGGCGGCTCACGGCTGGCGCTCGGCGACCTCGGCGTCGGCAGCATCGCCGACCAGCTGAAGCTGACCATTGACAGCGTCGAGCGACTCGGCGATGACCTGCTCGTTTCTGCACACCCAGATAGAAGGATCTGACATGTTCACTGGAATCATCGAGGAGCTCGGCGTCATCGAGAAGATCGAGAGATCGCGGGACGCTGCACGCTTCACGATCAGGGGTCCATTGGCCGTGGCAGACGCCTCGCACGGCGACTCGATCTCGGTGAGCGGGGTGTGCCTCACCGTCGTCGACCAAACGCCTGACACGTTCACCGCTGACGTCATGGCGCAGACGCTGCGCATGTCGACGCTCGACGCCGCCAGCGTTGGTGCGCCGGTCAACCTCGAACGCGCCGCCCTGGTCGGCGACCGGTTGGGTGGACACATCGTGCAGGGCCACATCGACGGCACAAGCACCGTGCTCGAGATTCGCCCAGGCGACGCCTGGCGCGTGTTGCGCTTCAGTCTCTCCCCTGAGCTCGCCCCCCTCGTCACCGACAAGGGGTCCATCGCCATCGATGGCGTCTCCCTCACCGTGAGCGCCATCAGTGACGCTGACGAGCTCGACCAGTGGCTTGAGGTGTCCCTCATTCCAGAGACACTCATCGCAACGACGCTCGGCGGCCTGGCCGTCGGCGACTCCACGAACATCGAGACCGACATCCTCGCCCGCCACGCCGCCAGGATCCTGGCGCTGGCTGAAGCCGAACGGCGCCGCAGCACCACCGCGCAGACCCCAACAAGGAGGGCATCATGAGCCTCGCCGATATCCCCACAGCTCTCGCACAGCTCCGCCTCGGACGGCCCGTCATCGTGGCAGACGACGAAGGCAGGGAGAACGAGGGCGATGTCATCATCTCCGCCGAACTCGCGTCCCAGGAATGGCTGGCCTGGATGGTTCGCAACTCCTCCGGCTTCATCTGCGCGCCGATGACGAATGAAATCGCCGATGCGCTCGAACTCCCAGTGATGGTGGCGGAGAACCAGGACCCGCGCGGCACGAACTACACGATCACGGTAGACGCCGCCGATCGGTTGAGCACCGGCATCAGTGCGGCAGACCGGGCGCACACGCTGCGTGTGCTCGCCGATCCGGCATCCGTTCCCGCCAGCCTGAATCGGCCCGGCCACATCCTGCCGCTTCGCGCCATGGACGGCGGCGTGCGCGAGCGCGACGGGCACACCGAAGCAGCCGTCGACCTGATGAAGCTGGCCGGGCTGTCCCCTGTCGGCGCCATCTCAGAGATTGTGGCCGACGACGGCGAGATGATGCGCCTCCCAGGCCTCATCGAGCTCGGGGAACGGGAGGGCATCGCTGTCATCACGATCGCTGAGCTCATCGATTACCTGAACGACGTGCACCCTGACCCCCTCGATGCCGTGCAGCCAATGGTTGAATCGTCGCGGGTCGACTTCGAGGTGGAGACGCTGGTGCCGACCGTGCACGGCGACTTCAGGATTCGGGCATACCGGGACCGCATGACCGGCGCAGACCACGTCGCCATCGTCGCCGGGGCGCTGGGCGACGGAGCTCTCGTCCGCGTGCACTCAGAGTGCCTCACCGGCGAAGCGTTCGGGTCGCTCAAGTGCGAGTGCGGTCCGCAGCTTGATGCTGCGCTGGAGACCATCCACCAGTTCGGCGGCGTTGTCATCTACCTGCGCGGCCACGAGGGTCGGGGCATCGGCCTGATCAACAAGCTGCGCGCATACAAGCTGCAGGAAGAGGGGCTCGACACTCTCGACGCCAATGTGGCCCTCGGACTGCCGATCGACGCCCGCGACTACAGCGCGGCAACGGCGATCCTGAAAGACCTGAACCTGGGCGCTATCCGGCTGTTGACCAACAACCCCGAGAAGGTGCGCCAGCTCGAAGCACACGGAGTGAGCGTGCGGGAGCGAGTGCCCCTCATCGTCGGCGTCGGCGAGCACAACGAGGAGTACCTGGCCGTCAAGCGCGACCGCATGGGACACGACATCGACACGCAGTCCCCACAGAGCTCAACCACCCCCCGCACGATCACGTACAGCACAGTCAAAGGAAGCGCACTATGAGCGGAGCAGGCTCCCCCATCATCGACATCGACGGCCGCGGGCTGAACGTCACGATCATCGCCGGCCGCTGGCATGACGTGATCACCGATGGACTCATCGCAGGCGCAACCCGTGTGCTCGAGGCCTCAGGTGCGACCTACTCGCTGGTCAGGGTTCCGGGCAGCTTCGAACTGCCGGTCGCCAGCAAGGTGGCCCTGGAAAACGGAGCGGATGCGGTTGTCGCTCTCGGCGTCATCATCAGGGGCGGCACTCCGCACTTCGAATACGTGTCGGCAGCGGCAACGGATGGCCTCACTCGCGTCGCGCTCGACACGGGCAA
The DNA here is from genome assembly GCF_057669685.1 of Leifsonia sp. Y878. Classification (NCBI taxonomy): domain Bacteria; kingdom Bacillati; phylum Actinomycetota; class Actinomycetes; order Micrococcales; family Microbacteriaceae; genus Leifsonia; species Leifsonia sp. Y878. Next base: position 369,955 of record NZ_JBYHFS010000002.1, on the reverse strand, counting down.
GCCCGTCGGCTTCGGCGTGCTCACCCTCGATGACGAGCAGCAGGGCCTCGATCGTGCCGGCCTGCCGGGCTCGAAGGAGGACAAGGGAGAGGAAGCAGCAACGGCTGCCCTGGCCACCGCGCGGGTGCTGGCCGAGCTGCGCGCTTAAAACACAACGCGAGAGCGCACTTCTGGTCGGGTTGGCTCAGGCCAACCGACCAGAAGTGCGCTCTCGCGTTTTAGTGCGTTGGGGTTACGGCTTCCAGACCATCAGCACGACGACGATCACGAGCAGCAGCGATGCGATTCCGCTTCCCGCGGCGATTGCCGGGTAGCCGGCGGATGCAGCCGAGGTTGTCGACGATGACTGGAGGGCATCCGCTGCCTTGCGCATGCTCGGGACGACCAGGAACAGGCTGATCGCCAGCGCGACCACGTACAGGATGATGGACCAGAGAATCCACGGGGTGCCGATCGACAAGTTGTACTTCTCATCTGCCATGCCCATCGCGCCGAAGCCGAAGAGAACGACGGCGAGCGAGAGCAGGCTGAAGATGTTCGTTGACTTGGCCAGACCCGCGACCTGTGCACCATTTCCGGCTCGCACAGCGCGCATGGCCGTCATGGGCAGGATCGCCATCGGGCCGACGATGAACACTGCTGCGACAACGTGCAGCACATTGAATACGGTTTCCATAGACACAGCTTAATGAACCCAGCCAATTCGCACGAAACTTTGTGCAGGCGTATGGTATTCAGACGGCCGCCACAAGCGGCCGCCTTTGTTTTGTGCCGTTCGATGCACTTGCCGCGTGACCAGACGCGCCCGCACCACTGCCGCTTACATACTGCCTCGGAGTCTCTCCTCAATGTCTGCACCAGCCACATCCATCGACCACGCGCCAGCCGCACCACTCAATCCAAAGAGCCGGGTCATTCTGGCCAGCCTCATCGGTACGACGATTGAGTTCTACGACTTCTACGTCTACGCCACGGCCGCTGTCCTCGTCTTCCCCCATCTGTTCTTCCCCACCGGGGATGCCACAACGGCACTCCTCGCATCGTTCGCCGTCTTCGGCGCCGCGATGGTGGCACGCCCGCTCGGCGCCGTCTTCTTCGGCCACCTTGGCGACAAGGTCGGACGCAAGACAACCCTCGTTGCAGCCCTCCTCACCATGGGCATCGCAACGTTCCTCATCGGATTGCTGCCGACGTACGCCATGGTCGGCTGGTTCGCCCCACTGCTGCTCGTCGTGCTTCGCCTCGCCCAGGGCTTCGCGCTCGGTGGCGAGTGGAGCGGCGCTGCGCTGGTAGCCACGGAGAACGCCCCGAAGGGCAAGCGTGCCTGGTACGGCACGTTCCCGCAGATGGGTGCGCCGATCGGCTTCATCATCGCCAACGGGCTGTTCCTGATCATCGCCGCCGTGCTGCCCTCCGACGACCCGACCATGCCGTCGACCGCATTCCTCGAATGGGGATGGCGCATCCCGTTCCTGTTCTCGGCTGTCATGGTGATCGTTGGACTCTGGGTTCGCCTCCGCCTCGTGGAGAGCGAAGCATTCTCGAAGACCGTGAAGAGCGGCAAGGTTGTGAAGTTGCCACTCGGCACCGTCATCCGCTCAAACTGGCGGGAACTCATCCTCGGCACGCTGTTCATGCTGGCCACCTACGTGCTGTTCTACCTGATGACCACGTTCTCGCTCAGCTACGGCCGCGCTCCCATCGCGCCCGCAGAAGGCGCACAGCCGGGTCTCGGCTACAGCTACAGCAACTTCGTGCTGATGCTCATCTTCGGCGTGGTCTTCTTCGGCGTCTTCACCCTGATCTCCGGGCCGCTGGCCGACAAGTACGGTCGTCGCAAGACGCTCATCTGGGTGACAGCCGCGATCATCCTCTTCGGCCTGGTCTGGGTGCCACTGCTCGGTGCCGGCTTCGTCGGCGTCATGTTCTGGCTGGTCATCGGCTTCAGCCTGATGGGTATGACGTTCGGCCCGATGGGCGCGCTGCTGCCGGAGCTGTTCCCGACCAACGTGCGATACACCGGCTCGGGCATCTCGTACAACGTCAGCTCGATCCTGGGCGCCGCTGTCGCACCGTTCATTGCGGTGTGGCTGTGGTCCATGGCCGATGGCAGCCCGGTCCTCGTCGGCCTCTACCTCTCGATCATGGCCGTCATCACCCTCGTCGCGCTGGTCATCAGCAAGGAAACCAAGGACGTCGACATCGATCGCTAGTCGCGAGCACGGTGCGCTGCGATAGACGCCGCGCTCCACCGTTCCACCACGAAGGCCCCGGGGAACCGGGGCCTTCGTGCGTATGCGCTCAGCCGCACCGGTTAGGCTCATTCGGTGAGCACCTCCACCCGTAATGCCAGCACTGCCAGCACGCCGAAACCCAGCGGCTCCCCCACGTCGAAGACCCCGCGCGGCCTGCGTCGCTCGTCGCGCGACACCTCAGGGCCTCGCGCCACATTCAGCCAGCTGCTTCCCTACTTGTTCGAGCACAAGAAGGTGCTCATCGTCGTCGCTGTACTCAGCATCATCGGCGCCGCAGCGAGCCTCGCGCAGCCCCTGCTGGTCAGCCAGGTCATCGCCCTCGTCAGCAACGGCGACACGCTCGGCTCCCTCGTCTGGGCGCTCGTCGCACTCGTGGTGGTGTCTGGTGTGATCAGCGGCTACCAGCACTACCTCCTGCAGCGCACCGGTGAGGGTGTCGTGCTGTCAAGCCGCCGCAGGCTCGTCGCGCGGATGCTGCACCTCCCCATCTCCGAGTTCGACACGCGTCGCACGGGCGACCTCGTCTCGCGCGTTGGCTCAGACACCACGATGCTGCGTGCTGTACTCACCCAGGGCCTGGTCGACTCCATCGGCGGAGCGCTCACATTCGTCGGTGCCCTCATCGCCATGCTCATCATCGATCCGGTGATGCTCGGACTCACCGCCCTCGTGATCGGCGTGTCGATCACGGCGGTCACCCTGCTGTCGCAGCGCATCCGCAGCGCCAGCCACGCGGCTCAGTCCAAAGTCGGCGACCTGGCCGCCAGCGTCGAGCGTGTGATCAGCGCGGTGCGCACCGTGCGTGCCGCCAATGCGACAGAGCGCGAGATCGCCGTCGTCGACGCGGATGCCCAGGGCGCCTGGCGCATGGGCATCAAGGTCGCAAAGATCTCAGCTCTCGTCGTTCCGATCGCCGGAATCGCCATGCAGGTGTCGCTCCTCGTCGTTCTGGGCGTCGGTGGCTACCGTGTCGCCAGCGGTGCGATCACTATCGCCGACCTGGTCGCGTTCATCCTGTTCCTGTTCATGATGATCATGCCGCTCGGCACCGCCTTCGGCGCCCTCACCTCTGTGAACGCGGCGCTTGGTGCTCTCGGCCGCATCGAGGAGATCATCAACCTGCCCGCCGAGGACCAGTTCGACCGCGACATCGCCCCGCTGGCCATCGCAGTGGGCGCCGCGAACGTCCTGGTGAATCCGGATTCACCCGCGATCGAGTTCGACGACGTGCACTTCGCGTACGCCGCCGCTGCTCCCGTTGTGGATGCGGAAACCGAACTGAACAATGCCACCCGCGCAGCGGCATCCGCTGCGGAGGAGCCTGTCGCGGCGGACTCCGTACGCCAGCCGGTGCTGCATGGCGTGTCCTTCAGCGTTCCGCGTGGCAAGCGCACGGCGCTTGTTGGCCCGTCTGGCGCCGGCAAGAGCACGATTCTCGCGCTCATCGAGCGTTTCTACGACCCGACGGCGGGCACGATCCGCTTGGGTGGTCTCGACATCCGTGGCCTCGAACGTGACGCGCTTCGCTCCCAGCTCGGCTACGTCGAACAGGATGCTCCGGTGCTCGCCGGCACGCTCAGGGACAATCTGCGGCTCTCAAGCCCCGATGCCACAGACGAGGACTGCATCAGGGTGTTGCACGCCGTGAATCTCACCGAGGTGCTCGAGCGTGACCCTGCAGGGCTGGACGCCCCCGTCGGCGAAGACGGCGTCATGCTCTCCGGCGGAGAGCGCCAGCGACTGGCCATCGGTCGCGCACTGCTGGGCGCCGCGCCGATCCTGTTGCTCGACGAGTCGACGTCGAGCCTCGATGGCGTCAACGAGCAGAAGATGCGTGAGGCCATCGACGCCGTCGCGGAGAACCGCACGCTGATCGTGATCGCCCACCGCCTGTCGACCGTTGTCGATTCCGACCAGATCGTGGTGCTCGACCACGGCCAGGTCGTCGGCACCGGCACGCACTCCGAATTGGTGGCATCCACGCCGCTGTACCGCGACCTGGCAAAGCACCAGCTGCTGGTCTAACACCGGTTCGGACTAACCGAGGTCTCGCATCCTGGCGGTGAAGCCGCCACCGTCCGCGCCCTTTCGCTCCGACGTGATGGCGATCACCAGCAGCACGGCCCCGGCTGCGGCCAGCGTGATCCACCACAGCAATGGGTTGATCGTCTGGCCGATCTGAACCGTGAAGACCACGACGATCTCGATAGGCAGCACCGCGAGTCCCAGCACGAATGGCGCGGCGAGGCGCTGCACAGACCCGATCAGGATCGCCGCCAGCGCGAGGCTCATCACGAGAATGGCGCGCCAGGTTTGCGGGTCGGTTCCGGTGGCAAGCACCGATGGCAGGAACGTCACGATGATTCCTGGGGCAAGCACCCGCCAGGATCCGACGAAGCCATTCGGCCAGGTCGTCCAACTGGCGCGGGCAACGTTGGCGGCGATCCCCGCCGCTGCGGGCTGCCGGCGCATGGCAATGATGCCGGCACCCAGCAGGGCAAGGCCGAGCGGGAGCGAGAATGCTTCCACCCGCAGTTCCCGCTCACTCCAACCGGCGACCGCCGTGCACCAGGCCAGCGCGAAGATGAACCATGCCGGCGGCAGGGTGCTCACCCCGGTGCGGGCGCGGGCCACCACAACGAGCATGAATCCGAGCAGCCCCAGCGTGAGCAGCATGAGCGTTGCGATCGAGAACGCATCAAGACGGATCGCCGTGATCGGTCCAACCACCAGGAGAGCCATGGCCGCTGCGTATCGCCAGCGGGACGGCGCACCGGACACCGCGCCAGATGATGCGCTCAGCGCACTCGGCGTAGGCGTGCTCACCGCAGCACTGTCGCCCAGCAGATAACCGGCAGCGCCGGCCAGCATCGCCGCGATCGCACTGACAACCAGCACCTGCACCATGAGCAACGCCGGGGCGTCGAGGGCGAGTCCGTCGACGCCCCACCCCCAGCGCATCGCCTGGACTGCACCGGCCCCCGCCGCGACGATCGCTGCGACGAGTGTCGGCCGGCGCAGGGAACGCAGCCGATCGGGGTTGTCTCCGAGCGGCGTTCGCAGGGCGACTGCTGCAAGGACGATGAGGGCAATGGCCGCGCCGAGCAGCCCGTACGTACGCCACGGAATGATCCCCGCCGCACCAGAGCCGCCGACGGCGAGCACGATAACGCTCGGCACCACGGCCACGGCCAGGCCGGTGGCGAACAGGGCGATGCCGGCCCTGCCACGCGCAACGGTGATCGCACCGACGATCACGGCGGCGAGGGCAGGGGGCAGCAGGTACGGCTCAAGGACATCCACACCCTGGATCGCCCAGACGCACCACAGCGCGCCCGTCCAACTCGCTGCGGCCGCCCACCAGGCGTGGCGACGGTGCGTGCTGAACGCGGTGGCCGCAGCTCCTGCACCGAGGATGACGAGCACCAGGAACGTGGTCTGCAGGCCAGCAGCCGTGCGCACCAGGGCGAGGATCACGGTGAGCGCCGCCGTCACGAGAGCTGAGATTTCGATCCAGGTGCGGGAGACATCCGCTTCGACAGCAGAGATGCCACGTCGGCGGAGCGAATCGGCGATGAGCCCGGCCGCCGGGAATGTGCAGGCGACGATCGCGGCGATGACGGGCAGCACGATCGGCGAGCCACTCGAGGCGAAGACCTGCGCGCCGAGACACACGACGACGACCGACAGTGACGGTACAAGCAGCGATGCCGCCGCGGCCCGCAGCACCAGCGTCATGCCGGGGCGACGCGTCACCATCAGGGTGAGGGCGAGGGCGAATGCGAGGCCGGTTGAAAGGGCCGTCCAGCCGCTTCGCACCAACAGCACAGCGACAACGCCCATGACGAACGGCACGGCAGAGACGAGCAGCGTGGCATACCAGCTCCGCGGCGACAGCCAGCCGGTGAGGGTGACGCCGAGCGCGACGAGCAGAGCGATGGCCGTAGTGAGGCAGAGCACAGCGATGGTCTCCACCTGGGCGAGGCTGAGCGCCGTGGCGATGATGATGAGCGCGTAGGCGTAGCCGACCCCCACATAGTTCGGGTTGCGGGTGGCCGGCATGGTCAGCGACACCACGCCGAGCACGAGTACGGCTGCTGCGCCCACCCACACGATGGTGTCCTGCTGGAGCCAGCCGATCAGGGCAGCGAGCACCAGCAGCGCGTGCGCACCGACGATGAGCGGCCGTCGCAGCGACGGATCAGCCGTGTTGAGTGCAGGGACGAGAACGAGCGCGAGGCTCAGGCCAGTGGCCAGTACGAACCCGGTGACGGACTGGGCCGCCCCATCGAACCCGCTCCATCCCGTCACGGTGAGCATGGTCAGCATCGCCAGCCACAGTGCGCGCGTGCGGGCTCGACGACCAACGGATGACACGACATCCGTTGGCTCGACCGCCGCCCGTCGCAGCGCCCACGACTCGGCCAACGACACCGCGGCAAGTGCGCCGAGACCGAGGATGACGGCCAGGCCGACGGTGGGTGACAGGGTGGGGAGTGTCGAGTTTCGGCCAGGCCAGCCGAGGCCCATGATGCTCGCAGTCACGGGTTCGATCGGCGAGAAGAGCTGCTGGGCGGCCAGGATGAGCGTCGGCACGGCACTGGCGACCGCGATGGTTCGCGCACCGTTCAGGAGTTCGGTGCGATTGGCTGTCACCGGTCGGCGGAGTGCGGCACCGATCACCACGGCCACCCCGGTCGCCAGCGGCACGATGGCGAAATACCACGATGGCTCTGTGAGGTCGGCGGCGAATGGCAGGATGCCGATGGCCGCCGCGGCGAAGGCGCCAGCCAGGAAACTCCAGAACCGGGCGAGGCCATTCCAACTGCCGATCATGGCCACCGCGGCCAGCACGGCCAGCATCGCTGCGCTGCCGATGACCTGTCCTGGTCCGTCGACAGGCACCCCGAACTGCACGAGCAGCAACTGGATGATGGCAATCGTCACGGCGCCGACCTGCAGGACGGTCGCCGTTACCTGCTCGGCGCCGAGGACGGAGCCGAATCTGGATTCGAGCACGCGCAGCATCCGCTGCACGCCAAGCACCACGATCGCTACCGCGAGGCTGCCGAGCAAGAATGACCACAGGGTGCCGCCGGCTGCACCGAAGAAGCCAGGTGTCAGAGCAATGCCGACCACCGCGACCCAGAGCCAGGTGCGGATCTGTGTCCTGGCGCCGAGGAGCAGGAAGAGAGCTGATGCGAGGAGCGTGCCGATTCCCGCGAAAACGTACCCGCTGACACCAGCGGGGGCAGCCTGCGCGAACGCCCAGACGTCGAGGGCGGCAAAGACTGCGGCAAGCGCGCCAACAGACTCGGCAGAGAACTGCAGGCCGCGGCGGGCGAACAGCCACGCGCCGGCGATGAACGCGACGGTGATCACCGCGATGATCGTTGTTCGCGTGGCGAAGCTCGTGAGGTCTGGGTTGAGGAACGTGAAGACGAGTGCGGCCACCGCCAGCAGGCCGGCTCCGGCGACGGCGAGCACCGACTGCACGCTGATCTGCGAGCCGGAAGCGTTCACCGGGCTCGGCGGTGATGCGGCGGCGGGTGTCGATCCTGCCGCGGGTGCGGGTGCGGCAGCGAGGGCTGGTGCACCAACTGGCATTGTGGGCACCGCGGATGCCGAAACGGCGGTCGCAGCTGGCACCCGATACTTAGCGGATGCTCCATACGCAGCGGGTCGAACCGTGGGCAACCGGGCGACCAGCGCCTGGCGAACGGCAATGGCCTCTGCGACTCGTTTCGACGCGTTGCCCAGCTCAGCCCCGAGCGCCCCCGTCACGTCAGCACCGCATTCGCGGCACGATCCCGCGCGGCCGAGCGTCCCACTGCAGCGGGGACAGAATCGCCAGTCGACGATTCGCCTGGCACCTTCTTCCCAGTTCATGTCCGCGCTCGTCGTCGTTTTCCCCATGCGCGCAGTCTAGGTGTGTGGCGGCCGCGTTTGCCCGTTCTGAACAGCATTTTTGTTCGTCAGCGCAAAGCGCGTGACCCAGCCTCTTAAGCCAGGTATCCGTCGGCGAGTATCCGGCTACAAGCTACGCGCTGGGAGCTAGGAACGCAGGTAGCGGAGCGTCACCAGCTGGAACGGCCGCAGCTCCAGCTCGGTCGCAGCGCCCTCCTGTGAGAGCGACGCTCGCGTCTTGGCGAGCGGGCGCTCGAGCAGGTCGGTTTCGACGACCTCCGTTGCATCGAACGAGCGGATGACGCGCGCCCGCGACCGGGACCCGTGCGCCTCGTACAGCCGCACGATCACGTCGCCGCTCCGGTCTTCGGCCAATTTGACGGCCTCGATGACCACGGCCGGATTGTCTACGGAGAGCAGCGGCGCGAGTGTCGTCGATGCGACCGCTGTCACTGTGCGGAGGGGAACGTTCAGCCGATAGCCTTCGGCAATCGCCTCCGGAATGCCGGCGCCCACCCGCAGCGACACAGCGAGGTGGTGCCAGCCCTGGTCGGATTCCGGATCGGGGTAGAGCGGGGCACGCAGCAGCGACAGCCGCACGGTCGTCGTGGTGCGCCCCGCGGCATCCGCCCCTCTCTCGATGTCGTGACCGTAGGTGGAGTCGTTGGCGACGGCAATGCCGTAGCCGGGCTCGCCAACGTGCACCCAGCGGTGGGCGACGGTTTCGAACCGCGCAGCGTCCCATGATGTGTTTCGGTGTGTCGGCCGGTATACATGCCCGAACTGGATCTCCGACGCCGCCCGGTCGGCATGCACATCGAGCGGGAACGCCAGCTTCAGCAGCTTCTGGCGCTCGTGCCAGTCGATGCTGAGCGCAATGTCGATCGTCGGAGAACCCGGCTCAAGCGTGACCGTTTCGATGATGAGAGACGATCCAACCATCCGTACGATGCGAACGCCGGCACGAGCATGACCTCGAGCCCCGCCGTCTGGATCGGGTAGCGGGGCAATCTCAACGCTGACGGCGGTCGTCAGGTCGGTCACGGTATTCCGGTAGTTCGCGTCAAGATCCCAGGCGTCCCACTGCGCCGGGGTGTCGCGGTGCAGCTGCAACAGGTTCGCCCGCGAGCCAGCCGGAATCACCTCGCGATCGGCAACGAGGTCGCGCACCGAGGTGAAGAGCCCGTCAGTGTCGATGGTGACCGCGACAAGCGCGTTGGCCAGCACGAACCCTGACGCTGAGCGAATCGCCGTGGCGGCACCAGAAACGGATGCCGCCTCATGGCCCCCAAGCGCCGGCACGCCGTCGAGGGCGAACGGCCCGGCATTCACCTCCACCGTCTGGTCCCCCTCGCCCGCCAGCGCACGCACAGCCGTCTCGATCACACCCGTCAGCGACTGCGCAACCAACGCATAGTTGCGTTCAGCTTCGCGATGTACCCACGCGATCGCTGACCCGGGCAGGATGTCGTGAAATTGTTGCAGCAGCACCGTGTGCCAGGCCGCTTCGAGCGCGGCGTACGGGTATTCGGCGCCGGTGCGCACGGCAGCCGTCGTTGCCCACAGCTCCGCTTCGCGCAGCAGCCGCTCGCTCTGCCTGTTCCCCTGTTTGGTGCGCGCCTGCGACGTGTATGTGCCGCGGTGGAATTCCAGGTACAGCTCCCCCGCCCAGACCGGCGGCAACTCGTACTCCGCCTCTGCCGCCTCGAAGAAGCGGCGCGGGCTCGAGAGCTCAACCGTCGGCGACCCTTCCAGCGACGCAGTCCGGCGAGCGGATGCGATCATCTCAGCAGTCGGCCCGCCACCGCCGTCTCCCCACCCGAACGGAATCAGCGAGGTGTTCGCCCTGCCCTTCTCCGCGTAGAGCCGTTCTGCCCTGGCCAGCTCGACAGCAGACAGCTGGGAGTTGTAGTCGGCGACTGGGGGGAAGTGAGTGAAGATGCGACTGCCGTCGATTCCCTCCCAGCGGAAGGTGTGGTGCGGGAACACATTCGTGTCATTCCAGGAGATCTTCTGCGTGAGGAACCAGCGGGAGCCAGACGCCAGCGCAATCTGCGGCAATGCGGCAGAGTAGCCGAACGAGTCCGGCAGCCAGACCTCCAGCGGTTCGACGCCGAATTCCTCGATGAAGAACCGTTTGCCAGCCACAAACTGCCGCACCAGCGATTCTCCGCCGGGCAGATTCGTGTCGGACTCCACCCACATGCCGCCGACCGGCACGACATTACCGGCCGCGACGGCCAGACGTACCCGTTCAAACAGCTCTGGGTAGAACAGCTTCAGCCAGGCATACTGCTGGGCGGATGACGCGGCGAACACGAAGTCAGGGTTCTCGTCGATCAGGCTGAGCACGTTTGAGAATGTGCGTGCCACCTTGCGGACCGTCTCACGCACCGGCCAGAGCCACGCGCTGTCGATGTGGGCGTGCCCGACGGCGTGCAGGTGGTGGGCGCTGGCGTTCGCCGGCTTGGACAGCACGTCAGTGAGGGCCAGGCGACCGGATGCTGCGGTGCCAGACACATCGTCGGGGTCGACCGCGTCGAGACAGCGCTCAAGTGCCCGCAGAATGTCAGCGCGTCGCGGCAGCGTCACCGGCAACTCTCGCATCAACCCGTTCAGAGCCCAGATGTCCTGGACGAGTTCCCACACCGGGAGGTCCCTGAGCGCGGCATCCGCTTGCCTGAGCGTGTAGATGGGCGCACTGCCGGCCGTTGCCTTGTCGCCGAGGAGCGTGGGAGCGAACGTCCAGTCGCCGGCGAGGTCAGGGTTGCTCGCGGCCTCGATGTAGAGGTCGATGGCGTCGCCCGGGCACCCGGCAACGGGCACGCGCCGACTCCGCGATTCGACAGCCTTCAGGATCTGGCCGTCTGGCGCATAGGCGGTGCCTTCGACTTGGAAACCGGGCGCTACCCCGTTGAATCCCAGGTCGACGACAACCTCGAGCACGCTGGCGTTGTCGCTCCCCCAGCCCTCAGGGACAACTCCGGTGAGGTGAAACCACGTCGTCCCCCATGGTGTGCCCCAGCTGCTCCCCGCCTCGAATCGAACGAACTGCTGCCGAACTGCCTCTGCAAATGGCACCGGTTCGTCTGGCACGTCCCACGCCTCGATCGACAGTGGTGAGACCGCCCGATAGATCGCCGGCTGCAGTCGCTCCCGCACGAATCGGTCGATGCGCAGCTGCAACTGTTCGCTGTCGTCATGCATTCGCCATCACCCCCTGCCCCAGGCCGCATGCCTTTGGAATGCTGCCGGTGGCATGGGCAGCCTATGCCGGTACGGGATGAGTGGCATGGGGTGGGGCATACAAACGCAGAAGCCCCACGAGTCATCGACTCGCGGGGCTTCCGTCAGGCTGGCTGGGGCATTAGCCCATGTGCACGACGCCAGAGGTATTCATCAGGTCGCTCTTGTTCGGGCGAATGAGGAAGAACGCGATCGGAGCAGCGAGCAGCATGAGCCCGCCGGCCCAGATGAACGCGGTCGAGTATCCGCTGACGAGCGCCTCAAGGTGCACGGTCGACGACGCAGGGTTGCTCGACAGGTATGCCGAGATCGCGGCGGTGTACAGCGCGGTGAAGAGCGCGGTACCGATCGAGCCGCCGATCTGCTGGGTTGCGGTGACCGCGGCGCTGGCGACGCCAGCGTCGTGCTCATCGATTCCCGACAGGGCAACGTTCTGCAGCGGCACGAAGACGCAGGCCAGGCCGATTCCGAGCAGGATGAGGCCAGGCAGCACCTGCAGGACATAGTTGCCCTCCATCGTGATGAATGACATCCAGCCGAGGCCGATGGCCGCGATGATGGGGCCGACGGTCAGCAGCGGGCGCACGCCGATGCTGGGCAACAGCTTCGACAGGAACGGCACGCACGCCATGATCGAAATCGTCATGGGCAGCGAGGCGAATCCGGACTGCAGCGGCGTGTAGCCGAGCACGATCTGGAAGTAGAAGATCAGGAACAGCAGGCCACCGAGCAGCGCAGAGCCCGTGAGCATCGAGACCAGGAATGCACCACCGCGCACCTTGTTCGCAATGACGCGAAGCGGGAGCAGCGGGTTCGACACCTTCGACTCGACGAGCACAAAGACGGCGAGCAGCACGACGCCGAGCGCGAGGAAGCCGATCGTCTCAAGGCGTCCCCAGCCGTTTTCCGCCTGCGCGAAACCGTAGACGAGCGACGCGAGACCGGCGACGACGAGGATTGCACCTGGCAGGTCGTAGCGGGTGTTGCCGTGTGCGCGGCTTTCCCTGATCAGTGGGATGCCACCGATGATCGCGATGAGTGCGATCGGTACGTTGACGAGCAGGCACCAGTTCCAGCTGGCGTACTGCGTGAGCACGCCACCGAGGAGGAGGCCGATGGCCGCGCCACCACCACCGATCGCGCCGAAGACAGCGAACGCCTTGATGCGGTCTTTTCCGCCGGGGAACGTGATCGTGAGGATGGCCAGTGCCGCAGGGGCGAGCAGTGCCGCGAATGCACCCTGCAGGCCGCGGGCCAGCAGGAGCATTTCGGTGGACACCGCGAAGCCGCCGATGGCGGACGCGACGGCGAAGCCGATCATGCCGACCATGAAGGAGCGCTTGCGGCCCCAGTAGTCAGCGATGCGGCCACCGAGCAGCAGCAGAGAACCGAACGCGAGCGCGTAGATCGTGACGACCCACGTGCGGTCGCCGTCAGTCATGCCGAGATCAAGCTGGGCATCGGGGAGCGCGATGTTCACGATGGTGCCATCGAGAATCACCATCAGCTGGCCGAGCGCCAGAATAGCGAGCAGCCACCAGCGTCTGGGATGTGCGGAGTGGTCGACCGGCGCGTTGGGCTGGTCTGAGGATGATGAAACGGTTGAGGTTTCGGAAGACATCTAAGCGGTGGGATCCTTTTCAAACGAACTGGTTAGTTGGGTTATGATTATAGCCATGAGAAGCGACGGACAAGCGACACGGGAACGAATTCTCATCGCAGCGCGCGCAGAGTTCGCGGCGTACGGGCTTGCAGGTGCCCGCGTCGATCGCATCGCGGCAGCAGCGAACGCCAGTAAGGAACGTCTCTACGCATACTTCGGCGACAAGGTCGCCCTCTTCGGCGCCGTCGTCGATCTGAACCTCGCCGACGTGAACGCAGCCGTGCCTCTCGACGCGTCAGACTTGCCGGGATTCGTCGGCCGCGTTTACGATCACGCCACCGAGCACCCTGAGCATCTCCGGATGCTCGACTGGGCACGCCTGGAAGGCCAGCGCCTGCCAGGCCACCAGTCTCCCTGGCGAAGCCCGGCAGAGAATGCCTCGATCAGCGAGGCGCAGCGCGCCGGAAGCATTGATCCGAGCTGGGACCCACAGGAGTTCCTGACCGTGCTCCTGTCGATAGCCACGGCGTGGGCGTTCTCCCCAGCAGCGTTCAACCACACCGGGGAGAAGCCATCTCCGGAGCTCTCCGCCCGCAGACGCGCAACGGCCGTCGAAGCGGCGCGCAAGCTGCTCAGCTGACCCACCACGTCGACGGCCGTGACGCCATCCCTGTGCGCTAGTCCTTCAGGTGGTACCGGAGGCTCGCCAGCTCAGCGTTCATGGCTGCGGGAACCCGGTCGCCGAACTGCGCGAAGTACTCCTCTGTGAGGTCGCATTCGGCTCGCCACGACGCGTTGTCGATGCGGAAAAGCTGATCGATGGCATCCGTTGTGAGGTCAAGCCCGTCGAGGTTGAGGCCGTCCTCGCCTGGCAGCACACCGATCGGGGTGTCGACGGTGTTGGCTGTGCCTTCCAGTCGACGCACGATCCACTCGATGACGCGTGAGTTCTCGCCGAATCCCGGCCACAGGAAGCTGCCGTCGTCACCCTTGCGGAACCAGTTGACCTGGAAGATGGCCGGGGCGTTGATGCCGAGGTCCTTGCCGACGCGCAACCAGTGCGACCAGTAGTCGGCCATGTTGTAGCCGCAGAACGGCAGCATCGCGAACGGGTCGCGGCGCAGCTCGCCGACGGTGCCCTCCGCCGCTGCCGTCTTCTCAGACGAGATGGTGGCGCCCATGAAAACGCCATGCTTCCAACTGCGAGCCTGGGCGACCAGCGGCACGTTCGTTGCCCGTCGTCCACCGAAGAGGATGGCGTCGATCGGCACGCCGCCGAGCGCCTCCCAATCGTCAGCAATGGACGGGCACTGCGCGGCCGATACGGTGAATCGCGAGTTCGGGTGTGCGGCCGGGCGCCCTGATGCTGGCGTCCAGTCGTTGCCCTCCCAGTCGATCAGGTGCGCGGGCGCCGTTTCGGTCAGACCCTCCCACCACACGTCACCGTCGTCGCGCAGCGCCACGTTCGTGAAGATCGTGTTTCCCCACAGCGTGTTGACCGCTGTGGCATTGGTGAGCTCCCCGGTTCCGGGAGCCACACCGAAGAAGCCGGCCTCTGGATTGATGGCCCAGAGTCGTCCGTCCTCACCCTGCCGCAGCCAGGCGATGTCGTCGCCGATCGTCTCGACCCTCCAGCCGGGGATGGTCGGGCGCAGCATGGAGAGATTCGTCTTGCCGCAGGCCGACGGGAACGCGGCAGCGAGGTGGTACGCACGACCCTCGGGGGAAATCACCTTGACGAGGAGCATGTGCTCGGCGAGCCACCCCTCGTCGCGGGCCATGACGGATGCGATCCGCAGCGCGAAGCACTTCTTGGCCAGCAGTGCGTTGCCGCCGTAGCCGGAGCCGAACGACCAGACTTCACGGGTCTCAGGGAACTGCACAATGTACTTCTCGTTGTTGCACGGCCACGAGACATCGCTGCGCCTGGCACCGTTCGATTCGATGAGTGGGTAGCCGACGCTGTGCACGGTCCGCACCCAGCTCTCACCGGCCTCGATCATGTCGACGACGGTATCCCCCATGCGCGTCATGATCCCCATGTTGAGGACCACGTACGGCGAATCGGTGATCTCGACGCCGAGCTGCGAGATCGGGCCGCCGAGCGGTCCCATCGAGAACGGCACCACGTACATCGTGCGGCCGCGCATACTGCCCTCGAACACGCCGTTCAGCGTGCTGCGCATCTTGTCGGGGTCTGCCCAGTTGTTCGTGGGGCCGGCGTCGTCTGGATCGGAGGAGCAAATGAAGGTGCGGTCTTCCACCCTGGCAACGTCTCGCGGGTCTGACCGCGCTAGGAAGCTGTTCGGACGCCACTCCGGGTTCAACCGGATGAGTGTGCCCTCTGCCACCAGCTGCTTGGTGAGGAGGTCAGCTTCACGCAGTGTTCCGTCGCACCAGACGATCTCGGCAGGCTGGGTCAGTCGGGCAATGCCATCCACCCACGCCTGCAGGGCGGGATCTGTGGTGGCAGTCCGACGCTGGGTTGTGGTGCTGCGTTGTACGGAGAATTCCGTCATGGTCATGATCTGGCCTTCCTGGTGTGCCCACCCGGTGTGGTGAAAACTCGTGATCTGCATCCAGAATGCGGCAGAAATTACGCCAAGAACCAGAAAATACCCGTTAAGAATTGTGTTTCTTTCACTATTCTTAAGAAATGGGACCTCCTGCATCCGATCTGGTGACACTGGGACATCGCATCCGTCACTACCGCGGCGAGCGCGGACTGACCCTCGACCAACTCGGCGAGCGCGTCGGCCTGGCCGGCAGCCAGCTCTCCCTCATCGAGAACGGCAGGAAAGAACCACGACTCGGGGCACTCGCCGACATCGCGGCGGCACTCGGTGTCACGGTCACCGATCTTCTGAGTTCGGAGGCGCCGAACACGAGGGCTGCGCTGGAGATCGAGTTGGCGCGCGCCCAGGGCAATGCGCTCTACGCCTCGCTCGGGCTCCCGACCGTCAAGGTCACCAAGGGCATGCCCCTTCCAGCTCTCGAGTCACTGGTTGGCCTGCATCGCGAGCTGTCACGTCGCGCCAGTGAGGCGATCGCGACCCCAGAGGAGGCCAGGAGAGCCAACACAGAGCTGCGCGACCTGATGCGGGTGCGCAACAACTACATGCCAGACATCGAGGAACTCGCCGAGGAACGCGTGCGGGCCTCTGGCCACACCTCTGGCGCCCTCACCCACCGCGAGGTGAGCGTCATGGCCGAGCAGCTCGGTTTCTCGCTGCTCTACGTGAACGACCTGCCGAGCTCCACCCGGTCGGTGACCGACCTCGCCAATGGCCGCATCTACCTGCCGCCGGCATCGATCCCCGGCGGCCACGGCCTCCGCTCCATGGCCCTCCAGGCCATGGCGCACCGGCTGCTCGGCCATGAGCGACCGTCGAGTTACGCCGAGTTCCTGTGGCAACGGCTGGAGATCAACTACTTCGCTGCCGCCTGCCTGGTGCCAAGGGATGCCGCGCTCAAATTCCTCACGACAGCCAAGAACGAACGGGAGCTGGCCGTCGAAGACTTCAGGGATGCCTTCGGTGTCACCCATGAGGCCGCGGCGCTCCGCCTGACCAACCTGGCGACATCCCACCTCGACATGACATTGCACTTCCTGCGGGTCAACGGAGACGGTGCCCTGCAGAAGGGGTACGAGAACGATTCCCTGCCGCTGCCCGTTGACGTGACCGGGTCGATCGAAGGCCAGTTCGTCTGCAAGCAGTGGAGCGCGCGCAGCGCGTTCACGCACAACAACCGCACCACCGAGTTCTACCAGTACACCGACACCCCGGCCGGAACTTTCTGGTGCGCCACCCAGACAGGGTCGACGAAGGACGGCGAATTCTCGATCAGTGTCGGCGTGCCGTTCACGGAAGCCAAGTGGTTCAGAGGTCGAGAGACCACCCAGCGGGCCGTGTCCCGCTGCCCCGACGAGTCGTGCTGCCGCCGGCCAGTCTCGTCTGTCGCCTCCCGCTGGGCCGGCAAGGCCTGGCCGAGTGCGCGCTTGCACGCCCATGTGCTCTCACCGTTGCCCTCTGGAACGTTCCCCGGTGTCGACGACGGTGAGGTCTACGCCTTCCTGGAGGCGCACGCCGCCGAATAACGGGCGCTTTCCTGCAGAGGGGCGTCTCGGCTATTTCGACTGCATCCTGATCGCGCCATCGAGCCGGATCGTCTCGCCGTTCAGCATCGGGTTCTCGATGATGTGGCGCACCAGTGAGGCGAACTCCGCTGGGTCACCCAGCCGTGACGGGTGCGGCACCTGCGCACCCAACGACATCCGGGCCTCCTCCGGCAGCGCACGCAGCATGGGTGTGTCGAACAGCCCTGGTGCGATTGTCATCACACGGATGAGGGTGGACGCGAATTCCCTGGCCAGCGGCAGGGTCATCGCCGCGACGCCGCCCTTCGACGCTGAGTACGCCGCCTGGCCGATCTGACCGTCGAACGCAGCCACCGATGCGGTGTTCACGATCACGCCGCGCTCGGCCGTCGCGCCCACCGACTCCGTGGTTTGCATGGCAGCGGCCGCCAACCGGATGACGTTGAACGTGCCGATGAGGTTCACGCCGATCACCCGCTCGAACTCGTCAAGTGCTTGCGGGCCTTCTCGCCCAACGGTGCGCGCCGCTGTGGCGATACCGGCACAGTTGACGACGATACGGAGCGGGCCACGCGCCCTGGCCGCCTCAACGGCGATGTGCACATCCCCGGCCTTGGTGACGTCGCCGGCGATGAACTCGGCTCGTTCGCCGAGCGCCGTCACGATCTCTTCGCCCGGCGCCCCTGGCAGATCGAACAACACAACGTTCGCCCCAGCGTCGTGCAGGGCAGTGGTCGTGGCCAGACCGAGGCCGGAAGCCGCCCCGGTGACCAGCGCAACGCATCCGTGAATCTGCATGTCACAGCCTCTCAATGATCGTGGCGTTGGCCATGCCGCCGCCCTCGCACATGGTTTGCAAACCGTAACGCCCGCCAGATGCCTCGAGTTCATTGACGAGGGTGGCAAGCAGTCGCGTTCCGGAGGAGCCGAGGGCATGGCCGAGGGCAATCGCCCCGCCCCGTGGGTTCAGCTTCGCGGGGTCGGCAGCCAGCTCGCGTTCCCAGATCAGCGGCACCGAGGCGAAGGCCTCGTTCACCTCGTAGACATCCAGGTCATCGATCGTGAGTCCGGCCCTCTGGAGGATGCGGTGGGTCACCGGGATGACGCCGGTCAGCATGAGCAGCGGGTCGCTGCCCGTGACGGCGAAGGAGTGAAATCGGGCGCGGGGACGGAGGCCGAGCTGCTCTGCACGCTTCGCGCTCATGATGAGGGCAGCGGATGCGCCGTCGGTGAGCGGCGATGAATTGCCGGCGGTGATCTGCCAGTCGATCTCGGGGAAGCGTGCGGCGAGTTCCTCTGTGCGGAAGGCCGGTGTGAGGGCGGCAAGGGCGGCGGCGCTCGTGCCAGGCCTGATCGACTCGTCGGCGCCCACCCGGCCATGGGGGGTGATGATGCTGACCAGCTCGTGGTGGAAGTCGCCGCGAGCCGCGGCATCCGCTGCCCGTTGGTGTGAGCGCGCCGCGTAGTCGTCGAGTTCGTCGCGTCCGAGGTCCCAGCGCACGTTGATGAGCTCGGCCGACACGCCCTGCGAGACCAGGCCGTCAGGGTAGCGTTCGTGCATCATCTGGCCGAATGGATGCTGCCCAGCCACCGACGAGCCCAGCGGCACGCGGCTCATCGACTCGACGCCGCAGGCGATCACCACGTCGTAACTCCCGGCGATCACACCCTGCGCCGCGAACGTTGCGGCCTGCTGGCTCGACCCGCACTGCCGGTCGATGGTCACGGCAGGAATGTACTCTGGGAAGCCCGCAGAGAGCACGGCCGTGCGGGTGATGTTGTTGCTCTGCTCCCCCACCTGGCTCACGCACCCGCCGATCACGTCATCGACGAGAGCGGGGTCGAGCCCGTTCCGGCTGACCAGTTCCCCCAGCACCGCCGCGAGCAGGTCGGCCGGATGCACGCCAGAGAGCGCGCCTCCCGGCTTTCCCCGGCCAGAAGGCGTGCGAACCACATCGACGATGACAGCATCGTTGCTCATGCGCACAGCCTAGAGTGGCAGGCGACGCCGGTCGAGAGCCTGCGACTCATGACCGCTCAAGAATGCGGATCAGCTGGCGCCGCGTAGAGGCGCGAGTGCGTCGTTGATGGTGCCGATCGTGCCAAGCACGGGTACCTGCAGCGTGATCAACTCGCCAGACCCGAGGTGAACGAGTGCGCGCCCTGGACTGATCTTGGACGAGATCATGGAGCGTGCGACCCGTGCGCCGAGCAGGTCGCCGTCCACAGTGCTTTGCGGGGAGAGCAGTGCGCCGCGCCGGTTCTTCTTGAGGTCGACCTGCCAGCCGGCGAATCCCGCGCAGATCTCCGCGGCGTTGCCGCCCAGGATGAGGCCACGCCGACAGTCGCCGGCCGAGCGGATGTACGCCCGCAACCAGGTCTTTGCCGGGGCATCCATCAGCATCTCACCGTCGTCTACGATGAAAACGACGGGTGTGCCGTCAGGGTCGAGCAGCGGCGCGAGGTCGCCTTCGGTGAGTTCGGTGTGGGTCAGTACCGCGCGAACACCCGGCGCCCCTGCGAGGTCACGAAGTGGGCTGGCGCGAGGACAGGCGATCACCAGTTCTGTGCCGGTCCGGAGCAGGGAGTGGGCCATCACCGCCAGGAGCGTGCTGCGCCCCGACCGAGCCGGACCCGCAACGACGAAGGTTGGGGCGTCGCGTTCGAGATTGATTCCGTGGGCAACCAGCTGGTCGCCGCCTACCCCAAGCATCGCCCACATCGGGGTGTGCTCGTCTCCGTCGATCGCGAACTCGAATGCCTGGTCGATGTCGAGCGTCGATGGCAGGTCATCGACGCGGAACGGGCGCTGCGCGGGGCCGACGAGCTCCTCCCGCACGGTGAGCTCTGCGCCAAGCGTGCGCACTTCCTCGCTCTGCGCCTGCCCGGCCGGGTCGAGACCGAGCATCGCCACCTGCACCTCAATACCGCTCCCGGCACGGAACCCCCGGCCAGCGACGACCTCAAGCGGAATGGTCTTGTGGTTGAGGTCAGCGAGGCTGTAGTCGAGGCGATCGGTGAGGCGAAGGATGAGCTTGTCGTCGCACAGCACTGCCATGCGACTGGTCAACAGCGTTCTGTCTCCCGCGATCACGAGGTGCACACCCGCGCTCGCTCCGTCGCGCAGCAGTGACTGGATGGCTTCGGTCAGTCGGCCGTTGTCCAGCTCGCCGAGAGTGCTGGCGAAGTTGTCCCAGCGGTCGATGAAGAGCAGGATGTGCGGCAATGCGTCTGCGCTGCTCGCGCGTTGTTCGGCGATGTTCGCGAAATTACCGGCGCCGAGCAACTCGTGCCGCCGCAGCATTTCCACGCAGAGGCGATCGATCAGCCGGGCAGAGCGCTCCGATTGGCTGCGCTGGGTGATCGCGCCGCAGTGCGGCAGGGCAGCGAGCGAGGCCAGCGCCCCATTGCCGCAATCGATCCCGTAGAGGTGCAGGTCGGCGACCGTGTTCGACGTGGCGGCGCTTGCTGCGATGGTGCGCAGCGCCTGCGAGCGCCCGGAGCCTGGGGCGCCCACGATGTACAGGTGCCCAAAGCGGTCGAGGTCGATGGCCGCGCTCTGCTGCGCCTGGCGCGCGGGAATATCTTCGAGTCCCCAGGCGAATCCCGCAGCAGTACCCGATGCGAGGGAGGCCAGCGACAGCGATTCGACAAGAGGAGGGAGCCATGGGCTGTGCTGGCGGGGAATGCCGAGAATCGCGCTCGCCGCCTTCAGCGAATCTACGAGTATTGAGAGATCGGTCGTGGCAGCGGATGTCGTCGCAGGCCGGGGCGGCACGGGTGCCGGTAGCGAGAATTGCGACCAGGTGAGTGGCTGCACGAATGTCGGCCGCAGCGGTGCCTCATCGGTGGTGACCTCGCTGGTTCCCCCCACGCGAGCGGTCTGGAATGGAACGATCGACGCATGACCCAGCCGCGCATAGGCGCGACCTGGTATCGCTTTGCTGATGCGCGCAGCATCCGGAATATCGATGACGTCAGAGCTCTCGCCCGCATCCGTCATGCGCAGCGCGATGCGCAGGTTGGTATTTGCCCTGATCTCAGGAGAGATGACGCCGGACGGTCGTTGCGTTGCCATCACGAGGTGCACGCCAAGCGAGCGGCCGCGCTGGGCGATGCCGATGAGTCCGGCGACGAAGTCGGGCAGCTCCTTCGCCATTGCTGCGAACTCGTCAATCACGATCGCCAGCCTCGGCAGGCTATCGCCGGAGCCCCCACGGGCACGATGCAGCTGGTAGTCCTCGAGGTCCTTCGCCCCAGCGAGGGCGAGCAGGTGCTCGCGGCGCACGAGTTCGGCGCGCAGTGAGCCCAGTGCCCGCTGCACGAGATGGGAATCCAGGTCGGTGACCATTCCAACGGTGTGCGGCAGGTCGACGCACCCGCTGAACGCTGCGCCGCCCTTGTAGTCAACGAGCACGAATGTCATCTCGTCTGGGCGGTTTGCGACTGCGAGCGAGGCAACGAGGGTCTGCAGGAACTCCGACTTGCCAGCGCCTGTCGTGCCGGCGACGAGTCCGTGCGGTCCGTCGCGCACGAGGTCAATCGCGAATGGGCCGTCGAGAGAGACGCCGATCACGGCTCGTGTGGAACGGCCGTCCAGATGCCAGCGGGACACGATCGACTCGCCCGTCGGTTCTGGCAGGTCGAGCACGTCGAGCAGCCGGGCGGCGTGCGGGAGCAGGCCGTCTGCGTCGGACAGGCTCACGTCGCGAATCGGGGCAAGCCTGCGCCCAACCTCATTGAACCAGCGTGGGTGGATCACATCGGGGTCGACGTGTTCGATGTCGTCGGCATTCTGTCGTTTGACGACCATCTCGCCGCCATCGCCGTGCACGACGACGGCCGTGCACTCCTCAGGCAGCTGTCGCTCCTCGTCATCGAGGCAGACGATGTGCACACCGACGTCGGCCCCGTGCGTGAGCAGGGTGACGACGCCGGGCATGGCGCGCAGCCTGCGGGCTCCGTCGAGCACCACGAGCACCTCTGGCGAGAACCGGGTCTGGCGTGTCGCCCCCGTCGTGGTCAATTCGATACGCTCTGTCACGAGCTGCCCGAGTTCGGCGACGCGTCGACCCAGGGTCTCGGAGTCCGTGGCGGTGAGCGAGAGTGCGTCTTGGCCGAGGCCAGGCCGCGAGTGGGGCAGCCAGTTCACCCAGTCCCAGGCGTCCCCGGCATCGGGCGCGCTCAGAACGTAGACCTGCAGGTCGCGCGGGCTCTGCAGCACCGCGAGCTGGCCGACCAACCAGCGGCAGGTGTGGCGTGCGCTCGCGCCGTGACCTGCGATGCCGATGACGCCGCTCTCGGCGAGTGACAGCGTCACTGGCACGCGACGCGTCGTGCCGGTGTAGTGGCGGCGATGCTCAGGCATTGCCTGATCTTCGAGCTCGACAGCGCTCGGTAGGTCGGCAGTGCCGAACCGCACGAGCAGATGATCGGGGTCTGTAGCGCGTCGCTCCCACAGTCGTCGTGTGGGGACCGCCGCTACGAGCAGTAATTCCGCGGCATCCGGTGCCCCCGTTCGACGACGATGCTGCTCGGCCTCCACGGCCAGTTCGATGCTGTGATCGATGTCGGCAATGTTCGCTTTCCATGTACGCATGAGCCGACGGTGGCTCTGCTTGCCGTTGCGTCGAGATGACAGGGTGGAGCCGATCATCATGACGGGAGACATCAGCGCGAAAAGCAGGTAGAACGGCTGCTTGAGCAAGACGGCCATCGCGACACCCATCACCGCGGGGATCATCGCGGTGATCCATGGCATCGAATTGCGAGTGGGAGCCGCTGGTGGTGCTGGGCGACGGAACATTGCGGCGGGAACCGGCGGAAGCAGTCGCGGTGGCCGGTTGAAGTCCAGCCAACCCCCGTCGGTCGACGAAACGAGATCGGCGTCGCTCAGGGCGATCGGATGTACTTCGACCACAGAACTCCCGATACGCAATTGGGCGTGCGGTGACCACGCTTCGCTGGTCTCTGCGAGAGTCTTCCCCTCAAGCACGAGACCCTTCTGCCCGCTCCCGGCGCGCACCGTAACGCAGCCGTCGCTGTCGAGCATGGCGTATCCCAGCGCCTCGCCCAGGTCTGGCCCGAACACAGCGCTCTCGTCGGTGGCGAGGCAGATCGCCGTTTCACCGATAGTGAGCCCGTGCACGCGGCCCGTGTCTGGGCCGCCCACGTAGCGAAGCTCGACGATGCCGAGCAGGGGCCGCTCGGGCTGAGGAGGCGCGCCAATGTGCAACACCGCACCATCCCTCAGCCCGCTGGTGCCGAACGTGCGCGGTGTCACGCCGTTCGACTCGAGCGGGGCGACAGCCCTGTGGCCGAGTTGCGCGTGGATCGCGCGCACGACGTCGGTCAGCGGCGTAGCTGCCTCTGCATCGACCAGCACAGTGGTGTCGACGGCGGCATCCATAGCGTCGCTGCCAACGTCTCGCACGGTGATGATCGCCCTCACGAGGGGATCCCGGCCCTGGTGGGCATTTCGGTCGTGACTGGCAGTGCGGATTCCGGGTCCCAGCGCGCAGCGGGCAGGAAGTCGCTCGTGACCCACCCATTGGCATGGGCGGTGAAGCGCCACCGGGCGTCACGAACCGCGCTGACGACGACAACGGGCCAGCGACACTCGTGGGATTCGAGAGCACGCACGAGTTGCGCGGTCGTGGCGTCGTTCGGCAGGTGGGCGACGAATGTGAGACCAACAGCGCCGGACGCAACGGTGTCGGCAAGGTTCTGCACGGCTGTGGTCCTTGTTGGGTGAGGTTCGGCGTTGGTGTCGAGACCCACCAGCTCCGCATCAGTGGTTCCCCACGGACGGGTAGCGGCTTCGGCAATCCAGCGTGCAGCGATGCGGCGGCGGGAGACCTGGTCGCCCTCGATGCTGACGAGCCCGCGTGCCTGGGTGAGGTCGATGAAGACGCGGCCGGCCTGGCCGACCCCGAGCGTTACGATCCCGGTGAAGGGGTTCATCGTTGTCGGAGTCAACGGCGCCGCCTGCAGCGCGAGGAGGTCGGCGGTCCAGACCAGACCGGTAGCGCTGGTGCGCCACGGCGCAGGTGGGTGCGACGCGGGCGAAGCGAGGTGCACGGCGATCGAGTTCTCCTGCAGCATGACCATCACCACTCCAGGCACATGCCGCTGTTCGCTGTGGCACGCCGCAACGAGTGCCTTCAATGCGTGGTCAACGATCCACGAGGCGTGGCTGTCGGAGAGCACCTGGTGCGCGCTCAAACTCTCGGTGAAACGACGGTGTCGACGCCAGTGTATTGCAGTCGGCACCGCGAGGGCTGCGGCGGCGAGGAAGACCAGAATGCTGGCGGCGATGGCGATGGTCATGGGTCTCTTCGATTAGTGAAACAGGGCTAGCGGGAATGAATCTGGGCCAGTCGCTCCTCGAGGTCGCTGTGGTCGACACCCGGCACGTCTGTCCAGCGGAAGCTCAGCATCAGCGCGTCGAAGAGAGCAACAAGTGCGTCGGAGAGAGCGGCAACCGGATGCTCACCAGAGGCCGCCGAGAACGACAGCACCACCCAGCGCCCCTCCCGATGCGGCACGCTGATCGTGTATACGATCTGCCGTGTGATCATCGCCGGCCAGCCGTCGCGCGGATCGACGCGCACGATTGAGCTATCAGTGCGCGCAGCGTGTGCACCATCGATCGTGTGGAGGGTGGCGTCGTCGCTGCCGGCGAGGATATCGGCCAGCACCGCGCCAGGGTCACCGATTCCGTCGTCATCGATCTCCGACTCTACAAACGAGGCCGGCACGTTAACGCCGTTGACCGGACGCACCGGCACGTAGACCGCGCTTGCACCCGCCTCGCGTGCCTCGACAACCATGCCGGTGATGCTCCTGCGCAGTTCATGGCGCCATGGTTCGGCTGTGTCGCGTGGCAAAGAATCCGGGAACGCTTCTGCCACTATCTCGTCAATCATCGATCGCAGCACCGACTGTTCTCCCACGCCGGCCGGCAGCCGCATCCAGCCCGGAGGCAGGGCGATGAGAAAGGATGCCTGAGGTGCGGTGATCGTTGGGGTCATGCTTCTGGTCCGATCGTCACGTGAGCGAGTAATTCTTCGAGCAGCGGGGAGAATTGCGGAACGAGTTCTAGTTGGGAGGTGCGCCACGTGAGCACGACGACAACATCGCCGGTCTGACGTGCGCACGCAATTGTTGCCCAGATCGCGCCGTCATCGTCGAGGTCGAGTCGCGTGACGCGGATACCGTCGCCATCCGTAATGTCATCGACTGTCGGCCTGTCGATAGGCAGTCCGCCACTGGCCCCAGCAGCCTCACTCAGGTCGAGGGGCTCGTGTCCTGCGGCGGCGACGCTCACGATGACCGGCAGCGGCCAATGGCCGATCAACCCAAGGCCCACGACGAGCACCTCGTCGTAGCTCAGCGCTGCAGAGAACTCGAGCAGTGTGTCCAGGGTCGCGTTGTGGTCAATCGGGCCCGGTGGTGGCCCGTCGGCAATCACCTCGGATTCAGCTTCGGATTCGGACTCCGCGAGCAGTTCGAAAAGGGTGATCACATCGGCCCGCCACTCCACGATGTCGCGTGGCGCGGCCGGTATTGTCATCCATTCGTGTGGCTCGATGTCGAGCGACCAATTGACTGGTGGCGTTGCTGACGGGATCATGCTTTGGGAGTCGTCAGGTCGGTCTTGCCCGCGTAATACTCGGGGAACAGCGACGACCGGTCCGTGTCGGTGCCGAACCCGGTGGGATTCACCGTCCACTTCATGACGTTGGCCCCGAACGACCCCACCACCCGACCGGCGTTGGCGTAGTACCACCACGGAATCGCTTTCGGAACTATGCCGAACTCGGTGTGCATGGCGAGCTGAAGTTTCTTCAGATCGCCCACGCGATCGGTGGAGAAGAACCTGTCGAAGCGATATTTGCCGCCGAACTCGCGCACCTTCGCAATATCGTTTGGTCCCCAACCCTTGGTGGCGACGTTCCACCACTGCGGCTTGATCGCCGCCTTCGATCCGATTTGGGTGGCGTGCCCCACCCCGATGTCTCTGGTGATGGTCCGTAGCCGCTGGTCGATCGCGCCGATCCGCTTTATAGCCGCTGACACAGGTATGCGTCCAGCCAGGCCGTCTGCCCAGATCTTCTGACGCTTCGCTGCCGCACCGGCAGACTTCAGGCCGACCTTGACGGCGACCTTACCGCCCGCACCTACCGCGCCTTTCGCCGCGCCGGCGGTGCCCCGCGCAATCGCCGCAACGTGGGCCGTTTGCACGATCCGTGCGACGACAACGCCAACGCCGATCAAGACGACACCGACCACCGCGATGATGAAGTCGAGCCAGGAGCCCTCACCCATCGCGGCAAGCGCGCCAGTACCAATAACAGAGGCAACGGCGACGATTGCACCGGCAAGGGCGGCAGCGCCCAGCCCTGGGATGAAGAACGCCAGCACCGCGAGCGCGACGCCGATCCACATGAGCACCTTCACGAAGATTTTGAGGAATTTGAGGAAGCCCTCTCGAAGTTTGTACTGCCAGGTGTCGACAAGGCCGTCGTTCCACGCACCCCGAATCGTGTTCGACGCAGCCTTCCCCGCGCCGTTCAGCGCAGCGAGGGTCTCCTCCATGCGACGACGCGCCTGCCCGCTGGCATCGGCGGCCGCGGACAGTGCCGTCGTGCGCGCGTGGATCTGGGCGTTCTCTTCTGTGGTGAGCGCAGGAGCGTCAGCAGCCCGCTGCGCACTGGGGTCTGGCATCCCTGTGGCGCTTCCTGCCGCCCCGGCTGCGGCCTCGGCCTCGGCCAGTGCGCGCGCGGATTCTGTGCGGGCACTGTCAAGTGCCGGGCTGTAGCTGGCGAGAGCGCGAGACACGGCGTCGTAACGACCAGAGGTTTTGGTGAGCGAGGCGGCGACATCTGCGCTGCGGGAGCGAATGGCGTCGGCGGATTGGCCCTTGAGCTCTGTTGTGTCGCCAGAGCCGATGCGTTGCAATACTGCCGCCTCGCTTGCGATTGTCTCCGCGATCTTCGCGTAGTACGTAACCAGGAGGTGCAGTTCGTCTGGGTCTCCCGCGACAGGGTCTGCAGGGTGATCCAGCAGTTGCCAGTTTCCGGAACGAGCGGGCATGGTGGGTCCTTTCAGGACGTTCTGGACTGTCGGAAACGAACGGGAATCGTCATTCTGTGTCGGTGGAGAGACCGTCAGCTATCGACTGTTCCGTCGCACGCCACGCTTCGCTCATGTCGTGGATTTTCTTCTGCAGGTCGTTGACGGCCGTCGAGATCTTGCCGCGGTGGATCTTCCAATTGCTGACGAACTCGCCCATTGCCGCGGTCACATCTCGCTGGCCCCAGACATCGGCATCTTCCTTAACCCGGTCGCCTGCTGTGTTGAACTCGTGCGCGATCTCAACGAGCTTGGCCGATGACTCTTCGAGAACTGCTGACGTGACAATGAGGTCTGGCATGCTGCAAGGAGTCCAATCGTGAGGTGGCAGAGGGAAAGGAGGGCGCGCGCGGAACCACCGGCGCCCTCCTGACGGGGTTTTCTACTTGGCGAGGGCGCGCGCGAGCTCGGAGTCGGTCGACTCAAGCGCGTCGGCGGCGGCCGTGAGGTACTGGCTCATGCCCATGAGGCCCTGGATCGTCTTCGTTGCACCGTCGTTGAACTCCTGGTACGAAGAGCCGAATGCCACTGACGATTTGTCGGTTACGTAGCCGCCGCTGATGAGACCGTCGACCAGGGTCTTGAGCTCGCGCAGCTTCGATTCGATTTCCTGCTCGCCGTTGTTGAGGCGGGTGGAGGCGTCGCGCATGTCGCCGTATGTCACATTAAGGTTTGCCATGAGTCGCTTTCGTATCGTTGATGAAACCTCCGGCTGGCGCTGAAGACGGTGACAACGATACCGATCGGTTGACCCTCTAATGGGGGCAGGCGGAAGGACTTCACCAAGCGTTAATGTCCCGGTCAGCGACAGGTCCGTCATTAGGGGGACATACACACGGCGTCTCACGAAACGTGAAGAGCGAGCCCACCGATCGAAGCCCGCCGTTGAATGCAAGAGATGCACTCATGCACTTTCCTATGCCGGGGTGCGGACGAAGGGTATGGGCAGGTTTCAGCCGGAGAGCGCCCACATCGCGACAGCGCTGGCCGCGGCGACATTGAGCGAATCGATGCCGTGTTTCATCGGGATCTGCACCACGCTGTCCGACGCGGCGAGCGCATCTGCCGTGAGCCCAGGGCCCTCAGCGCCGAGCACCAGGGCCAGCCGATCGTGGTTCGTGCCGTCGAAGTCGCGCAGGCTGACGGCATCCGGTGTCAGGGCGAGTGCCGCCACGTGGAATCCGTGGCGGGTCAGCAGCTCGCGGGTCGTTGTCCAGTCCCCCGTGCGCGTCCACGGCACCTGCAGCACTGTTCCCATGGATACCCGGATGGCGCGTCGATAGAACGGGTCGGAGCACCGCGGCGTCACCAGGATGGCGTCGGCTCCGATCGCGCCGGCCGAGCGGAAGATGGCGCCGACGTTCGTGGGGTCTGCGACGTCCTCCAGGATGACGATGCGGCGGGCTTCGGCCAGAAGTTGATCGGGGTCTGGCAGTGCAGGGCGATTCATCGATGCGATGAGTCCGCGATGCAGGATGTATCCAGTCAGCTCGGCGAGCAGCTCGCCAGGGCCGGAGAACACCGGCACGTCGGGACCGACGAGTGCGACGGCCTCGTCGACGGTGCCCCCGAGGGCGAGCACCGAGCGGGGCTGATGCCCGGCACGCAGCGCCCGTTCGAGCACGAGCGCCGACTCAGCGAGGTACAGGCCGTGCTCGGTGCCACGCGCCTTCTTCAACGCAACATCGGTGAGATGCGAGTAGTCGGCCAGGCGCGGGTCACTGAGGTCAGAAATGTCGATCACGGGCATCCGTCAACCCTATCGACGGGCCGCCGCCTGCTCCTCGTTCTGCGTTGTGCCCTTGTCGGGGGCTGCACTAGTGCGACGCGATACGGAAGGATTACCCGAGAACGCGACAGGTCCACGTGTTCATAACTCAATACGAGAGGCCCCAATGCGCCATTCCAGCCGACGCCCACGCCCAGTGACGGCAGGAGGGGCATTGGCGCTTGCAGCGGCCATCGCCGTGCCGCTCGGATTCCTCGGCGCTGGGACGGCGACCGCTGCTCCAGGAACAGCTCTCTCGACGAGTGTGTCGACTACGGCCGTCGCATCGAATATCAACGTCAGGGCGCAGACGTCGCTGTGGGAGCTGCAGACCGGCTCCATCGACGCATCGCGCAACCGACTGTACGTGGGCATGGCGAGCCCCACGGCGCAGATGGCACAGATCGACCTCACCACAGGAGTGGCGACAGCAATTCCGCTCGGCGGCGCATATGCCGCGTCGGACACCGCGGTCTCTCCGCTCGACGGCACAGTGTATGTGTCCCACAACAGCTGGAACCAGGGCGTGTCGGTTCTCGACCCTGCACAGACGTACACCGCCACATCGCTGCCCCCGGTCATCACCAGCATGCCGGACAACCCTCAGCAGCTCGATGTCGGGAATGACGGCCGAGTCTACGCACTGCACTCATACGACGGCACCATCTCGGTGATTGGCGCGTCAACGGGAGCCGATCGGATGAACGTGGTGCAGAGCATCACCGGTCTGGCCAGCCGCGAGGGAGACATGGCAATCGACAAGGATCGTGATCGGCTGTACGTGGTGAGCCCGGTGTCTGGCACGCTCACAATCATTGATACCAAGGCCGTCCCTGCCGTCGAGCTTGGAGTGGTCACGCTCGCAGTCCCGCCCATGAGGATCGGCGTGGACGCCGCGACCGGCCAGGTACTGGTCACCAGCATCGTTACGAACTCCGTGTCCTGGCTCACTGTGGCCGGGGACTCGCGTTCTGCATCGGTGACCCGCACTGAGGCACTCTCCCCGCTGCCAGCCGGTGCCTCCGCTGAGTCACTGCCGTTGTCGCCCACCGTACGAGCTGATGGCACGACGTTCGTCGTGACCAGCGTTTACCCCTCAAATGTCATCAAATCGCAGGTAACGGTCATCCCGGCGGTCGTCTCCGCGACGCACCCGATCTCCACGATCCAGGTCAACTACGGAGCGAACGCGGGGATCCTCGACCCCCGCGCAGGCGGCACCCTGTACGTGACGAATGGCAGCTGGGGCACAGTCTCAGAGATCAGCGACGTCACCCTGACTGCGGATGCTACATCGACAGAGGTCGGCTCGACCGGAACGTTGCGGGCCACCCTCACCCGCTCAGACGCGCGCCCGATCGCGGGCACCGTCACGTTCTCAGACGCATCGACGAACGTACTCGGCGCAGTCCCCATCGATGCGTCAGGCACCGCCGAACTCGCGGGGGGCAACCGGCCCGTCGGAGACCTCGCCTTCACCGCGACCGTCACCACACCGAGCACCATTCCTCTTGCCACAACCGGCACGTTGACCACGAGGAAAGCGGCGTCGAAGACGACGCTCACTCTGGGGGCGGCAGCGGTCATCGAGGGCAGCTCAACGACGGCAAAGCTTGATGTCACAGGCGCGGCCGGCATCGCCGTGACCGGCAAGTTCACGATCGCCACGCGCACCGGCGACGTGCTGGCATCAGGGGCAGTTGCGGGTGGACAGGCCACAGCAACGTTCACCGTTCCGCCTGCGGGAACCACGCCGCTCGTTGCCCATTTCGACGGCGACGCCAACTACCGGGCATCCGTTTCGACGCCCGTTGACCTGGTCGTGACCGCACGCACTCCAGTAGCGACTGTGCCATCCGAATCCGGCACCATCGGCTCGAAGGGAAGCGTCTCCGTTTCCGGTTTCCTCCCTGGCGAGACGGTCACCGTCACGTTGCACTCCGATCCCGTTACCCTTGGCAAAATCCGGGCAGACAGCGCCGGCTCCGGCACCCTCAGTTTCACAATTCCAGTCGTGCCTGCCGGGGTGCACACGATCGTTGCAGTTGGCGCCACGTCAGGGCGCGAGTTCTCCATTCCTTTCCGTGTCACGGCCGCCGCAACACCTACGGCCGGTGAGACCGGCGATCTGGCCAGCGCCGGCGTCGACGCTCGTGGGGCCCTGTGGGCCTCTGGCCTTCTCCTGCTGCTCGGAGCCGGCGGGATCGTCACTGTGCGGGCGCGACGTGGTCGCCACCAGAGCAAGGTGATCAGCTAAGCCACGCGGTCGGGGCCCGGACGCACAGCACATCCGGGCCCCTGCGGCGACCTGCCCCACCCCTTGCCCGGACACGTTGGCCGATTCAGAATGAAATTTCTGGAAGGCGGCACACCATGGGTGAGCAATGGAACTATGCCTGGCGCACAATCGTCCCCGACCTGAATGACAAGCACGGCCCCCTCCCTCCTGTCATGCTGCTGCTGACCATCGTGACCGGGCTCGTTGATGCGTACAGCTACCTTCTACTGGGCCACGTCTTGGTCGCAAATATGACCGGCAATGTCGTCTTCCTGGCCTTCGCGCTTGCAGGGTCGACGGACTTCACCATCTGGGCGTCTGCCCTCGCACTGGTGGTGTTCTCGATTGGAGCCGTCATCGGCGGGCGAATCGCGCACGCACAGCACGCTCATCGTGGCCGGATGCTCCTGCTCGCTGTGAGCACGCAAACCGTGCTCCTGCTGGCCGCTCTCATTGTCTCGCTGGTTGTCGTCACTCCAACGGGCGCGGCCTCGCGTGCGGTTCTCATCACGATAATCGGCGTAGCAATGGGGATTCAGAATGCGATGGCGCGCGCTCTCGCCGTCACCGATCTGACAACGACGGTGCTGACACTCACGATCGCGGGGATCTCTGCGGACAGCCACCTGGCCAATGGGCCAAGCAGCCGCGCAGGGCGGCGGTTGCTCTCGGTGTTCAGCATGCTGCTCGGTGCATTGATCGGTGCCCTTTTCATCAACCTGGGCCTCGGTACCGTGACGCTCCTGCTGTCGGTCATCCTGATGGCCATCATCACTGCGATTGCAGCCGTGCTCGCTCGGTCGCAGCGACCGTGGGCCACGCCCTAGTCAAGAAAGGTCAGCGCGACCCGTTTGAACTCCCGCGACGTCAGCGCATTGATGTGCGTGCGCGCAGGCAGCTCAACATAGCTGGCGCCCGTTGCGGTCGCGAGCTCTTCGACGCCATCGGGGATGTGATCGGCGGCGCCTCTGACATATAGCGTCGGGATGCCAGGCGCAACGTCGAGGGCGGCCCCTCTCATGCCAAGGACGCAGGCTCCTAATGCCTCGCGGTCTTCGCCGGCAGCGATCGCGGCCGCCAACACGGCGGCAATCGTCGGGTCGTCCGGAAGCTGTCCATCGATCACGAAGCGATCGACAGACTCACCGTCCCATGTGGAGAAGTACTCGATTGGGCCAGCGCCGCCGAGCACCACCCGGCGCACCCTGGTCGGCGCCAGCTGGGTCAGCGCCGAAACGACTCGAACGCCCATCGAATAGCCGATCACGTCGACGGAGTCGAGTTCGCAGGCGTCGAGGACGGCCAGCAGGTCGCCCGCCAGTTCGGCCTGCGTATAAGCGCTCGCCTCGCGCGGTGCATCGCTCTGCCCGTGACCGCGGAGGTCTGGCGCAATGGAGCCGCGCCCCGCTTCCGAGATGGCGCGTACCCAACCGGTACCGCCCCAGGTGGCCGTGGCGCTCGACGCGAAGCCATGTACGAGAAGAATGGGTCGCTGCCCCTCAATGATGTCGCAAGCAATCCGTACGCCGCTATGTCCGGAGGCGACCAGCGTCACGCGTGGCCTGACCAGCCTGCATCGTCGTCTTCGGCGGCTCGCACGCCACCGACCGCCGCAGACGTTGCCAGGGTCGCCCCTGAGTGGGCGAGCTCTGCCAGTGCTGCGTCGCTCGAATCCGCGGCCACTCCTGCGATGAGGTCGGTGAGGATCCGCACGTGCTGCCCGTGCTCAAGCGCATCGAGGGCTGATGCGCGTACGCAGTGGTCGGTGGCAAGTCCCACGAGGTCGATCTCTGTCACGCCGTGCTCTGTGAGGAGGTCGCCCACCGTTTCACCGGCTTCGGTGTGTCCTTCGAAGATGGAGTACGCAGGTTTACCCTGGCCCTTCCGAATGTGGAAGGAGATGGCATCCGTCACCAGGGCGGGGTGGTACTCAGCACCGGTCGTGCCAGCCACGCAGTGCACCGGCCACGTGTCGACGTAGTCGGGGGCATCGTCCCGGGCGAAGTGGCCGCCATTGTCGTTGTCAATGTCGTGCCAGTCGCGTGAGGCGAAGACCCAGTCGTACGCATCTGGGTGGCCCGCAAGCAGGGCGCTCACGCCGGCGGCCACGCCGCGACCGCCGTCAACGGCCAGCGCACCTCCCTCGGTGAAGTCGTTCTGAACGTCGATGATGAACAGTGCGCGCGTCACGGATTCCCTCACTTAGTTGTTCGACAGGTTGTCTCCGCAGTTGAAGAAACCTGTGGTGATGGTGTCGATCGCTATCTTCGCATTGTCGCTCACATCATCGAGTGCGTAAACGGCAAAGGTGAGCGGGGTGCCGTCTGCGGCGTGAATGATGCCGGCGAGCGTGTAACCGGTGTCGATCCAGCCGGTCTTGGCGAAGACGGCGCCATCGGCAGCCGAGTTGGCCCCGGTGAATCGGTCGCTGTACGACAGCGAGCCGGAGTCGCCGCCGGCAACAGGGAGACCATCGAAAATGATGCCAAGGTCTCCCTCCCTGGCGTTGATCTTGACGAAGAGCTGGGTGAGGTACGACGGCGGCACAGCATTGTTGTCGCTCAGCCCTGAACCGTCGGCGATGACGATGCCCGTTGTGTCGATTCCGTATGGCTGGAGGCCGGCGACGGTGGACTGCTGCAGCGCGGCGAAGGTGTTCCCAGCGCCCGACTTCACCGCGACGAGTCTGGCCAGCATCTCCGCCAGCGCATTGTCGGAGACGAGCAGAGACTGCTTGATCAGCGTAGAGACGGGTTGCGATTGTGCGGCGGCGAGCGTGGGTGCGCCTGCGGGCGCCGTGCCGCGGGTCACCGTGACATCACCGCCCAGCTCGTCTGCGAATGCCTCACCGGCACGCCCAACGGGGTCGTCGCTCCGGGTCGAGGTGCTGCGCGCCGGATTGGCCCGGTCGCCGTCGACCTGGAGCGCCGTGATCTCCGGCATGTACCCGTCGTAGAGCTCCTTGGTGTTCCAGCTCGGCTCCCAGGCCGGGTCGCCGAACAGCGATGAATCGAGAACCAGGTTGGTGATCGGGTTGCCGGCATTGGCCGGGTCAGCGTCCCAGGCCGCAATCGTCTGGCTGGCCAGGGCGTCAAGGTGCGCCGCTCCCGCGTACGCAGAGTCTTCCCCTGATGGCAGTCGCGACAGCGTGATGTCGCCGCCGCCGACCAGCACGACGGTGCCGGGTTCTGCGCCCTTCACCACGGTGGTGATCGCCCGATAGTCGGGGCCAAGCACGCTGAGTGCTGCAGCGGATGTCAGGATCTTCAGCACGCTGGCTGTGCGGGCTGGCGTCGTGCCGCCGCGGTCGAAGAGCACCTCGCCCGTGTTCGCGTTGACGACCTGCGCCTGGAAACTGCCCAGCCGGCTGTCTGAGGCCAGCCCGGCAACGGAGCACGTGCGGAGACGGCTGGCCGCCGTGTCTGCCCCTGGCACTGGTCTGGCCGGGTCTGCTGTCGCATCCGGTGCCGCCGACGTCGACGTCGTCGCACCTGCGGCACCAGGAGCGGCCGTACTGCCGGCTGACGCGCCGGCGACAACGGCTCCGGTGCCGAGCAGGGCAAACGCCACCGCACCGCCGGTGATCAGCGCAGCGCGGCGGTGCCGGGAGAAGAACGATGCGATACCCGTCGCTGATCCGCCCTGTGGTTCGACGCCGGCGGCATCTGGCTCAGGGACAGTGCGGGGCGAATCATCGGAATCGTGCATTGGGGTATTTTAGCTGTCGCTGGTGAGAGAACCGCCGCGGTACCGGCTTATTCGCCCGGGTACACGAGGCCGATCTCGGCGCGAACAGCGTCGAGGGTCTTCATGATCGCGACAGACTGCGCCGGGCTCAGGATGTCGCTCACGATGTGTCCCTCACCGATGAGGCGCTCGGCCTCCGCGGCCTGGAAGTGCATGCCGCGGCCCCGAACGTTGGAGGCGTACGACTCAAGCACGTCACCCTCGCTCGAAACGACCCTGAACGACGTCGCTGAGTACCACACGGCGTCGATGTCGATCCTGGCATCCGTTCCCAGCACGGTCGCGGTGTTCGGCCCCTTGGTGTCGCTGGCCGACAGCGTCGAGGCGATCTGTCCACCGGCGTATCGGAAGATGGTGGCGACCTGCGCGTCGGCGCCGGTCTCCTTGAAAGTGGCGCTGGCAAGCACCGTCTCCGGGTCGCCGAACAGCTCGTGCGCGAAGGAGAGCGGGTAGATTCCGAGGTCGAGCAGCGCGCCGCCACCGAGCTCGAGGGCGTTGATGCGGTGAGCGGGGTCATCCGTCAGGTCCTGCGTGTGGTCGGCGATGAGCGTGTGAACGTTGCCGAGGGTGCCAGCGGCCAGGATCTCCCTGATGCGTACCATGTGGGGCAGGAACCTGGTCCACATGGCCTCCAGCACGAGCAGGCCCTTCTCGGCCGCCAGGTCGGCGATGACCTGAGCTTCGCCCGCGTTCACCGCGATCGGCTTTTCGATCAGGACATGCTTGCCGGCGTTGAGCATCAGCGCCGCATTGCTGGCATGCAGCGGATGCGGTGTTGAAATGTAGACGATGTCGACATCAGGGTCGTTCGCGAGCGCTTCATAGCTTGAGTGCGCGACCGGGATACCGAACTCGGCGGCGAACGCGTCGGCCGATTCTTGCGAACGGGAACCAACGGCCTGAACGGTGAAACCGTTCTCCAGGAGGTCGCTCGTGAATTGGTGGGCGATATTGCCCGTGGCCAGAATTCCCCATCGAAGTGCAGTCATGCAATGGAGCCTATCGGCTGCACACTGATGCCTCGGTCCTGAATGCAGAATGGCCACCAACCCTTTCGGGCTGGTGGCCAAGTGCGATGTGGGGCCGCCTATCAGAATCGAACTGATGACCTATTCATTACGAGTGAATCGCTCTACCGACTGAGCTAAGGCGGCGTGAGCGGTTCTTTTCAAAACCGCTCGGTGACACAGCAAACAAGCTTAGCGTGTCTCGAGAGCAATCTTGTACACATCACGGAATGAGCTCTTCACCCGATCGGCCAGTTTGGTCTCCCCCGCCGAATCCGCCCAGCATCTCCAGGCGTGCCGCATCGCGGCAACAGCGACCAAGGTGTAGAGCAATGCCTGTTCAGTCAGCAATTGTGAGTCTTCGGCCAGCTCTGGGTGATCGATGGCCAGGCGCCTCTCCAGCAGGTCTTGCATCCGACCTTCGAATCCTCGCAACGTCGACATTCTCATGCCGATCAACTGCGAATTGCCCAGCAACACCTCGTGCCTGAGCTGATGTAGTTCCTCGTCTTCTTCTAGGGGCTGGAGGTTGGTGATCAGGAGCTCCTCAAGCTGGACGAGGATTGGGCCGCCAGGCCCGGCATTCACGAATTTCTCCAGCGATTCTTCAGAGGCAAACCCGGGAATGTCTCCGACGAGGGCAGCATCTTTCGTCGGAAAGTAGTTGAAGAACGTGCGCGGGGAAATGTTCGCCATCCGACTGATCTCGTCGATCGTCGTGTGCTCGATACCGCGTTCCAGCACCAGCGACAATGCCGCATGCTGGATCTTCAGCTGTGTCGCCGCGCGTTTCCGCGCCCTCAGCCCGACTTCTGAATTATTCGACATGCTTTCATCTCACTGGCACATAGGCGTAGCTCGGCCCTACTGCCGGACCACGCCGCCCGCGCAGCCAACGATCAGCACATCGGGTCTTCAGCCGGAACCGTTCCCGAGAGCAGATAGTTGTCGACCGCGTCATTCACGCAGGCGTTTGATTTGTTGTAAGCAGTGTGCCCTTCACCGTCGAAGGTGACAAGGTGTCCGCTGTCGAGTTGGGCGGCCAAACTCTGCGCCCAGACGTAGGGTGTTGCGGGGTCATTCGTTGTGCCGATCACGAGAATGGGGGCAGCGCCTGCCGCGTGGATTTCTGAGCGCTCGCCCGTGAACGCGTACGGCCAGTTCGCGCAGCCGATGTCGCCAAAGCTCATATAGGTGCCGATCGTCGGCGCGGCGGCTTCAATCTCTGCCGCCTGCGCCCGCATGCTGGCCGGATCGTCGTTGTAGCTGTAGTCAACGCAGTTGATGGCGGTGAACGCTTCGGTGGAGTTGTCGAGGTACGTGCCGTCTGCATTCCGGCCGTTGTAGGCATCGGCGAACTGGAATGCGTACTCGGCATCGCCCTGCATCACGCTGGTCAGCATTTCGCTGAGGTAGCTCCAGGCATCCGCTTGGTAGAGCGGATAGATAATCGCCGTCAACAGGGCGCTTGAGCCGAGCTGGCGGCCATCCGCTGCACTGATCGGGTTCGCATCAACCGAGTCGAGCAGCGCCCGGATGGTGGCCATGGCGTCGTCGACCGTTCCGGAGAACGGGCATGACGTGCTGCTGAGGCAATCGGCCAGGTAGGCCCGCAATGCGCTCTCGAAGCCCTGGGCCTGGATGCGGGTCACGTCGAAGTTGCTGGTTGAGGGGTCGACGGCGCCATCGAGCACCATCCGACCGACCTTGTCGGGGTAGAGCTCTGCATAGGTGGCGCCCAGGAAGGTGCCGTACGAGTACCCGAGGTAGTTGAGCTGGGTGTCTCCGAGGATCGCGCGCATCAGGTCGAGGTCGTGTGCGGCATTCACCGTGTCAACGTGGCCGAGGAGGGGACCGGTCTCGTCCTGGCATGCCGCGCCGAATTCGGCCGCAGATGCCTCGAGCTCGCTGATCCACTCATCCGTTCCCCGCGCCGCGGTCGGGATGCCGTACAAGTAGTCATCCATCTGCTCTGCGTCGAAGCAGGCCACGGCACTGGACTTACCGACACCGCGCGGATCAAACCCGACGATGTCGTACGCCGCCTGCAGTTTCTCGTCTGTGGCGTAGTCGACGTTTTCCTTCACGAAGTCGTAGCCGGAGGCGCCGGGGCCGCCGGGATTCACGAGCAACGAACCGAGCCGGTCAGGCCCCGTGGCGGTATGCCGCACCATCGCCAGATCGATGTCTCCGGCGGCTGGGTCTGCCCAGTCGAGCGGCGCCGTCGCTGTCGCGCACTGCAGGTCGTCGCCGCAGTCGGCCCAGCTGAGCACCTGCTCGTAGAACGGTTGAAGCGCAGCATCAACCTTTTCGCCCGTCGGCACCGAAGTGGACAAGGGCTGCTGGGGCATGAACCACGACACGCACCCGCTCAATCCGATGGTCACGACGAGCGCTGCGGCGAGTGAAACGCCGGCCCTGGCTGATCTTCTGGGGCGAGTCGTGGTCACGGGTTCCTCTTTC
Source organism: Leifsonia sp. Y878 (assembly GCF_057669685.1). NCBI lineage: Bacteria > Bacillati > Actinomycetota > Actinomycetes > Micrococcales > Microbacteriaceae > Leifsonia > Leifsonia sp. Y878. Next base: position 331,445 of record NZ_JBYHFS010000002.1, on the reverse strand, counting down.
GTAGCGGGGGCGTTCAGCGTCTGATCGCCGTGACGAGCATTGCCTCGAGAGCAAGGGCTGGGGCAACGTTTGATTCGATTCGCTGTCGGGCGAGGGTGATCGCGTCCATGGTGGCCAGCGACGCCGCCGGGCTGGTGGCTGCGGCGGCCGCTTCCAGCTCCGGAAGGAGTTCGAGATTGATCACCGTTGACGTTCTGCCGAGCTGCACCATCATGATGTCCCTGTACAGCGACACCAGGTCGACCAGGATGCGGTCGATGCCATCCCGCAGGCTTCGCGTTGCACGACGCTTCTGGTCGTCTTCCAGAGCTTTCAGCTGGCCCCGAAGCGCTGGTGGAATCGACTGGCCTGACGCAACGCCGAGCGAACGCAGCACGCCCTCTCGCTCCTGGGCATCGCGCTCAATCGTGATGGCCTTCGCGTCATCGCCGGCAATGGACAGCAACCGGGCGGCGGCCATCACGGCAGCAGACACCGAGCGGATGCCGAGGGCTGTACGCAGCGTCTCGTCGCGCCGGGTCCGTGCCTCAGCGTTGGTGGCAAGGCGGTGGGCCATACCGATGTGGCTCTGCGCCTCGCGCGCCGCGCGCAGGGCGATGTCGGCGTCGACCCCGTCGCGCGCCACCAGCAGGTCGGCGACGTCTTCGACGCTCGGGACTCGAAGGCGAACGGTGCGGACGCGCGAACGGATGGTGGGAAGCAGGTCGGCTTCGCTTGGCGCACAGAGAATCCAGACCGTGCGCTCCGGTGGTTCTTCGAGAGCCTTGAGCAGCACGTTCGACGTGCGCTCCACCATCCGGTCTGCGTCTTCAACGACGATGACTCGATAGCGACCAATGGAGGGCGAGTACTGTGACCTCGCCACAACCTCTTTCACCGACTCCATCTTGATGATGACGCCCTCTGTGGAGAGCACAGTGAGGTCTGGGTGGGTGCGCGCATCGACCTGTCGCCTGGCCGCTTCATCGCCCACCTCGTCGCCGGGGCTGAGCAGGGCCGTCGCGAAGGCGAATGCCAGGTTGGATCGACCTGACCCTGGCGGGCCCGTGATCAGCCAGGCATGGGTCATGGAGGCGCTGGAGGTCGACGTGGTGGCGCCGGCGGATGACGGTGAGACTGATCCGTCAGGAGCGGCAGGAAGCGCCACCCGTTCGGCTGCGGCACGGAAAATGGCGATGGCCTCCGCTTGACCCGTCAGTCCGTCCCAGATTCCCATTAGGCAAGGGTACCGTTCGCGTCCGACAGATCGCTGCGTGCCGCTAGCTGCGGGCAGCCAGCAGCGCGCTGACGCGTTCCCGAATGGCAGCGGCGATCGTTTCTGGCGCTGCATCAGCATCGAGCACGATGAATCTGTCGGGTTCCGCGGCCGCGAGGTCGAGGAAAGCCGCGCGCACCCTGGCGTGGAACTCGCCCTTTTCGGCCTCCAGGCGGTCGAACCGCTTGTTGGCCGCGTTCAGGCGTGACCGCGCTGCCGATTCGTCGAGATCGAGCAGGATGGTGAGGTCGGGCAGCAAGCCTTCAGCCGCCCACATGGACAGGTCGCGCACCTCGTCGGCACCGAGAACTCGGCCGGCGCCCTGGTAGGCGACGGATGAGTCGATGTAGCGATCCTGCACCACGATTTCACCGCGCGCGAGAGCCGGCCGAACCTTCGTGCTGATGTGGTGGGCGCGGTCAGCTGCATAGAGCAGGGCCTCAGCGCGCGGCGCGATGTCGCCGCGGTGATGCAGCACAATCTCGCGAATCGCGACGCCGACATCCGTTCCGCCTGGCTCGCGGGAGCGCAGCACGGTATGCCCCTGCTCCTCGAGCCAGTCGGTCAGTAGTTCGGCCTGGGTCGTCTTGCCTGAGCCGTCGCCGCCCTCAAGGGTGATGAACAAACCGGTCACGACGTCGCAGACTCCGCGGCTGCAGCGGCTGCCTTGTTCGCCGCCCTGGTTGCAGCGGCTTTCTTCGCTGCCGCCGAACGCGCAGCGCTGGTGGCCGTTGTCTTTGCCGCCGTCGTCTTCGCCGCAGTCGTCTTCTTGGCTGCGGGCTTCTTCGCTGCCGGCTTCTTGGCTACGGGCTTCTTCTTGGCTGGCGCCTTGGCGCGCGGCTTCGCCGGTCCCTTGGCACGCTTGTCGGCCAAAATCTGCACAGCACGGTCGAAGTCGATGTCTTCGATGCTCTCGGACTTCGGAATCGTCGCGTTGGTGACGCCGTCGGTCACGTATGCGCCGAAACGACCGTCCTTGATCTTGATCGCCTTGCCGCTCTCCGGGTCTGGGGCCTCGAATTCCTTGAGCGCGCTGGAAGCGCGACGTGCCCCGTACTTGGGCTGAGCGAACAGTTCGAGGGCGCCAGGCAGGTCAAGTTCGAAGATCTGGTCTTCGCTGGTGAGTGAACGAGTATCCGTTCCCTTTTTCAGGTACGGACCGAACTTGCCATTCTGCGCAAGGATCTCTTCGCCAGACTCAGGGTCAACGCCGACGGTGCGCGGCAGGTCGAGCAGGCGGAGCGCGGTGTCCAGGTCGATCGACGCGAGGTCCATCGATTTGAACAGTGAGGCGGTGCGAGCCTTGGGCAGCGCAGTCTTCTTGGCCGCGGCCTTCTTCTTCGGCTTCGTTTCCGTGACCTCACCGGTGGCAGCGTCGACGGTCTCTGTCACCGCGGGTGCGGCGGCAACGGATGCCGCAGCAGGATCGACTTCTGGCTCTGGATCGACCTCGGTCACGTACGGTCCGAATCGGCCGTCCTTGGCCACGACGTTCTTGCCGTTCTCCGGGTTCACGCCAATGACGCGGTCGGTGACGACGGGAGCCTCGATGAGCTCGCGTGCCTTTGCGGCGGTCAGTTCATCCGGAGCCAGTTCCGGCGGGATGTTGACGCGACGCGGAGGAGCGTCGGGGGCGGCATCCGGATCAATGGTCTCGAGGTAGGGACCGTACTTGCCGATGCGCAGCGTGATGTCGTCGGCGATCCTGACCGAGTTGACGGCCTTCGCGTCGATCTCACCCAGGTTGTCGATGACCTGGCGGAGGCCCTTGTGCTTGTCTGAGCCGAAGTAGAAGCTGGTCAGCCAGTCGACGCGCTCTGCTTCGCCGTCTGCGATGCGGTCGAGGTCGTTCTCCATTTCGGCGGTGAAGTCGTATTCGACCAGGTCACCGAAGTAGTCCTCGAGCAACCGCACCACGGAGAAGGCGATCCAGTTCGGGATGAGTGCCTGGCCGCGCGGGGTGACGTAACCGCGGTCGGTGATCGTTGAAATGATCGACGCGTACGTCGACGGACGGCCGATGCCGAGCTCTTCGAGCTTCTTCACCAGGCTGGCCTCTGTGTAGCGGGCGGCCGGCGTGGTCTCGTGTCCCTTGGCTTCCACGTCGACGAGGTTCAGAACCTGGCCCTCCGTGAGCGGCGGGAGCTTCGATTCGGTCGGGTCTGACGCGGCGTTTCGCTCTTCGTCACGCGATTCCTCGTACGCGAGCATGAAGCCGCGGAACGTGATGACGGTTCCACTCGCCGCGAACTCGGCGACGACACCGGATGCCGATGGCTGGTCAGACGGGCCGGTCGGGCCCGCAGAGATGGTGACGGATGCCGTCGAACCGGTGGCGTCGGCCATCTGCGAGGCGACGGTGCGCTTCCAGATCAGTTCATAGAGCTTGTAGTCGTTGCCACGGAGGCTGGATGAGAGGGATGCCGGGGTGCGGAAGGTGTCACCAGACGGGCGGATCGCCTCGTGCGCCTCCTGCGCGTTCTTGCTCTTGCCCTTGTACAGGCGCGGCGATTCCGGCACGGTTTCGGGCCCGTAAAGGGCTGCAGCCTGCGTGCGCGCAGCGCCGATCGCCTGCTGCGAGAGCGACGGTGAGTCGGTTCGCATATAGGTGATGTAGCCGTTTTCGTAGAGCGACTGGGCAACGCTCATGGTCTGGCGCGCGGTGAAGCGCAGCTTGCGGGCGGCTTCCTGCTGCAGCGTCGAGGTCGTGAATGGCGCGGCGGGGCTGCGGCGGTACGGCTTCGATGCCACCTTGGTGACCGTGAGGTCGACGTCGGGCTTCCGCAGCGCCTCTGCCAGGGCGAGGGCCCCGGCCTCATCGAGCACGGCGGCCTGCACCTTGGGCTTCAGCTTGCCGGTGTCATCGAAGTCTGCCCCGGTGGCGATGCGGTCACCGTTGATGCGCACGAGCTTGGCGTCGAAGCCGGCAGCATCGCTGTCAGCGGATGCCGCGAGCTGCGCAATCAGGTCCCAGTAGCTGGCAGAGACGAACGCCAGGCGTTCGCGTTCGCGGTCGACGACGAGTCGGGTGGCAGCGGACTGCACCCGTCCGGCGGACAGACCAGGGCCGACCTTGCGCCACAGCACGGGCGAGATCTCGTATCCATACAGGCGGTCAAGGATGCGGCGGGTTTCCTGGGCATCCACGAGTGCTGTGTCGAGTTCGCGAGTGTTGTCCTTGGCCGCCAGGATGGCGTCTTTCGTGATCTCGTGGAACACCATGCGACGAACGGGAACCTTGGGTGCCAGCACCTGCAGCAGGTGCCACGCGATGGCTTCTCCCTCGCGGTCCTCATCAGTTGCGAGCAGGAGTTCGTCGGCGTTCTTCAGCGCGCGCTTCAGCTCGGCGACTGTCTTTTTCTTGGAGTCAGACACGACGTAGTACGGTTCGAACCCGTTGTCGACGTCGACAGAGAACTTGCCCAGCCCACCCTTTTTGAGCTCAGGTGGCAGGTTCTTGGGTTCGACCAGGTCGCGAATGTGACCGACGGAGGACAGTACCTCGTAGCCATCGCCCAGATACTGCGCGATTGACTTCATCTTGGTCGGCGACTCAACGATGACCAGCTTCTTAGTGCCTGGCACCAGACTCCTCTTATATGTGATGGGAACAAGGCACACCATACACATAGGAGTGGAAAGTGTGCCTCATTCAGTGTGCTGCACGTTTGTTCAGCGTTTGCCGTGAGCCCCGCGGGCGGGACTCTGACCCACGCCTCTGCGATGAGACCCGTGCCCCCTTGCCCCTCAACGGTTCCTGAGGACAATGGAAGCATGGCTACAGCATCAATGGGCACGTACACGGCCAAGCTGACGGACGGCCCCCTTGAGGGCAAAACCATCACCGTGGAGTTCCTGCAATCAGGTGATCCGCAACCGCAGCTGAAGATCCCCGTCAACGCGAGTAACAAGCGGTACTTGTACGCACGCGGCGCCGGACTGGAATTCGAAGGTTCTGAAAATCCAGATCGGCCGAGCGCCGTTGACTATCGCTACCTTGAAGCTGTATTCGAATAGTACAGCCCCGTCAGGCCGCGCTTCCCCTCTCTACTCTTCGGCTGGGCCAGGCGGACCGGCTCGCGACCTGGACCGCACTGTAAAAGGACCGGCTGCACGTTCGACCACCACGTCGGAGACGAGGCCGTCGATGGTGCACGAGGCCAGCATTGCCCCGTTGAGAACGGCCGCATGAGCCGCGGCATCGCAGGGGATGCCGGCAACCGCACCTGATGCTGTGTCTGCTGCCGCGAGCGCGGCCGCATCCGCCGCATTCAGCACCGTTTGGTGGGTGGCCAACACTGCGAATGTCGTGACGACCAGCGCCGTGACGAGCATGGTCGCGGCGATGACGGCCACGCCGAGGATGGTGCCGGATCCCTCGTCATGCTCGCCGGTCGCGCCGCTCTGCCAGCGGTTCCAGCGGCCACGGCGCCAGCGGTTCACAGCCCTCCCGCCAGCGCGCACGACGATGCCTCGACGACAAGTCCGAGCGCCGCGAACGGGCCGATCGCCGCCGGAGCACGCAGCGTCGCACACGTGAACTCTCCCTGGCGCTCGGTGACCAGCGTCACACCAGCGCCGGCGCGAGCGGCCAGGCCAGCAGCCCTCCCCTCGTCGTCACCCCTGGCGAGCGACCTGGCAGCGTCAGCCGCGGCGTCCGCGAGCCGCACCTGTTGCCCCAGCATGGCGACCGCCCCCAGGCAGCACCCGAGCACCAGGACCACTGCAGGCAATACGGTGGCGAACTCTGCTGTCACACTGCCCGTCTCGCGCTGCGGGTCACCCCACCGACAACGCATTCCGCACCAGGTCCGTCAGGATCCCCCGCACCTCGTCGCCCCGCAGGATGACGATGAGCAGGCCGGCAAACCCGACAGCGGCCATCGTGGCCACGGCATACTCAGCTGTCGCGGCGCCCGTGTCTCCCGCCAGCCTCCGCGCTCTGGCCAGCCTCCGCACTCCGGCCAGCCTTGCGCTCAGGAACGAGCGGATGCCGCGCCTCCGGAGCCCTCGCGCCCGCCCACCGGATTGTTCAGTCGTCATTCGCACTGTTGGCATGGGTTCTTCTCCTTGTGTTTGCGCCCGGACGAACCTCTCGGCGTCCCGGGTGTCAATTGGATCGGCACGGGCATAATCAGCATCCGCCAGCAACCGAGTACCCAGGCGCGCAGCCGGGGATCCGTGGAGAACGTCAGAGCGAACCGAATGTGGAGGACACGATCGAGATCAGCAGCGGCGCAACGCCGACGAGCATGAACGACGGCAGGATGCAGAGTCCTAGTGGCAGCATCAGGGTCACCGCCAGGGTTGCAGCCTGCCGCTGACCCTCGGTACTTTCCACGAGACGCAGGTGTGCGGCCTCGCTCCGTAAGAGCTCCGCCGCAGGCACCCCTGCGCGCTCCGACAGCTCGAGGACGGATTGGATCACAGCGTCGGAGTGCGCCGTCGCAATCCCAAAGCGGGTTGCCGCGCGGTGTGCGAGTTCTCTGGCGCCCGCCAGGGAACCGCCGCCTGACATGGCGATGGCCATCAGGTCGCATTCCAACCCCGGGGTCGCGGTTCGCCGTCCGGCGGCCCGCACGAGCCTGCGGTTCCAGCCCGCACCTCCGAGCATCAGCGCTCCCCCCGCCGCCAGGCAGAGCAAGCCAGGGGCGGTCGTCAACAGGGTGCCCAGCGTGTCGAATCCCATCAGCAGGCCAAGCAGGATCCCGACAGCGGGAAGCCACATCACCATTCGTGCCGTCGATTGCGGACCAGCCAATGCCACCTCAAGCTCGCGCTGCCCCTGACCGAGCTCCCTGAACGAGGAGGCAAGGCTCCGCAAGCAGGTCGACAGCGGCGCACCCGCCTCAGTTGCCACCTGCCAGGCTGCCGCGATTCCATTCCAGGCCGCCGCTGACTGCTCATCCAGCGGCCTGGCAGCCACGGCGATGGCGTCGGCGACGCTCTCCCCGCGTGGCCCAGCCCGGGCCGCGGCCTGCACCACACTGTCTTCGCCGACGCTGTCGTCACCCGCTTGGCCATCGGCCACGCCGAGGTAGCCCCAGACGGCAACAGGCGAGACGCCGGCGCTCAGCAACACAGCGATTCGTTGGACGAGCGATGCGACCCGTTCAATCGGCAGCTCACCGGTGCGGCGCGCTCGGCGCAATGTCATCAAGCTCCGGGTCAACCGCGTCGTCGTCCGCACTGTCATTCGCGCCGTCATCCGCTCGCCACAGCCAGCCGGCCGCGCCCATCAAGCTCGAATCGGGCAATCGTGCGCACCCGCCGGACACCCTCAGCCCGCTCCAGGTGCACGACCCAGCTCAACGCACTGACTGTTTGACGCGCAATCGCCTCCTGGCTCATTCCCGCGAGCGCGCCCAGGGCCTCGAGTCGGGCGGGGACGTCGTCCACCGAGTTCGCGTGCAGCGTTCCAGCCCCGCCGTCATGCCCGGTGTTCAGTGCGGCCAACAGTTCCCGCACCTCGCTGCCGCGGCACTCCCCCAACACCAGCCGATCAGGCCGCATTCGCAGCGCCTCACGCACCAGTCGCTCAAGCCCCACCTGGCCAGCACCCTCCAGGTTTGCCTGTCGCCCTTCAAGACCGACGACGTGCGGATGCTCGATCCGCAGCTCAGCGACGTCTTCGATGACCACGATGCGCTCCCCCGCCGGAACCTCACCCAGCATCGCGGCCAGGAGAGTGGTCTTGCCGCTCCCTGCCGCGCCGGTGATCAGGAAGTTTTCGCGGGCTGCCACGATCGCGCGGAGACGCGGCAGCACGGCGTCGTCATCGGTTGCACCAATTCGGGCTTCGGTTCCGCACAGGCCGGCATCGGCCAGCGCCGCCAAGCTCAGCCGGGTGCGGCTGGGCAGGCGTATCGACAGCAGCGTTCCCGTGCTTGAAATGGGTGGCAAGACCGCATGAACGCGGATGCCGTCTCCCAATCGCACATCAACACAGGGACTTGCTTCATCGATATGTCGCCCGCCGAGCGCGATGAGCTTGACGGCCAGAGCGCGAACGCTCGGTTCATCGAGTCGCCAGAGCGGTTGCCAGGCCAGACCTCGCCCGTCGTCAGTCCAAAGGCCTGACTCCCCGTTCACGCACAGGTCAGTGACGCCGGGGGCGCTCGCAAAATCTGCCAGGGGACCGAGCGCCGAGATGTCGAGTGCTGCGTCGTCGCTGGTCGCTGTCGCCCGCGGCGGCAGCTCGGGATCATCGCGTGTAGCGCCAGAGCCCGTAGCGCCAGAGCTCAGAGGGCCAGCGAGCGTAGCGCCAGGTCTCGCGGCTCCAACGGCTACGGGGCCGGGGCTCGCTGCGCGATCACGCGGCGACACAGCCACAAAACGGTCCTGGCTGGTGAACGGCGCACTCGCGGCCACCGCATTGCCGAACGGAACATCGTCGAAGGGAGCGAACATGCCAGCACGATACGTACCCAGCAGGGCGCGCGACTGTGGCGGACGCGAGGCTGTGGACGGATCAGCAGATCGTCCACCGGTGCAGGACGTGCCGGACGTGGGCGCCGGGCCTCACCGCCGGGCTCACAAGCCGGGGCTTAAAAAAAGGGGGGCGGCACCTATTGGGGGGAACAGGTGCCGCCTCGGCAATGCGCTAGTTGGGGGGAACATCACGCACTGCAGGTGAGGACTTTCATCCACACAGGTCTAATAGTACGCGCTCAGCCGATATTCGCAAGTCCCAATGCCCTCAAAACTGGGGGCAAGGCTGCTGCACGGCAAAAACATTGGAAATCCCAAGGTTTCGCTGTGTTTACAGGGGCATTCCCCGGATTGTTCCGCGGCGAATTGCTCGACCGCAGAGCGTGTCAGCTCTCCTCGACGCCCCAATGACACTCGGCGCGTGCTGCCGGGTCGCTCCGGCATGCTAGGCGGAGGTTTCGTCCTATTTCGCTGCCGATCTGCGGCAACCCGCGAAAGAGTAAGGTTCTTCACGGGCAGGCAGCACGCCCACCGGAACGTAGCGCAAAGGAGCGACACAGAACAATGAGCGTCCAGATTGATCACCTGCTCGACGAAACTCGTCAGTTCCCACCCACCCCTGACTTTCAGGAACACGCCGTCGCCACGCCCGCGCTGTATGCAGCGGCGGCCGATGATCGGCTGGGCTTTTGGGCGGAGCAGGCACGTGACCTGATTCATTGGCACAGGCCATTCACCCGCACCCTTGACTGGTCGAATCCCCCCTTCGCGAAGTGGTTCGAGGACGGCCGCCTCAATGTGGCGTACAACTGCCTCGACCGCCATGTGCTGGCTGGTAATGGCGACCGCGTCGCCCTGCATTTCGAGGGTGAACCAGGCGACTCGCGCTCACTCACGTACGCCGAGCTCACCGCAGAGGTGAAGCGGGCCGCGAACGTGCTCGCCAGCCTCGGCATCAAGGCAGGCGACAGGGTCGCCATCTACCTTCCGATGATTCCTGAGGCCGTCATTGCCATGCTCGCCGTGGCACGCCTCGGTGCGGTGCACTCTGTGATCTTCGGCGGCTTCAGCGCAGAGAGCCTGCGCTCCCGCATCGACGACGCCAGCGCTGTGCTCGTGATCACCGCTGACGGCGGCTACCGCAAGGGCCGCGCCTCCGCCCTGAAGCCCGCTGTTGACGCAGCGCTGCAGAGCGGCGACTCGACGGTGCGCAACGTTCTCGTCGTCAAGCGCACCGGCCAGGACGTCGAATGGAACGACCGCGACATCTGGTGGCACGATGCGCTGGGCGCTGCCGACCTCGACCACACGGCGGAGGCATTCCCCGCCGAGAATCCGCTGTTCATCCTGTACACGTCAGGGACGACGGGCAAGCCGAAGGGCATCCTGCACACCAGCGGCGGATACCTCACCCAGGCGGCCTTCACCCACAGGAACGTGTTCGACCTGCACCCTGAGACGGATGTCTACTGGTGCACCGCCGACGTCGGCTGGATCACCGGCCACACCTACGTGGCATACGGCCCGCTCGCCAATGGCGCGACGCAGGTGCTGTACGAAGGAACCCCCGACAGCCCGCACCCCGGTCGCTGGTGGGAGATCATCGAGAAGTACAAGGTGAGCATCCTGTACACCGCGCCGACCGCCATCCGCACCTTCATGAAGCTGGGCAGGCAGATCCCGCAGGAATTCGACCTGACCAGCCTGCGCGTGCTCGGTTCGGTGGGTGAACCCATCAACCCTGAGGCATGGATGTGGTACCGAGAGGTCATCGGAAACAACATCACGCCCGTGGTCGACACCTGGTGGCAGACCGAGACCGGCGGCATCATGATCTCCGCGCTTGCCGGGGTCACCTCGACCAAGCCAGGCGCCGCACAGGTGCCGATTCCCGGCATCAGCATCGACGTCGTCGACGATGGGGGCACGCACGTCGGAAACGGCAATGGCGGGCTCCTCGTGGTCAAGGAACCGTGGCCGGCCATGCTGCGCGGCATCTGGGGCGACCCTGAACGCTTCAAGGAGACGTACTGGGACAAATTCAACGGCACCCCGATCGCGCCCGCCTACTTCGCGGGCGACGGAGCGCGCCTCGACGACGACGGCGACATCTGGCTGCTCGGTCGTGTCGACGACGTGATGAACGTCTCTGGCCACCGCCTCTCGACGGCAGAAATTGAGTCGTCGCTGGTCGCGCATCCGCTCACTGCAGAGGCAGCGGTTGTCGGAGCGGCCGACGAGACAACAGGCCAGGCTGTCGTGGCGTTCGTCATCATCAAGGCCAGTCAAACGGATGCCGCATCACACGAAGACGTCGCAGAGGTTTTGCGGGCTCACGTTGCACAGCAGATCGGGGCCATTGCCAGGCCGCGGCAGATCTTTGTTGTGAACGAACTGCCGAAGACGCGATCAGGAAAGATCATGCGCCGCCTGCTGCGCGATGTTGCCGAAGGCCGTGAGATCGGCGACACGACGACTCTCGCAGACACGTCGGTGATGCAGATCATCGCCGACAAAATGAAGAGGTAGCACGCAGCAGGCGCCAGTCACCGAGTGACGGGCACCACGTGCCAGGCAGTCACTCAGCCGGCGTACTGATCGCCGCCATCTGGCGCCGTGCAGTATGGAACGTCTCGAGGTCGATGGGGAACTCCCCGTCGACCTCGCGGACATGCCGAAGCACCTCGTCTCCGAGCGCGATCGAGAGCCCAACCGTCAGACGGGCTTCGGTGGCGTGGTCAGCGTCGCCCAATCGGGCGAATTCCGGATGCTCGTCGAGCCACGCAGTGATCACGGCGACCAAGCGCTCACGGCTCTCGTCGCTCGACCACGAGACAGAACTAGCGGTTCCCGGCTCTCGCGCGAAGAGCGCGAACCGCCGCTGGGTCAATGTGTCATCGGCTTGACCGCGGACGGACTCCATCACGATCAGGCTCGCCGCGACCACCAGGTCACGGGGATGCCGCATGAGGATGTCAGCGGTGAGGCTCGGATCAAAGACCAGCGCGGATCCGAAGATGGCCTGGTCGAGAGAGGAGAAATAGTTGAAGAAGGTGCTGCGGGACACCATCGCCGCCGCGCACACCCGATCAACCGTGACCGCCCGAACGCCTTCGTCATAGGCGAGATCGACCGCAGCGTGCTCCATCGCTCGTCGAGCAGCGCGCATCTTGAGCTCTCTGAGTCCCTCAGACACGCTTTCTCCCTCGCTCGACCCCTCCACCCACAATACTGAGTATAGTTTTGGATTGCATCCAAGTTTGGACTGAGTCCATGCTTGGCGGCGTCTCCACTACTGAAAGGTTCCACATGCATCGTCCGCTCCGGGATCGCACAACATTGCCGACGCACGCCAGAGTTACTGCGAGGCGGGCACGAATCGCCGGCGCGATCACCGCCGTGATGGGGCTGGCCATGGTGACGGTGCCGCTGGCCGCAAACGCGGTCGAGACGGCCGTGCACCCCGTTTCTGTCACGGTGAGCATCAACAACGGGACGGATGCCGCGGCGCTCGCGGGCGTGCACATCGCTGTGCGTCAGGCGGAGGGCGACGACACGGTCGTCGCGACGGGCACTACCGACGCCGATGGCATCCTTGAGCTTGCAGTCGAGGGTGTCGAGACCAGCTATGTGGCGGATGCCGAATGGCCGGGAGCCCCCGGCGACCTCAATCCCACGACGACGCGAACGGAGTTCAGACTCGGCAGCGGGACTCCCGTCAACATCACCCTGTGGGGAACGTACGGCACGGTGTCCGGTTCGATGACCGCGACCGCCGATGGGGCACCACTGACCGATCTCAGCGGCGCCGCCGCCGTCATCACCAGCGGCGCAACGGCCGTGCAGCAGATCTCGCTCGCCGCCGATGGCACGTTCGTCTCCGGTGCGCTGCCCACGAGCGGATCTGCGGACTACCGCGTGTCCTTCGCTCCGCCGACGGGGTACGACATCGCCGCGGAGCAATCCACGGCCAACCCGCCGTTCGCGCTGCCGGCAGACGGAACGAGCCCGGCCGCGCTCGCGATCCAGCGTCAGTTCGACGTCGTGTCGCACGGCACCACACCATCACCGACGCCGACGCCGACTCCCACACCCACGCCCACACCCACGCCAACATCCACACCAACCGTGCCGGCCACACCGACCCCGACCGCCACGCCGACCGCTGGCCCACCGCTGCCTGTGGTGCCGACGGCATCCGTCACGTTCGGTGACGCCGGCAGTCTGGGTGCTGCACTCGACGGAAGCAGTGAGGCGCAGCTGAATGCGCTTCTGGCCGCGACGTCCGCCGGTGGCTACCAGAGCACCGCGGTGAACAACAGGTTGAATCAGCTGCTCGGTTTCGCGCAGCAGCCCACACCACAGCAGGTGCAGCAGCTGATGGGGCTCGTGTCGCCCATCACGGCTAGCGCGCCAGGGCTCACCGTCAATCAGATTTCGTTCGTGGCGACGGACCTCCAATCACTCCTCATGTCGGTCCAGAAAGAGCGAGCCTCGCTGCTGAACACCCAACTCGCCGCGCAGCTCACTGAGGTGCAGGCGCGCAACGCGCGCATCGCGACGCTGAACACCGCGCTGTCCGCCGTCACCGCGTACCTCGCGTCGCCGACCGAGGCTGCTTTCACGGCGGCCAGCAACGCAGTGAAGGCAGCCGGCGTCGAGCATGTGTTCCTGTCCGCTTCCGCTGGCACCGGATCTGCGTCCGCGTCTGCGCTTGCCACGAACCTGCGTGGTCAGATTGACTCGGCGTCCAACAGCCAGCAGATGGACATGCTCCGCCTGCAATCCCTGACCAACAAGTACAACGACGCGTTCGACCTCATGACGAACTTCGTCAAAAAGATGCAGGACTCACGCTCAAGCGCTATCGGAAACATGCGCTCCGCCCCGGTGGCGCTTGGCACGGTGCAGTGGGACAGCGGCACCGTGACCGGCAACCTCGACCTGACAAACGTGCCGAACGGTGAGCACCACCTCATCCTGACATTCGCCGAGGCTGGTGTCACCGTCGTTTCGAGCGTTACCGTGCAGCACGGTGAACTCGCCGCGACCGGTGGGCAGCTGACTCCCGCGATGGGGCTGGGTGTTGGTCTGCTGGTGCTCGGGTGTGCTGCCGTCATCGGCGCGCCGCTGCTGCGACGCCGTGATGTGACCGCAATGCGTCCATAAGGTACGAAATCCGGCCCTTCAATCAAGAAGGGCCGGATTCTTGCGCAGTGGGGTTCTCAGCCCTGGCACGTCATGGCGTCAGGTCACCCGGCCTGCGGGGCAGGCGCACGCCACCGGTCGCCGGCAGTTCGAGGGCAGGAAGCGACGAGCGCGCCACGTCGCCGCTCATGCCCGTCGCCCTGAGTCCATCGACGATGATCTGGCGGAACATCGCCAGCAGTCCCTGGTCGGCTGATGCGTGGGTCGATGCTTCTTCAAGAACCGCAATCGCCGTCTCGAACCGCTCTGCGGCCTTGGCGGAATCAACGTCTCGATGCCCGAGCACGAGCAGGTCAATACCGATGGCAATTTCCCTGGCAACCGCGGCCACCCGCGGCTGGGACCGACCAGACGCCGTGATCACCTGGGTGCGGCGAGCAACCATGCGCAGGCTGCGCGAGGCACTCTCCAACCCATCGTGCATGGCCATCCGCGCCAACCATGCATCCCGGCTGCTTCGAGACAGCGGAGAGAACGTGGCGACTGCACGAGCGGACTCCAGGGTCACCCGCCATGCGTCGAGGCGCGGCTGAAGGGGCACCAACTGGCTCGCAGCGCGACGAGAGGGCTCTGCGTCGCCCGTCTCAAGCGACAGGGCTATCAGATGGGCTGAGTCTGCGAGATCCCTGATGACCGAGTTGCCTGCGCTCAACGCCCGTCGAATCGGAGCGGCCGGAATCAGCGCTGTCATGAGCAGCGCGACACAACCGCCGACAACGCCGTCGAGTGCACGCAGATATGGGCCACCGGTGGGATCAGGAAGCACGGCGACAAGCATGGACTGGGTGGCGGCGCTGAGTGCGAACGCCGGGTTCCGTGACACCAGGGTTGCGAGTGACAGCACGAGCAGCAGCGTCACCGCGATCTGAACCGGTCCCCGGCCAAACAGCGAGACCACCGTGGCGCTCAGAGTGATGCCCATCACCATGGCACAGGCCGTCTCTGCGACCGTGCGCGGGCGCGCATCCCGGTTGAGGCTGAGACTTGACAAGGCCACGGTGCACGCAAGCGCCGGTGACGTGTGGCCGAGCGCGTAGTGTGCGACCGCGAATGCGATCGTGGCGGTGACCGCGAGTTGGATGATTGTCGGCAACGTCGTTCGCAGCCGCTGAAGCCTTCCGTTGGTGTGAGACGACAGGGCCGCGAGCGAGGCGCTGGTTGGCCACGCGGAAGCCAATGCTCGTCGGATCATCATGAGTGGTCACGATAGTCCGGCCGTATTTCTACGAGATTTCCGGGAGCGCAACCGAGAGTTCGAGCGGCCAGCGCACAACGCACGTGCCGGGTCAGGAAATCATGACCACGACACGTGCGTCAGGGTGTTGCGGGGAGAACGGCAGTCCAGCCCATTCTCGGCAAACGGATGACTACGCGAATGACACGATCAGTTCGACCTCGACCGGCGAGTCAAGGGGAAGCACGGCGACGCCCACAGCGGAACGCGCGTGGATGCCGATGTCGCCGAAGATCTCGCCGAGGACTTCGGACGCACCGTTGATCACGCCGGGCTGGCCGGTGAACGAGGGATCGCTCGCGACGAATCCAACGACCTTGACGACCTGCGTGATGCGGTCGAGCGATCCAATGACGGACTTGATGGCCGCGAGTGCGTTCAGCGCAGAGATGCGGGCATAGTCCTTCGCATCCTCAGCCGGCACCAGGCCGTGCCCGTCGCCGACCTTGCCTGTTGCAGGCAAGGCCCCGGCCACCATCGGGAGCTGGCCAGAGGTGTAGACGAGAGAGCCGGATACCACTGCGGGCACGTACACCGCAACGGGTGGGACGACCGTGGGCAACTCGATACCGAGTTCGGCGAGGCGTGCTTCGATGAGCGACATGACTAGGCTCCTTCGGTCGGGTTGATCGGGCGCTTGAGGTAGGCGACAAGGCCACCCTCCGGGCCCGTGACAACCTGCACGAGCTCCCAGCCGTCAGCCCCCCAGTTGTTCAGGATAGCCGCGGTATTATGGATCATCAGCGGGGTCGTGAGGTATTCCCAGGCAGGCATGTGGCTCCGATTCAGGTGGTTTTTCAGCTTTGTCCCTTACGCTCAATTGTATGTCTGCCAAAAAACGAACGGCGAGAGGAACCCTCGGAGGTTTCCTTGGCTTGATCGGGATGAGCGCCGTTGCCGGTGTCCTCGTAACAGCCGCCGTAACCCCTGCGTTGGCCGTGAGCGGTATGGCCGCGAGCAACACCATCGGTATCTTCGAGAACCTGCCTGAGTACCTCGCTGTTGACCAGCTCTCCCAGAAGAGCAACATCTACGCGATGAACTCCGAGGGTGCGCCAGTACTGCTGGCCTCCTTCTACGACCAGAACCGGGTTGAGGTCGCCTCTGACCAGATCAGCCAGTTCGTGAAGGACGCAGCGGTGTCCGGTGAGGACCCGCGCTTCTTCGAGCACGGCGGTGTCGACCTCGAAGGAACCGTCAAGGGAGCTGTGAGCACTCTCACCAGCGGCTCCGCGCGTGGTGGATCGTCGATCACCCAGCAGTACGTGAAGAACGTCCTGGTGCAGAAGTGCGAGTTGCTGACCGACGAGGTCGCACGCGACGATTGCTACGACGACGCCACCAGAACGAGCGCCGACCGCAAGCTCAAGGAAATGCGCTGGGCTATCGGCGTTGAGAAGAAGTACTCCAAAGACGACATCCTGCGCGGCTACCTGAACATTGCCGGCTTCGGCGGCAGTGTCTATGGCATCGAATCGGCCGCGAACTACTACTACAACACGACTGCCGCGAACCTGACGCTGCCCCAGGCCGCCAGCCTCGTCGCAATCGTGAACAACCCGGTCAAGTTCCAGCTCGACAACCCGGAGAGCGAGACGAACGGCGCGGCCAACGGCTATGCAGCCAACAAGGACCGTCGCGACTATATTCTCGGCGAGATGCTGAAGTACGGCACCATCGCCAAGGCCGACTACGACGCTGCCATTGCAACGCCGATCGAGCCTGTCATCACAGAGCCGAGCACCGGATGCCAGACCGCCGGCGGCAGCGCCTACTTCTGTGACTACGTCACCTCGATTCTGAAGACCGACCCCACATTCGGTGAAGACGAAGACACCAGGTTCGCCAACTTCAAGCGCGGCGGATACGACGTGTACACGTCACTCGACCTCGAGCTCCAGGTCGCGGCCGAGAACACCATGCGCGAGAACGTGCCGCAGACCTACGAGGACTGGGATGTCGGAAGCGTGATCTCCAGCGTCGAGGTCGGCACCGGGCGCGTACTGGCCATGGCCCAGAACAAGGAGTACAGCCAGGACCCGGCCGTGCTCGAGAGCGGCCCGCAGTACACCAGCATCAACTACAACACCGACATTGACCAGGGTGGATCGAGCGGATTCCAGCCCGGATCAACCTACAAGGTATTCACGCTCGCTGACTGGCTGAAGGAAGGCCACTCGT
Source organism: Leifsonia sp. Y878 (assembly GCF_057669685.1). Lineage (NCBI taxonomy): Bacteria > Bacillati > Actinomycetota > Actinomycetes > Micrococcales > Microbacteriaceae > Leifsonia > Leifsonia sp. Y878. Next base: position 314,136 of record NZ_JBYHFS010000002.1, on the reverse strand, counting down.
TGAACGAGCGAGTCGACTCCAAGCGCAAGTCAGACTGGGGAACCTTCAAGGACAGCTGCCTCGGCAACCAGTCATTCCCCGGCTACAACCCGAAGAACGACTCCAACGAGAGCGGATCCAACTACAGCGCCCTCGAGTCGACGGTGGGCTCCATCAACACCGGCTTCATCGGCATGGCCAAGAAGCTTGACCTGTGCGGCATCCGCAAGACAGCTGAAGCGTTCGGCGTGCACCGGGCAGACGGAGACGACCTCCAACAGGGAGTCAGCTCCGTGCTCGGCACCAACGAGATCGCACCGCTGACGATGGCGGCCGCATTCGCCGGCATCGCGAACAACGGCAACACCTGCTCACCCGTCGCGATCGACAAGATCATCGGCCCTGATGACACCGAAATCGCGATCCCGAAGTCCACGTGTGTGCAGTCCGTCGACCCGTCGGTCGCGGCCGGCATGACCTATGCCATGCAAAAGGTCATGACGTCCGGTACGGCGACCTCGTCGTACAGCAGAACTTCTCCCCGCGTTCCCATGATCGGCAAGACCGGTACCACGGATGGCAACAAGGACACGTGGATGACCGGAGCCAGCTCCAAGGTCGCCACCGTCGTCGGCGTCGTCAGCGTCACCGGCGACATCAACCAGCGCAATGTGTCATTCGACAGCGGTTCGGCCGCAACGGCACGTCACCGCATGTGGCCAGACGTGATGTCGGTCGCGAACGCGAAATACGGCGGAGACGATTTCGCTGAGGCATCGTCCAGCGTGATCCAGGCCGTTCAGGTTCCCGTTCCCGATCTCCGCGGCAAGTCGATGTCTGAAGCCCAGTCCACGCTTGAGTCTGCCGGATTCAGCTTCGTCGACGGCGGCGTCACCGACTCAGAGATGCCGGTCGGAACTGTCGCAGGGACTGACCCAGCCGGCGGAACGAACGCGAGCAGGGGATCGACTATCACCGTCCACTCCAGCAACGGTTCACTTAAGTTGCTGCCCAACGTTGTTGGGATGGACGAGAACGGAGCCAAGTCAGCGCTCGGCGGATACTCGATCGACAAGAGCGAGCAGAATGTGACCGACAGGTCGCAGGACGGCAAGGTCATCTTCATGGAGCCCGGCGCGGGAAGCGCGGTCAAGTCCGGCAGCAAGATCGCCCTCGTCTTCGGTAAGTTCGCAGAAGGCGGCGGCGGCAACGGCGCCCCCGGAAATGGCAACAACGGGAACGGCAACGGATGACGTCCGTACGGGGTGGCAGCAGGGGCCTAGGCACCGTTGCCACCGCTCTCGGTGCCGTAGGACTCGCCGCCCTGGCGTGGGGATCACTCGTGGAACGAAATCGATTCACGCTGCGAGAGGTGACGGTTCCTGTGCTGCCGCAGGGGGCTGCCCCCATCCGCATCCTGCACCTGTCTGACCTGCACATGGCACCGTGGCAGACGGCCAAGCAGGAGTGGGTGCGCTCACTCGCCGATCTGGAACCAGACCTCATCGTCGACACCGGAGACAATCTGGGACACGAGGACGGGGTCTCAGGGATCGCGTACGCCTTTGAACGGTTCAGCGGCATCCCTGGCGTCTTCGTGAACGGCTCGAACGACTACTACGGCCCGACGATGAAGAACCCCTTCAGGTACTTCACCGGTCCATCACATCGCCCCACCCCGTCGGCACCCCGGTTGGATACCGACGCCCTGCTCCAGGTCTTTGCAGACCTCGGCTGGCTCGACCTCAACAACGCGGCAGCGGCGCTCGATGTCAACGGCACCCACCTGGAGATGTTCGGCGTCGACGACCCGCATATCGGCCGCGACAGGCTGGAACTCATCACCGCAGCCATCGATGACCTGCGAGCAAACGATCCGCTCTCCGACGAGACCTGGCCAGACCCCGAACAGTCAGCCGAACCTCGCTCAACCCTGACTCTTGGAGTGGCCCACGCGCCGTACCAGCGGGTGCTGAACTCCTTCGTCAACCACGGGGCAGAACTCATCCTCGCCGGCCACACGCACGGTGGACAGGTGTGCGTTCCCGCCTTCGGCGCCCTGGTCACCAACTGCGACATCCCACGCGACCAGGTCAGTGGCTTGAGCCTGTGGCACGCGGGACTCCGGTCTGCGTTCCTCAACGTCTCTGCAGGACTTGGCACATCCATCTATGCTCCCGTGCGGTTCGCCTGCCCACCAGAAGCAACGTTGCTCACCCTCATTGCCGCGTAGGCGTGCACCAATAGGCGGGAATACTCTGGGGAAATCAGTACGGGCGCCGAAAGGGTCACGAGCACCCCTCGGAAGCGTCTATACTTATTGAGGCCCAACAGCCATCGGGGTATGGCGCAGCTTGGTAGCGCGCGTCGTTCGGGACGACGAGGTCGCAGGTTCAAATCCTGTTACCCCGACCAGATAAAAGGTTCCCACTCTTCGGAGTGGGAACCTTTTTCGGTTAACAATTCTGGTCGCCGATCACGGTCGCCAATCTCCGTCACCATCTTTTGCCGCGCTGTCCGCTGACCTAGTCTTGTCGCACTGCGAGACTCGCAGCACGCACGCGAAACCATCGGATGGCACTGTGACCGACGAACGACCCGACACATTGTTCACTGCCACACAACCCACCGAGCTGCGGATCCTCCGCCGGGTCACGCTGTGGAGCACCGCCGTCTACGTGGTGCTGCTGGCGCTGATCGCCTTCTGGGCGACATCCGTCGACGGCTCTGTGCACGACCTGCTCGCGGACAGGCTCGTGCTGTGGCGCAGCCACGGTGCCCCTGAGTGGCTGCGGTACGGCGCGATCGAGTTCGCAGCAAACGTGCTGCTGTTCGTCCCACTCGGCGTGTGCATTGTTGTGCTTCTCGGCGCACGACGGTGGTGGCTGGCCATCGCGTGTGGCGGCGTGCTGAGCGCGGCCATAGAACTCACGCAGCTGCTCTTCCTCCCAGACAGGTCGGCCTCTGTTCGAGATGTCCTCGCGAACACCACAGGGACCGCGCTCGGAGTCACCATCGGCCTGCTGCTGGTCTACGGCGTCGCTCGAGTGTCAGCCAGACGATCGGCTGCCACTCGAGCGACGAGCGGTTAGATCAGGGCCAGAGCCAGGGCTAGGCGAGGACCAGACGCGGGTAGTCGGTGTATCCGACCGCACTGGGGCCGTAGAAGGTTGAGTAGTCTGGCTCGTTCTCGGGGTGCTCACCCATCCAGCGCTCCAACAGGTCGGGGTTGGCGATAGCAGCGCGCCCAACGGCCACGGCGTCAGCATGCCCGGCCTCGAGCACGGCCTCGGCCTCCAGGCGCGTCGTCGGTGAGGCGAAACCGGTGTTGACGACAATCGGTCCGGCAAAGCGACGACGCAGATCCTGCACGAGGCTGCCAGCCGGTTCTGCGTGCAGGACGTCGAGGAACGCGAGGTTCAGCGGGGCAAGACCATCGACAAGCGCGCCATACGTGGCGGCCACGTCGGCGGCATCCGTTTCAGCAATGTCCTGGATGTTGTGCTCAGGAGAGATGCGCACCCCCACAACACCAGAACCCAGCGCCGCTACGACGGCAGTCGCCACCTCAATGCCGAACCGGGCACGATTCTCGGGGCTGCCCCCATAGTTGTCGTCGCGAATGTTCGCCGCAGGGGAAAGGAACTCGTGCAGAAGGTAGCCATTGGCGAAGTGAAGCTGCACACCATCGAGCCCGGCCCGCATAGCGTTCACTGCCGCCTCGACGATCTCGGCCTGCACCGCTGGCAGTTCCTCTGTGCTCAGCGCGTGGGGAACGGGGTATGCCTCCTTGCCATTCGGGGTGTGGAGCTCGCCCACAATGGCGATCGCACTCGGTGCGACGATTCGGCTGGTGCCCGTGATGGATGTGTGTGAGACCCGACCTGAGTGCATCACCTGCATCACGATCTTTCCGCCGGCCGCGTGAACGGCATCCGCGACGCGCGCCCACCCAGCGATCTGCTCCTCGGTGTGGATACCAGGCTGGCCCGAATACGCCCTCGATTCAGGACTCGGGTACACACCCTCCGTCACGATGAGCCCCAGTGAGGCGCGCTGTGCGTAGTGCTCAACCATCAGGTCGGTCGGTACGCCGTCGGCGCTGGCCCGCAGGCGAGTCAGCGGCGCCATGACCAGGCGGTTGGACAGTTCAATGTCGCCGAAGGCGACGGGAGAATACAGGTTCACGAGAGTGAGGCCTTTCGCATTTCAGAAGTGGCGTGCAGGCCGCTGGATGGCGACAGCGGAGGTCACGGCCGCCATCGACTCCGCGTGCGAGACTTCCGCGCACCTTTTATCCAACCCGATGAAGCGCCACCGCATTCCTCAGCAGGCACGTAACCCGCGTGGCGCAGTCTTGAGTACCCGCTACGGGCGCCCGAGGCCGTAGTACGACCAGCCGGCGGCGCGCCAGGCCGCTGGGTCATATGAGTTGCGGCCATCGACCACGACAGGGGTGCGCACGAGTGACGCGACCCACACCGGGTCAAGCGCCCGATACTCGGGCCATTCCGTCACCAGTACGACAACGTCTGCGTCGCGCAGCGCGTCGTCGAGTGACGCCGTGTAGCCGAGTTGCGGATGCCTGGCGCGGGCATTCTCAATGGCTTCAGGGTCGGTCGCCACTACGTCAACGCCGAGGCCGTGCAGCTGCACGGCAACATCGAGCGCCGGCGAGTCACGCACGTCATCGGAGTGCGGCTTGAAGCTGAGGCCGAGTACCGCCACCTTGGACGTGTGCAGGTGGTCGCCAAGGGCAGACACCGTGAGTTCGACGACGCGCTGTCGCCTGCGCAGATTGATGTTGTCGACTTCCCTGAGGAACGCGACGGAGTCCCCCCTGCCCAGTTCCTCAGCGCGCGCCGTGAATGCCCGAATGTCCTTGGGGAGGCATCCGCCGCCAAACCCGACGCCGGCGCCCAGGAACTTGCGGCCGATCCGGTCGTCGTAGCCGATGGCATCCGCGAGCTGAGTGACGTCGGCTCCGGTCGCCTCGGCGATTTCCGCCATGGCGTTGATGAAGCTGATCTTGGTGGCGAGGAAGGCGTTCGCCGACACCTTGACGAGCTCCGCGGTGGCGTAGTCGGTGATGACCAACGGCGTCTCGGCCGCGATGGCCGACGCGTAGACCTCATTCAGGAGGGCAGTCGCGTGGTCGCCGGTCTCGCCGGATGGAACGCCATAGACCAGGCGATCAGGGGTGAGCGTGTCCTGCACGGCGAATCCTTCGCGCAAGAACTCCGGGTTCCAGGCCAGTGACGCGCCACGACCGGATGCCTCAACCAACTCGGCAAGGCGGGCGGCGGTTCCGACCGGTACAGTGCTCTTCCCCACAACCAGTGACCCCACAGCGAGGTGAGGGATCAACGCTGTCACTGCGGCGTCGACATAGGTGAGGTCGGCGGCGTAGCTGCCGGCCTTCTGCGGAGTTCCGACGGCGACGAAGTGCACCTGGGCATCGGCAACAGCCGCGATGTCGGTGCTGAAACGCAAGCGGCCAGTGCTCAATGCTGAGGCAAGAACCTCTGGCAGGCCAGGCTCGAAGAACGGAGCTTGTCCCGCGGAGAGCTGTGCGATCTTGTGCGCGTCGACATCGACGCCGACGACGTCGTGCCCCAACTCGGCCATCGCCGCAGCGTGCACCGCGCCCAAATAACCACAACCAATAACCGACAGCTTCACTCGATGCACCTCACCCTTGAAGTGTATCGGGCGGGTATCTGCGTCTGCGGCGAGGCCATAGTGGCGCGCTATCCCGCCGTTGGTTCAGCGGGTGAGCACTGTGCCGTTTCGAAGCACAGAGATCATCGTGTGTTCGTCGGCCTCGATGACCAGGGTCGCAGCTTCCGCGCGCCCTGCAGGCAAGACCCTGGCCGTCAACCGACCAGAGCGCAGCCTGTCCAGCTCGGCTGCCACCATTTGTGCGAGAGAGTCGACGTCGAATGATGGATGGTCCCCGCCATCGTCGAGCAGGATGACTTCGATGCCTCGCGCTCGCGCCCGTCGCGCTGCGTCGGTCAGCGGCTCACGGCAGAGCGAACGAGCCCTCATCGCGTCGCGCAATCCGGCCTCGACCAGCAGGCAGTCCGCCCGCTCTGCATCGCCGGGCTCATGCTGGTTGGCGAGCCGTTCAAGGGCCGGACGCGCCAGCGCGTTGATTCGATCCAGCTGGGCCTTGCGCTCCATGATGGCGGCAGTCTGGGTGGCCTCCACTTCCGCTCGGCGAAAACGTGCGATATTCAGCGCTGCCAACGTGCGTGCAGTGCGCTGGACGCTCACCGCGACCAGCGTTCCGGCCAGCAGTGTTCCCGCATGTCGAATCACGAGATTGACGCCGACAGAGACGCCCAGATCGTTCACGGAGGCCCAATAGATCGTGATCGCAGCCATGGCGGCGTACCCGAACCATGCCAACCCCCCACGACCGCGGAGCGCCATCACGAGGAGCACCATGGTGATAGCACCGAGATGCCACTGCGAAAACGGATTGCTGGTGCTGGTCGGCAGCTGGAAGAACCTGAGCAGCATCGTGACGGCGCAGAGTGCCAGGATGACCCACGCACGTTTCACGGGCATCCGGATGCCCACATCTCCCATCAGCCCATATGCAGCCAGGGCCGCCGCAATGAAGGCGGGGATTTCCAGCACCAGCCCAGCGCGCGGATCGTCGTCGGTAAACGCCAGTACCGCGTGCACCGCGATGAAGAAGACCAGGATCACTCGCGCCGTCGGCAGCGAGATGCCCAGCATCTCAAAGGTCGAGCTGGGCTCAGTACCAGCGGATGCCTCGGCGCTGGCAGCTGGTCCCTCGGCGTGAGGCGCGGCCTTCTGGCCTGCTGATCTCAGCTTGCTGCCGACCATGAGACCTCCACCTCAGTGCCCTGTCCCGGTTGCGTGCGCACCAGAGCAGCTCCCCCGTTCACGCGCTGCATGCGACCAATAATGCTCTGGGCGATTCCGAGACGCTCAGCCGGAACTGCCGACAGGTCGAAACCGACACCGTCGTCGCTGACCGTGATGCGCAGCCCTGAACCGGACATCTGTGCCACGATCGTGCGCCGTACCGGACGGCTCAGCGTTCCCTGGGCGCTGGCGAGCGAATTACGGATGGCCTCACTGACCGCGCCGAGCATCGCGGTGGCAGCCGCGGAGGGAATCACGCTCGAATCGACGATGTCGTGGCGGAGGACACTCTCCTCGTCGAGGTCTTTCACCGCTGTCACCAGCCGAGCAACGAAGTCATCCCCGCGCACTGTCCGGTCAAGGTGCGGCACACCGAGCGCGTCGAGCTGGGCGAGCGTTGAGGAGGCATGCCTCGACAGCACATCGCTCGGCACGGCACTGCGCCCCGCGAGCAGCAGGGTGGAGATGACGCTGTCGTGCACGATGGCATCGATATTCAGGCGTTCCTGTTTGCGCGACACCCTGGCAGCTCGTTCCGCATAATCACGGCGCGCGGCAACAACCGCGGCGTCGAGCCGTGCAGCCGCAAGCTTGGTCGACAGCGCGAGTCCAACGACGACGGAGACCAGGAGCAGCGAATAGAGAGCATCCTCGAAACCGGTGAGCGCAGCATTCGGCTGCGCCGACGCTCGCCCCCTGATCACCCCACCGAGTGCGCACATGATGCCGGCGTAGCCCCAGATGATCCGTGTATCGCGGGTGACGGCCACAACGCAGAGCGCCGGCAGCCCCGTGAACGTGATGATCCACGGCACGTCGGCATCGGCCGGAAACCGCCCGCCCGGAAACGCGAACGCGGCAACAACGGCGAAGAAGAAGGTGCTGGCGCTCACCATGGCCAGTGTCCGCATCACGGAAATCGGCGCCCACTGTGACATCACGCCAAGGGCGAGAGGAATACCGAGTACCAGCAACCACACGGCGATCGCCGTCGCAGCCGGGTACACGCTGAACTGCGCGAAGACCGATGTCACGGAGAGACCGCCGAACACCAGGGCGATCAAGCCGATCGCGGCGTATAGCGTGCGCGTCATCCGCTCTGTTGCTGTTCCCGTCACCCGCCGGGCTCGACGCTGGCGGCCAGATCGACGCGGTCGACGATATGAAGCGGCCGCAGCCGGGCCGGTCACCGCTGGCCAGGCATGGGCAGGATGCCGTCCTCCAGCGCTCGCTTATACAGGTCGATCTTGGTACTCGCCGGCCGACCGACCCGCTCGTACTTTGACCGGACGCGACGAATGTAGTCAACAACGGTCAGCTCTGACAGCCCGGTGCGGCTGGCAACCAGCGGAGCTTTCGCCCCCGCCGCGTACAGCGACAGGACTTCCCGCTCTCGGGGGCTCAATGCGGCATCCGCCAGGTCGGGATCTCCGTCCAGGGCTGCGGCCCACTCCGTGGACAGGATGGGCTCCCCCGATGCCGCCCTGGCCACGGCGTCAAGCAGCACGGCTGTCGGCTCAGATTTGCGCACGACGCCCAGTACCCCGCCCCGCGCAGCAGCACGCATCAGGTTCGCGTCGTCTCCGCCCGTGAACGCCAGCACCTGGGCACCGCTCGCGCGGAGTCGCTCTACGTTGTCGGACACCATCGACCCGTCGGACAGACGAAGATCAAGGATGACGAGGTCAACGCCTTCCATGGCAGCCCTGGACTCAAGCAGGTTCGTCACACTGTCCGTTGTCGCCACCACGACGATGTCGGGGATGGTCGAAAACAGATCCGCGAAACCTCTCACCACTATCTCGTGGTCGTCGATCAGAGCCACACGGAAACTGGCCATCAGGTCTTCCCTCCTGCGCGTCGTGACACCCACATGCCACGGATGCGACACTCCGTTGCACTCAACCTAGGGCACGATGGCCACCAGCTCACAGCGGGAGACGGAGAATGTCTGGGCAGGAGACGACGTGTCGGCCCTACGACGCCCGGCGGCGATCGTTCAGGATGCCGCCGCTCTCTTCGAGATAACAGGCTCCACAGAGCGATTCGTACGTGACCATGTCGCCGTCGATCGCAACCTGGTTGCCGTCGAAAACGAATCGTTCGTTGATCTTCCGGCCGTTGAACACAGCCTTACGCCCGCAGCGGCAGATCGTCTTCAGCTCTTCGAGGCTGTGCGCGATCTCCAGGAGACGGCGGCTGCCAGGGAATGCGACAGTCTGGAAATCGGTGCGGATGCCGTAGGCAAGCACCGGAACATTCTCCAGGATTGCGATTCGCAGCAGGTCGTCGACCTGTTGCTCTGTAAAGAACTGGGCCTCGTCGACGAGCAATGCGCTGACGTCGAGCCCCGTGGTCGCGAGCACACCCTGGCGGTGAGTCTGAAACAGGGCGTAGACGTTGGCGGTCGGCGACATGAGGAAATCGACGTCGCGAGTCACTCCGAGGCGAGACACGATATGGGTATCACCCCTGGTGTCGATCGACGGCTTTGCGAGCAGCACGCGATGACCACGTTCTTCGTAGTTATATGCGGCCTGCAGCATGGAAGTGCTCTTCCCGCTGTTCATCGCTCCGTATCGGAAATAGAGTTTCGCCATTTGCGAATGCTGTCCGTTCTGGGTTGTGGGTGCTCGCGCGCGCCGCCGGTGCCAGGCAGCCCGTTTTACATTACTCGATCCCCCTTGAGCTCACCTTGCTTAAGATTCGAAGATGTGTTCGAATTGGACAATGAGATGGAGCAGCCAGGAACTACAGACAGAGCAGGCGGGCACCCTGCCGGGTCTTGCCAGGCTCAACAACCTGGTGCGCAGCGTTCAGACGCCGGAGTTTGCCGGCATCACTTTTCACGAGGTGCTCGCGAAGTCTGCGCTCAATCGGGTGCCAGGGCAGAGCGCCATGCCCTTCGGCTGGACGATCAATCCATATCGCGGCTGTTCGCACGCCTGCACATACTGTTTCGCGCGTCCAACACACACGTACCTTGATCTGGACTCAGGGGCCGACTTCGACAACGAGATCATCGTCAAGGTCAACGTCGCTGAGGTGCTCCGCACCGAGCTGGCCAAGCAGTCGTGGGGCAGACAGGGCGTGGCTCTCGGCACCAACACGGATCCGTACCAGCGCGCAGAGGGCCGCTACCGGCTCATGCCGGGCATCATCGCGGCCCTTGCCCACTCGGGGACGCCATTCAGCATCCTGACCAAGGGCACATTGCTCCGCCGCGACCTCGACCTGATCGCTGAGGCCGCAGAGCATGTTCCGGTGGATCTCGCCATGTCGATCGCCATCTACGACGACGAGCTGCAGCAGTCGGTAGAGCCAGGCACGCCAACGACCAAGGCCAGGCTTGCGACGGTGACCGCCGTCAGGGAGCGAGGGCTCGAGTGCTCGGTGTTCCTCATGCCGATCCTGCCGTTCCTCACCGACACCAAGGCGCATCTCGACGACGCCCTGCGCCAGGCGAAGGCCGCGGGAGCAACATCGGTGGTCTACACCGCGCTGCACCTGCGGAGCGGCGTCAAGGACTGGTACATGAGCTGGCTGGCGCGCGAGCACCCTGAACTGGTCACCCGCTATCAGGAGCTGTACCGCACGGGAGCGTACGCCCCCAAGGACTACCGCACCTGGCTGGCCGCACGCATCAAGCCGCTCATTCGCGCCAACGGGCTTGAGCGCAGGCACGAGCAGCGGATGCCTGACGTTCGGTCGTCAGCGCTCGGCGGGATGCGAGACGCCAACGGTGAGCGTCGCGCAGCGTTGCTGAACTCGATGTCGCCGAACTCAGTGTCGCTCATTGCGGAGGAGTTGCCCCCAGAGCTATCGCCGACGCTGTTCTGAGATTATGCGGGCAGGTGCAGCGCTGCTGCGGTTGCGGCCAGCGACGCCGCTGCCGCCTCCGGATTGCGGGACAGCGTCGTACCGAGGCTCGGCACCATCTCCTTCAGCTGCAGCTCCCACTCGACGTACTCCTCAGGGAAGCACCGCTTGAGCAGGTCGACCATGATCGGGGCGGCTGTTGATGCTCCCGGCGATGCCCCAAGCAGACCGGCAATGCTTCCGTCGGACGCCGTGATGACCTCGGTGCCGAACTGCAGCACGCCCCCCTGCTTGGCATCCTTCTTCATGACCTGCACACGCTGGCCGGCCGTGATCAGTTCCCAGTCGGCGAGCTTGGCCGTCGGCATGAATTCCTGCAGGGCCTTCAGCTTCTTCTGGCGCGTGGCGACGAGTTCTCCGGCGAGATACTTCATCAGGTCGAAATTGTGCCTGGCGACCGCGAGCATCGGACCGATGTTGTGGGCGCGAATGGAGAACGGCAGATCGAACCAGGTGCTGGTTTTCAGGAACTTGGGCGTGAAACCGGCGTACGGACCGAACAACAGCGATGCCTCGCCGTTCACGACACGGGTGTCGAGGTGCGGAACAGACATGGGCGGGGCGCCAACGGCCGCCTTGCCGTAGACCTTTGCCTGGTGCTTCGCCACGATGTCTGGGTTGCTGGTTTTCAAGAACTGACCACTGATGGGGAACCCACCGAAGCCCTTGATCTCGGGGATTCCGCTCTGCTGGAGCAGGGCGAGCGCGCCGCCCCCTGCACCGACGAACACGAACCGGGCGTTGACCGTCTTCTTGTAGCGGCCGACGAGGTTCATCAGCTTGACGCGCCAGGTGCCGTCGCTCTGCTTCTTGAGCCCGGTGACCTGGTGGTTGAGGTGAAGGGCGGCACCGCGCTTGGTCAGGTCGTCGAACATAAAGCGAGTGAGCGCACCGAAATCGACGTCGGTGCCTGACTCGATCCGCGTGGCTGCGATCTTCTGCTTCGGGTTGCGCTTCTTGGTGAGGAGCGGCGTCCATTCGCCGATCTTCGCCGGGTCGTCACTGAACTCCATGCCCTGGAACAGCGGCTGGTCTTTCAGCACATCAACGCGCTTCTTCAGGTACTCGATGTTCGCCTTGCCGTGCACGAAGGTCATATGCGGCGTCGCATTGATGAACTTCTCCGGTTCGGGCAGCGCGCCGATTGAGACGAGGTGCGCCCACAGCTGACGGCTGATCTGGAACTGCTCGTTGATGCTGACAGCCTTGTCAGCGCTCACCGTGCCATCCGCCGATTCCGGCATGTAGTTCAGCTCGCAGAGCGCGGCGTGGCCGGTACCTGCGTTGTTCCATGGGTTCGAGCTCTCCTGGGCAACAGCGCCCAGTCGCTCGTAGACCTCAATGGTCCAATCTGGCTGCAATTGCTTGAGGAGAGTGCCAAGCGTGGCACTCATGATTCCGCCGCCAATGAGGACGACGTCGACGGGGGCCTGAGAATTCACGCTTTTCAGTCTATCGAGGCAAAGCTGTGCGGCCGCACGAACGCGCGGTCAGCGCGGTCGCTGCCGCTCGTACTGGGCGATGAAGTCGTCGACGGAGACGGATGCCACGGTGCGGGCGATGATGTCAAGGTCAAGATCGGCCAGTGTCCTGAAGCGCAGGCAGCTCTTGCCCATGTCGAGCGTGAGCCCGGTTGCGGCCCACTCAGCTTTGAATGCGGCATCCGCTTCTGGATAGCTGTGAAGACCCATCAGGTACAGGGAGTTGTAGTTCTTCTGGGCAGCGAGGCTGACGTAGGCCAGTGGCTGTGTGTTGTACGTGTTCGGAAAGCGCGCCAGCGGGACGACGAAGCCCGGCATTCCCCAGTACATGCCGAGTTCGTACCCAGCGGGCATCGCATCCCACAGCGTCTCGATGACCGGATACAGGACCGCACGACGGTCTGAAGTGAGGTCGGCAAAGTAATGCTCAACCTCGGCAGGCACGTGCGTTTTCTTCATTCCTCCAGCGTACTCGCGAGCCCCAGGGCGCCCGCCGGCACGAGGGCGAGGCCGCCGTGGGTGTTCAGGCGCTCAAGGGTCTGGCTCAGACTCTGGGGAACGCCGTAGTGGAAGCCCTGCGCATTCCGGATGCCGAGCGCCGTCAGGTGTTCGGCCATCGCCTGGTTCTCCACCCCTTCGACGATCATCGAGTACTCAAGCTTGTCGCCGAACCCCTGCAGTGCCGTGAGCACCTCTCGCTGCCGGATGTCGTCGAGGTCGTCGATGAGGCTCTTGTCGATCTTCAGGATGTCCATCGGGATTCGGACCAGCGAGTCAACGGATGAATCCTGCGATCCGTAGTCATCCACTGCGATCATGATGCCGAGATCGCGAAGATATTCGGTGTGGGCGCGAACAGGCTCAGACACCATCGCCAGCGATCCCTCGTTCAGCTCGAGACAGATGGTGATGTCGGAGTAGCGCTCGGCCAGTTCTTCGATGAAGGTGCCCACTCGCCCCGCCAGCACCTGGGGCGCGTCGATATTGATCGTCATGCAGGCAATGTGGCGATCAATCGCCCTGAACTGGGCGGCGGCGGCCATCGCCTTCTCTGATACCTGCACCGTGAGCGCATCCATACGGCCGAGGGCCTTGGCCTTCTCGATCAACATCGACGGCGAGATCGAACCCAACTGCGGGTGCGTGTACCGCACCAGGGCCTCGAACGCCCAGATTCGGCCGGTGAGCAGATTGACGATGGGCTGGAATGCGACCTCAAGCAGGTCTTCCTCGATTGCCCTGACCACAATGTCGTTCACCTCGAACGAGCGGTGGTTCGCGATGTTCAGGCTGCTTGACTTCGTGGTGCCACCCTGCCGGGTTGAACGGCGATTGCGCTTGATGGCGAGCATCGCATTGTCGGCGTCAGCCACGAGTTGCTTGAGGTCGGTCTCCCTGTGGGCAGAGTACGCGAGCCCGACACTGAGCACGGGAGTGACTTCCAGCTCTCCGATAGTGAGGGGAGCGCACGCCTCTGCGATGATCTCTTCAGCCAGCAACCTGGCATCCGCCAACGATGACAGCTGGGTGAGGGTGATGACGAATTCGTCGCCGCCGACCCTGGCCACAACGTCACGGGCCCGCACTGCTCGTGTCAGCCGCGCGCCAATGTTGCGGAGAAGCTCGTCGCCCACCTGGTGGCCGTGCTGGTCATTCATCCGCTTGAAATTGTCGAGGTCGATGAACATGACGGCAATGGCCTCCGCGTATTCGCGGTTGTCATTGATGTTGGCCAGCGCCTCCTGGAACGCGCCATAGTTCGGCAGCGTCGTCAGCGAGTCGGTTTGTGCGCGCAGCGTGAGTCCGCCGATGTTGTGCCTGCCCTCTGTCACGACGTCCGCTGTGCGGGCGAGCGCGATGAGAGCATGGCGGTCATCGATGGTGAATGCGCCATCCATGGCGTCGCGGCGCGCAACGACGTATTGGCGCCTGCCCATGGTCAGGACGACGGGCACCCCGATCTCGCCTGATCGCGGAGGTTCGTCCCGCACTTCGACCAGTTCGGCGCCGATGGCGTCCGCCGCGACCCTGCATAGTTTTCGTGCCAGGCGCGCGGATGCCTCAGCTTCGGAGATCGCCGCGAAACCGACCATGTTGTTCGCCCTGGCGGTGAGCCTGTTGCTGGAACTGAGGGCGCTCGTCCCCGCGATCAAGCCGTTGAGACGACGGCGCATGATGTTCATCGAGACCGGGAGCTTGATCGCCACGGCCGTCGCCGTCAGCGCAAGGAGCACGACGACGGTGTTGATTGCCGTTGCCCCTTCCCCGTTGTTCAGGAGGACGACGCCGTACTCACTCCGAGATGCGATAACGCCTCCAGCCAGCGCACACCCGATGAACGCCAACGCCGTACGGGTCGGCGAGAGCAGCGACCGCCCGTCGAGATCCGGTGTGTTCTTCGTGAGTCGCATACGCAACACCTCGATGATCGTGATGAAGAGGACGTAGTCGCTACACGCGATGGCCATCGCCCAGAAGACGTCCATTCCGTGGTTCTGAAGCACGAAGGCGAGGCCGGCGGTCATCGCAGTTCCGATACCCGCAAGGCCAGCGCTGTAGAGCGCCACAGACACATGACGCGTCCTCACGAGAATGATCGCCATCACGCCAATGACGATGACACCAATGCTGATGAGCTCAGGTACAACCGCCACCAGAGCGGGGAACGCCAACACCGGCAGGCTGAGCACCGGGGTACGGTGCCTGACGCTGCCGACCCTGATCCACAGAACCTCCAGCGTCGCTGCGCACACCGCGCCCACAAATGCGACCAGCCACTGCCAGGATGGCCCCGCGACCAGCAGGACGAGTGACGCAGCCACCATGATCACGGCCAGTCCAGCGACAATGCTGAAGGCGACGCGCTTCACGCCTCGCGCCTGGGAATACCCATTGACGGGCATGGGATGCTGCTAGACCGCGAGCAGGTCGGCTGCGACAAGTTCTGCGATCTGCACGGCATTCAGAGCCGCGCCCTTTCGCAGGTTGTCATTGCTGATGAACAATGCGAGACCGCGGTTGTTCGGCACGCCGGGATCTTGCCGGATGCGGCCGACGAACGACGGATCCTGGCCTGCGGCCTCAAGGGGGGTTGGCACGTCAGTGAGCACGACGCCAGCCGCGTCGGAAAGGAGTTCCTGGGCGCGAGCAACAGAGAGCGGATTGGCGAACTCAACGTTGATCGACAGTGAGTGGCCCGTGAACACCGGGACGCGCACGCACGTACCGCTGACCAGCAGGTCGGGGAGCTCAAGGATTTTGCGGCTCTCGTTGCGCAGCTTCTGCTCTTCGTCTGTCTCGAACGAGCCGTCGTCGACAATGTTGCCCGCCAGCGGGATCACGTCGAACGCAATGGGGCGCACGTACTTGACGGGCTCTGGCATGGTGACGGCACTGCCGTCGTGCACGAGCTGCAACAGGTTGGTGTCTTCTGCGGCGACGCGCACCTGCGTGGCGAGTTCTTCGGCACCGGCGAGGCCACTGCCGGAGACAGCCTGATATGTGCTCACGATCAGGCGCTCGAGGCCGGCCTCGTCGTGCAGTACCTTGAGCACCGGCATGGCAGCCATGGTGGTGCAGTTCGGGTTGGCGATAATGCCCTTGACCGCCTGCTTGATGGCGTCCGGGTTCACCTCGCTGACGACGAGCGGAACCTCGGGGTCCATGCGCCAGCCGGAGGAGTTGTCGATGACTGTCACTCCGGCTGCGGCAAAGCGCGGAGCCTGCGCCTTCGACAGGGTGGCACCGGCCGAGAAGATGGCAACGTCGAGTCCAGTCGGGTCGGCGATCATGGCGTCTTCAACCACGATCTGCTCGCCCTTCCAGGGCAGCGTCGTTCCGGCAGACCTGGCCGACGCAAAGTAGCGGATGCTGGCAACCGGGAAGTCGCGCTCCTCAAGCAGGCGACGCACGACGGCACCGACCTGTCCGGTGGCTCCGACGACGCCGATGTTGATTCCTGCGGAGTTGCTCACTTCGTTCCTCACTCTGTCGCTATGCATAACTCCTGCAATTTTGCCGGTTCGGGATCGCAATTGGGGTATTGCGCCGACTTTGGCAGTAAATGCAGGAGTTATGCGCGCTAGTTGTCGCTGGGGTAGGCCGGGAGACTGGCCGGGTAGCCGATGGCCGGCGATTGAGCTGGCTAGCTATCTGGCTGGTTATTGGCTGCGGATGCAGTTAGCGGCCGGTGCCACCGTGGACTGTTGCCTCGTCGTCACCGTCGAGACCGAAAGCGGTGTGCACGACGCGCAACGCCTCGTTGATTGTGTCAGCGCGGGTCACGACAGAGATGCGAATCTCGCTCGTCGAGATCATTTCAATGTTGATGCCCGCTTCGAACAGCGCCTCGAACAGCTTGGCCGAGACGCCGGTGTTGGTGCGCATGCCGGCGCCGACGAGTGCCAACTTGCCGATCTGGTCGTCGTACTGCAGGCCGACGAAGCCCACGTTGTCCTTCTCGTTCGTGAGGGCGGTGAGTACCTGCTGCCCCTCCGACTTCGGCAGGGTGAACGAGATGTCGGTGAGGCCAGTTGCTGCAGCTGACACGTTCTGCACGATCATGTCGACGTTCGCGTTCGTCTTGGCGACGATCTTGAAGATCTGCGCTGCCATGCCTGGAATGTCGGGAACGCCCACGACGGTGACCTTGGCCTCGCTGAGGTCCGCGGCAACTCCGGCGATTATTGGCTCTTCCACTGTGTCTCCATTCACGACTGACGCACTGTTGTTGTAGACGATGGTTCCGTCGTTGTTGTTAAAGGACGATCGCACGTGCAGCGTCACACCGTGGCGACGGGCATATTCCACAGCGCGAATGTACAGCACCTTGGCGCCGGCTGCCGCGAGCTCCAGCATCTCTTCGCTGGAAATACGGTCGAGTTTGTGCGCGCGCGGTACCACGCGGGGGTCGGCGGTGAAGATGCCGTCGACGTCGGTGTAGATCTCGCAGATATCTGCGCCGAGAGCGGCGGCCAGTGCGACGGCCGTCGTGTCTGATCCACCGCGACCAAGGGTCGTGATGTCTTTCGTGTCGCGGCTGAAGCCCTGGAATCCCGCAACGATGGCGACGGCGCCTTCATCGAGCGCGTCGCGGATGCGGCCGGGCGTCACATCGACGATGCGCGCGGCGCCGTGACGGGCATCCGTGATCATGCCGGCCTGGCTCCCCGTGAACGATCGGGCGTCGTAGCCCATGCTCTTGATCGCCATAGCGAGCAGCGCCATCGAAATGCGCTCACCAGCGGTGAGCAGCATGTCCAATTCCCGGGGCGCGGGAATCGGGGTTACCTCGTGCGCGAGGTCAAGCAGTTCGTCGGTGGAATCGCCCATTGCTGAGACGGCGACGACGACTTCGTTGCCTGCCTTGCGGGTGTCCACGATGCGCTTGGCCACGCGCTTGATGCTTTCGGCGTCGGCGACGGATGATCCGCCGAACTTCTGCACAATCAAGCTCACGTGACGCTCCTGAGGGTTGGGTAGCACGGGCACGGCCCGGGACTCACAGTCTAATTGTTTTGATATTCCACACTCGCCATGTGACGGGGCACCGCCGCGGTGGTGGATGGTGGAACCGGGCACTGCAGGCGCTGACGCAGCAGCACTGCTTGGTTACGCGGCCCCGACCAGTGCAGCCCTGATGATGTCTGCGTGCAGGGCGAGCAGGCCAGCGGTGCGTTCGGCCGGACCACGGCCGAATCCACACTCCGTGCCGATGCCGAACTCGTCGATGCCCGCTGCGGCAAGAGCCGGCCCGGCGGCGACAATGCGACTGGTGGCGCCGGCGACACCGTCTTCGTGATGCACGAGGCCCAGAAACAGCGAGGTGCCTGCGGCCAGGGTGAGATCGGCCAGCGGCGCAAAGTACTCGTCGTCGTTCCGCTCAATCGGCACCGGCAGGTGAATCCAATCGATCGGCCTGGTGGTTTTGTTCGTCAGACCGTTGGCCACGGCCACAAGCGCGCCGGCATCCGTTGGGTCAAAGAAGTGCCTCTCCCCCACGTCGCCGTAGCAGAGGTGGAATCCGAGCTGGACATCCGCGGGAACAGCGCTGGCGAGTGCGGCCGCGAGCTGAACGCATCCGTCGATGATGGATTCACGGGACGGATCCGCCGCGAGCCAGGGATCCAGCGGACCGCCACCCAGCGATGCGCCTTCGATGTAGGCGAACTCGGTGGCCAGGTCGATTTGAATGGCAAGGTCTGCCGCGGGAATGGCGGCGGCAATTGCAGCGATCTCACGCACCAGGGCAGCCTCATACGCCGGGTACACGCTGGGACGGTCGATATTCGCAATGAACGTTGTGACAGGAGCGAGCGCTGAGGGCAGGGTGACCTGGAAGCGGGTGTGCTCCCCGATGATCCCCTCTGCGCGAAGACTGAGGAACGCGGCATAGCTGTCGATGGCGGCCTCTGCATAGCCGAGTGCGCCGATGACGAGGTCTGCCGGCGCCACTGAGCCGTCGATGGTCAGCGGGCGCATGTCGAACCCGGCGTGCATGATCGGCTCAATCGGGAGGCGTGACAATCCAGGCGTGGCATCGAAGACCTTGCCCTGGAAGAGCATCCAGTGGAAACGTTCTCCAGCTTCGCCGTCTGGGATGCGCGCCAGATCCGAACCGAGGTTTTCAGCGACGACGCGGAATGTGTCGGTTGCCGTCGGCTGATTGATGGATCCAACGAGGTGCGCACCGCGCACGCGAGGAGTTGCAGTCATTGGCCAATGCTAGTGCGCACGACTGGCGTACGGCTGCGGGCCGACGGGCCGCAGCATCAGACGGGGTCTGACCTAGCTCGTGACGACCCGCCGACCCTCGAATGCGCGACCGAGGGTGACCTCATCGGCGTACTCCAGGTCGCCACCAACGGGCAGGCCGGAGGCCAGCCGGGTGACTCGGATTTCGAGGGTGGTCAACAGGCGCGACAGGTATGTCGCTGTCGCTTCGCCTTCGAGGTTGGGGTCGGTCGCGATGATGACTTCCTGCACCACGCCGTCGGCCAGGCGCTGCATGAGCTGGCGAATGCTCAGGTCGTCGGGCCCGACGCCGTCGATCGGGCTGATCGCGCCACCCAGCACGTGATAGAGGCCACGGAATTCGCGGGTGCGCTCAATCGCCACGACGTCCTTGGCTTCTTCGACCACGCAAATGGATGCCGGGTTGCGGCGTGGATCGCGACAGATCGAGCAGGTCTGCTGCTCTGACACGTTGCCGCAGATGTCGCAGAAACGCACCTTGTCACGCACCTCAAGCAGCACATTGGCCAGCTTGCTCACGTCGAACGTCTGGGTCTGCAGGATGTGGAACGCGATGCGCTGCGCCGACTTCGGTCCGATGCCTGGCAGGCGGCCCAACTCGTCGATCAGTTCCTGAACGATTCCTTCATACATGGATTACAACCCTCTCTATCGCTGTGCCGGGTTGTACGGCTGCTCTTCGAGGAAGGTGGCACCTAGTATTTCGCGCACGACGGATTCGCCGTATCGCTGCTTCTCTTCAAACGCCGGGGCATTGGCAGAACGCTCTGCTGCCGGCGGGGTGGCGCGGGCAGGCGCGGCAACGGATGCCGATGCGGTCGACGGGGCCGAAGGCGCCGCAGGGGCCGATGCCGGCTGGCCGTGCGACTCATACGGGTCGAACGGCGGTTCTGTCTCAGGCGGCACATCGTCGTCGAATGGCGGCGGTTCTTCGTCGGGCGCTTCCTGGTCACGGGGCGCAGGTGCCGACGATGGGTCAAGCACCGCAACCGGCGCTGAGGAGGCTGAGGTCGACGCAGCGTCCGCGGTGTGAGCCGGCTCCGCTGAGCCTGCAGTAGCGGCCGAGCCTGAACCGGGGATGGCAACAGTGGCCCAGCCCGTTGCCGACGCAGCGGGCGCTGGCACGACTGCGGCTGCGCTCGAGGCGGCAGCCGCGGGGGCCCCGGCCTTCGAACTGGGTGCGGATGGCTTCGATGCTGGCGCCGCCGGTGAGCTGGACGCGGCGACCGATCCGGTATCCCCTGCCGAGCTCTGCGGCTGCGAGGACGTCGGAGCGCTCGGCGCTGCGGTTGCCCCGGTCGCGCTGCCGGCTGGGCCGTCTGCGGAGGCTGAGCGTGCGATGTCGCCGCCGTGGGCGGCATCCGTTCTGGCAATCAACTTGGCCCGGATGCCGAGCACCTGGAAGACAGCTTCCTTGAGGTAGTCACCGATGCCCTGCCCTGGGGCAGCCTTCTGCTTGAGGCTGTCGACATCTTTCTGGCTGGGGAATGAGAGCACTAGGACGTCGCCGTCACGCAATTCACGAACGCGCGCGGTGAAGAGCACGAGCCAGGCGTTCATCTTGGTGGCCTTGACCACGTCGAGAACCTGCGGCCAGGCGTCCTTCACCTGCTGGAGCGTGACGGGGCCGACCGGCGTGCTGGGCGTCGCTGGCTCTGTCTTTGCCTGTGTCGCTGGCTCCGCCTGTGTCGCTGGCTCCGCCTGTGTCGCTGGCACTGCTTCTGTCTGTGCCTCTGGTGCTGCCTGTGTTGCCGGTGTCACCGACACAGGAGGGACCGACGTGGTGGCGCTTGAAACAGGAGGAATCGAACTGTGTGCGTTGTCCGTTCCTGTTTTTGCGGCGGGCGCGGGCGGCGTCGGCTGAGCCGGCTTCTGGGCCGGAGCGGAAACAGCCGGAGCGGAAAGCCGCGGAGCAGCAGCGGGGACGGATGCCGCGGCCGGCGCGGCTTCGGCGGCAACGCCATCCACTCCGATGCGGCGTTCGAGCCGCTCTACCCTGGCGAGTGCGCCGCGGGTGGTGTCGTCGCTGGCTGGAATCAACGCGCGCGCGATCATCAGTTCGAGGTGGAGGCGGGGCGAGGTCGCGCCGGTCATCTCGGTGAGGGCGGCGTTCAGAATGTCGGCGGTGCGAGACAACTCGGCCGGACCGAATTGCGAAGCCTGCACAGCCATGTGGTCGAGCTCGTCTTGTGGGACGCCGCGCAGCACGGCTGCGGCACCCTCAGCGGATGTCGCGGCCACGATGATCAGGTCGCGCATGCGTTCGAGCAGGTCTTCGACGAATCGACGCGGGTCTTGCCCGGTCTGGATCACGCGGTCGACGGCGTCGAATGCCGCTGCGGAGTCGCGCGCCGCGATGGCGTCGATCGCTTCGTCGAGCAGGGCGCCATGCGTGTAGCCGAGCAGCGCAACGGCGCGCTCGTACTCGACGTTCGACCCGTCTGAGCCGGCCATCAGCTGGTCGAGCAGCGACAGGGTGTCGCGGGGTGATCCGCCGCCGGCGCGCACCACGAGCGGGAGCACGCCTGGAGCGACCTGCATCTTCTCGCTCTCGCAGAGCGTCTGCACGTACTCCAGCATCTGCGCGGGCGGAACCAGCCGGAATGGATAGTGGTGGGTGCGCGACCTGATGGTGCCGATGACCTTTTCGGGCTCGGTCGTCGCGAAGATGAACTTGACGTGCTCCGGCGGCTCTTCGACGATCTTCAGCAGCGCGTTGAAGCCCTGCGGGGTCACCATATGCGCCTCGTCGAGGATGAAGATCTTGTAGCGGTCGCGAGCGGGGGCGAAGATCGCACGCTCACGGATGTCGCGGGCATCGTCGACACCGTTGTGGCTGGCGGCGTCAATCTCGACCACGTCGAGTGAGCCGCTGCCATCGCGCGCGAGCTCAACGCAGCTCGGGCAGACGCCGCACGGGGTATCCGTTGGGCCCTCTGCACAGTTGAGGCAGCGCGCCAGAATGCGGGCAGACGTCGTCTTGCCACACCCGCGCGGACCGCTGAACAGGTAGGCGTGATTGACACGGTTGGTGCGAAGCGCCGTCATGAGCGGATCGGTCACCTGTGACTGACCGATCATCTCGGCGAATGTCTCTGGCCGGTACCGGCGATATAAGGCTGTGACCACGGGTCAATCGTAGTCGGGGCCGCTGACAGAACGCCCGGCGTGCGCCAGATGAGGCCGTTTTGGGGGCAGCGGCTGCTCGGAAAACGACACGCTCATCGCTAAGCTGATGGCGATCGACTCTTGACGCTATGGAGACAACTGAATGGCTGATTGGACGACGAATCCGTTCCGGTTCGCCGACCGTCGCCAACACGTTCACACCGCGTCCCGCGCCGAAGCGGCTCCCCTCAGGGCGGCCGCTGCGCTGGCCGTGGTGACGGGCCTCATCCTCTGCCTCGCATCCGTTCTCGTGCCAGCGAGTCCAGCCAGTGCCGAAACGCTCACGCAGACAACGCTCGCCCAGGCATCTCCTGAGGTGTCTCCCCTTGCTGCACCTGCTGCTGCTGCTGCTGCTGCTGCTGCTGCTGCTGCTGCGCCAACATCATCGACGCCTTCCCCGACAGCCGTGACCACCGCAGCTCAGTTGACGGATGCCGTCGCAGCGTCAACCAGCTCCGGTTCAGCTATTCGGTTGGACGCCGACATCATCGGTGGTGCCCTGTTCGTGCCGCAGGATGCATCCGTTGTCGTTGACCTGAACGGCCACAGTCTTACTGCCAGTGGCGACTCTGGCCAGGCCGCCATCGGCGTTCCAGCCGGCGCAACGCTCAGCCTGTCAGGGGCTGGCACCCTGGTCATTCCGCACGGCGATGCCCTGGTCGTTTCGCAGGGGGCGACCGTCGTGAACACCGCGAGCATCTCGCTGGGCGGCGGCATCCAGAACGCCGGTGTTTTCGACAACCGTGGGCGCCTTACGCCCGTCGCCGCTGTCGGCGCTGTCGGCGCTGTCGGCGCTGTCGGCACTGCCGGCACTGTTGGCGCCGGCGTTGTGCAGAATGCCGGCGTGCTCCTGAACTCGGGAACGATCGACCCAGGCATCACGCTGGCCGGCGACAACGCAGTTCTCCGATTTCACGCTGTCGGCCTCGATGACGTCCCTGCGCTCCTGACGCTCTATGCCGAGCGGGCGGCAGCGGCTGTGCTGCCGACATCCGTTCAGGATGCCGCGCGCACCGGATTCGTCTTCGCCCGCGTCGGACACTCGGCGAGTTGGCGCACCACATCCGACGGCGTTGGTTCCGGGAGCAGCGGCGGAGTCGGCGGCGGACTCGGTGGCGGGCCACTCTGGGACCCGGGTGCTCCGGTCGCCGGCGATCTGGACCTCTACGCCGAGTGGACGCTGGACAACCACACCGTCACCTTTATCGGTCTGGGCAGCGCTGCCATCGCGACGCTGATTGTCGACTACGGCAGTACAGCGCCCCTGCCGGCCGACCCAACGCGGGCGGGCTTCGTCTTCGCGGGTTGGAGCATCCGCTCGGCCGACGGAACTGACGTGGCCTGGGATCCAACCACTGCTGTCACCGGAGACCTCACCCTGCGGGCCATCTGGGCGCCGGCCACTCACACCGTCAGCTTCGACAGCCGCGGCGGCAGCGCCATCCAGGCGCAGATCGTTGGCTACGGCGAGCGCGTCCGGATCCCGGTGGATCCCACCCTGATAGGCCACACATTTGCCGGTTGGTACACGTCGGTGACTGCTGGGCAGGACACTCGGTGGGATGCCGCTTCGCCCGTGCTCGGCAACCTCGCTCTCTTCGCCCACTGGGAGCCGGGGCAGAGCGCCCTGCCGAGCGCGCTCATCACCACGCGCTCGTGGCCGGCCAGCGCCAGCGCTGACGACTCGCCAGCCCTCGCCGCGCCTGAGGTGGTCGTGACGCCTGCCGGATCCCTCGACGCGGGTTTTCCGTGGTGGGCGATCGGCCTGGTAGCCGCGGGTGCCGTCGGCATGAGCCTGATCCCGCGTCGCAACGAGAGCTAACCGCCGCGAGCTGCTGCCCGAACATGACGCCATGCGACAAGAAAATTCTCGCGTGGCGGCATCCGCTGGGCGTATTCTCTGCAACACGCTGCGCTACCCACGCCGCGCCTTATCGTTCTGCGCCACCTGAGAGAACAGAGGACAAGAATGAGCTCCACCGAACCAGCTCCCGTCCTCGCCGACTGGGAGCTCACCGAAATTGAGAAGGCGAACGCGTCAGGGCTGGTTCCTGTCGTTTTCGTTCATGGATTGTGGCTGCTCTCCAGCAGCTGGAAGAAGTGGCGGGACCTGTTCGAAGAGAACGGATACGCCACTCTGGCTCCCGGTTGGCCGGATGACCCAGACACCGTCGCGGAAGCGCGCGAACACCCCGAGGTTTTCGCCCACAAGATGGTGCAGCAGGTGACCGACCACTACCTGGCCGCGATCCGGCTGCTCGATCAGGCCCCGGTCGTGATCGGACACTCCTTCGGCGGACTCATCGCCCAGAAGATTGCGGGCGAAGGAGTCGCGGCCGCCACCGTGTCGATCAACAATGCCCCGTTCAAGGGCGTCTTGCCGCTGCCGCTCTCTGCCCTGAAATCGTCATCGCCGATTCTCGGCAACCCGACGAACATCGGCAAGGGCGTCGCCTTGACCTTCGACCAGTTCACGTACGGCTGGGCGAACAACCTGGACGAAGACGAGGCCCGCGAGCTGTTCGACACGTACCACGTGCCAGCGGCGGGAGCCCCGCTGTTCCAGGCGGCAACGGCGAATTTCAATCCGTTCGGCGGTGAAACCAGGGTCGACTCCAAGAACCCCGACCGCGGACCTTTGCTGATCATCGGCAGCGAGAACGACAACACGGTGCCACCGGCAATCACGAATGCCAGCTACAAGATCCAGGCCAAGAATCCCGGCGTCACCGTCGAGATCATCATTCCAGGACGCGGTCACTCGCTCACCATCGACAGCGGCTGGAAGGAAGTCGCCGACGAGGCGCTGGCCTTCGTGCAGGAGTACGCTCCGGCCGAGCAGATCACGACGTAGTTCTCCGTGAACCCGGTGCTGCGGGTGCAGTTGCACCCGCAGCACCGGAACCAGCAGCAGCAGCGCCAGCAGCAGTTCGAGCGGAGTTTTTTGCGAAACGCC
This sequence comes from Leifsonia sp. Y878, assembly GCF_057669685.1. NCBI lineage: Bacteria > Bacillati > Actinomycetota > Actinomycetes > Micrococcales > Microbacteriaceae > Leifsonia > Leifsonia sp. Y878. The sequence goes on along the minus strand of NZ_JBYHFS010000002.1, from coordinate 289,017 downwards.
GGTCAGATGTGGCAGAAACACCCGGCGTTTCACATTTTCTCCGCCTGAACGGATGCTCGTTCTCCACCTGAGCGGATGCGCGCGCAGCCTCGACCGTCTCGTGGCATATCCCGACCGGTGCACACCGCGTCCTCCCCCGCACCTGCTCCTCGTCCCTTCTCCCCCGTTCTTCGGTCGTCACGCTGTCGCGAGCCACGATGGCCGAACGTTGCCAGATGTTTCCAGTCACCCGTGCGCTCTGCGCAAACGGTCATGTTGCATCCACCAGCGAGCTGTTTCGAGTTGGAATTCCGGTGGAACATCTTCGTGCCGCGGTAGATGCTGGGGTCATCATCCGGGCCGTTCGGGGCCACTATGTCTGCGCGCACGCGGATGCGAACCGGCGGCTGGCGGCATCCGTCCCTGCCAGGATTACCTGCGTCAGCGCCCTCGCAATGGCGGGGGTCTGGGCCGGAACCGACAGGACGCTGCACCTGCAACGAACGCCGCACGGGCATGTAGCCGCCGAGCTGGCCAGCGCCCAGACGATTCACTGGTCTGAACCGCGATTCCGCGATCGCCGGGAGCGCTCCTGGCTCGTGAGCCCGATGGGCGCGGTCTGGCAGAGCATCCATTGCCTCGACGAAGAGCATGCCATCGCATGTCTGGAATCCGCCGTGAGCGAGGGGTTTCTTACGCGCCGTGAAGTGAATCAGATCTGCAGGGTGGCGCCTCGACGACTCGCGGCAGGCATCCGCGAACTGGAGTTCACGTCGGACTCTGGGCAGGAGACCATCGTGCGGCGACGCCTCAGACACCGGGGATTTCGCGTCATGGCTCAGGTTCCCGTCGGCCCGTATGTCGAGGATCTCATCGTGGAAGATTGCGTTGCCATCGAGACTGATGGAAAAAAGTGGCATGGCGCTGATCGATTCCATCCGGATCGCAATCGCGACGCATTCTGTGAACGGCTGGGGCTCCGTACGCTTCGGCTGACCCAGCAGATGATCCTGCACGACTGGGGCGCCACGCTCAGCACCATTGAGCGGATGGTTCAGGATGCCGGGTCTGAGCGCAATCGCCGAGGGCTGTGACCGCTCGCGCCAAGACTGCCGCATCCGTTCGCCGAAGGTCGCCGCATCCGCTCTATCGCGCTCGCCGGATCGCGCTCCTTGGCAAGCGTTCAGGCGGAGTTTTTTGCGACTCGCCGCCTCTAAGCGCCACTCAAGCGCGGCGTGTTGCATTTTCTCCGCTCGAACCGATCGCAGCAGCTCATCCTGCAATCCGCCGGGCTGCCCAAGCGCCTGCGCGCCTGAGCGCCTGAATGCCGGGCCGCCAGCCAGCCCGCCCGCGCTACGCCGTCACCGACAGCGTCTGCCTCGCGATTTCCAGCTCTTCGTTCGTCGGAATCACCATCACCGTGACGGGCGCCCCGTCTGGCGAGATGATCCGCTCCTTCTTCGAGGCGAGTTCGTTGCGGTCTGGGTCGATGAAGATGCCGAGGTGCTCGAGTCCTGCGAGCGCGCGGCGGCGCAGCAGCGCGTTGTTCTCACCGACACCAGCCGTGAAGACCAGCGCGTCGAGCCCGCCCAGCTGCGCGTAGTAGGCGCCGATGTAGTGACGGATGCGATGACGCCAGACCCGCAAAGCCAGCTCGGCATTCTCGTCACCGTCGTTGGCAGCCCCCTGCACATCGCGCATATCGCCCGTGCCGGTGAGGCCGAGGAGGCCGCTGCGGCGGTTCAGCATGGTGTCGATCTCATTGACGGTCATACCGGCCGCGCGGCTGAGGTGGGCGACGACGGCGGGGTCGATGTCACCGGAGCGCGTGCCCATCACGAGCCCCTGCAGCGGGGTCAACCCCATGGAGGTGTCGATCGACTTTCCACCGTCCACCGCCGTCGCCGATGCACCGTTGCCGAGGTGCAGCACGATCGTGCGCACGTCAGCGAGCGGCTTCTTCAGGAGCGTGGCGGCCAACTCTGACACGTACTTGACCGACGTGCCGTGGAAGCCATAGCGGCGCACCTTGTACTGCTCGGCGAGTTCGCGGTCGATGGCATACGTGTAGGCATCCGGTGCCAGGGTCTGGTGGAATGCGGTGTCGAACACGGCGACGTGCGGCACATCGGGCAGGGCCTTCTTCGCCGCACGGATGCCGAGCAGGTTGGCCGGGTTGTGCAGGGGCGCGAGCCGCGAGAGCGCGTCGATCTCCGACTCGACCTCCGGCGTGATGAGCGTTGGCCCGTCGAACTCGCTGCCGCCATGCACAACGCGATGCCCGACGGCCACGATGTCGCGGCTCAGGTCACCCAGCTTGGCCAGCACGATGCTCATGCCGAACTCATGGTCGGGGATCGACGAGCCCGGCTCGCCGATCCGCTCGATCAAGCCGCTCAGGAGCGGCTTCTGTGCCCGGGGATTGATCAGCTGGTACTTGATCGACGACGAACCTGAGTTGACGACGAATACAGCCTTCACGCCTGGTCCTCGCTCGCGGCCTGGATCGCGGTGATCGCAACGGTGTTGACGATGTCCTGCACCAGCGCTCCGCGCGACAGGTCGTTGATGGGCTTGCGGAGACCCTGCAGGATCGGTCCGATCGCCACGGCGCCCGCCGACCGCTGCACAGCCTTGTACGTGTTGTTCCCGGTGTTCAGGTCGGGGAAGATGAAGACCGTTGCGCGGCCGGCGACCTTGGAATCTGGCATCTTCGTGGCGGCGACCGCGGCATCCGCTGCCGCGTCGTACTGGATCGGGCCTTCGACGAGCAGGTCTGGGCGGCGAGAGCGCACCAGGGCGGTGGCCTCCCGCACCTTTTCGACGTCGGCGCCCGTGCCGGACTCCCCCGTCGAATACGACAGCATGGCCACGCGCGGCTCGATGCCGAACTGTTCGGCCGTTGCGCTCGACGAGATGGCGATGTCGGCGAGCTCTGATGCGTTGGGCGTCGGGATGACCGCGCAGTCGCCGTAGACCAGCACCCGGTCTTGCAATGCCATGAGGAAGACACTCGACACGACATCGACGTGTGGCTTGGTCTTGATGATCTCGAAGGCCGGACGGATGGTGTGCGCCGTGGTGTGCACAGCGCCTGACACCATGCCGTCGGCGAGGCCAAGGTGCACCATCATCGTGCCGAAGTACGACACGTCGCTCACCTGGTCGCGCGCCTGCTCTATCGTGACGCCCTTGTGGGCGCGGAGCCGCGCGTACTCCACCGCGAACTTGTGGCTGAGCACCGCGTCGTACGGCGACAGCACCTGGGCGCGGCTGATATCGAGCCCCAGTTCGATGGCACGCGAGTGCACCTCGAACGGCTCGCCGAGAATCGTCAGCTGGGCGACCTCGCGGGCGAGCAGCGTGTGAGCGGCGCGCAACACGCGGTCGTCGTCGCCCTCCGGCAGCACAATGTGCTTGTCGGCGGCTCGAGCGCGCTCGAGCAGCCCGTGCTCGAACATGAGCGGCGTGACAACATCGGTGCGGGCCAGGTGCAACAGGTCCAGCAATTCGGATGCGTTCACGTGCTTCTCGAAGAGCGCCAGCGCTGCATCGTATTTGCGCTGCGAGTCGGCGGCGAGGCGCCCGCGCGTGCGCGTGATCGCGACAATGGTTTCGTAGGTGCCGAGCTCGGTGCGGATGATCGGCAGCGACTGTGGCAGCCCGTCGAGCAGGCGTTCAACCGGCTCTGGCAGGTCGAAGCCGCCGTTCAGGATGACGCCGGCGATCGACGGGAACGTGCCTGAGCTCTGCGCCATCATGACGGCGAGCAGCACCTCTGTGCGGTCGCCGGCCACGACGAGAACCGCGCCCTGGATGAGTCGGGGCAGCACGTTGACCATGCTCATGCCGGCCACCACAACGCCAAGCGCCTCACGGGTGAGCAGCGCCGGGTCACCCTTCAGCAGGCTTCCGTTCGTGGCCCGCATGATCGAGTCCATGCTTGGTGCGATCAGGTACGGGTCTTCGGGAATCACCCAGACCGGCACACCTGGCTTGGCGTCGAGAATGGCAGAGCGGATGCCGTCAAGTTGCGTCGCTTCGACGCGGTTCGCGATGACGGCCACGAGTGTGGCGTGGGCTGAACGCAGCTCAAGCAGCGCCAGCTCGGCGATGTCGTTCATCTGGGTGGCGCTGCGCGGGTCGGCCTGGCCGAGGCGTTCGCCTGAACCCTGCTCAGCGCGTCCGCCGAGCACCAGCAGCACAGGGGCGCCGAGGTTGGCCGCGATGCGGGCGTTGTAGCCGAGCTCTGTCGGGCTGCCGACATCCGTGTAATCAGACCCGACGATCACGACGGCGTCGCACTGGGCCTCGACGAGCTTGTAGCGCTCGACGATACGCGACAGCGCAGCCTCAGCGTCATGGTGCACGTCGTCATAGCTGACGCCGATGCACTCGTCGTACTCGAGGTGAACACTGTCGTGGCCGAGCAACAGCTCGACCACGTAGTCCGGTTCGGCGGTGGATCGCGCGATCGGCCGGAACACTCCCACCCGCTTAACCTGATGCGCAAGCGTGTCGAGAGTTCCGAGCGCGATGGTTGACTTGCCGGTGTGCCCCTCAGCGGAGGTGATGTAGATGCTACGTGCCACAGCTATACGTTATCGCCGCCGGTCGAATCGAAGCTGAGCGCGCCGCGCGCCGTCGGATCCCATGCCCAATCTGCGACCTCCGGAATGTCTTCGCCGTGGTCGCGGGTGTACTGCCTGGCGCGCAGCCGAGCATCCTGCATCTCCTGGCGGAGCGCTCCGGTGCGGGTGGCGAGGCCAGGCACCCGATCGATCACGTCGATCACCAGGTGGTACCGGTCGAGGTCGTTCAGCATCACCATGTCGAACGGCGTTGTCGTCGTGCCGTTCTCCTTGTACCCGCGGGCGTGGATGTTCGCGTGCCCGTTGCGCTTGTACGTGAGGCGATGGATGAGCCACGGGTAGCCGTGGTACGCGAAAATGATGGGCGAATCCGTCGTGAAGACCGCGTCGAACTCATGGTCGGTCATGCCGTGCGGGTGATCGTCGTTCGACTGCAGCCGCATGAGGTCGACCACGTTCACCACGCGCACCAGCAGGTCGGGGATCCGCTCACGCAGGATCGAGGCAGCGGCCAGCACCTCATAGGTCGGGACGTCGCCTGCTGCCGCGAGCACGACATCCGGTTCGAGCCCTGGCATCTCTGTGCCAGCCCAGTCGAAGATGCCGACGCCGCGCGTGCAGTGCGCGATCGCCTCGTCCATGGTGAGCCAGTTCGGGGCTGGCTGCTTGCCGGCGACGACAACGTTGACGTAGTCGACGGAGCGCAGGCAGTGATCGTAGGTCGACAGCAGCGTGTTGGCGTCGAACGGCAGGTACACCCGCACGACCTCTGCGCTCTTGTTGACGACGTGGTCGATGAAGCCGGGGTCCTGGTGGCTGAAGCCGTTGTGGTCCTGCCGCCAGACATGCGAACTCAGCAGGTAGTTGAGGCTTGCGATCGGCCGACGCCACGGGATCTCCCGCGTCACCTTCAGCCACTTCGCGTGCTGGTTGAACATCGAGTCGATGATGTGGATGAAGGCTTCGTAGCAGTTGAACATGCCGTGGCGCCCCGTCAGCAGGTAGCCCTCCAGCCACCCCTGGCACTGGTGCTCCGACAGCATCTCCATGACCTGGCCGACGCGAGCAAGATGCTCGTCGATGGGCCAGATCGCGCCATCGAACTGCTTGTCTGTCGTCTGGTACACGGCAGGAGCCAGACGATTGGATGCCGTTTCATCCGGCCCGAAGATGCGGAAATTATCCGGGTTCAAGCGGATGACGTCGGCCAGCCACCCGCCGAGCACCCGCGTCGCCTCGTCGGTGGTCGCGCCCGGTTTCGGCACGTCAACGGCGTAGTCGCGGAAGTCGGGCAGCCGCAGGTCACGTCGGAGCAGGCCGCCGTTGGCGATGGGATTGGCGCTCATCCGGAGGTCGCCGACCGGCGCGAGCTGCGTGATGAGATCGACCGGCGCACCATCGTCGTCGAAGAGTTCGTCTGGCCGGTAGCTCTGCAGCCAGCCCTCCAGGATGCGCGTGTGCGCTTCGGTGTCGCGCGCATTCGCGAGCGGAACCTGGTGGGCGCGCCACGTGTTCTCAACGGGCAGCCCGTCGATGACGGCAGGGCAGGTCCAGCCTTTCGGCGTGCGCAGGATGATCATGGGCCAGCGCGGATGGGTGGCGATTGGCTCACCGGCCCTGGCCTGTCGCTTGATCTCGGCGATCTCGTTGAGCACGGTGTCGAGCACGGCGGCCATCCGCTCGTGGACCAGCATCGGATCTTCGCCGTCGAACCCCCCTGAAACCAGGTGCGGCTTGTGTCCATAGCCGCGCATGAGGTCGAGAAGTTCTTCCTCTGGGATGCGCGCCAGCACGGTGGGGTTGGCGATCTTGTACCCGTTCAGGTGCAGGATCGGCAGCACGACGCCGTCCTGGAGCGGGTCGACGAACTTGTTGGAGTGCCAGCTGGTGGCCAGCGGACCGGTCTCTGCCTCGCCGTCGCCCACGACGGCCGCCACCAGGAGGTCTGGATTGTCGAAGGCTGCGCCATAGGCGTGGCTGAGCGCGTAGCCGAGCTCACCGCCCTCGTGGATGGACCCCGGTGTCTCTGGCGATGCGTGGCTCGGGATGCCGCCGGGGAAGGAGAACTGCCGGAAGAGGCGGGTGAGACCGTGCACGCTCTGGTCGATGTCGGAGTAGACCTCGCTGTACGTGCCGTCGAGGTACCCGTTGGCCACCATGCCGGGTCCACCATGGCCGGGGCCTGCGATGTAGATGGTGTTGAGGTCGCGCTCCTGGATGGCACGGTTCAGGTGCGCATAGACGAAGTTGAGGCCGGGCGTCGTTCCCCAGTGCCCGAGCAGGCGCGGCTTGATGTGGTCGCGGCTGAGCGGCTCGCGCAGCAGGGGGTTCGCGAGCAGGTAAATCTGGCCGATGGAGAGATAGTTCGCTGCGCGCCACCAGGCATCAACGCTGGCGAGCGCCTCGGGGGAAAGCCCTACGGCTTCTCGGCTCGGCCACTCGTTGCGCGGGTGACCTTCGGTGCGGGCTAGACCGCCTTTATGCGGTGCCTTCGATGTGCTGCTCGAGTTGATGCCGGACGATTCGACCATCGGTGCCTCCACGCTCAGTAGTTTGGGGCGTCAGCTTGCACCCTCACTCTACGCGGGGGCCCTCTGCGACCGGCAGGGGTGTGTGTGAACAGTATTCGGCTAGCGGGCAAGCGCCGCTTCCGCGTCGAGCCGTGCCAGCTTCTGTGGATTGACCATCGAGTAGAGCCGGGTGATCCGGCCGTTCTCGACGGTCAGGCTGACCGCGGCGACGAGTTCGCCGCCGAGCTCGAATCGGGCGCCGTGCGCGCCGTTGAGCCACACCGGCGAGCCAACGAGCGGCGTGGGCAGTTTGGCCATTCCTCCGAAGAGGAAGGTGACAAGTCGTTCTGCGCCGATGATCGGGCGCCGCGCGGCACCCACACGTCCCCCGCCGTCGGCGACCAGCACGACATCTGGCGCGAGCACCTCCATGAAGCCCTGCACATCGCCGGTGTTGATGGCAGTGATGAACCGTTCGACCACCCGTTTCTGTTCTGCCTGCTCCACCGAAACGCGCGGACGACGTGCCGCCACGTGATCTTTCGCCCTGTGGGCGATCTGGCGCACGGCCGCCGGCGTCTTGCCGACGGCCTCAGCGATCTCGTCGTATGGCACATCGAAGACCTCGCGCAACACGAACACGGCACGCTCCACTGGGCCGAGTGTTTCAAGCACGGTGAGCATGGCGATCGACACGCTCTCGGCGAGCTCCACGTCGTCGGCGACATCCGGGCTCGTGAGCAGCGGCTCAGGCAGCCACTCGCCCACATATGCCTCGCGTCGCCGTGACACGGTGCGCACATGGTTGAGCGCTTGACGCGTCACAATCCGTACCAGGTAGGGGCGCGCATCCTGCACATGTTCGTGGTCGACCGCTGCCCAGCGCAGCCAGGACTCCTGCAGTACGTCTTCGGCGTCGGCCGCTGAGCCGAGCATCTCGTAGGCGACAGTGAAGAGCAGGCTGCGGTGAGCGACAAACGGATCCTCTGTCATGCCGTGGAGCCTACGTCTGTCGAGCGGCGGGCGAGCGGCTCCAGACCGCAGGAATCCGAGAATTCCGCCGAGTGGATGCCGAGGGCGATGTTCATGCGCGCTGACAAGTTCATGGACCCGACCCTGGCGGCAAGCTCGACCATGGCCGGAGCTCCCAACTCGGCGAGCAGTGCGTCTGACAGTGCGTCGGTGACGGCCGGCGGGGTCTGGCTCATCGCCTCTGCGTACTCCATGACCCGGCGCTCAAGCGGGGTGAACAGTTCAGACTCGCGCCATGCTGGTACCTCGCGCGCCTTGGCCTCATCGAGCCCATGGCTGTGGGCCATGAAGTAGTGGAGGTCGAGGCAGAAGCTGCACCCGACGGTGGCGGCTGCTGCCATGTTGGCGAGCGACGCGAGGTTCGGGTTGAGTCGATCCCACTTCTCGGTCTTGCGACCGAAGCCCATCATGTCCTTCAACACCGCGGGGTGATGCCACAGCACCCCGAGCGAGTCTGGGACCTTGCCGAGCATCTTCTTACTCAGGATCTTCACGAGCCCTCCGTACAGGCCCGTGATCTCGGTTGCCGGAATTCTCGAGTTGTCAGTCATGATGTCTCCTCCATCGGTGTCGTATGCCTTTCACATGAAGACACCGACCGGGAGACGGATGTGACATCAGCCGCTACTGCACACCATTCACACGAGGAAGACCAGGGATGATCGCATGGTTCATCCGACGGACGGCACCCGGTGTCGCGCCGTGATGGCGCTTGAATGCACGGTTGAATGACGCCTCAGAGGTGTAGCCGACTCGACGTGAGATTGAACCGATCGAGTCGGTGGTGCGCGTCAGCTCCGAATGCGCCTGCTGTAGCCGCCACCCGGCGAGGTAGCGCATCGGAGGCTCTCCGACGAGGGTCGTGAACCGCTCTGCGAAGGCGGAGCGCGACATGTTGACCTGCCGCGCGAGTTCCACGAGGGTCCAGTCGTGGCCCGGCTTGTCGTGCATGCGACCGAGCGCGTGACCCACCTGTGGATCGCGAAGGGCAGTGAGCCATCCGCTCGCCGCCGTGTCAGTCGTGCGCAACCACCAGCGCAGCACCTGGATGACCAGTACATCTGCCAGCCTCGTCATCACGGCCTCACCGCCGGGCTGGTTGCTCTCCGCCTCTCGGGCGAGCATCCGCAACACAGCCTGGAACGTGCCAGCCTCTGTGTCATCCCAGGCGTCGACGCGAATGAGGCCAGGCAGTTCCTCGATCAGGCGAGCGGTGAGGGGAGCATCGACCTGCATCGCGGCATAGGCGATCTGGGTGCGTTCACCGCCACCGCCGAAGCGCATGTGCTCGTATTTCTCGCTGACCTGCTCGACGGGGATATCGAAGAGCGGCGTGCTCGCGGCATCCGCTGCGCTCAGGAGCCTATGAGGCACTGCCCGGGGAATGAGTGCTGCGCTCCCGGCTTCGAGCGCATGGCGCTCACCGTCGATTTCGAGGATGCAGCGGCCGGCGAGCACGACCGGAAGCATCATGTACCCATCGAGCGCGGGGAACTCAACGCCCCAGGGTGCGGAGAGTTCGGCGCGGCAGTAAAGCGCCCCCGTGAACCGCAGGAGGTGGAGTCCGTCGCCGAGCTGATCACCGGCGCCCTGGCTGCCGGGGTTGCGGGGATTGACCATGCGTCCACTGTGACATGCCGAACGGCCAGGCGTCCCAACTGCCGGACGATCAGCACAGAGATACGAACTTCCAGCGATTGTACGTCCGACAGGTCACCGCGAAGGTGGACGCATGAAGAACGAAAGGGAGTCCACCATGACCTCAACAATTGCCGTGATCGGCGCCACCGGAAAGACCGGGCGCCGCATCGCAGATCTGCTCGACGAACGAGGACACGCAGTGCGCCGTCTGTCCCGCGACACCACCCCTGCTTTCGATTGGGAGCGGCCGGAGGAGTGGGAGCAGGCGCTCAGCGCCGTCGATCGGCTCTACGTCGCGTACGTCCCAGACCTCGCAGCTCCTGGATCAGACCTCGCCATCACTCGCCTGACCCAGGTCGCTCGCGACGCCGGCGTGCAGCGCATCGTCATGCTCTCCGGCAGGGGCGAAGACGGAGCGCGTCGGTGCGAAGACATCCTGTTCGCCTCCGGTATCCCGGCGACCGTTGTGCGTGCGAGCTGGTTCATCCAGAACTTCACCGAGGGTGCACTGAGCGACGCCGCCCAGACCGGAGTGCTCGCGCTTCCTGCTGGAAACGTGCGGGAGCCGTTCATCGACGTCGACGACATCGCCGACGTGGCGGTGGAAGCGCTCACCGGAGACGGCCACGACGGCCGCCTCTATGAGGTGACAGGTCCGCAGCTGTTGACGTTCGCCGATGTGGCGGCGCTGTTGTCAGAGATCAGTGGGCGCAACGTCGACTACGTGCCCATGGGATTCGATGATTTCTATGCCGCCGTCGCCGCCGAACAGGGGCCGGAGGTCGCGACGCTGCTCACAGAGCTCTGCCGTGAGGTGTTCGACGGTCGCAACGAGAGCACCACCGATGGCGTCGCCCACGCGCTCGGCCGCGGTCCGCGCGACGCGCGCGCCGTGCTCACCGAAGCAGCCTTGACGGGGGCCTGGGCATGAGTACCGGCAGGCTTCGCCGAATCGTGCTGCTCCTCGCTGGCCTCACGCTGGTTGCCATCGGAGCTGGTGCGGCGTTCGCACCCGACGCGTTCTACAGCAGCTACGGCATCGCGCTTGCCGGCGACACCGATCTGACGAGCGAGCTGCGCGCCGCAGGGCTGGCGTTGCTTGTGCTGGGCGCGATCGTCGTAACGGGGGCGTTCGTGGCGCGGTTGTCGACAGTCGCGGCGCTCATCGGCGCTGTCGTACTGCTCGCCTATGCCGGTGGCCGGCTGCTCTCCTGGACGGTTGACGGCACTCCGTCGACGGCGCTTGCCCTGGCCGGTGCCGTCGAACTTGCGCTGGGCGCTGCATGCCTCTGGGTGCTGATGCGGAAGACCGCGCGAGGGTCAAGCCAATCGCCCAAACGCGCCGCCGAACGTGGCCTTACGGAGGCATGAGAAGTCGTGGACGAGCAATCGTTCGTCAGGCCGCTGAGAGCGGACCCCACGGGATTACACACAACGCTGGGCGCCACAGGAATGGCGCCCAGCGTTATGGGGGCGATATCAGCCCTTGACGGCACCAGCCGTTAGACCTTGCACGATGTAGCGGCTCGCGAAGGCGAACAGAAGCATGGTCGGCAGGATGGTGAGCACTGCAGCGGCAGACATCGATCCCCAGTCGATGGTGAAGCTGGAGATGAAGCCGTTCAGCGCTGTCGGGATCGTCTTGTTCTCGTCCTTGTTCATCAGCGTGACCGACAGGAACAACTCATTCCAGCAGTTGACGAAGTTGAAAATGAACGCCGCGATGATACCGGGCTTCATGACAGGCACAATGACCCGAAACAGTGCGCCGAACCGGGAGCATCCGTCGATCATCGCCGCTTCTTCGAGAGCATCGGGGATGTTCGCAAAGAACCCGCGCAGCATGATCGTGCAGAACGGAATGCTCACTGCCACATAGATGAGCATCAGGCCGAATCGGTTGTCGACAAGCTTCAGCTGCACCATCAGCATGTAGAGCGGGCCAAGTGCGATGAACGCCGGGATCATCTGAGTGACCAGGAACGCCATCAGCACCGCAGTCTTGCTGCGGAATTCGAACCGGGCCAGTACGTACGCAGAGAGCATCGATATAAATGTCGCAACCGTTGCAGCGACAGTGGCGACGATGAGGCTGTTCATCACGTAGGTGCCGAATTTCGACTTCTCGAACAACGAGAAGTAGTTGGTCAGCGAGAATTCCTCCGGCCAATACGTCAGCGGATAACTGAAGATGGCGCCGGGCGTCTTGAACGAGGTGATCAGGATCCAGTACAGCGGGAAGATCGTGATGACGAGCCACAGCCCGAGAAAGACGATTCTCACGATTCTGGCAGTGAGTGATTCTCTGGTGATCATGATTTCGCCCCCTTCTTTTCACGAATTGCCATCAGGTAGAACGCGGAGAAAAGCAGCAGAATCGCCATGACGATGAGCCCCAGAGCTGATGCCTGGCCGTAATCGCCCCTCTGGGTGATCGAGATCATCCAGGTGGTGATGATGTGGGTCTGGTTGGCCGGGCCTCCCCCTGTCATCGCCCAGATGATGTCGGGGAAGTTGAAGATCCAAATCACGCGCAACAGCACAGTGAGTGCGAGCGTCGTACTGATGTACGGGATGGTGATGCTGAACAGGGTACGAACCTTGCCCGCACCGTCGAGCGCCGCTGCCTCGTAGACGTCGTCAGGCACCGATTGCAGTGCAGCGAGGATCATGATCGCGAAGAAAGTGACGCCGTACCAGGTGTTGGCGATGATCACCGCGACCATGGCAGTCGACGGGTCGGCCAGCCAGGGGATCGGCGTGTCAATCAGACCCGCCTTGGTGAGCAGGTCATTGATCACCCCGAACTCGCTGTTGAACATCCAGCGGAACAGGATGCCGATGAGGAAGCCGGAGATCGCCCACGGGAAGAAGATGAGCGCTTGGTACAGGCCGCGGAACACGAACTGACGGCGCAGCCAGAGGGCGATGGCAAAGCCGATCACGAACTGCGGAATGATCGACGCGACAACCCACACGACCGAATTGCCGAGGACAACCCAGAATGTCGGGTCAGCGAAGATCTTCTGGAAGTTACCGAATCCGACCCAGTCGGTGTTCGTCAGATTGTTGAGGTTCCAGTTGCGGAATGCCATCTGAGAACCCGCGATCATCGGGTAGTAGGTGAACACTCCGACGAACAGTGCCGCAGGCAGCAAGAAGGCAAGGATGGCCAGCCCCCGCCGCACGCTGAACAGGCGGCGGCGAGAGCGGGGACGTGGATGCGCGCTGGGGGCGCCCGTCAGCATGGACGGGCGCCCTTTCACGTTCGTCGAACGACGAGACATTGACCTGATTCCTACTCCGTTGCCCACTTCTCGGTCCAGTAGGTGTCCCAACTGGCGAGAAGTTCCTTGCTGGTCAGCTGCCCGATGAGCACCTGCTGCAGCTCAGAATCGGCCTTGTCAGCCCATTCGGTGAACCAGGCAACGCCGCGCGGCTGCTCGGCCGTGATGTAGACATCCGGGTTCTCGTTCATGTAGAGGTAGCTCTCCCACGCACCGGTCTTGTAGAACTCGTCGTCTGCAGCACCGGTCAGGATGGGCACGAGGCTGTTCTGCTGCGTGAACTGGATGGAGGCATCGCCCGAGTTCAGGAACTGAATCAGTTGTGCCGCCTCTGCTTTGTGCTCACTGGCCTCTGCCGTTCCCCAGCCGGCCGTGGCCAGCGGCTGAATCGCCTGGCCGCCAGGCCCGACGAGCATCGGAGCGGTGCTCCACTGGTCGGCGGTGATCGCCTGCGACTGCTGCACAGCCGCGATGACCTCGGGGTCCTGCAGCAGGAAACCGGTCGAACCGTTGGTGAATCCCTCAACCATTTCCGGGTAACCCCATGCGACGGATGAGGGTGGCGAGGCCTGCTCAAACAGGGTCAGGTAGGTGTCGAGCGCGTCCTGCGCCTCCGGAGCGGAGAAGATCGAGTCGCCGCTCTTGAGCTTGTATGCGTTTGACACATCGATGTCACCGGCAACATAGGCCGAGATGGCCAGCACCGCGTTGGTGTAGCCGTTCTTGCCGCCACGGAATGCATAGCCGAACGTATTGGTCGACGGGTCCTGGATGGCCGTGGCCTGCTCGACGATATCGTCCCAGCTCACCGGCGCTCCATCGAAGCCGGCGTCCTTGACCATGTCCGTGCGGTAGAACAGGCTGATGCCGTAGAAACCGTATGGGACGAAGTACATCTTCCCTCCGGCTGTTGCAACGTTCTGGGCGTTGTCGGTCAGGTCGTCCCAGCCGTCCCAGCCCTCGAACTCGGTCGTCATGTCGCTGAGCCACCCGTTGGCCGAGAACGGCCCGACGGTGAGGTCGCGCACCTCGAGCACGTCAACGCCGGAGCCGGACTGCAGCATCTGCTGGATCTTCTGGTCCGCCTGGTCAGTGGGAGGTGAGATCAGTTCGACGCTGATGTCGGGGTTCTGCGCCTCGAACTCGTCAATGAGTCCGGCCAAGAGCTCGGTGCGTGCGGGGCTCGTCAGGCTTTCGACAACCTGCAGCGTCACCTTTCCGTCGCCAGCGGCAGGAGAGCATCCGCTCAGCGCAAGGGTCGCTACCAGGCCGAGGCCGATACCCGCAAGAAGCTTTCGTTTCGTCATTCTTCTTCCTCGATTCTTTGTGCGTGCAGTGGTCCATGGAATGTGCAGGGAATTACCGGTCAGGGGCTCAACTAGCTGCGTCGCGCCCAGTCGCAGAGCGTCGGAACCATACGCTCTACGAATTCTTCGAAATCTGCCGCCGTGTTGTACACGTGCGTTGAGAGACGGAAATATCCGACTCCCCCGAAACTGGTGAATGCGGCCTCGACGTTGAACTCGGTGACGACGCGGTTGCGCAGGGCGTCGGCTTCCGGATGCGTGCGGGCCAGGCCGTCGGGCAAGCGCACCAGGCGCAGCGCGTTGGTGGAGGCTCCGACATCGACGCGGTGGTCTTGGCCGGTTTGCTCGGCGAAAGCCGTTGCGATGATGCTCTCGGCGTAGTCGGCGAGCGCAGTCATGTAGCGACGGGCGCCATCCCAGCCCCAGGTATCCGCGATGAATCCCGTCGCGGTCGGGGCAGCGAGGTAGTTGGTCAGATCGAGGGTGCCCTGGGAATCGAAGCGTTCAGGGAATGCCAACGGGGCGCCCCAGGAATCGATCAACGGGAACAGCTCATCGCGAAGATCGGAGCCGGCGACGAGTACCGCCGTGCCGCGTGGTGCGCAGCCGAACTTGTGCAGGTTTCCGACCCAGAAGTCACAGTCGATTCCGTCCAGCGGATCGGCGTAGAGGCCCGGCACATGCGCCCCGTCAACAAGCGTGACGATCCCGCGTTCGCGAGCGGATGCCGAGATCGCGGCGACCGGCATGAACCGCGCTGTCGCCGAGGTGATGTGGTCGATCACAATGAGCCGGGTCTTGTCGGTGCAGGCATCCATGACCGCGTCGTGCGCCTGCTCCGGCGTGGCCCCCAACGGAACATGCGCGGTGCGCACGCTGCCACCCCTGCGTCGGGCCATGCGTTCGGCCCCCATCGTCACGGCTCCATAGCCGTGGTCAGTGACTACGATCTCGGCGCCCAGCGGCATCGGCAAACTCGAGTACACGACGCTGGCACCCGCACTTGCGTTTGGAACGATCGCCGCGTGCTCCGGTGCCGCGCCGAGGAAAGCTGCGAGCTCGCGGCGCACCTCACCGATCCGAGTCGGCAAGAAGGAGAACCAGGCGACCGGATCGGCATCCATCTCGGCACGGAGGGCATTCTGGTGTACTTGGGCGACGCGGGGCACCGCACCGAATGAGCCGTGGTTGATGTGCAACGCTCTCGCCGAGAGCGTCCACGCTGCAGCCGCCGGGGCGCCGTCAGGCAGGGTGAGCGCGCGCGGGCCGACGGCCAGAGCGGCAGTAGTGGGCGCGTTGGTCGAGGTCATCTCGTTATCACTTCCTTGTGTGTGCACAATCTGCGCCGGCACCCCGCCCGCGGTTCGCCAAGTTATTGGATGACTTGGCTATAACCGCGACAAATATGTCGACAAGTGGGAGCATATAGACGAATTCATCAGATAACTAGCCATATGTTGTTACGTCTGAGTTACGTCATCAGACATCTTTTGCGCCGTATGCTGATCACTGCGTGCACATCACGCCCTCGGCAGGAGGCACATAATCAGCGCTATCGACGACGCATTCCACGGGCTGCGCCACATCATTGCTTCTGGCGAACTCACTCCTGGCCAGCAGTTCCCGTCCGAGGCGCAGCTCTGCGATCGCCTGCAAGTATCGCGTGGCTCGCTGCGTGAGGCGGTCCGCATGCTTGGCGCACTTGGCGTGATCGAATCTCGCCACGGCTCAGGCACGTACGTGTCAGCGCTTGGCCCGGACAACATCATTGGGGCGCTGGCCCTGACCGTCGACCTCATGCCACTCGAGGGTCTGATCGACATGTTCGAATCACGTCGCGTGCTCGAATCTCACGCAGCTTCACAGGCCGCAGCGCAGATGACGGATGCGGTGGCGCTGGAGCTCAGCGCGATCCTCGATGAACTCGAACAGGCCACAGATCTTGAGACCGCCTCAGACCTCGACGCGCAGTTTCACGATGGCATCAGCCTGCTCGCGCAGAATGCCACGATTGCTGTGCTCTTGCGGGTGTTCCGGTCTCGGTCCCGGTCGTATCAGCTGTTCGATCTGCCCGCGGGGCCGGAAATCAAGGCACAGAGCGATGTTTCGCACCGCGAAATCTTGAACGCCCTGATCGCTCGGGACCCGGCGACCGCTGCAACGGCAGCCTCTGCTCACGTTCTTCAAACCGAGCGTTGGGCGAGGGAGCACCGACCTGCGGCTCGCCCACGGCCTCCCGCCTCGACCTGAGCGTTGGCTGCCCGCCTTTATATGGCTGGTAGCTCAAGGCTCCGCTGCCATCACGGGAGTTAACGATAAAGACTCCCCGCGCACCCGCCAGAGCCCGGTTACCCTTGCTACGTTTCCGTCCTGGGGGAGTTGGCCTGGATGGCGCCACGCGGGGAGCCATGAACCATACTAATCGAACTCTGCGCATCGCGCGATCCACGAGGTCAGCTTGCACCTTTGCTGGTGCGGGCGTTCACTGGAGTCGGAGGTATCACCCATGAGAATCGCCATTGCAGGTGGGCACGGCAAGATCGCGTTGCTCCTCGAAAAACAGTTGTCAGACGCCGGCCACCAGGCCGTTGCCCTGATTCGCAACCCTGAGCATGCCACCGACGTGTTGGTCGCTGGAGGGATACCGGTACAGATCGACCTTGAGGCGATCGATGCAGCAACTCTTGCGACCGATTTGCAGGGCGTTGAAGCGGTTGTCTTTGCAGCGGGCGCAGGTCCGGGCAGTACGGCAGAGCGAAAACTGACCGTCGACCGTGACGCCGCGATACTGCTGGCCGATGCGGCAGAGGCGGCGGGCATCCGTCGCTACGTGCTGGTCTCAGCGATGTCGGCCGATGACTTCGACCCGGACTCTGACGACGTGTTCCAGGTCTACTTGAAGGCTAAGAGCGAAGCGGATGCCAACGTGCGGGGCCGCAGCCTCGACTGGACGATCGTGCGCCCGGGGAGCCTCACCGACGATCCGGCAACCGGCACCGTGAATCTCGCCGCGTCGACCGGTCGCGGCAGCATCCCTCGAGCGGATGTCGCCGCCCTCCTCGCCGACCTCCTCGTGACCGGGGAAGCCGTGCGTACGCAGTTCGAGGCGATCAGTGGCGACGTTCCGGTGCGGGACGCCGTTGCGGCTCTCACCAGTTGACCCGCGTTCGCGATCGACGCGCATACCGGTTGAGTTGCCCGTATTTTCGGCCGCTCGCCTCGAGGTGGCACGAGCACCCTCTCCGACCGGGTAAGATTCTTTGAGGTCGTTGTCCTTCGGGGTACGACTCAGTTGGAGAATTCGCCTAGTGGCCTATGGCGCACGCTTGGAAAGCGTGTTGGGTGAAAGCCCTCGGGGGTTCGAATCCCCCATTCTCCGCCAAAGAAAGAAGAGCCAGGCCGAAGGTCGGGCTCTTCTTTCTTTTAACAGGAATTGTGATTCGAGGAGGAGTGAGGGCGGAGCCCGAACGACGGGGTCCCCCATTCTCCGCCAACAACGTAACGCCCGGCCTCAGGTCGGGCGTTACGTCGTTAACAGGATTGTGATTCGAGGCGACTCGAGGGCGCCGCCGCAGTTTTGCGTGATTTGTTGCTTAACGACTAAACGTTGTCCAAAATAGGCCACATCAGCGCTGTGACAGGCTTCCAGCGGACGGGCTAGCTCGATGAGTGCGACCCAAGAACCGCCGCAATGACACACCCCCCAAAGTGTGGCTATGACGCATGCGCAAAGTGGGGCAGACTCGGGGGGTACACCATCGTTCTGCCCCCGATTGTTGGGGCAGACTCGGGGGTGTTTGATACCGCAGCGCAGCGCTCAACGCGGTAGCTTTCACTAAATACATAAAATCCTGGCGCTGGGGAGCGTCAGGCGCCTGCAGTTGCAGGTGATTTCATCGTCAGATTTTCTAGGTCAATTGCGTTGGGGGAACATCCCCGCCTTGCCCTGAATGAATTGAGCTAAGGGGTCAGGGTGTTGTTCGAGGGGGCGCAGCGTGCGACGGAGTTACGTCCGCTTGGGCACCTCTTCAAGCAGGGCCTGACTGCCGTTCTGGCGTTCTTCGTTCCCCTGTTCGCCGTGCTCTATTGGCTCACCATTCCTCGCGGTCTCTGGCTCCCCGTCGCTATCGTGCAGGTCATTGCGGCGTCGTGCATCTTCTACGCCATCTACTCGCACCAACATCTCAAGATCGTCGTCTCGCCCATCGGGTTCACCGAGCGTGGGTTCTTCGGACGCACGACGCGATACTCGGCTGCCGCCGTCGACAGCATCATGATGGTTGAGTTGTACCAGAGCGACACCCTCGACACCCATACCAATCTCTTCGTCAGGAAGTCAGACGGCACCGTGGCCCTCCGCATGCGCGGACAGTTCTGGGCACTGGCCGACATGGAAACGGTCATCGACGTGCTGGCCGCGCCCATCATCCGTGTCGAAGAACCCGTCACCCTGCGCGACCTCAACCGCACGAGTCCTGAGCTGTTGTACTGGTTTGAGCGCCGCCCCGTCGGAACCCGCGCGGCCCGCTGAGGCCAGCCGAACGACAGTCCCCGAGAGCTGACGCTAGCGCCGGCGCCTCGTTCCGAAGATTCCTGCGACGACACCCGTGAGAATGGTCTTCGTCACCGACGATCCGAGCACCTGTTCGACAACGGATTTCTGCGGCTGCGACCGGGTACGTGCGCGCGAGGTACCTGTGGTCTCCTTCATCAGTCGGTCGTATTCGGCCTGCGCCTTCTTCTCCGCCGCGGTCTGTTGGGTTGCGCCTGAGGCACGTGCTGATTCCCTGGCCGACTCAGCTTCGTTGGCCGCCTCTAGCTTCTCGGCGAGCATCTCCCTGGCCGATTCGCGGTCGATGGGCGTGCCGTACTTCGCGAACAGGGGCGAGGCATGGGCAGTCTGCTCGATCTGCTCCGCCGCCGTCGGCACCATCGACCCCTGCGGTGCCCGCAACCGGGTCCAGGCGACCGGGCTCGGCGCGCCCTTCTCGTTCATCACCGTCACAATCGCCTCGCCGGTGCCGAGCGTTGTCAGCACCTCAGCGAGGTCATAGCCGGAGTTGGGGTACGTCGATACCGTCTGGCGCAACGCCTGCGCGTCGTCGGGGGTGAACGCCCGCAGTTGGTGCTGAACCCGCGACCCGAGCTGCGACAGCACGTCGGCCGGCACATCCTTCGGCGTCTGCGTCACGAAGAAGATGCCCACTCCCTTTGAACGGATGAGACGCACGGTCTGCGTGATCGACGCCAGGAAATCCTTCGACGCGTCCTTGAACAGCAGGTGGGCCTCATCGAAGAAGAACACCAGCTTGGGCTTGTCGAGGTCACCGACCTCCGGCAGGTCGTTGTAGAGGTCGGCGAGCAGCCACATGAGGAAGGACGAGTACAGTGCTGGCTTGTCCTGCACGCCTGGCACCTCGAGCAGGCTGACCACTCCCCTGCCGTCGGGCGTCTGGGCGAGGAATTCAGCGGTGTCGATCTCGGGTTCGCCGAAGAAGACATCCGCTCCCTGGTCGGCGAACGTGATGAGCTCGCGCAGGATCACCCCCACCGTCGCGCTGGAGAGGCCGCCGAGTTCGGTGAGCTCACCCTTGCCCTCCGGGCTGATCAGGAAGCTCAGCACAGCGCGCAGGTCGGTGAGGTCGAGCAGCGGAAGCCCAGCTTTGTCTGCGTAGTGGAAGACCAGGCCAAGGCTCGACTCCTGGGTGTCGTTCAGGCCGAGCACCTTGGAGAGGAGCAGCGGCCCGAAGCCGGCGACCGTCGCCCTGATGGGTATCCCGGTGCCGATGCCGCCGAGGGAGAAGTACTCGGTGGGCGTCGCGACGGGCTGCCAGTTCTGCCCGATCTCCTGCGTACGCGCCAGAAGCTTGTCATTCGGGGTGCCGGCTGTTGCGATGCCGGAGAGGTCGCCCTTGATGTCGGCCGCAAACACCGCGACGCCGTTGGCCGAGAGCTGCTCTGCCAGCACCTGCAGCGTCTTGGTCTTGCCCGTTCCAGTGGCTCCGGCCACCAGGCCGTGCCGGTTGGTCATGGCCAGCGGGATACGAATGGGCACGTCAGGTCTGGCCTCGCCGTTGACCAGGGCACCCATTTCAAGGGCGGGCGAATCGAAGGCGTAGCCGGCGCGGATGGCGTCGACATGGCTGTCGTCGAGCGGGCCGCCACTGGCTGAAGCGGATGCCGCACTCGGCTCAGCGGCGGTCGGCTGCGCCGCCTGCGTGGCCCGCGCCAGCGCTTCGGCATGCGTGGCAGCGGCAACGGCTGCCTCCTGCGCCCGCTTGACCGCCGCCTCCGCATCGGCCTGCGCCTGTTTGGCTGCGGCGAGGGCGGCATCCGCCTCTGCCTGTGCTGCTGCTACCGGATCCACGTCGCTGGGGCTCATGGCCAGAAGTGTAGGCCGCGTGCTCACCCGGTACTAGGCACAGGCCGATTTCGCTCGTTCGTCCTTGAGCGCACGAGCCGTCAGGAGCACGCTGGAGGTATAGACAACGTCTCCACGATTGGCCAGCGCCTACGAGGTGAAGCGAGGATACGCATGACCAGCGATACACGTGAAGAACACGCTGCCAGTACGGAAGCTCGGCGGCTCTACCGAGGCCGAAACCTCGTCTCCGGCCTGCTGCTTGGCGTGGGAGTCGCAGCGTTCATCGACGAAACTGTGTTCCACCAATTGCTTCACTGGCATCACTTCTACGACAGGTCAACGCCGGATGTCGGACTCGTCTCTGACGGGATCTTCCACGCCTTCGGGTGGTTCGCCATGGTCGGCGCCCTGTTTCTGCTCGCGGACCTGTTTCGTCGGCATGCCGTGTGGTGGACACGATGGTGGGGAGGCGTTCTTCTTGGCGCAGGGATCTTCCAGCTCTATGACGGGACGATCCAGCACAAAGTGATGGGATTGCACCAGATCAGGTACGACGTTGATCTCCTCCCCTACGACCTGACCTGGAACATCCTCGCCGGCATCATGATCGTCATCGGCCTCATCCTGGTGATTCGGACACGTCACTCGGCTGCGACGACCGTGCCAGCACCTCCCCCACCTGCACCCGCACCCGCACCCGCACCTGAGAACCTTGCCTAACCACGCTCCGGGCAATCCCGCAATCCTGGGTGTCGTACTGAGCCTGGGGATGGTGCTCGTCGCGCTCGCCTATGTCGTGCCCGCAATTCGAAATCGCAGGCGTCGACCATGGCCTTTGTACCGGTCGGCGCTGTGGATAGGCGGCGTGCTCGCTGTGTGGGTTGCCGCCGTCGGACCCATCGCCGATGCGAGCCATGAGAATTTCAGCGCCCATATGGTCGGGCATCTCCTTCTGGGAATGCTGGCGCCGCTTCTGCTGGTGCTCGCTGCCCCCATAACGCTCGCACTTCGCACCCTCGACGTTGTACCCGCACGACGACTCTCTGCGGTCCTCAGGTCACCGCTGGTTCGCTTCTTCACGCATCCGATCGTCGCAACGGTGCTGAACATGGGCGGGCTGTGGGCCCTCTATACGACGGCGCTCTACCCGGCCATGCACGACAACGCACTGCTCCTGTTCGTCGTGCACATCCACGTTTTCGTCGCCGGCTACCTGTTCACTGTGTCCATGATCAGTGTGGATCCCGCTCCGCACCGTTCTGGCTACCTCTATCGGGCCATCGTCCTGGTCATTGCCTTGGCCGGGCACGACATCCTGGCCAAGTACCTGTATGTGCATCCGCCTGCCGGGGTTCCTGCGCCCCAGGCGGAGATCGGAAGCATGATCATGTACTACGGGGGCGACGTTATCGATCTCGTCGTGATTGTCGTGTTCTGCAGCCAATGGTTCGCAGCAACCCGACCGAAGCCGCCCAGGGTTGCTCTGCCGAGCGCGAGTTCAGCCTGAAGGCGCGAGCCGGAAACCTATCGGCCGCGCAGCAGTTCGATGGGCGTTGCCAGCGCCCAGTCGCGCACGAGGCCCTGCCGCACGGTCACCCCTGTGCCCGGCCCTGTCGGCACGCGCAACTGACCCGTGTGCTCACCGTCGCCGAGCACGAAGGGCTCCTCGATGAGGTCCTCGGCGAAGTACCGGTCAGATGCAGAGGTATCGCCGGGCAGCGTGAAGCCAGGCAGCGCGGCGAGCGCCACATTCGCAGCCCTGCCGATACCGGTCTCCAGCATTCCGCCGCACCACACAGGTACCTCAAGCGCCTGGCATACGTCGTGAATGCGCACCGCTTCCTGATACCCGCCGACGCGGCCCGGCTTGATGTTGATCACCGATGTCGCCCCGCGCTCGATCGCGTCAATGGCCACGTCGACGTTCACGATCGACTCGTCGAGACAGACCGGCGTCGCGATGGCCCGCGCCAACACCGCGTGCGCTGCAATGTCTTCTTCGACGAACGGCTGCTCGATCAGGAGCAACCCGTAGGCGTCGAGCTCGCGCAGGTGGTCGATGTCTTCGACGGTGTACGCGGTGTTCGCGTCGACCTGGAGTGGGACATCCGCCCCAATGAGAACGCGCACGGCGGCGACCGGCTCGAGGTCCCAGCCCGGCTTGATCTTCAGCTTGATGCGCCGGTAGCCGGCCTCGACGTAACCAGACACCTCGTCGAGCAACGTGTCGAGGTCTGGGCTGATGCCCACAGACACTCCGCAGTCGACCCAGTCGGCTGTGGCGCCCAGATACGTGCCCATGGAGATTCCGGATGCCCGCAGCTCTGCGTCGAGGATCGCCGCCTCCAGCGACGCCTTGGCCATGCGGTGCCCCACTACGAACGTCAGCAGGCCAGCGATGCTCTCCGCTGTGATGTCATCGGCGGCCAGCAACGCTGGGGCCAGGTAGTGGCGAATGACGTGTTCGCATCCGTCGACGTACTCAGAGCTGTACAGCGGTCCCTCCCCCGCAACGCACTCTCCCCAGCCTTCGGTCTCAGCGCCGGCCGTGCGTCCGCGCACGTGAACGAGGAGCACCACCCTGGCGACCTGCCGGCCGAACGAGGTCTCGAAGGGGCGCACGAGTGGCATCGCTACGCGGTGCAGGGTGATCGATTCAAGCTTCACGCGGGGTTCCGTCCGGAGGGTCGGTGGTGAGCACAGGGTCGCTGGTGAGCACGTAGTCGTTGATGGCATTCAATTCGGGGCGCAGGCCGACTAGGAAGGCGTCGGTGAAGACGGTACGCGACTGCTGGCGCATGGCGGCGGCGGTCTCTGGCTCTGCGACGCGCAGCTGCTCGAAGTCGGGAGCAAGCTCGAAGCCTGCTGTCGGCGTCCAATTCGGCGGGGCAACACCGGTCAGGGCGTTGTTCACCCGGGGAGAGGCCAGATTCCAGCGCACTTCGAAGCGGTCGCTATGGTCGTTGCCCGTAATGGCATCGTCGAGCTGCCCATAGAAATCGGGCAGGAATCGCACAACCTCGGCGCCCAGCTTCACCAGGTTGAAATGGGCGTTGCGACGGATGAGCGGGTCGAACGTCCACCGCATGTCGGTGACACCGTGCTCGAGGCAGAGTGCCCGCTGAAACAGTTTGATGGCGTAGCCGACGCCACCGCTTCGCCGCCACGGCACCACCGCAGCCATATGGGAGTGCAGATGGACGCCGTCGTTCCAGCCGAGGAACCCAAGCGCCGCCCCGACGGGCCGGCCCTCTGCGACAGCAATGAGCACGGTGTTGCCTGCGTAGTCGAGCGCGAGAAGCAACGAGCGGTCTGGGCTGCGTCCGAGCCCCCACGTTCGTTCGAATAGTCCAACGACGGCGTTCATGTCACCCGGTTCGGCCATCCGCACGCTCACCCCTGCCGCCTCAGCAGCAGCATCTGCCTGGCGGTATGCGGCGCGCACGAGTTCGGGGTCAACGCTCATGCATTGAGTAGACCACATCGGTCGGCCACCACGCAGCACCAGAATTGTCATCGGCAGAGGTGCCGCTGTCGTTGTCGCGGTCATTGTCGTTGTCGCTCGCCATCACAGCTGAGACCTGTTCACTCGGCTGCGATGGCGAGACACCGATCAACGGACAAGTCTTCTGCCCCCCACGTATAGCTAATGCCCTCAGGCATCCATCGTCCACCCCTGAAAGGGGTGCCACCAGGCCCGAGGGCAGGGCGAGAACGCAGCCCTGGCCAACGCGCAGCCCTGGCCGAATTCAGCGAGCCGCCGGCGTTCGCTCCTCCAGGCCCCAGGCCTGGCCATATCCACCGGATGCCTCCGGCGCTTTCATCAGGTCAAGGTACGGTGTGGCATCGAAAGACTCAGGACCCCGCACGCCGGTTCCCGTCCAGATCCCCTTCGCCAGCAGTTCGAGGGCGATGACCGGGTTCAGCGCCGTCTGCCAGACCACGCACTGCGCGTCGTACTCCGCCATCGTCCACTCGTTGTCGCTCACGTGATACAGGTAGACCTCGCGGGGCTGCCCATCGATACCGGTGCCGGTCACCCACACTCCGGCGCACGTCTTGCCCGTCATCCGCGGCCCGATCTGTGCCGGGTCAGGCAGGCTGGCGGCCACCACATCGCGTGGCGCGACCTCGACGGGCCCTGCAGCGCTTCGCACGCGCACCGGCGCCACGCTGTCGAGTCCGAGCAGGTGCAGTGTCTTCAGCACGCCGATGAATTCTTCGCCCAGTCCGTACTTGAAGGTCACGCGCTTCGCGTCAAGCCAGCGCGGCATCAGCAGCACCTCTTCGTGCTCGACGTTCACGCATTCAACGGCGCCGATGCCCTCAGGAAAGACGAAGGTCTCCGGCTCACTGAACGGCGGGGTGGTGTACCAGCCGCGGTCCTTCTCGAAGATCACCGGCGGGTTCAAGCATTCCTCGATCGTGGTCCAGATGCTGAACGACGGCGCGAAGACCTCGTTTCCGGATTCGTCGCGCACCACGAGGTTGGCGCCATCGCGGGTGCCGAGTTCGTCGATCTCGCTGAACAGATGGTCGGACGCGTAGCGCGCGAACACATCGGAGAGTCCGGGTTCGACGCCCATGCCAACGAGTGCGAGCCGACCTGCGCTCTCCCAATCGCCGGCCTGGGCGAACTGGTCGTCACCGAGCTTCACGCCGGTGAGTGAGTGTGGCTCTGTGGGGTGCGGCTCTGACAGGCTCATAGCCATGTCGATGTAGTCGGCCCCTGCGGCGAGCGCCCCGGCAAAGATCGTCGGCACGAACTTCGGCTCAACGGCGTTCATGACGTGCGTGATGGCGTGCTCCCTGGCCACCCGTGTCACCGCGTCTGGGTCACTCGCATCGATCTGGGCGGCGCTGAAGCGACTGGCCGTCTCTGCGCCGAGGCGACTCTCGATCGCCGCAATCGTGCGGATCGCCCTCGCCAGATCGAAGTCGCTCACCACGATGTGTTCGTAGAACGAACGCCTCGCCGCGATCTTCGCAATCGCGTCCCCAACGCCCCCAGCCCCGACAATCAGAATTCTCATGCCATGACGCTACAGTGCGGGGTCGGCTGCTGTCGCGCTTCCGCCGCGAAACGACCAACGCCACCCCAGGCCTACTCTGATGTGCGCGGCAGCGAACGATGTCGCATCCGCAACTGCCGCTCGCCATCGAGCCGTGCCGCCAGCGGCACCCACACCAGGAGGGCGACGCCGACGCCGATGAGCAGGCCGCCGATGGTGTCCGTCAGCCAGTGCGCGCCGAGATAGGTGCGGCTCAGCATCATGACGACGGTGTAGATCGCGCCGACAACCCAGACCCACACCTTCGCGAAGATGATGCCGAGCGCCACCGCCATGGTGGCGGCATTGGCGACGTGCCCAGAGGGGAATGAGCCGAAATCGGAGTGCACAAGGATGTCTTCTGGGCGCGCCCTGCCGAAGGTGTGTTTGAGGATCTGCACCAGCCCTGAGCTGACCAGCGTCGCCGCCAGGTAGTAGACGGCTGCGGTCGGGCGTTTGAAGACAAGAAGCAACACGATGATCGCAATCGGCACCACAAAGACGCCCACGATGCCGCCGCCAATGTAGTTCATGGCCAACGACGGAATCTCCCAGATCGGCGAGCGGTGCTCGACGATCTCATCCATCCATTCCACGTCGATGCCGGTCGGATTGCCGTTCGCCCTGATCACGAGCAGGGCTCCAAGCAGGGCGGCGAGAACGAGTGCTCCGATTCCGCTGATCAGCGGCCAACGTCGACTGAACCGCCTGGTCTTCGGACCGGCAGCGGTCTCAGCTGCTCCCTCATGCTCCATCTGCCCATGGTAAGTGACACTGCTACGAGGTCGCCCAGTGCCGCCGGACGACCCCGCCGCTACTATTCGGCGGCCAGCGTGTCGATGCCAGCGGCCAGCGTGTCGATGCCGGCGATGACAATCGTGACGAGGAGCTCAAAACTGCGATCAAGGTCGTCCGGCAGCTTGAACCCCCCGCCGAGTTCCAGCACGATGAAACCGTGCAGCGCTGAGCGCATGATCCGAATCGCCTCAACGGTGAGATCGGCGGGAAGGTCGAACCCGCGCAGAACTCTCGCCAGGGCGGTGAGTGTGGCTGCGCTGGCTGCGGCAAGTTCGGCATCCGCCGGGTCGGCAGGATCCGCTGCGACCTGCGTCGCGGCGTAGCGGCCAGGGTGGGCGGTCGCGAATGCCCGCATGACGTGTGCCACCGCCCTGAGCGCTTCCGGCCCGGCGCGGCCGATCGCCGCGCTTTCGATCGTGGCGGTGAACTCGGTCACACAGAGGATGGCAACCGATCGGCGCAGGTCTGTCAGCGACGCGACATGCTTGTAGAGACTGGGCACCGCCACCCCCACCTGCGCTGCGACAGCCGCGAGTGTCAGGGTGCCAAAGCCTGCGGTTCCCCCGGCATCGATGACGTCGAGTGCGGCGTTGGTGACCGCCTGGCGACTGAGCCCTGCCCTAGGCACGCGACGCCCAGGCATCCGTCACAGCGTCATTGCGCAGGGTGCTGCTTCGAAGAGCGCCGCTTCGAAGAGTACTGAGGAACTCGACCGTCGCCGGCACGACCAGGTCGGGGCGCTGAGCATGTGGATAGTGACCGGTCTGCGGCACCAGTGTCGAGTGCGCGTGCGCTCCGAGGGAGGCGATCCAATCGCTCTCGGCGGCTGGATCACGGTAATCGGGGTCCAGGTCGCCCACGAATGCCAGGATCGGGGCCGTCACCTCACCCAGCCTGGCCTCCACGACGGTGTGGTCGAGTTGCAGGGCCAGCTCTCTGAATGACCGCAACCGACCAGGCTCGCGCAGGGTCGAGCGGATGGCAGCGACATGCTCGTCCAGCCAGGGTGCGCGCGTTCCCTTGTTGAGCGACCGATAGAACGCCGACCAGAAGGCTGCGCCCCACGGCCGGGCGAGAGCGACGTGATAGAACAGCTGCATAGCGGCGCGCACGACGGCGTTTGTTGGCGCATCCCTCAGGATCGGCCCGTACATGACGAGTCCAGCGATCGCCTCAGGTCGCTCGGCTGCGGCCCACGCTGCGGCTGCCGCACCCATGGAGTTTCCGAGCACGACGGCCGAGCCGCCGAGTTCATCGATCAGGGCGAGCAGGTCTTCGCCCGTGGCCACATCTCCATGGACCCGAAAGGTGGTGTCGCTCTGTCCGTGTCCGCGGAGGTCGGTGACGGCCACGCGGAAGCCGGCGGCGACAAGCGCGGGGACGACCTCGCGGTAGCTGGAGCGCAGATCGCCCATGCCGGGAACGGCGACGACGAGCGGACCCGAACCGTCGACTGTGTAGGAGATGCGACCGTCTGGTCGTGCGAGGTAGCGCACATTCTGGCTTTCGGAAATGTTCATAGCCCTAAAGCTAATGGCATTAGCTTTAGCTGTCAACCCCTGCTTTCCGTGCCCTTCTAGTGCGCAAGGGCAGGGACGGAGCGCGGGCGCACGACGGTCCACAGCACGACGATCGAGATAAGGGAGGTCACGATCATCACCCCACCCATTGGCGTGGCCGTTGCGACACCGAGCAGGCCGACAATGGGCGACACCAGCCCGGCGATTCCGAAGTTTGCCGCCCCGAGCAGCGAGGCCGCCGTACCGGCCTCATGGCCGTGGGCGTTCAGGGCGATGACCTGGGTGCAGGGGAAGCTGAAGCCACAGGCAGCGATGAAGAACCAGAGCGGGATGAGTGTGCCCCACAGGCCGACGCCCGCCTGGTCGAGGACGACGATGACCACAGCCATGGCCGCCATCACAGCAGTCGTGACCACCAGGATCCACTGCGGCGGAACATCAGACGAGTGCATCAGCCGAGAACTGGCCTGCACGCCGATGATGACGCCGATGGAGTTCACCGCGAACAGCAACCCGTACTGTTGCGGGTTGAACGCGTAGACCTGCTGGAACAGGAATGGCGACGCCGACAGGTAGGCGAACAGGCCGGTGAAGGTCATCGCCCCGACAATCGCGACGCCGACGAAGACCCGGTCGGTGAGCACGGACTTGTAGCGCTGGCCCAGGGTGTTGTGCCCGGCAACGTGTCGTTCCTCCTTCGGAAGGGTTTCGACGATGAACAGCATCACGGCAGCGATGACCAGTGTTCCGTAAGCGGCGAGCACCCAGAAGATCCCGCGCCAGTCCATCACGAGCAGCAGCTGGGAACCGAGCACGGGGGCCAGCACCGGCGCGAGCCCGTTGACCAGGGCCAGTCGGGACAGCATCTTCACGAGGGGCTTGCCACCGAACAGGTCGCGCACCATGGCCATGGCCACCACGCCACCCGCTGCGGCGCCGAATCCCTGCAGAACGCGGAACACGCCGAGCCACAGGATGTCGTCGGACAGGGCGGCGCCAACGCAGGCCAATACGTGGAACGCCGTCGCGAGAATGAGCGGCAACCGGCGGCCGACCTTGTCGCTCCATGGACCGACAATCAGCTGCCCGACGCCAAAACCAATCATGGTGCCGGTCAGCGTGAGTTGGATCGCCGCCGTTGAGACACCGAGGTCGCTCTCGAGCATGGGGAATGCCGGCAGGTACAGGTCAATGGTGAACGGGCCAAGCGCGGTCAACGCGCCAAGAACCAGGATGTAGACCAGTCGCTGGCGGGCGGAAAGTCGATCTCCTGGGTGAAAAACAGAACTCACGTACTGGTGTCCTCGTCGTTATAAGGGGAAAAGGGAGTGCCTGCGCGCCGCGAACGGACTCAGGAAGCGATGGGGTGGAATCCGCTCGGGTCATCGAGCACGCGCTCGAAAGCGAGCTCAGCCGCCCCGATCATGAGCAGGCTGGAGCCCAACTCGGCCGCGGCCACCCGGACACTGCCGAACGGCGCCGGAAGCGCGCGCTCAGCCACGGCATCGTTCAGCCGCTCTGGGTCGACGGCGAGCAAGGAGGCCAGGAAGCCACCGAGCACGATCAGCTGGGGATTCAGAATATTGACGGCGCCGGCCAGTGCAACGGCCAGGTAGTCGAGCTGACGGTTGACGGTGTTGCGCACCTCCGCCGAATCAGAGTCGAGGAGCGCGGTTTCCAGCTCATCGGCATCCGCCCCACTCAGGCCAAGCACGGCGAGCAGGTCGCGGCGGGTGACTTCGGCTTCGAGGGTTCCGCTAACGCCGGTGGAGTCCGTGTGGTCGCTGCTGCTCACCCTGGTGTGCCCGAACTCCCCCGCATAGCCGGCGACTCCCCCGACGGCCACGCCGCCGACGATGAGGCCGCCGCCGATTCCGCTGGCTCCGCCGTTCAGGTAAATCAAGTCAGAGATGCCCTTGCCTGCACCGAAGTAGCGCTCAGCCATTGCCCCGAGGCTTGCGTCGTTGGCCGCGACGACCGGATAGCCCGTTGCTGCTTCCAGCATGTCGGCGAGTGGCTCGTCGACCCACCCAAGATGCGGGGCATGCCGCACGAGCCCGTCGTGCGCACGGACGAGTCCAGGCACGGCAACGCCAATGCCGACAACCCTGAAGTTCGCTGCAAGGTCGTCGCGCAGGTCGTCGATGATGCCGGCGGCGATGCTGACGGCCTCGACCGCCGTCGGCGACGTCTCGACCGGAAAGCGGATGCGCTGGTGCACGACACCATCGAGGCCCACGATACCGACAGTCACCGCATCGATTTCCGGGTTGATGGCCAGCGCCACGACACGCGCGCTCACCGCAACGATCGGGCTCGGGCGACCGACCTGATTGGTGGGGTCAGGGTCGCGTTCGACGGCGAGGCCGCGTTCGACGAGTTCGGCGACGAGCGCCGCAACCGTCGACCGGTTCAGGCCGGTGAGACGGGTGAGCTGTGACCGCGACGACGCGCCGTTCCGGTGCACCAGGCGAAGGATCGTCGACAGGTTGTGTCGACGAACGTCGTCGTGGTTGTTTCCCTGCACGGCTGCCCCCTCGTTACCAGCACAGCCGGCGCGTTGAATCCTCCAAGGCTACCGGCGATCCTGGCCATCACAGCGACAGCCCCGCTATTTGTGGTGATATTGTACAAATTCGCATCTGGGCGCCAGGCACTCGTGATGCGCAGGCAATACACCCGTGGTCGTCGGGTCCACGCGTGATGTAATCACCAGTGAAAGCGACGATGCATGAACACCGATCTGTCCGTAGCCGAGCTCCTGCAATACCGGAGCGATCAGACCGATCCAACCGACTTCGACGAGTTCTGGGCCGACACGATCGCTGCGGCGCGTGAGCTGGCCGCCGACCCCGTCATCGTGCGTGTCGAAACGCCCCTGACCTCGATTGAGGTCTACGACGTGACGTTCTCCGGCAGCGATGGGCACCCCATCCGCGGCTGGCTGCGCATTCCGGCAGGTGCACGCACACCGCTGCCCGCCGTTGTCGAGTTCATCGGGTACGGCGGCGGCCGTGGCCATGCTCTCGAGAACCTGCTGTGGGCATCCGCTGGCTATGTCAGTTTTCACATGGATACGCGTGGTCAGGGCTCCGGCTGGAGCCAGGGCGATACCCCAGACCCGGTGGGCAGTGGCCCCCAGCACCCCGGCATGATGACCCGCGGAATCGAGTCGAGAGAGACCTATTACTACCGCAGGGTGTTCACCGATGCGGTGCGAGCGATCGACACCGTGCGGGCACTTGACCAGGTGGATGCCGGCCGGGTCGCCGTCTACGGCGGAAGCCAGGGCGGTGGCATCGCGCTCGCTGTGAGCGGGTTGGTCGACGGCCTTGCCGCTGTCGCTCCTCGCGTGCCGTTCCTCTGCGACTTCCCGCGCGCCACCCGCATCACCGACGAGCACCCATACCGGGAGATCGCGTCGTACCTCGCCGTGCACCGCGACAAGGTGTCGCAGGCACACGGGGTGCTGGCCTATTTTGACGGCGTCAACTTCGCCAAGCGCGCCCAGGCACCCGCGCTGTTCTCGGCGAGCCTGATGGACGCGATTTGTCCGCCGTCGACGGTGTTCGGCGCGTTCAACGCCTATGCCAGCGACAAGGACATCTCGGTCTGGGAGTACAACGGGCACGAGGGTGGCGGCATCGTCGACTACGAGCTCGCGCTCACGTTCTTCGCGAATGCGTTCGCGACGAGTGGCATGGCTGCGGCAGTCTGACCAACCGGTGGTCGAGGAGGCCGCCAGGCCGTCTCGAGACCCACAGCCCTGAGATCGGGTTGCGTGGGTTTCGAGACGCGGCCTCGTTCCGCGGGCGCTCCTCAACCACCGGGAGCGTTCAGCTCACAGGCTAGAGAGCGACGGTACCGTCAGCGGATGCGACAGGGTCGCCCCCGGCGCGGCGCGCGCGGAATGCGACGGCAGGCTGCGAACCCGCAGCCGACGCGGTCACGGTGATGGCGTCATCCGCTGCCGTCACGGTGAAACTGATTGACGAACCGTCGAGTGGATTGGCCACCTCGACCGTGCGGCTGCCGGTGAAGCCGGGGTAGACCGTGATGAGTGCGTCCTCGGTGAAGTCGTAGTCGGGGCGGTCGCTTCGCGAGCCCGTGACAATGACCGCGCCCTCGCGCACCCACAGCGGGATGCTGTCGAACGCATGCGTCTCCCTGCGCCAGCTGCCGCCGCTGACCACTTCGCCCGTGAGGTAGTTGGTCCAGGTGCCGGCCGGCAGGTAGTACCGCACGTCGCCCGATGCGCTGAAGACCGGCGCCACGAGCAGGTCTGAGCCGAGCAGGTACTGCCGATCGAGGTAGTCGGTGGCAGGATCGTCGCCGAATTCCAGCTGCATCGGACGCATGAACGGGATGCCGTGGCGATGCGCCTCGAGGCCCACCTGGTAGAGGTATGGCATCAACTCAAGCTTCAGCGTCGTGAAGCGACGGGTCACATCAACAGCGCTCTGGCCCGGTGCCTCGCTGCCGTCATCGAACAACCACGGCACCCGGTAGCTCGTCGACCCGTGCAGGCGAGAGTGGCTGGACAGCAACCCGAAGGCCAGCCAGCGCTTGAACACCGCGGCATCCGGCATGCCTTCGAACCCGCCGATGTCGTGGCTCCAGTAGCCGAAGCCGCTGAAGGCCAGCGACAGTCCGCCGCGCAGCGTCTCGGCCATCGACTCGAAGCTGGAGGAGTTGTCCCCGCCCCAGTGCACCGGCTGCATCTGTCCGCCGACCGTGGCTGAGCGAGCGAACAGCACCGCGTCGCCCTCGCCCCTGTGCTCTTCGAGCACCTCGAAGACCGCCTTGTTGTAGAGCTGGGTATAGAGGTTGTGCATGACGAGAGGTGAGCTGCCGTCGTGCCAGACGACATCCGTTGGAATGCGCTCGCCGAAGTCGGTCTTGATGGCGTCGACGCCCTGGTCGAAGAGGTGGCGCAGCTTGCCCTGGAACCAGGTGACGGCCTCGGGGTTGGTGAAGTCGACCAGGCCCATGCCGGCCTGCCAGAAGTCCCACTGCCAGACCTCGCCGTTCGGCTTCTTCACGAGGTAGCCGCCCTGCTTGGCCTCCTCGAAGATCGGGGCGCGCTGCGCGATGTATGGGTTGATCCAGGCGCTGACGTGCAGATTCTTGTCATGCAGTCGCGCCAGCATGCCCTCAGGGTCGGGGAAGACGCGCGGGTCCCATTCGAAGTCTGTCCAGTTGAACTCACGCATCCAGAAGCAGTCGAAATGGAAGACACTGAGCGGCAGGTCGCGCTCCGCCATGCCGTCGATGAAGCTCGACACCGTGGCCTCGTCGTACTGCGTGGTGAACGAGGTCGACAGCCAGAGCCCGTATGACCAGGCAGGCACCCGCGCAGGGCGACCGGTAAGGCGGGTGTAGCGCTCCAGGATCTCCTTCTGGGTCGGCCCGTAGATCACCAGGTACTCGAGCGCCTCCCCCGCGACGGAGAACTGCACCTCTTCGACCGACTCTGTGCCGACCTCGAACGAGACGTGCTCAGGGTGGTTGACGAGCACGCCATAACCGCGGTTAGTGAGGTAGAACGGGATGTTCTTGTACGACTGCTCACTCGACGTGCCGCCATCGGCATTCCAGATGTCGATGGTCTGGCCGTTCTTCACGAGCGGGCCGAACCTCTCCCCCAGCCCGTAGACAAGTTCGCCGACGCCGAGCGACAGGCGGCCGTGCACATAAGCGGATGCCGGCGCCAGGCCCGTCGTCGTCACGCCAGACACTCCGGCGGGCTCGGTGGTGATGGGGGCGTCCGGCTGCAGCTTCATGTACCCGATCGACTTGTGGCCGCTCGAGGTGAGCACCTCGCCCGCGGCCTCGAAGGTCAGGTTCCACGGGGCGCCTGGCGCAATGCGCGCGGTGAGCTCGCCGGACGTCACAGCGCCACCGGCATCGGTCACCTCAATCTCGCCGTGGCCGTTCTCTGCCCCGACGAGGTCGAAGCCCGGCCCGACCTGGCTGCCGGTGTCCTTCTCAATGCGCACCCGGATGACACCATCGAGCGGTGATGTGAGCGTCACCCCGAGCAGTGCCCGGTTGAGCACATCGCCGCGACGCTCGATGACCTTGGTGGGGGCGGAGATGCGGAGCGCATCGCCACGCTGCTCCGTGCGTTGTACCTCGATGTCGTACGCCTCCTGGGCGTAGAGCGCGTCGACGCCGGGCCTGGCGTGCCAGAATCCATCGGTGAACTTCATGGTTACTTGACTGCTCCTGCGGTGATGCCCCTGGTGAGGGTGCGTTGGAAGATGAGGAAGAAGATCAGCGTCGGCAACAGGCCGAGCAGTGCGGACGCGCTCGTGGTGGTGACGTCCATCATGCGGTCACCCTGCAGCACGCTGATCGCGACGGGCACGGTCTGCGAGGCGTTGCTCACCAGGAAGGTGAGCGGAATCAGGAACTCGTTCCACGTCCAGATGAAGAAGAAGATGAGCAGCACGCTGAGCGTCGGCCGGGTGATGGGATAGACGACCCGCCACAGGATGGTGAACCGGCTCGCGCCGTCGATCGAGGCGGCCTCGAGGATCTCGCGCGGGAAGGTGCCGAGCACCGATGCCAGCAGGTAGGTGCCGAATGCACTCTGGATCACCACGAAGATGATGATGACGGCCCACTGGTTGTCGTACAGCCCGACCAGCTTGAACATGAAGTAGAGCGGGTAGAGCAGTACTTCCTGCGGCAGCATGTTGGCCAGCAGGATGAGGAGCACGATCCAGGTGCGGCCCTTGACCCGCCCGATGCCGAGCGCGAAGGCGTTGAGAAGCGAGATGCCGACGGCGAGCACCGCGACGGTGCCGGAGATGAAGAAGCTGTTCCAGAGCTTCTCCGGGAAGTTGACGCGCTGCCAGAACGACGTCAAGCCGTCGAGATAGAGCTCCTTTGGAACGGAGAGGGGGCCAGACGTGTTGTATTCGCTCGGCGATTTGAACGAGTTGAGCAAGATCAAGAGGAACGGCACGGCGATGAGCAGGCCGATCAGGATGGCGACGACGAGGATGAGCCAGTCGCCTGGCGTCTTCCGGGTCATGCCGCCCTTGCCCTTTTTCGGCACGGGGCGTGAAACGGTGGGCTGCGGACGTGCGGCGTCTGCCGGCTTCTCCAGTGTGGTGCTGCTGGACGACATTAGCGTTCCTCTTCCTTGCGCTCGAGCCGGGTCTGGGCGATGACGAATACCACTGCGACAGCGGCGACCACAATCGTGAGTGCCGTCGCGATGGTGGCTCCGTATCCCACCTGCTGTGACTGGAAGAACTCGCTGTATGCGTAGTAGGCAGGGACGATGGTCGACGTGCCTGGGCCACCGCCGGTCAGCGTGTAGATGGGGCCGAACACCTTGAGC
This sequence comes from Leifsonia sp. Y878, assembly GCF_057669685.1. NCBI lineage: Bacteria > Bacillati > Actinomycetota > Actinomycetes > Micrococcales > Microbacteriaceae > Leifsonia > Leifsonia sp. Y878. The sequence continues at coordinate 253,582 of NZ_JBYHFS010000002.1, read as the reverse complement.
GCCGCGATCGTGCAGGTGAGGGTGACGACGAAGATCTCTGGGCGGATGATGCTGACTGTGATCGCACGGAAGCGCTGGAACCAGTTCGCTCCGTCGAGCTCTGCAGCCTCGTAGAGTTCGGGGTCGACGCGTTGCAGTGCGGCCATGAAGATGACGATCGGGTAGCCGAGCTGCACCCAGATCATGATGACCATGATGCTGGGAAGCGCGGTGTCAGGGCTGCCGAGCCAGTTGTGCTGCAGCGAGCCGAGGCCGATTGCGTCGAGCACCTGGTTGAGCGCGCCGTTCTGCGGCCGGAGGATCCAGCCGATCACGATCGCGGCGATCACGCCTGGGAGGATCTGCGGCAGGTAATAGGTAGCACGGAGGAAGCTGGCGAGCTTGCCGCCGAACTTCTTGCCGATGAGGTCGAAGAGCATGGCGGCGAGCACGAGGCCGAGCAGTGTTGGCACGACGACCATGGCAACCACCATGGCGATCGAGTTGCTGAACGATGCCCAGAACGTGCTGTCGCCGAGGAGCTTCTCCCAGTTGTCGAGCCCGATCCACTCCGGGGGCTTGATGCCCCTGTACTTCGTGAAGGTGAGGTAGATGTTCCAGACCAGCGGAATCAGGATGATCAGTGTGATCAGCGTGAGGCCGGGCACGAGGTACACCCAAAAGCCCTTACTGCTGCTGCCTGGGATGAGGCTGCGGTACTGCGGCTTACGACGTACCGGTTCGTCGAGTGCGAGAGAAGTCGCCATGCGAATTCCTATCCTTGCGAGGTAACCGGGGGCCGCGTGCGGCCCCCGGCTAGTGATGCGAATTTGTGCGAGTGGAGCGAATGTCGCGAGACGTTAGCCGACGATGTCGTCGACGCCCGACTGGTACTGCTCACCAAGCTGCTTCTGGACGTCCTTGACCGACTTGGTGCCGTTCAACAGTTCCTGCAGGCCGGCGTTCAGCTCGTCGTAGAACGTTGCGGTGGGCCAGTCGGGGTAGAAGGCGATGCCATCCTTCTCGGTCAGCGCGTTGAAGTTCGCGATGAGCTCCTGGCTCTTCGGGTCGGTGATGTCAGCAGTGTCCGCCGCGACAGGGATTCCACCGTTGTTACCGATGAGCGCCTGGATCTCCGGGCGCATGGTGATGTCGATGAACTGGTACGCGAGTTCCTTGTTCGAGGCGTTCTCCGGCACGGCCCACATGTTGCCGGCGGAGCCTGGGGACAACTCGGTCTCTGGGAAGAGGAAGGTGCCCCAGTCGAAGCCGGTCGCCTCAGTCGTGAAGCGGTTGTACCACCAGCTGCCGGAGAAGAAGATCGGGTACTGGCCGCTGATGAAGCTGGTTCCGGCATCCTCAGCCTTCAGCCCGGTGGCGTCGGTGCTGATGTAGCCGGCATCCGTCCAGTCCTTGATGGTCTGGGTGGCGTAGCTGATCTCCGGGCCCTGCCAGTCGACGGGGTTGGAGTACAGCTGGTAGTCGTTCACCCAGTCGCGGTCGGCCTTCGTCAGTGCCAGCTGGTACCAGAGCTGACCGAGGGGGTACTCGGTTGCGGCCTGCGCGAGCGGGGTGATTCCCTTCGCCTCGAATGCGGCGAGCACGCTTTCGAATTCGGCAAGCGTGGTCGGCACCTCGAGGCCGTTCGCGGCGAACATGTCCTTGTTGTAGTACACCTCGACGTACTCGCCGTAGTTCGGGACGCCGTACCAGGAGCCATTGCCCATGACGCCGTTCTCGTCGTACTTGGCGGTGGTCTGCAGCGACGGGGCGAGCTTGTCTGCCCAGCCGAACTCGTCGACCGCGTCATCGAGGTTGGAGAGCAGGCCCTGGCTGGCCAGCAGGCCGGCTGTGGCGTTGCCCTTGTTGTACTCGAGCACGTCAGGCGCCTCGTTCGAGTTCAACACCTGGCTTGCGGTGGAGCGGATCTGCTCGAAGCTCTTCTCTTCGAATTCGACGGTGGCGCCGGTCTCTTCTTCGAAGACCTTGATTGCCTCGTTCCAGGCGATGCCCATCGCGCTGTCTGCGCTCTCGAAGTGCCAGAGCTTCAGGGTCTTGCCGTCTTCGGCCGAGTCGCCTGACGTTGCTGAGCAACCAGAGAGAACCAGGGCACTGGCTCCCAGGAGCGCGATGCCGGCCAGAATTTTTCTGCTTTTCATGAGTAACTACTTCCTCGTAGGTGGTGCAGGGGCGAGCGGATGCTGCTGTGTTGCTGTGGTGCTGGTGGTGCTGGTGGTGCTGGTGGTGCTGGCTTTCGAAACGTTTCGATACTTGCGGTGAAAAGAATCCTTTCGATGTGCGGGGAAGGTCAGGGACGGTAGTGGGCCGTTGAACCGAGCGCGACATACGTCGGCTCGATCAGTTCAACGTGCGGGACGGTGTCGCCGTGCAGCTGCGCCATGATGAGCTGGATCGCCCTGCTGCACGACGCATCCGACGGAAGGGGAATGACGTCGAGCGGCGGATCCAGGTGGTCGGTCTCAAAGCTCGAGCACGCGGAGACGATCGACAAGTCCTGCGGCACGCGGATGCCGCGCTGGCTCAGCAGTTCGAGCACCATCGACTGCACTGGCTCGTTGCTGTTCAGCACGAGGGCCGTCATTCCCGGCAGCGCGTCCATGAGGGCGTCGACGGATGCCCGCACCCCGGCAGAGTCCTCAGCAGACGGCGTGAACGCCGCCTCGATCCCCCGACGTTTGGCGTCGGCCAGAAACGAGTCCCTGAACCGCGGCGGGAAGTTCGATCCACGCTCGTAAACGATCGGCGCCTGGCCGAGCAGCCCGATCCGGGTGTGGCCGAGGGCGGTCAGTCGCTCCAGGCTCATTTCGGCTGCGCGTTCAAAGTCGAGGTCGACGCAGGTGAGCCCCGTCGTGTCGCTGGGGATGCCGACAACCGTCGCCGGCAGGCCGAGTTCACGAATGAGGTCGGTGCGCACGTCTTCGGTGGAGACGTCGAGCAACAGGATCCCGTCAACGAGCGACGAGCGCGCCACGCGGCGCAGGCCGCTCGTCGCCTCATCCTGGGTGAGAAGCAGCACGTCGTAGTTGAATTCGCGCGCGGCCTTGACGATCGAGAGCACGAACGTCATGTGGGCGGGGGCGTAGGTGCCGGAGTGCAGCGGCGCGCTCAGCGCGAAGATGTTGGTGCGGCTGCCCTTGAGCATTTGCGCGCCGGCGTTCGGTCGGTAGTCCAGCTGCAGGACGGCAGCTTCGACTCGTCTGCGGGTGGATTCCGCAATGGATCGCTTCCCGCTCAGCGCGTAGGAAACGGTGGAGATGGACACACCAGCGACGCGAGCGACGTCGTGAATGTTGGCCATCTGAACTCCATTGTTTAAACGTTTCGAATGCGGTGTCCAGAGCCTAAGCCAGCCAGAAGTCAGAGCGCAAGACATTTGTGGTAATTCACTACAAATGTCTTTTAGCCCGATGAGCGGCATTCTTTGCTGAGAGGTAGCGCAGACGCATCGCTCGTGCTCTAATATGTTTTGAAGTCCAACAAATCATCATTGATGCTGAATCGGAGCTCGACAATGTCACTCACCCCCACCCCGGCCGATAAGTTCTCCTTCGGTCTGTGGACCGTCGGCTACAACGGAGCCGACCCCTTCGGCGGCCCCACCCGCCCCGACCTCGACGTTGTCGAAGCTGTCACCCGCCTGCACGAACTGGGCGCATACGGTCTCACCTTCCACGACGACGACCTCTTCGCCTTCGGCTCAACGGATGCCGCGCGCCAGAACCAGATCGACCGCCTCAAGCAGGCACTCGCCGACACCGGCCTCATCATTCCGATGGTGACCACCAACCTGTTCAGCGCACCGGTCTTCAAGGACGGCGGCTTCACGTCGAACGACCGCGCCGTTCGCCGCTTCGCGCTCCGCAAGGTGATGCGCAACCTCGACCTTGCCGCAGAGCTCGGTGCCAAGACGTTCGTCATGTGGGGCGGCCGCGAGGGCGCAGAGTATGACTCCGCCAAGGACATCCGCGCTGCACTCGACCGCTACCGCGAAGCCGTGAACCTGCTGGGTGACTATGTGACCGACAAGGGTTACGACATCCGCTTCGCCATTGAGCCGAAGCCGAACGAGCCCCGTGGCGACATCCTGCTGCCGACGCTCGGCCACGCCATCGCGTTCATCAATACGCTGGAGCGCCCTGAGCTCGTCGGTGTGAACCCTGAGGTCGGCCACGAGCAGATGGCCGGACTGAACTTCACCGCCGGCATCGCGCAGGCGCTTGACGCCGGCAAGCTGTACCACATCGACCTCAATGGCCAGCGTGGCATCAAGTACGACCAGGACCTCGTGTTCGGTCACGGCGACCTGCAGAATGCGTTCTCGCTCGTCGACCTGCTCGAAAACGGTGGCCCGAACGGTGGCCAGGCGTACGACGGCCCGCGTCACTTCGATTACAAGCCGTCGCGCACCGAGGACATCACCGGCGTCTGGACGTCGGCTGCGGCCAACATGCGCACCTACCTGCTGCTCAAGGAGCGCGCCGCGGCATTCCGCGCCGACCCTGAGGTGCAGGAAGCACTGGCCGCGTCACGCGTGCCTGAGCTGTCCGTCACCACGCTGAGCGAGGGCGAAAGCTACGACGACTTCCTCGCCGACCGCGCCTCGTACGAGGACTTCGACGCCAAGGCATACTTCGGTGGCAAGGGCTTCGGCTTCGTGCACCTGCAGCAGCTGGCGCTCGAGCACCTGATGGGCGCGCGCAACTAGCACGCTCCCGTCCGCGCCAGCCGACCACGCGGCGCAGCAGGGTCCATGAGTCGCCCATTTTTGCTAGTGCACGAGCACTCTGAACTAGCAGAAGTGGGCGACTCATCCGTCGTCACCCCCTTCACGTATCGCCCACACACCACCCGCACCACCACTCGCTGAGGAGCACCGCATGACCCTGGTCGCCGGAGTCGATTCATCCACCCAGAGCTGCAAGATCGTCATCACGGATGCCGACACCGGCGCCCTCGTCCGCAGCGGCAGGGCCACGCACCCCGTCGGCACAGAGGTTGATCCCGCCGCCTGGTGGGACGCCCTGCAACTCGCCATCAGCGATGCCGGCGGACTCGACGACGTCTCAGCGATCTCGATCGCCGCCCAGCAACACGGCATGGTCGTACTGGATGCCGATGGCCGCGTCATCCGCCCCGCCCTGCTCTGGAACGACACCCGCAGCGCGCCCGCCGCCGCAGACCTCATCGCAGAGGTCGGGGCCGCGGAGCTCGCGCGCCGCACCGGGGTCGTTCCCGTTGCATCATTCACCATCACGAAACTGCGCTGGCTGCAGGGCGCTGAGCCGGAGAACGCCGCCAGCGTCGCCGCCGTCGCCCTCCCCCACGACTGGCTCACCTGGCGCCTTCGCGGCTTCGGCCCTGTCGACGAGAGCAGCCTTGGACCGGTCCTCACCGAGCTGACGACCGACCGCTCCGACGCGAGTGGCACCGGATACTGGTCACCACTCACCGGCGAATACGACCGCGAACTCCTCGCGCTGGCCCTCGGCCACGACGCGATCTTGCCGCGCGTACTCAGCCCAGGCGAATCCGCCGGCACGACGGGGCCTGACGTGGCGGCATCCGCTCTCGTCATCGGCGTCGGCGCAGGCGACAACGCCGGAGCGGCCCTCGGTCTGGGGGCAGGCGCGGGCGATGTCGTGGTGTCCATCGGCACGAGCGGCACCGTGTTCGCCGTCACCGACGCACCCATAGCGGATGTCACGGGCACCGTCGCCGGGTTCGCCGACGCGACGGGGCGCTCGCTTCCCCTCGTCGCCACCCTGAATGCCGCGCGCGTGCTCGATGCCATCTCGGGCCTCCTCGCCGTCGACTTCGATGAGCTCGGGCGCCTCGCGCTTGAGGCGGAGCCCGGCGCGGCCGGACTCGTGCTGCAGCCGTACTTCGAGGGCGAGCGCACGCCCAACCTGCCGGATGCCTCGGCCTCCCTCTTCGGGATGACCCTGGCTTCGACGTCCAGGCCCAATCTGGCGCGTGCCGCGATCGAAGGATTGCTCTGTGGCTTGGCCGACGGCCTCGACGCCGTGCTCGGGCTCGGTGTGCAGGCCGACCGCATCCTGCTGATCGGCGGCGCGGCGCAGAACCCGGCCGTGCAGGCCATCGCCGCGCAGGTCTTCGCCGTGCCGGTGCAGGTGCCGACGCCCGGCGAATACGTCGCCAACGGCGCGGCAGCCCAGGCCGCCTGGGCACTGACGGGAACCCGTCCGACCTGGACACTGTCGACGACAGCAGAGCCCGCACCCGACTTCCGCCCGGTGATCCGCGAGCAGTACGCCGCGCACCGCGTGCAGTAGCGGCACCAGGGCAGCACCCCTGAACCGGGGTGCTGCCCGAATAGAACTACGCTCGCGCTGCGTGCGCCACGAGTGCCCGACCGAGCGCTCTGGCCAGGGGGGACGCATCCGCTTGTGCACGGACGCGGAACGTGGTGAGCGTGACTTCGCCATCGCTCCACGCGATGGTTGCCGTGGTCGTTGCCGCGTGCCGCAGCCATCCGGAGAAGAGCGCTGAGTGCACCTGTGCGGGGCGCATGGCCGCCGGGATTCCGTTGATGACCAACTCACCGAGAAGATCCTCGTAGGCGATGCCGAGGAGCGGTCCACCGGGAAGCGTTGCGAACGCGCCGTCTCGCCGCAACCATTCCTGGCGCGGAACCCAGTCGCCGTCGCCGTCTCGCGGCCCCAGCTTGGCGATCGGCAGGTAGTCGAACGCGTCGCAGAAGGCATCCGCTTCTTCAACGAGCACCAGTACCCTGCCCCCGCGACGGGCATGCTCCTGCGCCGCGGCATCGAAGCTGCGGACGACGAGCAGGTCGGTCGCATCAGGCGCAACTGCGTCATCCGCTGCGGCGAAGCCGAGACCCGCGAGCCAGGCACGCACCGCCGGGTCGGTCGAGCACACGGATCGGTCGAGCGCCGGCACCTCGTCCATGACCACGGCGATGATCGCGGCGTCGCGAGCCTGCAGGATGCCGTCGACCCAGAGTTCTGTCGCGATCTCCAGCTCGCCAGGGTAGTTCGGCATGGTGAGCTCGGTAGTCACCGTCGCACGCTCGTCGATCCGAACCGATCGAGACTCGACAGTCGTGCCGTCGACGCTCCACCGCAGTTCACCGATCGCACCAGCGCGAGAGCCCAGTGGCCTCGGCGGCACGACAGCGGTCGACACCGCGATGGTCCCGCCCACGCGGTCGGAGTACGATTCCGGGCGAAGTACAACGGCGATGTCACCGTTGATCAACCGGAAGTCTTCGTTGAACTGCTTGGGGTTGCGCATCATGTCGAAGAGGCCGTTGGCCTCCCACTGCACATCGCTCAACTGCGTCAAAACATATCCAGAGATGGAGCCATGGCTGCGGATCGACCCGGTCTGGTAGCGATTGGCCACCATCTGCGAGTGGTGCAGCGCAGTGACGAGGGCGTCCCACGATCCGAAGACGTCCGTCAACCCGAGGTCAGCGAATCGCGCTGCGAGCCCGGTGCCTTCGGCGGCGCCGTATGCCCAATGGGCGCCGTTCGCGAACCACCATGGCTCAGACCCGTCATCCTCGAACTGGTCGAACGCGGTGGGCAGGGCCCAGTTTCCGTATTCGGAGAGGATGAGCGGCTCATCACCACTCCGGACGGCGTCGCCATAGGGGCTGTATGTCCAGGCTGGCCTGCTCGCGAAATCGGCGATCTTCTCGTCCCACGGCACCCGGCTCTCCGGGATTCCCCGATAGACGTGAAAATCATCGAGGTCGCTCTTGATGTGGAAGTTGGGCTCGCACGCCGAGTTGTCGACGACGAGCGCGTCTGGCGCCAACGCCTTGACCCTGTCGAACGTCTCCTGCAGCCAGGCACGCTGCCCGGCATCCCGCAGGTCGATGCCCCATGACTCGTTCATGACGGTCCAGATCACAATCGACGGATGATGGCCGTCCAGCTGGATGAGATCGGCCAGCAACTGCGCGCCCTCTGCAGCCCCGCGGCTCGTCATGGTGAGCCAGCTCGGCAGTTCGGCCCACACCAGCAGGCCCATCCGGTCGGCCAGGTCGTAGTAGCGCTCGTCTGGACGCTTGATGTGGCAGCGCAGCATATTGAAGCCAAGGCGCTTCGTCTCGGTGAAGAGCGCTTCGAGCGCCTCATCGGATTCGGGAATCGTGGAGCTGCCCAGGTGGTAGTCCTGGTCGAGCACCGCACGAATCTCCAGCGGCTCACCGTTCAGCAGCACCTCACCGTTGCGAGTCGAGATCGTGCGGAATCCGGTCGTGCGCTGTTGCGTGTCGACACCGCTCGCTGTGTTCACGCTCACCGCCACCGTGTACAGCTGCGGGTCGGTGGTCGTCCAGGACTGCGGCGCCGGAATGCGCACATCGAGCGACATCCGTTCAGCGCCATCGTGCAGCTCTATAAGAGAGGAGTAGGTGTCGGCGTCGTTGCCGACGCGGGTGACGACGATGCTCGCCGTGTCACCGGCAGTTGCCGCGACAGCCAGGCTCGCTGTCGCCGTGATCACACCGGTCGTGGCATCGGCCCGAACGAACACATCGTTCAGGTGCTGGGGTGTTCGTGATTCGATCCGCACCGACTGCCAGATACCGGCGCTCGTGCCGTACCAGCTCTGCTTGCCGTGGGGAACCTCGGTGAAACTGGCCTCGTCGCCCGCCCGCATCCTCGGCGGGTAGGACACAGCGACCTCAATGTGGTTGGTGCCCACCGTCAGGGCATCGCCCAGGTCGAACTCGAACGGCGTCCATCCACCGACGTGCTCGCCGATCGGCTGGCCGTTCAGTGTGACGGATGCCGCATAGTTGACTCCCCCGAAGTGCAGGTGCGCGCTTCTGTCGCGAGCCCACCCCTCAGGCACATCGAAGCTCCGGTGGTAGCGAACCGTCTGGTGCGACATGCCATGCCCCTGAACCTGTGTGGTCCATGGCCCAGGAACGACGACGGAAACGTCGGCCTGTCCGCTGCCGAGCGACAGTGCCCATTCACCGTTCAGGTCAAGGTGTGGACGACTGGATTCGATCATGTGCCTGTGCTCCTTGAGAGGGGCCCGCGACGGCGTGCCGCGGGCCCCTGGTCTAATGCGGGGTGTGGACTACTTCGCCAATGCCTGTTCGACGCGCGACTGCGCCTCTGTCAGGGCTGCGCTGATGTCCTTGTCGTTCAGCCATGTCGACTCGATCTGCTCAAGGATCGCGTCTTCGGCGCTCTGCCAGTTCTCGATGTGCGGCACGAGCTTGGCGTTGTGCAGGGCCGTCTCCACGTAGTTCTCGCGCTGCACGGCATCCGTGTATGCCTCTGACTCCAGCACCGAAACGCGCGGCGACATGTGACCAGTGGCGATCGCCCAGGTGTCGGTGTTGTTGTAGAGGTACTTCGCGAACTCAATGGCCGCGCGGTACTGCACAACATCGCCATCCTTCTGGCGCGGAATGGCCCAGGTGTGCGAGGCAGCCCACGTTGCGGGCTCTTCGTACAGGGTGGGGAAGTCAGCGACCTGGTAGGTGAACGGTGCCGTTGTCGCGTATTCGTTGACGACCCAGGTTCCGTTCATCATCATGGCCGCGTCACCGGCGAGGAACTGGGCGTTCGACCCTGCGTAGTCGACTGTCGCATCTGCGTATCCCTCGTCAACGAGAGTGTTGATGAACTCGAGGGCGTCCTTCGCCTCAGGGGTGTCGATGCTCACCGTCTTGCCGTCTTCAGAGATCAGCGCGCCGCCCTGCTGGTTGACCAGGCTGGAGAACAGGCGGAAGCCCATCGGGTCGTTCGCGAGGGCGATCGAGATGAAGTACTTTCCGGTCTTCTCCTTGACGGTCTTGGCCGCGGCGAGGAACTCGTCGGTGCTCGTGGGGAGCTGAGGCGTGCCGTCGGCGTTGATGAGTCCGGCCTGCGTGAACAGGTCGACATTCACGTGAGCGAGGATGGCGTGCAGGTCGAACGGGACCGCGTAGGTCTCGCCTTCCCACTCGACACCGCTCCGTGCTGAGTCGCTGGCATCAGCAAGCTCGATACCGAGCTCTTCAGCGTCGAAGGCGATGATGCTGTTGCGTGCTGCGTAGTCCGGCAGCGCGTGAGCGTGCAGGTTGGCGATGTCGGCGGGCGCTCCGCCGGCCAGGCTGGCGTTGAGCGCGTCATAGTACGACGCCCATTCGCTGCCACCCAGGCGCTCGACGGTGATGCCGAACTCGTTCTCAGCGTTGAACTTGTTGGTGAGGATCTGGATGGCCTCACACTCGTTTGCTGCCTTGCTCGTGTCGGTGACGCCCGTGGTCGTCTCCTCGCAGTCGCCGAACATCCTGGCCATCTGAATCGTCGTGCCGTCGAGCTGCTCTGCTGTAACGGCTTTGATGTCGGCGGTCAGGTCTTCCGAACTGGCGGAACTCGCTCCGGTGGAACAACCCGCGAGCAATAGTGACGCCACCGCAAACGACGACGTCGTCATTGCGATCCTCTTGGTGCGCATGTGTGTATCTCCTCTTGTGTGGAAAGGTGGCCGGGTGGCCGGTAGTACAGCGGTGGAGTGGCTATTTATCGCCACTGGTCAAGGCAATGCCTCGGATGAGGTGCCGTTGGAACAGCACGAAGATGATGAGTAGTGGCAGGCTGCCCATGACGCCGCGGGCCATGAGCGACCCGAGTTCGGTGGCCTGCGCGAAGTTGCCCTGCAGCGAGGCCAACCCGGTGGTGATGGTGAACATCTCACGCTGGGTCGCCGAGACGAGCGGCCAGAGGTAGTCGTTCCAGGTCTGCACGAAGGTGAAGATTCCGAGCGCGACCATCGATGGCCTGGCCAGCGGCAGCATGATCGAGATGAACGTGCGCCACGGCCCTGCACCGTCGATGCGCGCCGCCTCTTCCACCTCGTCTGGAACCTTCGAGAAGAACTGCGTCATGAGGAACACGCCAAGCGGGGCAGCGAGTCTCGGCAGGATCAGCGCCTCGTAGCTGTTGTGCAGGTCGAGGTCGGCGAACATGGTGAAGAGAGGGATGAACATCGCCTCTTTCGGGATCATCAGCCCGGCCAGCACGCTGGCGTAGATGAAGACCTTGCCTGGAAAGTCGATCTTGGCGAACGCGTAGCCGGCCATCGCGCACAGGATGACGGTGACCACCGTGGTGATCACAGACACGATGAAGCTGTTCAGGAACCAGCGCGGCGTCAGCCCAACCTGCATGACACCGATGAAATTGTCGAAGGTGACCGCGGGTGGGATCAGGCCGGTCGTCTCAGCGGCCAGCATGCTGTTCGGCGTCAACGCGAGCGACACCATCCACAGCGCGGGTATCAGCCAGACGATGCTCGCCACGATCATGAGCACGTGATAGACAGCGGATGCCGACATCCGGCGCGAGCTCGGACGCTTGGGCCGCTTCGACGTTGAGGTCCGCGCCATGGCGCGAGTGGTGTTCGGGGCCGATGAAGTGAGGAGTGCCATGTGCGGTTACCTTTCCCGGCCGAAGACCTTGAGTTGCACGATTGAGACGACGAGCATCACCGCGAAGAGGAAGAGCGAGACAGCAGAGGCGTATCCCAGCTCGAGGTCGCGGAAGCCGGCTTCGTAGATGTGCTGGATGAGCACGCGGGTCGCGCCGCCTGGCCCACCGCCGGTCATGATGTTCACCTGGCCGAACACCTGGAACGACGAGATGATCTGGGTGATGATGACGAGGACGAGCACATGCTTCAGGCCCGGAATCGTGATGTTCCAGAACTTGGTGAGCGGTCCGGCTCCGTCGAGCGCCGCAGCTTCGTAGAGCGATTCGTCGATGTCCTGCAGGCCGGCCGCAAACAGCACGAGGTTGAATCCGACGGTCCACCAGACGGTGGTGATGATGATCCCAGCCATGGCGAAGCTGGGGTCTGACAGCCAGGCGATCGGGCCGATCCCGAAGTTCGCGAGGAATGGCGCGAGGAGGCCGCGGTCAGGCGACAGGAAGTAGCTCCAGACCAGCGTGACCACCGACACCGGGAGCACGTACGGCAGGAAGAATGCCATTTGGTAGAGGCCACGCCCGCGGCGCTTTCCCTGCAGGGCGAGTGCCATCAGCAAGCCGAGGCCGGCGATGATCGGCACAGACACCACGGTGAAGACCAGCGTGTTCTTGAAGGACACCCAGAAGTTCGGGTCGTTCCACATGCCACCATCGCCGGGGTGGAAACCAAGCACGATGGCGAGCAGCAGCAGCCCGCCGACACCGATGCCCATGCCCCACGAGATCGAGCGGCGCTGAATGGGACGGATGGCCAGGGCGATGGCCGCAGCGACGATGAGCAGGCGAGGCACGAAGAGGTGCGCAGCGGTCCAGGTCATCTCGGTGCCCCAGAACATGCGCACGTAGTTGTCGAGGCCGATCCAGTTGCGGGTGTACCCCAGCAGATCCCAGTCGTGCAGGCTCATGACCACGGCCTGCACGAGGGGGTAGCCGATGAATGCGAGATAGATGATCAGGAAGGGGGCCGTGAACATCAGCCCGTGTTTCAGCCCTGTGCGGGCCTGACGAACACTGCGAGCCATCGTGAGTCCTCCGAATTGCCACGTTGCAAATTGTGTGAATGACTGATTTAGCCATAGCAATCAGACCCGTGTCAAATCTCCGCACATCCTGGCCGTGTCGTTCTGCGCGTGCTGGCGACCGCGATTCCAAAAGTGCGCAACGATGGAGCCATGGCCGCCAACATCCACGACGTCGCCCAGCTCGCCGGCGTCTCGCCGCGCACGGTGTCGAATGTCGTGAACAATTTCGTGCACGTACGCCCGGGCACTCGCACGCGCGTTCAGGCGGCAATTGAACAGCTCGGCTATCGGCCGAACATCAGCGCGCGCCGCTTGAGACAGGGCAAAACCCGGATTCTCGCGCTGGCCGTTCCAGAGCTCTCCCAGCCCTACTTCTCAGAGCTCAGCGAGCTCATCGAGCGGGCAGCGCAGTCCCAGGGATACACGGTGATGGCCGCCCAGACCGGTGGCGCGCGTGACCGGGAGATCGGTATCCTGCGCGAGTTCGGTTCGCACGTCGTCGACGGTCTGATCCTGAGCCCCATGAGCATGCAGGCCACCGATCTGCGGGAGAACAAGCCGAGCGTTCCCATGGTGCTGATCGGGGAGCAGATCTTCAGCGAGGCGTTCGTCGACATCGCGATCGACAACGTGCGAGCCGTTCAGGATGTCACCACCCACCTCATTTCCACCGGCCGCATGCGGATCGCCGCCCTTGGCGCATACTCAGAACCCGGGTACCGCAGCGCCGATCTGCGCCTGGAGGGATACCGCACTGCACTCGAGCAGGCCGGGCTCCCCTTCCACCCCGAACTCGTGCTCTATACCGACCAGTACAGCCGCAGCGCCGGACGCGCTGCCGTGCTCGCCGCAGCCGAGGCCGGTCTCGAATTCGACGCCATCGTCTGCTTCAACGACGTGCTCGCCCTCGGCGCACTGCGCGCGCTGGCCGACCTGGGCATCTCTGTCCCCGGCCGCGTCGCGGTGACGGGCATGGACGACATCGAAGACTCCGCGTTCTGCGTCCCGTCGCTGACGACGATCTCCCCCGACAAGGAAGCCATCGCGACCAACGCGGTTACCCGCCTTCTTGAGCTGATCGACGACCCAGAGGCCGCTGCCAGCGACATCATGCCGGCACACCGACTCGTGGTGCGGGAGAGTTCAGCTCCGGCCTGAGCGCGCGGAGGCGCACTGTTACAGCTGGCGTCCGCGCACGAACCCGGCCGGGTCATCGAGCAGCGCGGCGAACGGCAGCTCAGCGGCCCCGACCATCATGAGCCGCGAGCGGAGACTGGCCCGCTCGATGGTCACGGCGTGACCCCTGCTGCTCATTGAGCGCACCCGCACGGCTTCGGCCAGACGCTCTCGACCAACCGAGAGCAGCGAGCCGAGAAACCCGCCGAGCACGACCATCTCTGGGTCGAACATGTTCACGAAATTGGAGATGGCCTCCGACAGGCAGTCGATCTGGCGGCGCACTTCACGCAACACAGCGGGGTCCCGCGACACCGCGAGCGCAATGTCGAGGTCATCCTGGTCTGCACGGGTCACGCCAAGCACAGCCAGCAGCCTGGCCAGGCTCACCTCGGTCTCCAGGCACCCGATACGCCCGCAATGGCAGCGCACCCCCGTGCTGTTCACGAGGGTGTGGCCGAGCTCTCCCGCATAACCGCGCGTGCCGCGGAGCGGTGTCCCGCTGATGATGAGGCCACCGCCGATACCGCTCGCGCTGCCGTTGAGGTACACGACGTCATCGCAGTGCTGCGCGATGCCGAACAGGCTCTCCGCGATCGCGCCGAGGCTGGCGTCGTTGCCGGCGAAAACCGGATAGCCGAGAGCTTTCGACAACGGCGCAGCGAGGGCAGCGTCGCGCCAGCCAAGGTGCGGCGCGACGAGAATCCGTCCGTCCGACGAATTCACCAGGGCAGGCACGGCCACGCCAACACCGGCGATGCGATACGTCCGCTCGATCTCGCCACGCATGCCGTCGACGATGGCCTTTACCACGTTGATGGTTTCGCCGATGCTCGGCACCCCCGCAGTGTCGAAACGGATGCGCCTGATCACCTCACCCCCCAGGCCAACCAGTCCGACGGTGATGGCATCAACGTCGGGGTTGACCGCAATCGCGGCCAGCCCGGGGTTCGGGTACACCTGCGGGCTGGGACGTCCGACCCGGCCGACGACACTCTCCGGCTCGCCCTCATATGCCATGCCGAGGTCGACCAGTTCCGAAACAAGCGCGGAGATAGTCGAGCGATTGAGGCCGGTGCGCTTCGTGAGGTCGGCGCGCGAGCATCCGCTTGCATGATGCAGCATCGTCAACGCCATCGACAGGTTGTACCGACGCAACTGGTCGTTGCTGGTCCCGCCGCGAATGCCGAGAGTCGGCGGGGCGCTATTCATCCGACTCTTCACCCTTCACTGTAACGAGCCTGAGACGAGCCTGAGTCGAGCCAGCGGTTAGCGCCCGCCCCGACGCTTGTTGAAGATGTCGAACGCAACGGCCAGCAGCAGCACCAGACCCTTGATCGCCATCTGCCAGGCCGAGTCGACGGAGAGAATCGAGAGCCCCATGTTGAGCACGCCCATGACCAGGCCACCGATCACAGCTCCGACCACGGTTCCGACACCGCCCTGCACGGCCGCACCACCAATAAAGACCGCCGCAATGGCATCGAGTTCGTAGTTTCCACCGGCGGCTGCCACGGCGCCACCCGCACGGGACGTCGACACGACACCAGCGAGCGCGGCCAGCACACCCATGTTGACGAAGATGAAGAAGTTGACCCACTTCGTCTTCACGCCGCTCATTATGGCGGCGAACATGTTGCCACCCATCGCGTACACGTGACGGCCGAACACTGTTTGGTTGAGCACGAACGTGTAGAGCAGGATCAGCACGGCCAGGATGATGAGGATGATCGGTGTTCCGCTGTAGCCGGAGAGCAGCCAGGCGAACCAGATGATGGCGAGTGCTGCGATGCCGCTCTTCACCCACATCGAGGTGATCGGCTCGCGCGGCAGGTCAAGCTTGCGCAGCGTGGCCCTGTTGCGCAGCTGCTGCACGATGAGCGCCAGCGCCGTCAGTACACCAAGGGCGAGGGTGAGCACGTCGCGGCCACCGATTTCGCCGAGGAAGCCAGGGATCCAGCCGGCACCGATCGCGGTGAATTCGGCCGGGAGGCCGCTGATCGTTCCGCCGGTGAGCAGCACCAGGGTGAGCCCGCGGAAGATGAGCATGCCGGCCAGCGTGACGATGAACGCCGGTATCCCCACGAAGGCGACCCAGAATCCCTGCCACGCCCCGATGACGGCGCCGACCAGCAGGGAGATGAGCACTGCGGCCCACCATGGCAGGTCCCACGAATTCATGCTGATCGCCGCAACCGCGCCGACCAGCGCGACGACCGATCCGACGGAGAGGTCAATGTGCCCGGCGATGATCACGATGACCATGCCGATGGCGAGGATCAGCACGTAGGCGTTCTGCTGGATCAGGTTGTTGACGTTCCCCGGCAGCAGCAGCCGCCCGTTGGTGAGCACCTGGAAGAGCACGACGATGATGGCGAGAGCGGCGAGGATGCCGTACTGCCTGAAATTGATCGAGAGTCGCGGCTTCCGCACAGAGGCGGGAGGCGGAGTGGGAGTGGGCGTAGTGGTGGGGGTGCTGGTGGTACTCATCGGGGCTCAGTCCTTTCCCGCGGTCATGTAGTGCATAAGAGTTTCTTGCGACGCGTCGGCCCTGGCCACCTCGCCGGTGAGCTTTCCTTCAGAGATCGCGTAGATGCGATCCGCCAGGCCGAGGAGTTCGGGCAGCTCGGAGGAGATCACGACGACTGCCTTGCCCTGTGCGGCGAGTTCGTTGATGATGCCGTAGATCTCGTACTTCGCACCGACATCGATGCCGCGCGTCGGCTCATCGAGGATCAGGATGTCTGGGCCGGAGAAGATCCACTTTGAAAGCACGACCTTCTGCTGGTTTCCGCCTGACAGCTTGCCGGTGACGGCTGAAACGGATGGCGCCTTGATGTTCATCTTCTGGAGGTACGACTCTGCGACCTTGTATTCGCGGTTGCGGTCGATCACGCCGTATTTGGCGAGCTTGCCGAGCGCCGCGGCCGATACGTTCACGGTGATGTCACCGATCAGATTGAGGCCGTATCGCTTACGGTCCTCCGTGGCATAGGCGAAGCCGTGCTTGATGGCTTCATCCACGGTGCGCATCTGGATCTCTTCACCGTTCTTGTACACGGAGCCTGAGATATTGGTGCCGTATGAACGGCCGAACAGGCTCATCGCCAGTTCGGTGCGGCCGGCACCCATGAGTCCGGCGAAGCCGACGATCTCGCCCGCACGCACGGTGAAGGACGCCCCGTCGACGACCTTCCGGGTGGTGTCGACCGGGTGATAGACGGTCCAGTCCTCAACCCGGAGCACTTCGTCACCGATGTTCGGATCGCGCGGCGGGAACAGGTTGTTGAGGTCACGACCAACCATGGCGCGGATAATCCGTGCCTCCGTGGCATCCGGTCCGTCCATCGCGATCGTCTCGATGCTCGTGCCGTCGCGGATCACCGTGACGGTGTCTGCGATCCGCTTAATCTCTTTGAGCTTGTGGGAGATGATGATGCAGGTGATGCCCTGGCTGCGCAGGTGGTCGATCAGGCCGAGCAGGTGGGCAGAGTCCTCATCGTTGAGCGCCGCTGTCGGCTCGTCGAGGATGAGGAGCTTGACCTGCTTGGAGAGCGCCTTGGCGATTTCGACCAGTTGCTGCTTGCCGACGCCGAGCTCGAGGATCTTGGTGGCCGGGTTCTCGTCCAGGCCGACTCTGGCCAGCAGGAGTGCGGCTTCACGGTTGGTCTTGTTCCAGTCAATGACACCGCGGCGGGCGTTCTCGTTGCCGAGGAAAATGTTCTCTGCGATCGAGAGATACGGGCTGAGCGCGAGCTCCTGGTGGATGATGACGATGCCGTCATGCTCGCTGTCGTTGATGCTGCGATAGGCAACCTGCTTGCCTTCGAACTCGATGGTGCCGTCGAAGCTGCCGACAGGATACACGCCGCTCAGCACCTTCATCAGCGTCGATTTCCCCGCGCCGTTCTCGCCGCAGATCGCGTGGACCTCGCCGCGCTTCACTTCGATAGACACTCCGTCGAGTGCCTTGACGCCACTGAAGTCCTTTTCGATGTTGTTCATCCTGAGGATGGTCGAGTGTTCCATGGCCGCCTCCTGTTCTTGCTCGCTGTGGATGCACAACCCACAGACTCCGGGAGGCCGGCCCCGCCAGATGGCGGGACCGGCCGGTTCACATCGGTCGTACTGGTGTCGCGTTGAGCGACTTACAGTCCGACGTCTGATGCCTTGACGAAGCCGGAGTCGACGAGCTTGGTCTGCACGTCATCCTTCACAACGACCTCTGGGTCGAGCAGGTACGACGGAACGACCTTCTTGCCGTTGTCGTACGTCTTGGTGTCGTTGACCTCGACCTCTTCGCCGGCGTTGATTTCCTGGATCATGGTGAAGACGCGCTCACCGAGGGTGCGGGTGTCCTTCCACACGGTCATCGCCTGCTCGCCGTCGAGGATCGCCTTGACGTTGGCCTTGTCGGCGTCCTGCCCGGTGATGAGCGGGTAGTCAGCGCCCGGCGTGTAGCCGGCCGACTTCAGCGAGGCGATGATGCCGATGGCCAGGCTGTCGTTCGGGGAGAGCACAACGTTGACCTTCTGGTCGCCGGTGTAGAACGACGACAGGCGGTTGTCCATCTCGGCCTGGGCCTTGTCTGACGCCCAGCCCTGGATGCCGATGGAGGCCCAGTCATCGTCGGATGCCGGTGCCTTGCCGCTCGGGACGACCAGCTGGCCGCTCTCGACGTAGGGAAGCAGAACATCCCAGGCGCCGGAGAAGAAGAACTTGGCGTTGTTGTCGTCCGGGCTGCCGGCGAACGGCTCCAGGTTGAACGGGCCCTTGCCATCAGCCAGGCCGAGCTGCTCTTCGATGAACTGCCCCTGCAGCTGGCCGACCTTGTAGTTGTCGAACGTCGCGTAGTAGTCGACGTCTTCGGTGCCCTTGATCAGGCGGTCGTACGCGATGACGGTGGCATCCTGCTTCTTGGCCTCTGCGAGCACCGGTGCGAGCACCTCGCCGTCGATGGCTGCGACCACGAGGATCTTGGCGCCGCCGGCGACCTGGTTCTGGATCTGGCTGATCTGCTGGTCGGTCTTGTTGTCTGCGTACTGCAGGTCAACGGTGCAGCCGGCACCCTCAAGCTGCTTCTGCAGCTGCTCGCCGTCGTTGATCCAGCGCTCAAGGCTGCGGGTCGGCATGGAGATGCCGACGTTGCAGTCACCCGCGATGGCGTCGGTGGATTCTGCCCCAGCGCCTGAGCCTGAGTCGCCTGATGCGCATGCCGCGAGCGACAGGAGAACGGCTCCGGTCGCCGCAACGGCAAGGAGTTTTTTGGTCATGGACATTGTGGTTGCTTTCCTCTCTGAGAGCTGCCAGTCACGTCAGCGGCCGGAGTTGAAACCGGCGGCCTGCTGAACGGAGGGCTGTCCATAACGGTGATCGACCTGTTCTGCACAGGCGTACGCACAAATTGTCATGGTGTTACCTCCTTGTAACGGGACATCGCTGTGATGATCCCGGTCGCAATCGCGACCTTTTGTTGACGGAGAGAACTTATCCAACAATCGTGATCCGCGTCCATTGTTTTCTTGAAGATTGCTATTTTTGTGGCCGAACCGTTGCCAAAAGCCAAGGGTTGCTCAGCTTTCGCTGCCACTGGCCTCGTGCAGCCCCGATAAGTTCGGGCCGCGCACTATCTCGTTCTGGCCAGGGCCGCACCGGCTTCGCGCAGGTAGGTGAGCGGATCATTCATCGCCGCAGCCGCGCTCCCCGCACGCACCGTGAGGGACTCAGCCGCCGCGAAGCCCACCGTTGCAGGGTCGACGTCAGGGGCGATCGATCCCGCGACGAGCAGCGTGGAGACACCGTGCTCGCGAGCCAATCCCGCCACGTAGCCTGGCACCTTTCCAGAGACCGACTGGGCATCGAACCGGCCCTCCCCCGTGATCACAACGGATGCCGCCGCCACCGCATCCGGCACACCGAGCGCCTCCCCGACGGCCGCTGAACCCGGCGCGATCCGTGCGCCCCAGGCCAGCAGTCCGAAGCCGGTGCCGCCAGCCGCACCGCTGCCCGGCGTGTTCGGGTCTACCCTGATCAACCGCACAAGCCGCCGCAGATTCGATTCGAGGCCGGCGACCTGGGCGGGATTCGCACCCTTCTGCGGACCGAAGACTGCCGCTGCACCGAATTCGCCGAGCAGCGGATTGGTGACATCGCTGAGGATTATGGCCCCGCCAGGCGGCAGGGCACGCAGCGATTCCAGCCGCACCTTCGCGAGGCTCCCGAGCCCCCGGTTGCCCAGCCGAATCGGCCGGTTGCCGGTGTCGAGCATCGATGCGCCGATGGCCGCGAGCGCGCCGGCTCCGGCATCCGTCGATGAACTGCCGCCGATGGCGAGGAGCAGTCGCTCAACACCGTGGTCCAGGGCATCGGCGATGGCCTGGCCGAAGCCGAGGGTGTGCGCGTTCAGCGGGTCAGGCGCGTCGAGCAGGGTGATGCCGCTGGTGTTTGCGAGCTCAACGACGGCAGTGCCGTTCGGCAGCAGTAACCAGTGCGCCGAGACAGGCCTGTTGTCAGGACCCTGCACGACAACCGGCATCCGCTTCGCACCAGGCACTGCGCATTCGAACGCGTCGAGGGTGCCTTCTCCGCCGTCTGCCATAGGCAGCAGCTGCAGGTTGTCCCCCGGTCGAACCGATGACCATCCGGCGGCAATCGCTCTGGCGGCGTCCGCGGCACTCGCCGATCCCTTGAATGAATCCGGCGCAATCACGACGTTCATCGACACCGCGTTCCCCCTGCCCTCGCTGGATTCGACCCTAGCGCCGAGCCGGTCACGTCCCCGAGATATTTCAGCCTGCGCCGGTAGGCTCGCCCGGATGACTTCTTTAGCCGCAGCCTCACGCCGACTGCTCATTGGTGGCCTCGCCGTCATGCTCGCAGCACTACTCGCCATCACAGGAGTGGGGGGCATGGCATTGGCCGCACCCAGCTCCGGTCGAGACACCGACCGTACTGCCGACCGAAACACCGACGAGTTCGACCCCGGCTTCATCATCAGCGACTACAACTTCTTCAATGCGGATGCCATGAGCGAGCCAGAGGTCCAGTCCTTCCTCGACGAGCGGAACTGTCGCCCGAAAGACGCATCGCCGTGCCTGTGGGAGTATCGCGAGAACACGAGCGACCAGCCGGCCGAAGCTGCCGGCCACTGCACCGCATACCTCGGCGCACCGCACGAGCGCGCCAGCCGCATCATCGCGAAGGTGGCTGAGGCCTGCCAGATCAGCCCTGAGGTACTGCTCGTGCTCGTGCAAAAAGAGCAGTCGCTCCTCACTCGTCCGAGTGAGTCCGGCTACCTGCGCGCGACGGGCTACGGCTGCCCTGACACGGCGGACTGCGACGCAGAATACTTCGGCTTCTTCAACCAGGTTTATAACGCTGCGTGGCAGTTCCGCCAGTACACGCAGGAGCCGGAGCGCACCTATGCAATCGGGTCGGTCGACATCGGCTTCAATCCGGATGCCGCCTGCGGGGCAACCACAATTGACATCCAGAACCAGGCAACGGCCAACCTGTACAACTACACGCCGTACCAGCCGAACTCCGCTGCACTGGTCGACATTGACGCGGGCGACGCGTGCTCAGCCTACGGAAACCTCAACTTCTGGCTGATGTACAACCGGTGGTTCGGCGACTCGGAGAGCGCGCCGTTCCCCGACATCTTCGACGAGTGCCTCAACCTGGTCGGTGGCCGACGCTGCCTGCCGCCCACGCTGTTGCCCAGCGCGTAGCCAGCAGCCAGCCAGCGCGCAGAGCCAGCAGCCAGCAGGCCACTGAAACGCCACAGCAGGGCAGCGCGGCACAGCTGGCTCCCAGCATCCCCATAGGCGTGACACAGCAGTATTCTTTAGCGTCAACACAGACCTGACCCTGACGAAACGGTGGTGCTTTCGATGAACGCCAACGCCCCTGGCAAACCGCAGCCCTCGAAGAAAAACCGTCGAGAAGAGGCGCGTGACACCGCCAGGCAGATGCGCGCAGAGCAGCAGAAGCGCCAGAAGCGCAACAAGCTGTTGATCCGCAGCGGCATTGGTGTCGGGGTTCTTGCCGTTGCCGTGATCGTCGCTCTTGTCATCGTGAACCAGCCGCGCGCGGCATCCGCTGGGCCCCTCAATATGGCCAGCGACGGAATCCTGCTGACCGGTGACGGCACCACCATCACCGCAACGGAGACCACCGCAGTGCCGATCGACTCGACGCCGTCGCCCACTGACCAGACCGCCCTCGACGCCACGGCCAACATCACCATGTACGTCGACTACCTGTGCCCCTATTGCGAACAGTTCGAGCAAGCGAATATGGGACAGATTGAGAGCTGGGTCGAGTCTGGCCAGGCCACGCTTGAAATCCACCCGCTGTCGATCCTCGATTCCAATTCCGCCGGCAGTAAGTACTCGACCCGCTCAGCAAACGTGGTGGCGTGCGTCGCGAACTACGACCCAGACAACGTTCTCGCGGTACACAAGGCCCTCTTCGAGCAGCAGCCGGCTGAAGGCACGACAGGGCTGAGCAACGTTGAACTGGTTGAGCTCGTGAAGAGCGCAGGCGTGACGGATGAAGACGTCGCGTCATGCATCAACGACCAGACGTACTCCAACTGGGTCGGCACTGCGACCGATCGCGCGCTGGCCGGTCCGCTCGCCAACGCTGACATCGCACAGGTCACGGGGACTCCGACGGTGATCGTGAACGGTGTGGCATACACCGGCGCACTTGACGATGCCACGGCGTTCCAGAAATTCGTGCTCGAGCAGGCCAGCGCGGCGAGCACGGGCACGCAGTAGCCGGACTCAAGGGGTCGGGGTGCGCCGCGGCAGTGTCATCACGACCCGCGCTATCGCCAGGGCAATGAAGAGCTGCCCGGTCAGCACCTCAACAATTGCCAGCGTCTGACCCAGTTGAGTTGCGGGCACCAGGTTCCCGTACCCGGTCGTGGTCATTGACGTGAACGAGAAGAAGAGCGCGGTCGCGAGACTGGTGGGGGTTCCCACCCCGAGCAAGTCGCTGTAAAGGCCGATCAGCGTGTACGCGAAGGTGAAGAACATGCCGATCAGCACGTACGCGCAAATGATGGCGAGGAGTGACTGCGCGTCGACCGCTGTGCGCTTCGACTGATGACGGACGATGGCCGCCGGAGCCAGGCCATAAAGAACCAGAGAGCCGGCGGTCATGACGGTTTCGGTGAGCGTTCCTTCGAACCCGAAGATCCAGGCCACCACAGTCGCGCCGGCGCACACCAACACCAGAATCGTGCCGACCCGGCTGACGCGCGGCGACAAGTCGGTGGCGTGGAAAATCGCCCACAGGGTGGCGAGCTGCACGAGAAGCGCGAACGGGCTTGGCTCCGGCCTCGTCTGCCACGCGCACAAGAGGTATGCGATCCCGATGAAGAGCAAAACCGTGCCGTACCCAGGGTGAAAGAATCGATCCCGGCCGAACAGGTGGCGCGGTTGCGGCGTTGAATCTGGAGTCGAATCAACCGCCATGCTTCAGCCTCCCCGGCCTGCTCCCACTCGCTGACGCACAGGCTACTCCCGGGCGGCCACGGGTGGCCACAGTTCTCTGCCGGCATGACGGCGGGCACTGCCGACTCCACCCGTGCAGGGCTAGGGTGGCTAGGTGACCGAGGCAACGCACATCCCCATAGACCAGCACTCCCACGTGGCACTCGCGGCCAAAGAACTTGACCTTCGGCTGGTAGACACCGCAGACTCCGCTGCCGTCACGGCCTGGCTCCTGGCCGATGCACGCGGCTTCCACGGCGCCGATCCGAGCACGGAGTATCTGGCCAGCAGGGCCAGGGAACTCGGCGAGGGTGATGACAGGGTCACGGGGGTCTGGGATCTCTCCCTGCCCGAGAGTGCGCTTCCGGTGGCCACCGTCTGGTCATGGCAGATGGGACTCACCGTGCCGGGTGGCAACACCCTGAGCGCCTGGGCAATCAGCTCAGTCACGGTCTCCCCCACGCATCGCCGGAAGGGCATCGCCCGCGCACTTCTCACCAGCGAGCTCCGCACGGCGCAGGCCGCGGGAAGCGCGATGGCCATGCTGACCGTCACCGAAGCCACAATCTACGGCCGCTACGGATTCGGCCCTGCTGCCTGGCAGGCCCCGTACACGATCGACACCAGCGGCCTCCGCTGGATCGGCCCTGTGCCAGAGGGACGCGTGGAATTCATCACGCCAAACGACCTGCTCAGCATCGCCCCAGCCGTCTACGAGCGCGCCAGGGTCCGCGTTCCCGGCGAGGCCGATCGCCGTAACGATACGTGGACGCGCATCCTGGGCATCGCCCACCAGTCACCGAGCGATGACAAGCGCGACCTGAGGGCCGTCATCTACCGCAACGCTGACACAGACGTTCAGGGCTTCGCCGTGTACCGTTTCGAGGGCCACGAGGAGAATTCACACCTTGAGCTCATCGACCTCATCGCAGAGTCGGACGATGCGTACTCGGCGTTGTGGCGCTACCTGATTGAGATGGACCTCATCCGGAAGATCTCGGCGCCCAGGCGCAACGTGGCGGAACCCGTCATCTGGCAGGTCAATAACCCTCGCGCCATTCGCAAGACCGACGAGCGCGACCAGCTCTGGCTGCGCATCCTCGACGTGCCGCGGGTACTGGCCGCCCGCGCCTATTCCGCTCCGGGCATATTCGTACTCACGGTGCACGACGAGCTGGGCTTTGCCGATGGCGAGTACGTGCTCGAGATCGCGCCGACCGGCCACGGCACGGTCACCCTGCTCAAGCACTCCACCGTGCACCTGCAAGCGGATGTCGCCACTGTCACCCTCTCCGTCAACGACCTGGCGTCGCTCTACCTTGGCGGCGCGAGCGCCGTTGCCCTCGCCAGATCTGGCCGCCTCGACGGCCTGAGTTCGAACGCGGCCGAAGCGCTGGATCGCTCGTTCACCTCTGCCGACAGCCCGCATCTCAGCACCTGGTTCTAGCCGAACTGCACAACCGCGCGGTCGGGAGTCATGGGCTGAAAAAATGCAGTGAGAAGGATTCACAAATTTGTGAAATCGGCGTATTCTCACCGGCATGAACACAATCATTGAGACCAGGGCGCTCACGAAGCACTTTGGCCGCGTACGCGCTCTCGATGGCCTTGACCTCTCCGTCAGCGCGGGCGACGTGCACGGATTCCTCGGACCCAACGGCGCCGGAAAATCGACAACCATCCGCATCCTGCTTGGCTTGGCCAGGCCGACCGGCGGAACGGTGACACTCTTCGGACAGGATCCGTGGAACGACGCGGTCGATCTGCATCGCCGCATCGCCTCTGTTCCCGGCGACGTCAACCTGTGGCCCAACCTGTCGGGCGGCGAGGCGATCGACCTCATCAGCCGCCTGCGCGGCGGCACCAGAGACCGCGAGCTGTACGCCAGTCGCAAGGCGCGACTCCTTGAGGTATTTCGGTTCGACCCCACGAAGAAGGGGCGCTCGTATTCGAAGGGCAATCGCCAGAAAGTGGCGCTGATTGCCGCCTTTGCGACACCCGCTGAGCTCTACATCCTCGACGAGCCGACGAGCGGCCTCGACCCGCTGATGGAGGCGGTCTTCAACCAGGAGATTCGACGCGCGGCAGACGATGGTGCGACGGTGCTGCTGTCGAGCCACATCCTGTCTGAGGTCGAGCAGCTGTGTGATCGCGTCAGCATCATTCGCGACGGCCGGTGCGTGCAAACCGGCACGCTCGCCGAGTTGCGCAGTCTCACGCGCACCGAGATCTCGTTCGCTGAGGCCGGCCTCACCCCAGAGCAGCTGCGTCCCCTCGCCGCCCAGTTCGACCTGAGCATGACCGCGGGGCGCGTGCACTTCACCGTCGAGAGCGAGCGAGTGTCAGCCGTTCTTCCGGCGCTTGCCGAGTTGGGTGTCACCGGTCTCACGATCGCGCCGCCGTCGCTGGAGGAGTTGTTCCTGCAGCAGTACGCCGTCCAGCCAGAGAGCGATCTCTCCGCAGCGGGGGCGCATCGGAAATGAGTACGTTGACAATCCTGCTTCGGCAGCGCATCCGTCGTGATCGGATCCAGCTTGCGATCTGGATCCTCGGCATCGGACTGCTCGCATTGTTTTCAGCGTCGGCCGTTGAACGGACGTACGGCGATGCGGCCGGCCGTGAGGGCATCATCCGCTTGGCTGTGGCGAACCCCGCAATCCTCATGCTGCGCGGACAACCACAGGGGGCGAGCCTTGACGCCGTGGTGTTCTTTCAGATCTTCACATTCCTGGCGCTGATGGCCGGGTTCATGAGCACCTTCCTCGCCGTGCGTCATAGCCGCGCTGAGGAGGAGAGCCTCCGTGCAGAGCTGATTGCCGCGACGCCAGCAGCCCGCACCCTGCCGACGGTGGCCACGCTCATCCATGGCGTGCTGGCGAACATCGTGCTCGGCGTCGTGGTGGCGCTGGCGTTCATCGCGGGTGGCCTTGAGCCGGGCGGATCCGTCGTGGTCGGCTGCGCCATCGCGCTGGTCGGCATCGCGTTCCTCGCGATCGGCCTGCTCTCTGCGCAGTTCATGCGCACCTCACGAGGGGCGAACGGACTCGCGGCGTCCATCGTCGGGGCGGCCTATATCCTGCGCGGCCTCGGCGATGCGCTGGGCACGCCATCGTCGGACGGGCTGCACATGGTCAGCGCCTGGCCGAGCTGGTTGTCGCCGATCGGATGGGGGCAGCAGACCGCTCCGTTCACAGCATCTACGCTGGCTCCCCTGCTGCTGTGCCTGGCCGTTGCGGTCGTCTGCACGGCAATCGTGTTCGCGCTGCAGGCTCGCAGGGACAGCGGGGCCAGCTTGCTACCGGCATCCGTTGGTCGGGCCTCTGCACGAGCCGGCCTCTCCGGCTCGTTCAGCCTGGCGTGGCGACTGCAGTGGCCGACGATCCTCGGCTGGTGCCTCGGAGCCGCGGCGACGGGTTTACTGGCGGGGTCGCTGGCCAAGCTGGTCGTCGCCGCCACAGAAGCGGATGCCACGTTGGGCACGGCCGTGCACAGCATCGTGCCTGGCGCCGGTGGCACGGCAGAGCAGGTGCTCATCTCAGCACTGTTCAGCCTGGTTGGCGTGCTGGCCGCGGCCTGCGCGACGCAGGTGATCATTCGCATGCACCAGGAGGAAAGTGCTGGCCTGGCGGCCGAAGTGTTGGCGACACCTGTGGCTCGGCTGCGCTGGTTCGGTGACTACGTGGTGCTCGGCACCGTGTCGGTGGTGATCGTGCTCGTGGTCGCTGCCGTGTTCTCCGGCGTCGGCGCACTCGCGTCTGGGGACGACGTTCAGGTGATCGGCGACTCGTTCGCCGCCGCAGCCGCTCAGTTGCCGGCGGCTCTCGTCTATCTCGGTGTCCTGTCGCTGATCTTCGTCGCGGCGCCCGGGGTCACGCTCGCCCTCGGCTGGGTATTGCTCGGCCTCGGCGGATTCCTCGGCATCTTCGGCGGGCTCGTCGGCTTGCCGGAATGGGCCCGCGATCTCTCGCCGTTCACCCACACCCCGCTCGTCGTCGGAACGGACACCGACTGGTCGGGCGGACTCTGGATGCTCGCGGTGGCAGTCATCGCCCTGGTTCTGGCAGTCGTCGGGATGCGGCGGCGCGATATCCGCTCGACGTAGTAATCCAGTGGCTGAACCTTCATCAACCCGAACTCACGAAAGGACCAACGGATGCCGCGAGATGACCGAGCACTGACCGCAAGCCTGGAGAAGTCGGCAGCGGTGCTGACCTCTGCGGGGTTTCCGCGGATGCCGGCCAGGGTGCTGATGGCGCTGATGGGGGCGGAGGCCGGAGGGTTGACCGCTGTCGACCTGGGTGACCGGCTGAGTGTGAGCGCTGCGGCTATCTCGGGGGCGGTGCGTTATTTGCAGGACATCGGTCTCATCCATCGCATCGCGCAGTCCGGGAGTCGGCGTGATCGGTACGAGCTTCCAGAGGATGCCTGGTACGCCGCACTCATGACCAAGAATCCGGTCTACGAGACCTTGGCTACCCTGGCGGATTCGGCCGTTGTCGCCCTCGACGATCGGTCATCGACGGAGGCTGCGCGGTTGGCCGACATGGCCAGGTTCTATCGGTTCCTCAGTGAGCGGATGCCACTGCTCATCGAGGAGTGGGAGACGTTGCGCAGCGAGGGGGCTGGTGTCGGGACTGTGGTGAGCTGAGGCTGCAGGTTCGTTTGTTGCAGAGGTTGCGGTTTCGTCAGAAGGCGGGGCTACGAATTTGGATTCGTTTATTGCGTGCCTGTGGCCATGTCGTCGACTCCAGCGATCTGTGCCGTCCTGTCCTCCTTTTGAAACCACAGCAGCTCCTCCACAGGCGCGTGTTGTCTCGGTCTGTCCACAGATTGCCCCAATCTAGAGGATAAACTTTCGGTACTTGGGATGATTATGGTATGCGAAATTCGATCACAATTCTTACCCTGGATGCCTTCTCGGCGACCAGGGCCGGGATCGATCCCGGTGCCCGGGCGGCCGATTCGCCGGTAGCGGTAGCAACACGGGCAGCGACTCGGGTCGCTGGTCTGTCGGCGGTGACGACATGACTCTGCTCACCGAGGATCCGCCTCCGACCGAACCCGCCGAGCTGCCTCCCCTCGTGGCAATCGCCGAGGCTCGTGAAGCGTTCGCCACAGCCCTGGCCAGGCTCTCGCACTCCCAGCTCTCCGACGAGGACGCGATCGCGGCCAGCTGCGAGATCGAAGCCGTCGGCCGCCTCAGCGATGGGGCCCGCGTCAGCTCCGCCGCCGACATCGAACACCGCTCGGAGAAATGGCTCGGCAAAGACTCCCTGGCCCGGAAGCTCGGCTGTAGCGATGGAACCGGGCTGCTCACCCTGATCACCCGGGCCTCCCGGCAAGACGTGACCCGCCGGCTCAAGCTCAGCGCCCAACTGATGCCCCGCCACGACCTGACCATGGTGCTGCCGCCGCTGTTCCCGGCTGTCGCCGACGCACTCGCCGCCGGGGACCTCGGACTGGAGGCTGCCGAGGCCATCGTGACCGGGCTGAACAGCATCCGCGCCCGCGTCGACCCGGCTGACCTGCACGGCGCAGAAGCAGCCTTGGTCGCCGCCGCTACCGGCGCAGTTACCGCAGAGACTGCTGACCTGCCGAACGCGGGATTCGCGTTCGACACGGACTGCATCAAGGGACAGGTCCAGGTGTGGATTGCCCGCCTCGATCCGGACGGCGCAGCCCCCTCCGATGACAACCACGAGGCGCGCAGCAGCTTCGGCTTCGGCCGGCTCAAGAACGGCCTCTACCCGCTCCGCGGCGGCGTCACCCCAGATCTCCGCGGTGTCATGGACGGCATCTTCAACACCTACCTCTCAGCCCATACCGACGCCCCGGGCAATGCCGGACCCGCCTACGACGCCAGGCACGGCATCACTGACGCGGGCACGGGCACTGGCGCGGGTGCGAGTAATAGCGAACCGGGAATGGGGGAGCCCGCCGGCCACGCATCTGGTCCCGCGTTCCCGTCCGCCGCCGAACAGGCCGCGGAAGCCGCGGCCGACGCGGAACGGCAGGCCCGGATCGATGCCGGCGAGGTCATCCCCGGCGCCGAACTTGGGTTTGATGACCGATCAGGGGCCGAGAAACGCGCCGACATCCTCCGCGCCGTCTTCGACCACACCGCCCGCGACCCACACACCCCGACGATGGGCGGCGCGGCCCCGACGGTAATGGTGCACGTGAACGCCGCCGACCTCGCCGCAAACCTTGCCGCAGAGCGCGGCGATGACAACAGCGATGGCCGCAGGGTCGGCGTCGGCTGGATCGACGGCATCGACGCCCCGATCTCGATGCGCACCGTGAAGCAACTCATCTGCGCCGGCGGCTCCCAAACCATCGTCCTCGGAGCCCGCAACGAAGTCCTCCACCTCGGAACCACCGAACGCTTCTTCAGTAGGGCACAACGCAGAGCCATGGCCGCCCGCGACGGCGGCTGCGCAATCCCGGGCTGCACCGTCCCACCGGCCTGGACCGAAGCCCACCACGTCATCCCCTGGTACCTCGGCGGCAAAACAGACATCGACAACGGAGTTCTCCTCTGCTGGTACCACCACCACAGCATCGACACCTCTGGCTGGCAGATCCGCATGGTCAACGGAGCCCCAGAGATCAAGGCCCCAGCCTGGCTCGACCCCGACAGACGATGGCACCCCGGCGGACAACACCGCGCAACACCGAGTCGGCGTCGCCGCAGCTGAACTCGCAGCCGCTGAACTCGCAGAAGCGACAGGGCAGCAGGGTTGGTCAGCAGGGTTGGTCAGCAGGGTTGGTCAGCAGGGTTGGTCAGCAGGGTTGAGCTGCAGCGTTGAGCTGCAGCGTTGAGCCGCAGCGTTGAGCCGCAGCGTTGGGCTGCAGGGCCGGGCAGTATCCAGCCGATTGCGATGCCTTCCAGCCAACCGCGAGAGTGCCCGGCCATGTCAACCCCCTTGAAATGCCGTTTCACCAGTGCAAACGTGAACCAGAAGAGTGAAAACTGATGATGCGAATGCCTGCCATCACTGCCTGCCATCACTGCTGAGGCGATGACGAGGCGACGACATCACCGACGACAGGGGTTGAGCACGATGTCAATATTCCTCACTATCATCATCGTCGTGGCCGTGATCCTGGCCATAACAGGCGGCCTGGTGCAATCGCTGAGCTTTCTCCTGTGGATCGGAATTGTGCTCGCCGTGATCGCCATCGTCGCCTGGTTGATTCGTGCAATCAGCGGACGCAACTCGACCTAGGTCAACGTAGATAGGAGACAGCCGATGCCCCGGAGCAAGAATCCCAGCCTCAAGGACCCAGGGCTCTACGACAAGCTCCGCGACGAGGGCGCCTCGGCTGAGAAGGCTGCCCGCATCTCCAACGCCGCTGCCAAAGAGGGCCGCTCCGAGATCGGGCGAAAAGGTGGGCAATCCGGCGACTACGACGACTGGACAGTCGAACGCCTGCGAGGCAGAGCAAAGGAGCTCGGCATCACCGGCTATTCCGGCAAACGGAAGAGTGAACTCATCGACCTGCTGCGAAACCACTAATCGCAAACCTGAAGCGGATGCGACGGGCGGGCCAGGTCGCTCAGCGTCCGGTACCGCGGATGCGGCGCGACAGCTCAGCGGCAACCTCGGCGACCTGCGCGGCGAGCTCCGGCCACCGCGCAGGCTCGATCGAGTCCCGAGGGAATGTGATCGCAATTCCCGCCGCCGGCCATCCGACATGGTCCTGCACCGACACGGCAACGGATGCGAAATTCTCCGTCACCTCGCCATCCTCCGTTGCGAAGCCGTCCTCTGTCACCTTCTGCAGCACGCGCTTGAGTTCGGCGTAGCTGTGCGGCGGTCGGCCATTGCGATCGACGAATGCGGCGGCATCCGGATAGAGCGCCCGCAGCTGCGCCGGCGGCAGCGTCGCCAGCATCGCTCTCCCGCTCGCGGTGAGGTGTCCGGGGAGTCGGATGCCGACATCCGTCACCAAGCGCGGCCGCCGTGGCGCACGTTCCTCGGCAATGTAGAGCACGTCGCGCCCGTGCAGCACGGCCAGGTGCCCCGACTCGCCGATCCGGTCAACGAGCCCGGCGAGGAGCGGCTGACCGATGCGACTGAGCGGCTCCTGATGGGAGAAGCCACTGCTGAGCTCGAACGCCGCGACACCGAGGCCATAGCGTCTGGCCTCCGGAATGTGCAGCACAAAACCGTGCTCCTGCAGCACGGCAAGCAGGTGATAGATCGTGGAGCGCGGGATGCCGAGGGCGCTCGCGATCACCGCGGCCGGCACCGGGCCGCGCTGGGTAGACAGGAAACGCAGGATGCGCAGGGTCTGGTCTGCGGCCGGCACCTTGACGGCATGGCCGGAACGCGTGGACCGCTCTAGATCCATGTCAGTCCCGCGTCCATCTGAGCCGCATCCATGTCAGTCCCTCCGGCATCCGGTCTGTGATCCCAGACACATCGTATGCGCATGCTCTGGTGCCATCCGGCAGACCCTCGGCATGCTGGGCACAGGAACACAAGCCAAGGAGTACGAATGTCAGAACCCCGCATCGTGCGCGCCGCCCGCGGCACGACACTCACCGCGAAGAGCTGGCAAACCGAAGGCCCCTTGCGCATGCTCATGAACAACCTCGACCCCGAGGTCGCCGAACACCCGGAGAGCCTCGTCGTCTACGGCGGCACAGGCAAAGCCGCCCGCAACTGGGAGGCATACGACGCCATCGTTCGCACGCTGGAAACCCTCGACAGCGACGAGACCCTGCTCGTGCAGTCCGGCAAGCCGGTTGGCGTTTTCCGCACCCACGAGTGGGCACCCCGCGTGCTGATCGCGAACTCCAACCTCGTCGGCGACTGGGCCACCTGGCCCGAATTCCGCCGACTTGAGGCGCTTGGCCTCACCATGTACGGCCAGATGACCGCCGGATCCTGGATCTACATCGGCACCCAGGGCATCCTGCAGGGCACCTATGAAACCTTCGCCGCCGTCGCAGCCAAGCTGGCGGGCAAGGGTGGCAGCGGGAGCGGCAGCACCGCCTCCCTCGCCGGAACCCTCACCCTCACGGGCGGCGCCGGCGGCATGGGCGGCGCACAACCGCTCGCCGTGACCATGAACGAGGGAGTCGTGCTCATCGTCGACGTCGACGAGACCCGCCTCACACGCCGCGTCGAGCACGGCTACCTCGACGAGATGACCCACGACATCGACGACGCCATTGCCCGCGTGTTGGCCGCCAAAGCCGAGCGCCGGCCGCTGTCGGTGGGCCTGGTCGGCAACGCGGCATCCGTTTTCACCGAGTTGCTTGAACGACAGGTCCCGATCGACATCGTGACCGACCAGACCAGCGCACACGACCCACTCTCCTACCTGCCGGAGGGCGTCAGCGTGGCCGAATGGCACGACTACGCCGCCGCCAAGCCGGAGGAATTCACCGACAGGGCCCGCACGAGCATGGCCAAGCAGGTCGCAGCCATGGTGGGGTTCCAGGATGCCGGCGCAGAGGTCTTCGACTACGGCAACTCGATCCGCGCCGAAGCCGTGCTCGGTGGCTTCGATCGGGCCTTCGAGTTCCCTGGATTCGTCCCCGCCTACATTCGCCCGCTCTTCGCCGAGGGCAAAGGGCCATTCCGCTGGGCAGCGCTCTCGGGCGACCCGGCCGATATCGCAGCGACCGACAAGGCAATCGTCGAGCTCTTCCCGCACGACGAGCACCTGCGCCGCTGGATCACCGCCGCCGGAGAGAAGGTGCACTTCGAGGGCCTGCCTGCGCGCATCTGCTGGCTCGGCTACAAGGAACGCCACCTGGCCGGCCTCAAGTTCAACGAGATGGTCGCCTCCGGCGAGCTGTCGGCGCCACTTGTCATCGGCCGCGACCACCTCGACTCCGGTTCGGTCGCCTCGCCCTATCGCGAAACGGAAGCCATGGCAGACGGCTCAGACGCCATCGCAGACTGGCCGCTCCTGAACGCACTGCTGAACACCGCTTCAGGGGCCACGTGGGTGTCGATCCACCACGGCGGCGGAGTCGGAATCGGTCGCAGCATCCACGCGGGACAGGTCATCGTGGCCGACGGCACTCCCCTGGCCGCCGAGAAGATCGAACGCGTGCTCACCAACGATCCGGGCACCGGGGTAATGCGTCACGTCGACGCCGGCTACGAACGCGCGGCAGAGGTGGCCCGCGAACGCGGCCTGCGCGTGCCGATGTGGGAATCCTGATCCGGCTGCCATGACACCTGCCATGACACCTGCCACAGCATCCGCCCTGCTCCTCACCGACATCGGCCTCCTCGTCACGAATGACCCTGCCAGCGGCTCTGGCCGGACCGGCGAGATCACGGATGCCGCACTGCTGGTCGAGAACGGCATCGTCACCTGGGTGGGCCCCGCCGCCGCCATCCGCTCCGACGCCAGCGCCGCGATCTCGCCGGAAACGCTCGCCAGCGCCGAGGTCACCAGCGCACACGGCGCGTGCGTGATCCCCGGCTTCGTGGACAGCCACACCCATCTGGTGTTCGGCGGCGATCGGGCCGCCGAGTTCGAGGCACGTATGTCCGGCCAGGCATATGAGGCGGGCGGCATCCGCTCGACTGTCGCGGCCACCCGCGCCGCCACTGATGCCGAACTGCTGACCCGCCTGCATGGCTTCGTGGACGAGCTGCTCGAGCAGGGCAGCACCACCGTGGAGATCAAGAGTGGCTACGGATTGTCCGTCGCCGATGAGGCTCGACTGGTTCGTCTGGCGTCGATGGTCACCGACGAGGCCACGTTCCTCGGCGCGCACGTCGTGCCCGCCGAGTATGCGGGGCGCCCAGATGACTACGTCGACCTGGTGGTCGGCGAGATGCTCGACGCCTGCGCACCGCACTCGAAGTGGATCGATGTCTTCTGCGAAACGGGTGCCTTCACCGTTGACCAGAGCCGGCGCGTGCTGGAGGCCGGCATCAGGGCCGGCCTCCAGCCCCGCGTGCATGCCAGCCAGCTGGGGCCGGGCGGCGGAGTGCAACTCGCTGTTGAGTGCGGGGCGGCATCCGTTGACCATTGCACGTACCTGACCGATGCCGACGTGGCAGCGCTGGCCGGCTCTGACACTGTGGCCACGCTGCTGCCCGGCGTCGAGTTTTCGACCAGGCAGCCGTACCCCGATGGCCGCCGATTGATTGATGCCGGCGTCACTGTTGCGCTGGCCAGCGACTGCAACCCGGGCTCAAGTTTCACGTCGTCGATGGCGTTCTGCATCGCGGTGGCCGTGCGCGACATGGGTATGACGCCGGCAGAAGCCATCTGGGCTGCAACGGCCGGCGGGGCCACGGCACTCCGGCGCACCGACGTTGGCCGACTCTCCCCCGGCTCTCGCGCCGACCTCGTCGAACTCACCGCGCCGAGCTACGTTCACCTCGCCTACCGGCCTGGCGTTCCGCTTGTCTCCCGGGTGTGGAAGGACGGCGAGCTGCGCTTCGAACGGCGCGGGTAGCAGGAAACGGCGGCGCTGCGGCCTGCGCAGGTCGAGCGCAGCCCACTCAGCTCTTCCCGCTCAGCTCTTCGCGTTCAGCGCAGCGCGATCCCCGCCGCCACCTCAAGCACGCACAGCGCTGTCAGTCGCACCGTTCGTCCGTCTGCGGCATCCGCTGTCGCATCGACCTCGGCCAGGTCAACGGACTCCACGCGTGCGTCGGCCCCTGCCGCCCTGGCCGCGACGCGCAGCTCGTACGCCGAGATGCCGCCGGGCACAGACGCCGGGCAGCCGGGCGCCACCGAGCGGTCGCACACGTCGACATCGAGGTCGACGTGAATCGGTCCGCCGCCTGCCCCCGCGATCTCCAGCGCTTCGGCGAACACGTCAGCCATCGGCCGCCGGTGCAGCTCATCGCGATGGACCACCGTGATGCCGTAGTCGCGCGCGCGTTCGGCGTACTCCCGCGAATTCACGAAGTCGGCGATCCCGATCTGCACGATGCGCCGCCCGTCGAGCCCCGCCTCAACCAATCGCCGCACAGGCGAGCCGTTGTTGATCCCGTCGCGTAGGTCGTAGTGGGCATCGAGCGTGATGAGCCCAGCGCTCGGCAGCCGCGCGCCCCAGGTGCCGAGTGCCGCAGAGACCGTCACCGAGTTGTCGCCGCCGATGGCGACCACCACGTCCGACCAGGCCGCAGCCTCTCCGACGGCCTTTCTGGCCCTCGCCTCCCCGGCCTCCCCATCTGGGTCGTGCACGTTCCCGAAATCCACGATGGTGAGATCGTCGATCGAACGGATGCCGCCCCGATGCCCGCGGTCAGCCATGATCGCGCCTGAATAGCGTGGCAGCACCGCGCGAACGGCATCCGGCGTTGCACCGGCATTCGTCGGAGAGAGCGAAGTGCGCCAGGCCGGCAGGCCGATCAGCGCGAGGTCGATGTGTGCGCCGGCCGGCACGTCAGACGGCGATGGCCAGTTGCCCGTTCGCGGCCAGCGCGCATCGGTTGGCAGCGCGGGGGCGGCCGGAGCGGGCGGACGGTTCGGCTGCGCTGGCGTGGTCACAGCACCGACGCTAGCCGAGCGGATGCCACAGCAACAGGCATCCGCTCACCGCGATGTCTGGCGCACCAGACGTCGCAGGTGCCTCCTCGCGTGGCAACCCTTGAACCGCCAACGGGCCGCGAGTACGTTGAGTGCACGCCAACCCGTGGGGGTGTGAGATGGCAAATCCCGATTTCTCTCTGCTGAGCCAGCGCATCGACGGAGAACTCATCCGCCCTGGCCAACCGAGATACACCGAGGCCAGACGGGTGTGGAACGGTCTGATCGACCGGCATCCGTCTGCCATCCTTCGGTGCGCATCCACCTCAGACGTGAGCCAGGGAATCGCGTTCGCGACGGCGAACAGTTTTCCCGTCGCCGTGCGCGGCGGCGCCCACAGCGTTGCCGGCTACGGCACCGTCGACGGCGGCGTGGTTATCGACCTCGCCGCCATGAACGAGGTTCACGTCGATGCCGACAATCGCACGGTGACCGTTGGCGGCGGCGCAACCTGGGGCCAGGTGGATGCCGCAACCCAGCAATTCGGTCTTGCCGTGCCAGGAGGGGTCTTTTCCCGCACGGGCGTCGGCGGACTCACCCTGGGCGGCGGCTACGGCTGGATCCGCAACAAGTACGGACTCAGCTGCGCCAGCCTGCTCGGTGCCGAGCTTGTCACCGCCGATTCCGCCGTGGTGACCACCCACCAGGCGCATCACCCCGATCTGCTCTGGGCGCTCCGCGGCGGCGGCGGGAACGTCGGTGTCGTCACCCGTTTCATCCTTCGGCTGCATCCGGTCGGGCCAGACGTCTTTTTCCTCTCCGTGATGCACGATGCCCGCGGAGATGGCGGCGTTCGCGGGCTCAAGGCGTTCCGTGAATTCTGTGCTCGAGCCCCGGATGAGATCGGCCTGGCTGCCTCCCTCGGCGTTGTCCCCGCTGACGCAGAGGGCTTCTCGGCCGAGATGACCGGCATCCCATTCATCGGCTTCGCCGGGGTTTTCGTGGGCGATCCGGTCATCGGTGAACGGCTGCTCCAGCCGCTCCGTGAGTTCGGCACCCCGCTGCGTGATGCCTCAGCGGTCATGCCGTACACCGAGGTGCAGCAGGTCTTCGACGACGACTACCCGGAGGGAGACCGCTACTACTGGAAATCCCTGCACGTGAATCGCCTCGACGACGCGGCACTCGGCCTGCTTGCCCAGGCTGGCGCGAACACCGTGTCAGACCTCAGCACGATCGATGTGATGCATCTCTCTGGGGCGGCCCGCCGACCGATCGACGGCGCACTGCCGGCAACGCCGGCATCGTTTCTGGTCAACGCCGAGGCGAACTGGACCGAATCGCGCGCTGATGCCGCAAACATCGCCTGGGCTCGCGCACTGGTCGACGCGCTCCACCCGTTCTCGACCGGCAGTGGCTATCTGAACTTCGCCGGCCTGCAGGAGGAAGGCGATGAACTCATCCGCTCATCGTTCGGGCCGAACTATGCGCGTCTGACGCGAATCAAAACCGAGTGGGACCCGCACAACGTCTTCCGGCTCAACCAGAACGTGCCGCCGAGCCCGCGGCACAGATGATCCTCCTCAACCGACGCAGAAACGGGGAGAGCGTCGGTCGAGGAGAGCTGGGTCAGCGCGCGACAGACGCCGCGAACCAGGTCGTGATGGTTGTCGGGTGCGTGATCGCGGTGCCAACGACCACAGCGAACGCTCCGGCGTCGATGCATGCGGATGCCTGGGCCGGCGTGTGCACGCGGCCCTCGGCGATCACCGGGATCGGCAGGGCGGCGGCAAGTTCCCGCAACACCTCGAGGTCTGGCCCATCGGTCTTCGGACGCTCGCCCGTATAGCCGCAGAGGGTCGTACCGACACAGTCGGCTCCGGCCTCATAGGCGGCGATTCCGTCTGCCACCGAGCCGACATCCGCCATGACAAGCGCGGTCGTCTCCGCGTGCAGGCGGGCGATGGTCTCGGCCAGGGTCAGCCCGTCAGGTCGCGGACGGCGGGTGCCGTCGATCGCGACGATCTCGGCGCCGGCGGCGACGACGGCCAGCGCGTGCTCCAGCGTCGGGGTGATGAACACGGGGTCGTCCCCGTCTTTCCACAGGCCGATCTGTGGCAGCGAGACACGCTCGTGAATCAAGCGGATGTCGTCAATCCCCTGCGCGCGGATTCCCACGGCACCGCCACGCACGGCAGCCTCCGCGATCTGCGTCATGGTCTCCGGGTGGCGCATGGGCTCATCCGGGTAGGCCTGGCACGAGACGATGAGGCCGCCTTCGAGGGCGGCGAGGTTCTGCAGAGTCATTCGGAAAGTCCATTCACGATGGTGAGGGGTGCGGCAACGACGGGGTAGACATCCGCTGCCGTGATAAGTGAAGCGGCACCGACGATCGCCGAGTCAGCGCCCAGCGCTGTCGGCACGATGCGGCAGTCGGCAAGGAGCCCCATGGCTTCGGCGCGTGCGTTGTCCACGACCACATCCCACCAGCGCGGGCCTGCGGCTGCAAGACCGCCGCCGACGATGACGACGTCGGGGTCGAGGCTGTTGATGAGGCCGCCGATCACGCGGCCCAGTGCCGTTGCCGCGATGGTGATGACATCCGCGGCCACCGCGTTGCCTGCGTCAGCCCTGGCGAAGACGTCGCGGGTGTCTGTGACGGGACCGGCAACGGTTCCGCCGCCCCGACGGATGTACGCCTCAAGGATGGCCGGGCCGGATGCGATGGCTTCGAGATGGCCGACCCCTCCGCACGAGCAGGCGATGCCGATTGCTTCCTCGGCCGGAACATGGCCGTAGTGGCCTGCCGCACCATGGCGGCCGGACTGCAACACGCCGTCCACGATGAGCGCGCCGCCGATCCCGGTGCCTGCGGCGATGACGAGCACCGTGCGCTCACCGCGCCCCGCACCCAGGATCGCCTCGCCGATGGCGTGCGCGTGCACGTCGTTGACGGTGGCGACCGGCATGCCAAGTCGGCGTTCGATCTCGTCTCCGAGCAGCGTGCCTGCCCAGCCGGGCAGCGAGTTCGTCGCTGCCCGCACAGAGCGGCTGACCGGGTCGATCACGCCGGCCGCACCAATTCCGCAGCCGGCGATTGCGGCGCCGGGTGCGGAATCGATGAGACTCGATGCGAGATCGACGATCGTCTGCAGCACGGCCTCAGCACCGGATGCCGCAGGCGTTGGAGCCGACACCCGACGGATGACGGTGCCGGCCATATCGACGAGTCCTGCCGCCGTCTTGGTCCCGCCGAGATCGACGC
Source organism: Leifsonia sp. Y878 (assembly GCF_057669685.1). Lineage (NCBI taxonomy): Bacteria > Bacillati > Actinomycetota > Actinomycetes > Micrococcales > Microbacteriaceae > Leifsonia > Leifsonia sp. Y878. The sequence goes on along the minus strand of NZ_JBYHFS010000002.1, from coordinate 214,668 downwards.
CGATTGTGAAGGTCATCGCACCAAGAGGCCCGCGCGGTCGACGATCGACTGGATGCGCTCGACGGTCTCGCCGGTGAGGGCGGGAACGGGAGGCGACATGCGGTTCGTCGAGATGATGCCCTGGTGAGCAAGGGCGGTCTTGAACGCGCCGAGGCCCGCTGCTTCGCCGCTGACGCCGGACGCCTGGAAGACGATCTCGAACAGCTCTGCCAGCTCATCCTGGATGCGACGCACGGCATCCCAGTCGCCAGCCTTCGACGCGGCGAAGAGGTCGACGTAGCGCTTCGGGTCGACGTTGCCGAGGCCGGGGACAACGCCGTCTGCGCCGAGGAGCAGAGCACCGTCAACGACGAGTTCGTGGCCGGTGAACACGACAAGCGGGCTGCCGGCTGCGCGGTTCGCCATGACGAGGCGGCGGAATCCGACGTCGTCGCCGCTGGAATCCTTGACACCCGCGATGACGCCCTCGGTGCCGAGGCGCACGAGCATCTCGTGACCGAGCTTGTTGTGCACGCGCACCGGAACGTCGTACGCGAAGATCGGCAGCACGGTCGAGGCCGCGATCAGGCGGAAGTGCGCCTCGATCTCCGCCTGGTTCGGCAGCGTGTAGAACGGAGCCGTCGCAACGATAGCGTCGACGCCGGCTTCTTCGGCCAGGCGGATCTGGCCGATGACGCGGGCGGGGGTCATGTCGTTGACGCCGGCCATGATCTTGACGCGGCCGGCGGCGATGCGCACGCTCTCGCGCATGATGACAACGCGGTCGGCGTCGGACAGGAATGCGACCTCGCCTGAGGAGCCCAGCACGAAGAGACCGTCAACGCCGCCGTCAATGAGGTGGTTGACGAGACGCTCGAAGGATACGAGATCGATGGCGCCGTCGGCCGTGAGTGGCGTGACTACGGGTGGGACGACTCCGCCGAAAGTGGGTGCAGACATGGAATTTAGCTCCTGAGTTCTGTTAGTTATGGACGAGAAGGCTGGGGGCCGCACCGAGAAGCGTGCGGGTGTATGGATCGGTCGGGTTCGAGAAGACCTGCTCGGCAGGGCCTTCTTCAACGACGCGACCTGACTTCATGACGACAATGCGATCAGACACATAACGCACCGTCTGGATGTCGTGGGAGATAAAGGCCATCCCGAGGTTGAGGCTCGTCTTCAGATCGCTCAACAAGTTGAGGATCTGGGCTCGAACCGACACATCAAGCGCACTTGTCGGTTCGTCGGCGACGATGATGTCGGGGTCGAGGGCGAGCGCCCTGGCGATGGCAACGCGCTGGCGCTGTCCGCCGGACACCTGGCCGGGAAAGACCTCGCTCGTCGACGCCGGCAGCCCGACGAGGTGGAGCAGCTCCCGCACGCGGGACTCCCGCTGCGCCGGCGTACCGATACCGTGCACCTTGAGCGGGTCCATCAGCACGTCGTGCACCGTCATACGGGCGTTCAAGGCGGTGGACGGATCCTGGAAGATGATCGACACCGATTTGCCGTACGCCGTGGCAGTTGCGTGGTCGCGCTTGACGATGTTGTTGCCCTTGAACGACACGGTTCCGCTTGTCGGCGCCTGGAGGCCAACCATCACGCGGGCGAGGGTCGACTTTCCGCAGCCGGACTCCCCCACAATGCCGATGGTCTCGCCGCGGTTCAGCGTGAGGCTCACACTGTTGACGGCGTGAACCTTGTCGCGCTTGAACAGGGTGCCGGTGCGTGCGGTGTGGATGACGTGGATGTCGTCGAGCCGCAGGATCTCGCTGCTGGTGGTCATCGTGCGGTCTCCAGTTCTTCATCCGGTGCCAGGAGGGCATCGTCGTGGGTGGACACAAAGTGCACCGTCCCGGGGATCGCCCGAAGTTCTGGGCGTTCGGCTCGCACGGCATCGCCAGACAGCGACCGAGGGGCGAACCGGTCGCCGGTGGCAAAGTCACGCGGCGACGGCACGGTGCCCGGAATCTGGTGCAGGCGGGTCGCGCCGTCTTCGATCGACAACACGGAGCCGAGCAGGCCACGCGTGTACTCGTGGCGCGGGCTCGTCAGCAGCTGTGTCGTCGGCGCGGATTCCACCACCTGGCCTGCGTACATCACCGTGACGCGGTGAGCGAGCTCAGCGACCAGCGCGAGGTCGTGGCTGACGAACACCATGGCGAAGCCGAGCTTCTCGCGAAGGTCGTTGAGCAGGTCGATGACCTGCGCCTGCACCGTCACGTCGAGGGCCGTTGTCGGCTCGTCGGCGACGATGAGCTTCGGGTCGCGGGTGAGCGCCATGGCGATCAGCACGCGCTGGCGCTGTCCGCCAGACAACTCGTGCGGGTAGCTCTTCAGGGTGCGCTCCGGATCGAGGCCCACGAGTTCGAGCAATTCGACAGCGCTGCGGGTGCCGCCGCGCTTGATGAGCTGGCCGAGCTGGGTACGCACCAGCATCGACGGGTTGAGCGAGCTCAGGGCATCCTGGTAGACCATGGCCATCTCGTGTCCGAGGAGTGCCTGGCGTTCCTTCTTCGGCATGGTCAGCAGGTCGCGACCCTCGAAGAGGATCTGGCCCGTGATCTCTGCCGTGTCAGGCAGCAGACCCATGATGGCCAGGCTGGTGATGCTCTTGCCGCAGCCAGACTCGCCGACCAGCGCCATCGTTTCTTGTGGGCGAACCGAGAAGCTCACGTTGTCGACGACGGCGATGTCACCGTGTCGCTTCGGGAAGCGGATGCTGAGGTTCTTCACCTCGAGCAGCGGCGCAGCATCGCCGGTGTACACGAGGCGGTCGGTGCGGCTGAGCTCGATGGCTCGCAGCTGGGCCAGGTGCACCTCGAGTGGAACGGATGCCGCGGCGAGCTGCACCGGCGACACGGTCTCGTCGGTGGCGCTGTCGGCCAGAGACACGGCGGCGACGGCCTTGGAGTTCTTCGCGGCCGGCTTCACCAGCGCGTCGGTGAGGCCCTCGGCGAGGATGTTCAGCGACAGTACCGTGAACAGGATGAGCATGCCGGGGAAGAACGTTGCCCACCAGCCACCACTCAGCAGCAGGTTGCGGCCGGAGGAGATGATGTTGCCCCATGAGGGTGCTGGGTCCTGCACGCCGGCGCCGATGAAGGAGAGGCTGGCCTCGAAGACGATCGCGTCGGCCACGAGCACGGTGACGAACACCATGATGGGGGCTGCACAGTTGCGGGCGACGTGCCAGATGAGGATGTGCGGGAGCCTGGCACCCATCACGCGCTCTGCCGAGACATAGTCTTCGCCGAACTGCGCCATGACGTTGGCCCGCACGATGCGTGCGATCTGCGGAACGTAGAGGAACGCGATCGTGCAGATGAGGATCGGCAGGTCTTTACCGAAGACGGCAACGAAGACGATCGCCAGTGCGATACCGGGGAACGACATGATGATGTCGAGGATCCGCATGATGGTTTCGCTCACCCACCGTGAGGCGGTTGCCGCGATCGAGCCGATGATCGCTCCGGCGATCAGTGCAAGCGACGTCGCGCCGAGGCCGATGGCGAGCGAGTACCTGGCTCCATACAACAAGCGGGAGAAGATGTCGCGGCCATTGCGGTCGGTTCCGAACAGGTGCTCCCACGAGGGCGGCTGGGCCGGAATCCCCGATTTGAGCGGATCGAACGGGGCGATGAGTGAGGCGAAGATCGCCACGAGGACGATGAGGCAGAAGAAGGCAAGGGCAATCTTCGAGCCGATGGGCATGGCGCCGAAGCGCTGGGCAGGGACGCTCAAGCGGTCGCTGAGTGATCGACGCATCGTTACACCGTCCGAATTCGTGGGTTGATGAGCAGGTACAGCATGTCGACGATGATGTTGACGATCACGAATGCGAGAGCAACGGTCAGGGTCACGCCCTGCACCAGGTTGATGTCGTTGTTCGTCACGCCGTTGAGGATGAGCTTGCCCATTCCAGGCAGGTCGAAGATGACCTCGATGACGACGGCGCCACCGATGAGGTAGCCGACACGCAGGCCGAGCACCGTCACGGGGGTGATGAGCGCGTTCCGCAACACGTTGCGGCTCACGACGACGCTGCGCGGCAGGCCGCTGCCGATGGCGGTTCGCACGTAGTCGCGGTCAAGCTCTTCGACCATCGAGGTGCGCACAACACGGGTGAGGGATGCTGCGACGGGGATACCGAGGGAGATGGCCGGCAGGATCATGGTGCCGAACCATCCGCTGAACGAATCCGTGATGTTCACGTAGCCGCCGGTCGGGAACCAGCCGAGGCCCAGTGCGAAGTTCTGGATGAGCAGGATCGCGAGCCAGAAGGACGGCACGGCGATTCCGGCGATGGAGACCACGCGAATGATCTGGTCTGGCCAGCGGTCGCGGTACAGCGCTGCGGTCACACCAAGCGTGAGCGAGAGGATGACGGCGATCAGCAGGCCGAGGATGGTCAGCTGCACGGTCAGCGGGAAAGCTGAGCCGATGAGGGTGGTCACCTGGCTCGCCGGTGGAACGGTGACACCCAGGTTTCCCTGGACGAGGTTGGCCAGGAAGGTGACGTAACGAACGATGAGCGGATCGTTGAGGCCCGCGTCGTCGCGATACGCCTCACGGGCGGCCTCTGATGAGCTCTCACCAAGAGCGTTGATAGCCGGATCTCCCGGCGCGAGTTGCATAACGAAAAAGACGAGGGCTGTGATGCCCAGGATCATAATCGGGAGCACGGCGATTCGTCGGGCCATGAGCCTGAGAAGGGCGGTCACAATTGTCTCCTCAAAGAAGAAAAGAGGGGGCCGGCCACACAGCCGGCCCCCGTTTGGATTACTACGCGTACGATGCCGAGCGCCGCGTCAGGGGATTACTACGCCTGCGACGCCGGGCGCGACGTCAGGGGATTACTACGCCGTGCGTGCGACGTCGAGGAAGGACAGACCGGTGAACGACACCGGCGAGAAGCCGGAGACGGCATCCTCGTTCCAGGCGGTCGGCAGCTTCCTGTGCACGAGCGGGTAGACAGGGCATTCCTCAGCGATGAGGTTGAATGCCTTGCCCCACAGCTTCTTCTGCTCATCGGCGTCAGAGGTGGCCATCGCGTCGTCGAGGTAACCGGTCAGCGTCTTGAACTCAGCTGATTCGGCCCAGCGGTAACGCTTGGACGGCCAGACCGTCGCAGCGCCGTACCACCAGCGCAGCAGCAGGTCAGCGTCGTTGCCGAACACCGACGGATCGCCGGGAGCGACCATGACGGTGTAGTTGCCCTCGTCGACGATCTTGTACTGCGCGCCAGACTGGTTGCTGTCGATCGTGGTCGCAATGCCGGCGGCGTCAAGGTCTTCCTTGATCAGCGGCAGAACGTCCTTCACCCAGCTGGTGTCGGTCGCCAGCAGGGTGATCGACAGGCCGTCGACGCCGGCAGCGGCCAGCAGCTTCTTGGCCTTGGCCGGGTCGTACGTGTAGGTCGTCTTGGCCTTCTGGTACGACGGGTGCTCCTTCTGCAGGTAGCTGGTGGCTGCGGTGGCCTGGCCGAGCATGCCCGTGTTGATGAGCTTGTCGTAGTCGATCGCGTAGCGGAATGCCTGGCGAACGCGCTTGTCGTCGAACGGGGCGACAGAGGTGTTGAACATCATGAACAGCTGACCGAACGACTGCACTGACTCAACCTTGACGTCCTTCGACAGCGAGGCGACGTCGATGTACGGCACGTCTTCGATGGCCTGCACACGACCGGACTGCACGGCGGTGACGCGAGCAGCGGCATCCGAGAGCAGGTTCCAGGTCATCGCGGCGGCCGCGGCCGGACGTGAGCCGGTGTAGTCGTCGAAGCGCTCGAACGTGATCTTGTCGTCCTTGACGGCCGACAGCATCTTGTACGGGCCTGTACCGGTCGGCAGGGAGTCGAAGGCGACCTTGTCGGCTTCGACCAGCGCCTTGGGTACGACCTTGACGACGGAGATGCGCTCGAGGGCGAGGGCGGTCTCCTGCTTGAGCGTGATCTCGACTGTGGTCTCGTCGACCTTGGAGATCGACTCGATGAACGGCAGGAAGGTCAGGTACAGCGATGCGTTTGCAGGGTCGAGCACGCGCTGGAAGGAGAAGACGACGTCGTCTGCCGTTACCGGAGTGCCATCGTGGAAGACCGCGCCGTCGCGCAACGTTGCGGTGACGGTGTTTCCCTTGACGGTCGGGAGCTCGCCGGCCAGTGCCGCGTAAACCTCACGCGTGACGGGGTCGAGTTCGACGAGGCCTTCGAGTACGTGCCAGTTGGCGGCCACGGCAACAGCGCCGGTGGTCGTCATCGGGTCAAAGCCGGTGGAGAGCGCGTAGGAGATACCCGCCTCAATGGTGCCGTTCTTGTCAATGCTGGGGCCGGCGTCGCTGGGGGAAGCAACGTTGTTTGTCGACGCTGGGCCACTGCAGGCGGCAAGAGTTGCCACCAAACCCATAGCGCCTGCGGCCTGAAGGAAGACGCGACGGCTAGTCTTCCCCTGAAGTGCTTCTTGGAGCATCGGATTGCCTCTCGTTAAGATTCGGAAAGCTAAATCGGACGTCAGACGTCCTACGTGCTAAATTGAAAGCTATACATACTCGAGTGAAAGGTCAAGCGGGGGTTGCCACTATGAACATCTCGAAAACAGGAGTTTTCACCTCCGAAACATCCCGGAAACGCAGCTCCGTGACCGACCAGATAAAAGACTTCATTCTGACCAAGGGTCTGAAGTCCGGCGACCTGATGCCGACAGAGGCAGAAATCTGCGCTGAACTGGGCGTAAGCCGATCGAGCGTCCGCGAGGCCATCCGGACTCTTGCCGCACTCGACATCGTGGAGGTGAAGCACGGCTACGGTACCTATGTCGGGCAGCTCTCACTCGCTCCCCTCGTCGAAGGACTCGTCTTTCGCGGCGTACTCCGTCCACAGGACGACTTCGCCGCCCTCCGTGAGGTCATCGAGGTGCGAGAGGCTCTCGACCTCGTCATGGCACCCCAGATCATCGCGGCACTGCACGGCAACTCCGACGAGGTCCTGAAGGACCTCGTGTCGACGATGGTGACCAAATCTGAGACTGGCACCAGCTTCGCCGAAGAAGACCTGGCCTTCCACACCCGCCTGCTCGATTACCTCGACAACACCCTGGTCGGACAGCTTGTGACGGCATTCTGGGAGATCAACACCGTGCTCTACCCAAAGCTCGGCATCGCGCCGGCGGCGGACATCGATGACACGGCACGCGCTCATGGCGCCATGCTCGACGCTGCGATTGCCGGCGACCTCGACGCCTACAAAGAGGCTGTCGTCGCTCACTACCAGCCGCTCCGCCGATCCCTGGAAAAAGTGGCGCGGCAAAGCGCCGGCAGCTAGCCCGCTGCGATTTCCCGACGCGCGACGTCGAGCACCAGCTGCAGGTCGTCGACCCCGCCGCCTTCATGGCCGTTGAAGGCCCAGACCGCAATCTCCTTCTGGCCCGCGTAGGCGTTGTAGGCGCCGAACACGGTTGAGGGTGGGCAGATCGGGTCCATCAGCGCCGCCGAGAGCGTCACGGGCGCCGTGGCGCGGGTGATGAAATTGACCCCGTCGAAGTACGACAGGGTGTCAAGCACGGCATCCGTCCTGTCCCTGTACCAGGACAGGTAGTTGGCGATCTCCTTGTACGGGTCCCTGTCGGTGATCATGATCGCGCGCGGGAAGTCGCAGAGAAATGGCACCAGCGCCGCGACCGCGCGGAGGCCTGGCACGAGCCCGCCGACAGCAAGCGCGAGTCCACCGCCCTGGCTGATACCGGTGACCATGGTGCGTGCCGCGTCGGTGAACGCCAGCTCTGCGACGGCGTCGACCAGACGCACTGCATCCACGATCAGGCGCCGGTAATAGTAGGTCTCCCGCGACTCGATTCCGCGGGTGAGGAACCCGGGAACCTGCGGCCCTGAGCCCGCCAGGTCTGGGGTGCTCCCCCGCGATCCGCTCCACGCCTGGCCGCGGGTGTCGAGCTCAACGTGGGCGTATCCAGCGGATGCCCAGAGCAGGTTCTCAATCGCGTCACCTCTGCCGCGGCCGTAGCCGTGGAATTGCACGATGGTGGGGATGGCATCCGTTGTGCCGGCCGGCACCCGCAACCATGCCTTGATCCGCTCACCCTCGTAGCCAGAGAACGTGAGGTCGTAGACGTCGAGTGTCGCAAGGCCTGCGTCAACGCGGGTCAGCTCGATGTCGAGCGGGAAGCGCCTCGACGAGGCAAGAGTCTCCGCCCAGAACGCGTCGAAGTCAGACGGATCAACCTGCGCGCTGCGGTAGTCGCGCAGCTCGGATTCCGGCAGATCTAACAGCATGGCAGTGCCCTTTCGTACGTCGGTGAGTGCGGAGCGAGCGCCTAGCGAACCGTGTTGCGCAACGTGCCGATCTCGGGGATCGTGATGGCGACCGTGTCGCCAGACGTAACGACGGCTGCCGTGTTCGGCGAGCCGGTCATGACAACGTCGCCGGGCTCCAGCGTCATCCAGCGGGTGACGTACACGAGGGTCTCGACGACCCTCGACGGCAGGTTGAAGGTGCCGGAGCTGGCGACGATCTCCCCGTTGACCTCGACGATGATCTCGACGTTCTCAGGGTCGGCGATCTCTGTCTCGATCCAGGAGCCGAGCGGGGTGTAGTTGATGCCCGACTTGCTCTCGAAGTTCTTGTTGTCGATCGCGTTGCGGTCGCCGCTCGTGACGTCGTTCACGATCGTGTAGCCGAGCACGTGCTCCAGCGCGTTGTCGACGGTGAGGCGCGACGCCGTTGTCCCGATGACGACGGCTAGTTCGCCCTCGACCACCACGGTGCCTGCATCGGGCTGCAGCACGATCTCATCACCGTCGGCCCCGACGGTGCGCACCGACTTGAGCCAGGCCTGGATGGGAAGAGTGGCATCCGGGTCAGCGTTGTGGCCGATTCCGACGACGAGGCCAGGGGTGGTGGTGCGTGCGATCTTCACGAGAATGGGCCTTTCGGAACAGGGCGGTGCCCGTCGATGACGAGGTCTAGAGCGAGGTCGACGCGAGGACGTATGACGTCATACTACGGCACGTCTGTGACCCGAGAGACGACGGATGCCTGAGACCTGGTCACCCGCGGCGCCGGCTGCTCGTCATCCAGCAAGGCGTCGCGAATGATGCGCCGCGGGTCGTACTGGGCAGGGTTCAGCTTCTTCCAGTCGACCTCGTCGAACTCAGGGCCCATCTCATCCCGCAGGCGCTCCTTGGCGCCACTGGCCATCTCCTTCGCCTTGCGGACGAAGCGTCCGAGCATGGCCGCGTAGTGCGGGATCCGCTCTGGACCGATCAGGAAGGCCGCGATGATCACGATGAGGATGACCTTCTCGAACGTCAATCCGAACATGGCAGTACCGCACCTTTCTGTGGCAGGCCGGTCTCTGTTGCAGTCACAGGATGCCGGCCAGTTCTGCGTCGATCCGCTCGGAGATCTTCCGCACGCGCCTGTCGTGGATCCATGCAATGAAGGCGGCGACGAAGTACAGGCAGATCATCGGGACAGCGAGCATGAACATCGACATCACGTCAGCGGCGGGAGTGGCGATGGCCGTGAAGATGATCACGACGAGGATCGCGATGCGCCAGGAACTGAGGATCGATTTCGCACTCAGTACCCCGGCGAAGTTCAGCAGCACCAGGAACACCGGCAACACAAAGGCGATACCAATGGCGACCACGAGCTTCAGCACGAAGTCGTAGTACCCCTTCGCGCTGATGATCGCGGCGGAGTCCGACGGTGCGAATGAGGTCAGCAGTGCGACCATATTGGGCAGTACGAACCAGCCGGCGGCACACCCAGCCAGGAACAGCGGTACCGCGGAGGCCACGAAGGCGATCGCGAACTGCTTCTCCCTGCGCTTCAGTCCTGGCACGAAGAATGCCCAGATCTGGTAGAGCCAGATGGGCGACGAGATGACGACGCCGACGGTGATCGCGATCTGCATGCGCAGGTCGAATGCTTCAGAGATCGTGGTGAAGTTCAGCTCAGAGGTGCGGCCCTGGGCCTCAGCGATCCGCCCGATCGGCACGCGGAGCGCCTCAAGCACGAACTCGGAGGCCAGCCACCCCACGACGGCGCCCAGCACTATTCCAATGGCAGCTCGTACGAGCCGCTTCCGAAACTCGATGAGATGGCTTCCGAGCGACATCTTCTTGTCGCGGTCAGCCTTCTCACGCGTCAGGGTGGCCACAGTGGGTTAGGACTGCGTGGTGGTTACGTGTGACGACACGACGGATGCCGGCGCGACGGGTGCCGGCACGACGGGCTCAGCGGCATCCGCTGCGTCGTCGTCCTTCAGCGTCTTCACTTCGCTCTTGAAGATGCGCATCGACTGGCCGACGCTGCGGGCGAGGCCAGGCAGCTTGGGTGCGCCGAACAAAAGCAGGACAATCGCCAGGATGATGACCATGTGCCATCCGGTGAGGTTTCCAAGCATGATGCGCCTCTCGTACATAGTGACTAGGGAATCGCTGTGTTCAGCTTCTGACGTTACGCGGGTGATGGTATAACGTCTGACGTCATACGCTACTCGAAATCGGCACGTATGCAAGAGGCAGGCCGGGAATGCCCTCCCCACTCCCCATTCCGCGCGTCATCTGCAATCCTCGATCAAGCGAGAATGCTGAACGGCGCCGGACGTTGACCGGTCTGGCAAGCGAGGGGACACATACACGTGAGTACGCCGGCTGTGACCGAAGGGCGCCAACCGCCGCGCTTTCCGCGCCTCAGGCGCATCCTTCCGTCGCGCACCGGCATCGCCAACAGCGAGAAGACCGCCGCGGCCCTGCTCCTGCTCTTCACCGTCATCGCCGTCGTGTGGGCGAATTCGGCCTGGGCTGAGACCTACCAGCAGTTCTGGAGCGCGCCGATCGACCTGCGCGTGGGAGACGTCAGCGTCGCACTCACCTTTCGCGGGCTCGTCAATGACGCGTTGATGGCGTTCTTCTTCTTCACCGTCGGGCTCGAGGTGAAGCATGAGTTTGTCGTCGGCGAGCTGACCGACCGGTCGCGCGCGCTTGTCCCCGTGGTTGCAGCCATCGCTGGGCTGCTCGTGCCTGCCGGCATCTTTCTGCTCATCAATCCACAGGGGGCGAATGCTCACGCCTGGGGCGTCGTCATCTCCACCGACACCGCGTTCCTCGTCGGCGCGCTGGCGATTGTCGGCCCGAAATTCCCGGCCCGGCTGCGCGTGTTCCTGCTCACGCTCGCTGTCGTCGACGACATCGGTGCCCTCAGCGCCATCGCGATCTTCTACACGGATGACCTCCGGCTCGTGCCGCTGATCGTGGCGCTCGGCCTGCTGGTGCTCATCGCGCTGGTGCGGTATCTGCCCGCTGGCGGCAGCGGACCGGCGTACACGATCCTCGCTGTCGCGCTGTGGTTCGCCCTCTACGCGGCGCACGTCCATCCAACGCTGGCCGGTGTGGCCGTCGCCCTGCTCATCCCGGTCTTCCCTCCCAGGCGCGGGGCCGTCGAACGTTCGCTGGAGCTTGCGACGGCCTTCCGGCAGTCACCGAACCCGGCTTACGCGCAGGCGGCGACGCGCAGCCTCCGCGATTCGCTTTCGATCAATGACAGGCTGCAGGCGGACTACGCGCCGTACGTCACGTTCCTGGTGCTCCCGATCTTCGCCCTCGCCAACGCCGGGGTGCGGCTCGACGGCCCAACCCTCGCCGCCGCGCTCACCTCACCGCTCTGTTGGGGCATCGTTGCCGGGCTCGTGGTCGGCAAGTTCATCGGCATCGCCGGCGCCACAGCCGGCCTCCGCGCACTCGGGCTCGGGCAGCTGGCGCCCGGCCTGAACCTCGGTCGCATCGCTGGTGGCGCTGCCCTCTCCGGCATCGGATTCACCATCGCCCTCTTCATCGTCGACATTGCGATCGACGATCCGGAGCTGCAGGATGAGGCCCGCGTTGGTGTGCTCGCGGCATCCGTCATCGCGTTCTTCCTCGGGTGGGCGCTGTTTCGCATCGTCGATCATGTCCGCCCGCCCATGGCGATCGGCGGCACCCTGGCTCGCCCCGTCGACCCGGCCAGGGATCACATTCGTGGTCCAGCGGATGCCCCGCTCACCCTCGTGGAATACGGCGACTTCGAGTGCCCGTTCTGCAGCAGGGCAACCGGAACCATCGATGAGGTGCGTGCGCACTTCGGCGCGGAGCTGCGCTACGTGTGGCGCCACCTGCCGCTTGAACGGGTGCACCCGCACGCGACGGAATCGGCCAAGGCCAGCGAGGCTGCGGCCCTGCACGGCAAGTTCTTCGAACTGGCTCCCGTGTTGTTTGCGAACCAGGACGACCTCGAGTTCGACGACCTCGTGCGCTATGCCGCAGACGTCGGACTCGACGTCGACACGTTCATCGATGACATGCGGTCGGCACGGGTGATCAATCGCGTGCAGGACGACGTGCTGGATGCCGAGGTCATGGACCTGCACTCCACCCCGACTTTCTTTATCGGCGAGACGCGTCACCACGGGCCATACGACGCTCCGGCGCTGATCAAGGCGCTCACCGAGTTGCGCGAGAATGACGGCAGCGGCGCTGGCGCCAGCACCGGCACGAGCGTCTAAGCGAACGCATTCACTCCGGTGAGTTGTGCCGCGTACTCCCAGAGCCTGGCCGCGTCATCCGTGTCAATGGCGTGGGCGTTGACGCCGGCGACCCTGGCGTCCGGACTTCCGGTCACCGTCAGCTCTGCAATGTCGCAGTCTTCGCAATAGACGCCGCCCATCCCGGCGAGCATCGGTGCGGTGGCGGCCCAGACAGAGGTCGCCGCTCCCTGCTCCGGTGATTTGAACCGTTCATTCACCGTGCCGTCTTCCGTCATCCAGCCGGCCGCGACCATCTCTTCGCGCGGCAGGTGACGCTGGAGCTCTGTCATGATCCCGCCAGGGTGCACGGCGAAGGCACGCACCCCGAACTCGGCGCCGAGCGCGTCAAGCTGCACGGCGAGCAGGCTGTCTGCGGTCTTCGCCTGGCCATAAGCGAGCCATTTGTCATAGCCCGTGGTGAACTGCGGGTCATCGAAGCGGATGCCGGACAGCTTGTGACCCGTCGACGACAGCGACACCACCCGGGCACCGGTCCCCGCGGCGAGCGCCGGCCACAGCAGGTTCGTGAGCACGTAGTGCCCAAGGAAGTTGATGGCGAACTGCGATTCCCAGCCATCCCCTACCCGCGCCTGGGGAGACGCCATAATCGCTGCATTGTTGATCAGGATGTCGAGGCTTGTGCCAGTGGCGAGGAACCGCTCCGCAAAGGCGCGCACCCCATCAAGGTCAGCGAGGTCGAGCTCATCGACGGCCACCTCGGTCAATCCGCGGGCGTCGAGGGCAGCCCTGGCCACCTCGGGGCGGCGGGCAGGCACGATGACGGTGGCGCGGGCATCCGTCAGCGCAGCGACGGTCTCGAGTCCCAAACCGGAGTAGCCGCCGGTGACGATTGCCACTTTGCCAGCGAGATCGATGCCGTCGAGCACCTCACTCGCCGTACTGTGCGCGTCAAACCCGGACTGGATACGGTGCTGCGGAGTGTTCATTGAGCGAGTGTAATCCCAGGGGATCACACATCGCCCTAATCCGGACAGCACCGTATCCGGACAGCAGTGTGCCCCGTGTGCAATAATCTGCGTATGAATGCAGATACGCAGGCTGCGGATGTTCTCATCGACAATGAATACGTCGATCTGGCCGTCGACGTGTTCGCCATGCTTGCCGATGCCACCCGGGTTCGGCTCATCCTGGCCCTCCGCGACGACGAGATGTCGGTCAACAACCTGGCAGACATCATCGGCAAGTCACCGGCTGCCGTCTCCCAGCACCTGGCGAAGATGCGGCTGGCCCGCATCGTGACCACGCGCCAGGAGGGCACCCGCGTCTTCTACCGGCTGGCCAACGAGCACGTCAGCCAGCTCGTGGCCGATGCCATCTTCCAGGCAGAGCACTCACTGGGCGGCATCCCCCGCCACCATCACCCCGCATAGTCCTCTCAAGAGACGGATGCCGACCATGAGCACTGCACCGCACACGCATGGACACGACGGCGAACACGAGCACTCGACACATCAGCACGAGCACGAGCACGAGCACGAGCACGAGCACGAGCACGAGCACGAGACACACCAGCACACTCACCCCGCCGGCATCCGCGGCTTCTTCCACGGCCTGTTCGTACCGCACAGCCACGACGCGGCAGACTCGATCGACGACGCCATGGAGTCAAGCAGTCGCGGCATCCGCGCCGTCAAGGTCAGCCTGCTCGCGCTTGGCGTCACCGCGATCCTGCAGCTGCTCATCTTCGCGGCCAGTGGCTCCGTCGCCCTCCTGGCCGACACCATCCACAATTTCTCCGACGCCCTCACCGCTATCCCCCTGTGGATCGCCTTTGTGCTCGGCAGGCGCGCGGCCTCGCGCCGCTACACCTACGGCTTCGGCCGCGCAGAAGATCTCGCCGGCCTGTTCATCGTGGCGATGATCGCCTTCTCCGCCGTGCTGGCCGGCTACGAATCCATCGTGCGCCTGTTCAACCCGCAGCCGCTCACGAATCTCGGCTGGGTGCTGGCCGCCGGAGTGATCGGGTTCGCAGGCAACGAGCTCGTCGCGATCTACCGCATCCGGGTTGGCCGCCAGATCAAGTCGGCGGCGCTGGTCGCCGATGGCATGCACGCCAGAGCGGATGGCTTCACCTCGCTGGCCGTCGTCATCGGCGTCATCGGCGTGTGGCTCGGTTTCCCGCTCGCAGACCCGATCATCGGCCTGGTGATCACCGCGGCGATCGTCGTCCTGCTGTGGGGCACAGCCCGTGACATCGGGCGACGCCTGCTCGATGGCGTCGATCCAGCCCTCGTGGATCGCGCAGAGGCGACCCTGCTCACGGTGCCGGGTGTCGCGGGAGTCAACGCTGTTCGCCTGCGCTGGAGCGGCCATCGCCTCCATCTCGCTGCCACCGTCACGACCGATAGCGCTCTCTCCGTCACCGATTTCCACGCCATCGAACATGCAGCGGCCGACGCGCTGCGTCCGACCCTGTCTGGCCTCGACTCTGTCGTGCTGAACCCCGTGCCTGTCGGGCATCCGGCCAGCGCGACGAGTTAGCAGGCCGAACTAGCCCTGCAGCCCGAGCCGAATACTCCGCGGCAGGGCGGCAACGATGATGGCGTGCGACTCTGCGATCAGCTCACGCACGTGATCGTCTGGCACAGAGCCGTCGAGCCGCACGGTCACCCAGTGCTTCTTGTTCATGTGGTAGCCAGGTTCGATCCCCTCGACGCTCAGGATGAGCCGCGGCACGTTCTCCGGCAGCGCCTTGAGGGTGATGGTGCGGCGCTCTGACCCTGGGCTGTCGATCGAGAAGACCTTGCCGGCCACTTTGAACACGCGCGCGTCTGGGCCGAACGGATACGTCTCTTCTGCACCGTTGAGGTCGAGCAGGAAGGCGGTGAGCTGGTCGGCCGTCAACATGGCGCTCCTTTCACTCCGCTCGTCGCTCCACTCAGTGGGGAGCCAGTACCCGTACCACTCATGCTATTCCGAGGCGCCGACACCGCTGCACGGCTGGTCGCGCGCGAGCCGTGGCCTGTTCGGGATAGGGTGCTTGAGGCCACCCGTGCAGCATCCGCTCTGCCGTTTGCCTGGCCGCGATCAACGGAAGCGAGTTTCATGTCGGGCATCCCCACCACCCGCGAAGCCGTTCGCGCTGTCTGGGACAACGACCGCCTCCGCTTTGACGGCGTCACCGAGAGCGCAACCGCCGGTATCGTGCTCACCCGCCTCACCCTCGCGGCTCTCAATGTGCTCAACTATCGCAAGCTCGCCTGGCGAGCGGATGCCATCCATCTCGTCTCCAACGACCACGCCGATTTCCTGCGTTACCAGACCTCAAACGACCACGCCGCCGACGTCGCGCTGCTGCTCTCCCAGACGCTGTCCGCCCATGCGGTGAACGGAATCGAACTCGAGTCGATCACGGGCGACTGCCCGCCGTGGAATTCGCTGCGCATCCTGATTCTCGCCACCGACGTCGATGCCACCATCAATCGCCTCGACCTCGACCCGGAGGGCGAGTGCAAGGTGTCGTGGCATGGCCCGTTCGACAGTGCCAGATTCAGTGAGATCGCGACAGGGTTCGCCGTACTCGTCACCCATCTCGTCGCGAACGTCTTCGACGACGATGATGGCAAGGAGACGTTCGAGGAGTCGTTCGACTGGGTCGTTTAGACACTGGGCCGTCTAGACCTCGGCCCCTACGGCGCGGTGTGGTCGATGTCGTACTGGTTGATGAGGCCTCGCACGATGGCATCCCAACTGGAGCCGAAGAGCAGCGGGTCGTCATCGTCTGGGGTATGACCGTTGTACACCGGAAGGTGGCTTTCGCCCATCGCGCTCTCCAGCCTGACGGTGCCATAGATGAGCCCGGATTCGTCGGTAATCTGCCACTCACCTCTGGCACTCTGCTCTACCGTGAACACGCGCCCTTTGTGTTCGATTCGTGTGCGATCCGGTAACCGCATTTCAGGGATGTCCGCGGTGTCATGGCGCTCCGTTGCTCCGTCATCCATCGCCATTACATTCGTCCCGTCGGACAGCACAGACGAGATGATCCCAAAAATGTTCCCGTCAGGGTCGAGCAGGTAGCCGACGCGGCCGACTCCCTGCATGTCTTCCGGCGGGAGCGCTTCACGCGCGCCGAGGCTGAGTCCGCGCGCGAACGTCGCGTCAACGTCGTCGACTCCCACGACGACGTTGCAGCCATTCACCGGAGCACCGATCTCTGGCCTTGGGCCGCTGCGCTGCGTGAGGCCGCCGTTGATGCCGGTGCCTGGCGCGTTCATTGCGATTGAGCCTTCACCGGTGTCGATCGACCAGTACGACATATCGCCGAACTGGCTGAACGTCCACGCCAGGAGTTCCGAATAGAAGTCAATGAGCACAGTCGGCTCAGATGCATGAATCTCAAAATGCACGACGAGGTTCGACATGATTCCTCCTTGCAGACGATGCGCTCAGGGTACGCCTCGACCCTTCGCTCGACCACCCGTTCCCCGCCCGCGACCACATCGGCGCGCAGTTACCTCGCGTCGACATCAATTTTACAATCGTCAAACAAGGTCGTATTGTTGACGTTTGCAAACTAAACCCATCGTGGAAGGCATCCGTGTCACGACTCACCGACCCGCGGTCACTGAGGTCGCGCGCTGCGCTCCTGGCCGTTGGCGCGCTGCTGCTCGACGAACCGCAGGCCGACCAATTGTCCGTGACTGAGGTGGCATCGCGAGCAGGGGTGAGTCGCCCGACGTTCTACCAGCATTTCAGCGACGTCCCCGCGCTCATTGCCGCGGCCGTGGTCGCCGAACTCGAATCATTCTTTGCTCGCAGCGACATCGAATTGCACGACCTGAACGGCATCGATTTCCTGGCCGGCACGAATCAGATGCTGCTCGAACGGCTGTACATACGGCGCGACGTGATCAAGCGTGCCATCCAAGGCTCTGGTAGCTATGCCGTCATCTCCGCCGCTGTGGGCTACATCTCGACGCGCATGAGAGACCACATTCTCGGCTCGCATGTTTCTGCCACGACGGATGGCAACCCAGACGATCGGATCACGGCGATCGCCGCAGGAGCGACCTGGCTCGTACTGCAATGGCTTGAATCCGACTTCACAGCCCAGAACTCCCCAGACGCATTCGCGAAGCGGTTGACCACGCTCACGCTCGCCCTGTCCGGCACTCCGCCGGCACCGGCGCCCCGCTCATCGCGCAACTGACACGGCGGCCGACGGCCGCCTCACATACTCATTCGAAAGTGACACCATGACCACATCTCGTCCGGCTGCCAGAGCGCGCCGCAGACTGCCGCTGCCGAAACCGTTCGCGGTCGTCGTCGTGATCGCGCTCTGCATCATCCCGCTGATTTACGCCGCCATCCTCATCTGGTCGAACGACGACCCCGTCGGCAACATCGACAACATCCCTGCGGCAATCGTGAACGTCGACACCGGCGCCACCGTCGAAGACAGCGCCGGCGTATCCAGCGAGATCCGCCTCGGCGACGACGTCGTCTCAGCCCTCGTCGATGAGAACGGCGAGAGCAAGAAGGGCTTCGACTGGACCGGCACAGATGCCGAAGACGCCAGCGCAGGCCTGGCGGATGGAACGTACCTGGCCGTCCTCACCATCCCCGCAGATTTCTCCGCGAATGCGACCTCGTCCGCGACCCTCGAGCCGGCAGAGGCCGATGCGGCCGCACAGGGGATGCTCTCCATCGCCACCAACGATGCGACGAACTTCATCACCGGCAACCTCGCCCAGTCCCTGGGCACAACGCTTGCCGAGACCCTCAGGGACTCGGTCGCCTCGACCTATCTCGAAAACGTCTACCTCGGCTTCACGACAGTGCACGACAGCATCGCCGACGCCGCAGACGGCGCAGCCACCCTCGCCGATGGCACGAGTGAGCTGTCATCGGGCACAGCGGACCTCGCTGATGGAGCAGGCACCCTTGCAGCGGGCGCGGGAGAGCTCAGCGCAGGTTTGGGCCAGATCGCCACAGCGACAACCGCGCTCCCCGCCGGTTTGTCGCAGCTCGGCAACGGCCTCGGCCAGGCGCGGGCAGGGGCGAACGACCTGAGCGCAGGGCTGCAGACGTTGCAGAGCGGAAGCTCAGCGCTCAGCGACGGTGCCGACAGCGCCCTGAGCGGCGCAACACAGCTCTCCAGCGGACTCGACTCCCTGGCGGCGCAGACTCCAGCGCTCGCCTCTGGAAGCACCACGGTCGCCAGCTCACTCGACCAGCTCGTAGCCGGGTATGGCGCCATGACCGACGCACAGCGTCGTGCCGCGCTTCAGCAGCTCGCAACCGCGGCCCACCAGGTTTCGGCCGGGTCCGTCGCACTCGACAGCGGCGCATCCGCTCTGGCAGACGGCGCACAGTCACTCGTCGGATCTGCGGATGCCGGAACCGGACTGGCTGCACTCGCGGCCGGAGCCGAGAGCCTGAGCGACGGAACCGCCTCGGCGAGCGCTGGGGCGACATCCCTCGCGTCCGGTCTTGGCACCCTCAACAGTGGGTTCAGCGACCTGACGGTGAAGCTGACCACCCTGATCGACTCCCTCGACACCGCCGCGACGGGCAGCGCCACCCTCGCCGACGGAGCCGACACCCTCGAGGCCGGGACTCTCTCAGCCGCGGACGGTGCCCGCCAGCTCGACGACGGCGCCCACACCCTCTCAGACGGTCTCGCCGACGGGGTGGAGAAGATCCCGACCTACACCGACACTCAGGCCGCACAGCTCGGCAGCGCTGCTTCCGCACCCGTCGCGATTGATGACGTGCGGGAGAATGCCGTGCAGAATTACGGTGCAGGGCTCACTCCGTACTTCCTCTCCCTCGGACTCTGGATCGGCAGCCTCGCGGTGTTCTTCATGCGCGCTCCGCTCAACCTGCGCCTGGTCGGCTCGCGGATGCCGATCTGGCTGGTCGCACTGCGGTCCTACCTGCCCAACGCGATCATCGCCGTCGTCCAGGCGACGCTTGCCGTGCTCGCCGTGCACGTCGCTGTGGGTATCGACATGGCGAACCTCGGCGGCGTCTTCGGGCTGGCCATCCTGGCATCCGTCACGTTCATGGCCATCAACCAGGCGCTCATCGCCCTTCTCGGCCCTCCTGGGCGATTCGTCGGCCTGCTGTTCATCGTGCTCCAGCTCAGCGCAGCGGGTGGTACCTATCCCATCGAAACGTCGGCGCCGTTCTTCCAGGCGCTCCACAGTCTCCTGCCTCTCACGGATGCCGTCCAGTCGTTCCGCACGCTGATTGCCGGCGGCGACCTCGGCGTCGGACCCTGGGCGTGGAGCCTTGTGATCTGGGCTGCCGGCGCGCTCGTCACAATCGGCATTGCCGCGTTCGTGACGCGACGGCGCACTGCTCGGAATGAGCTCGCTGCGGATGCCGCCGACGGGCTGATGCAGACTACCTAGAGGTCGCGCGCCGCTGCCGCTGCGCGGCGGCCGCGGATGACAGGGCCTCGGATGACACAACCGCAGACGCAAGCATCGCCAGCTTGTCCGCGTCGCTGGATCCAGCGTCCGGGTGGAACACGACGAGCATTAGTCCGTTGGCGCCGGCGATGCTCATCCGCTCTCTGTTGAGGGTCAGTTCTCCGACCTGCGGGTGATCGAAGTGCATGGTGCCTCCGGTCTGTCCTCGCACTTCGTGCCGGGCCCAGAGCTGACGGAATCGGGGGCTGGCCAGCGTGAGTTCTCCCGTGAGTTCGATGAAACGAGGGTCGTCGACGTCGTTGCCGACGGCCTGCCGGAGGTTGGCGATGAGGCATTCCGTGACGTTTGCCCAGTCTGGGTAGAGTGCCTGTTCGGCCGGGTCGAGGAACAGGTCCCGTAGCTGGTTGCTCCCGACAGTGAGGCGTGGGTCGATCGCTTGGGCCAGGGTATTGGAGGCTACGACATCGAAGTATTGGTTCTCGATGAACGCAGGCTGCGCAAGGGAGTCGAGCAACTTGAGCGCACCTGTCGGAGGCGTCTGTTTGCGCGGGCGACGTCTGCGCTGCCGGGGAACATCCGCGACCAGGGTGAGCAAGTGGGCAAGGTGATCGTCATCGAGGTTAAGGACGCGGGCGATTGATTGAAGTACCTGCGGGGACGGATTGCGGTCGCGGCCGCGTTCCAGCCGCAGGTAGTAGTCCGCGCTGATGCCGGCGAGCATTGCAACTTCCTCTCGGCGGAGCCCCGGCACACGCCGCGCCCCGCCGCCCGGGATGCCGGCCTGCTCCGGTGTCACCAGATCGCGCCTGGCTCGCAAGAAGGCCGCAAGAGCGTTGGTCGATTCGTCCATGCAGTAACTCTAAGCCGGGCACGTGATATCAACGGGGGCCCTGTCAGACCCCGGTCTCACGGGGGCTCTGGGCGAGAGAAACGGATGTTCGTAGAGTCTCAAACGGCCAGTTCGGCCAGACCGTTTGAGAGGAAAGACATGACCGTCGCATTGATCACCGGTGCCAACAAAGGCATCGGTTTCGAGACCGCGAAGCAGCTGCTGGCGCTGGGGCACACCGTCTACATCGGCGCACGTGACGTCGAACGTGGCGAGCTCGCCGCAGCAACCCTCGGAGCGCGAGCGCGATTCGTGCAGCTCGACGTCACCGACGACGCATCCGTGTCGAGCGCACTGGCCGCGATAAACGCGGCAGAGGGGCACCTCGACGTCCTCGTGCACAACGCCGGAGTCCTGGACACCGCGCTCGACGGTCCAGCGGCCCTGCGCTCGTTCGACACGAACGCCGTGGGCATCGTGCGCGTCACGGAGGCGGCCCTGCCGTTGCTCCGCCGCTCATCGAACCCCAACGTCGTCACCGTGTCGAGCAGTGCCGGCTCGTTCTGGGCGGTGAACAACCCCGAAAGGCCTGAATTCCAGCTGCCACTCGCGCTGTACTCATCGTCCAAGGCCGCAGCCACCATGCTGACCGTGCACTACGCGAAGGCGCAGCCGGGCATCACGTTCAACGCCATCGAGCCCGGTGCCACCGCCACCGACATGACCGCTGCCTTCGGCATCGGTCGATCGGTCGAGGAGAGCGCCAGAGTCGTTGTGCGGTGGGCGACCCTGAGCGTTGACGGTCCAACGGGAACCTTCCAGGACGAAGCAGGCGAGCTGCAGTGGTGACCACTGCAACTTCGTCGACCTCCAGGTAGACGCGCCATCCGCTGGCCGGAAATCCAGCGGATGGCGCCAACAGGCATGATCGGCACTACGGTAATGGGATGACGGACGCTGCCGAGTCGCGCGAGCGGGCGAGCTTGTTGGAGCAGCTCGAATCAGTCACGACAGCGCTCGAGACCACTGCACTTCCCGTGCTGCTCGAACCCCTCTTCTCCACTGAACTCACACTCCGGCAGATGAAGGTCCTGGCTATCCTCGTCAGCACCGAAGACGGTGCGACCGGGCGTGGGCTGTCAGCAACATTCGGCGTCTCAGAGGCCGCAGTCTCTGGAGTGCTCGATCGATTGGTCGCCCAGGGAGTCGCCGAGCGCACGACGGACCCGCATGACTCGCGCGTGCGGCGGGTCCGTGCGACTGCGCTCGGACGCATGGTCGCGCGGCGCCTCGTGACCGCTCGCCCAGAGTTCAACGCTGAGGTGCTCGCGCGCCTGCAGCTGGCAGACTTGCAGGCGCTCGTCCAGGGAATGCGCGCCGTGAGCGCCGAGATGGGCTGGCTGGGTCGGCAAGACCAGACGTAGCCGCGTCACGGGGTGGGGATTCCGAACGCGCCGCCCTCGATCAGGATGTACAGTCCGAGCCCGATCAACACCAGGGGGAAGACGACGTGTCCCCAGCGGTCGATGGTTTGTGCCACGGCCTCCCATCGGGTCAGGAACCGGCCGAGAGCGATGAGCAGCGCGAGCATCACCAGGAAAACCAGGCAGTAGACGAACATTCCGCTCACACCCGCTCGCTCAAAAATCGGAATGTAGAGACCGATGTTGTCCCCGCCAGTTGCGAGCGTCACCCCTGCGACCGCCCAGATCGTCGGACCGCCCTCGCGATCGTCCGATGCAACCGTCTCTGACTCGTCCTTCTCCAGATCCTTTCGATGCCACCATGACGTGATTGCGGTTCGAATCCCCAGCACGAGGGGCACCAGCCCGAGGTAGGGCAAAAAGCCCTCCGGGAGAAGGCCGGCAGCGAGCGCGCCGACAATTGAGGCGACGAGGATGATGCCGAAGCCCAGGTATTGCCCGCTGACGACCCGCCATTCTGCGGCGCGGCGACCGGCCGTCTGGCCGAAGAAGAGCGAGAGCACGAGCAGATTGTCAATGTTGGTACCGACAAACATCGCGGCGGCCTGCCAGATGATAGCTAGATCCATTGCACGACCAGCGTCCTTCGAAGCGGGCGTTTACCGCCGCCACCGCGACGGCGGCCCGACTCCCCCAGTGTGCGAGGCCTCCGGCGCGCTGGCAAGAGCCTGTCAGTCGCTGGGCGTCATGGCGTTGTTGCGGAGGTGCTCGTAGATGACGGATGTTCGCACGTCTGCGACCTCGGCCCTCGTCGTGAGCTTGTCAACGACGAATGAGTACAGGGCCTGATTGTCGGAGACCGCGATCTGCACGAGGAAGTCTTCCGTGCCGGAGGTCACGAAGACCCCGAGGGTATCTGGTTGCGTGAAGACCCAGTCGCGGAATGCCTCAATGTTGTCCCGCGACGGCGGACGGATCTTCACTGCGATCAGCGCCTGGACCGGACGCCCCACTGCGGCCAGGTCGATGTCGAGCAGCGCTCCGCGAATGATGCCTCGCCGCCGAAGTCCGCGCGTCCGCTCAAATGCGGTCGTCGGCGATACCCCCACGGCACGAGCGACGTCTCGGTTGCTTGTGCGTGCATCTGACTGCAATTCCGCCAGAATCGCCTTGTCAAGTTCATCCATATTCACCAATCCCCCAGATTTGCCGTACAACCTACGCCCGTAGAAATTGGGCGCCTATTTTCATTCTACGATTGCCCAACCAACTGGTCACAAAGACAAATGGATCAGCCCTGAGACGAAGGAGACACGTGTGACAATCGGATTTGCTCTTGACGAGGTGGACATCACTGCGCCGACTCGCTCCGCACGACTCAAGTGGGTCATCGTGCTCGACACGGCCCTGCCAGCGGGTCGCGCGGCCAACGCCGCCATCTGTGTGGCGGCGGCAACATCGTCAGAAGTGATCGGGCTCCTTGGACCAGATGCAGTGGATGCCGCCGGTTCTTCTCACACCGGCCTGCCCTGGGCCGGCTGCTCTGTGTTGGGCGGCACGAACGAACAGTTGCAGACCCTTCGCTCTAACGCGCACGCCTCAGACGGTGTCTTCGTCGCCGATATGCCTGCGTCGGCGCAGCACACCCGCATCTACAGCGAGTATTTGGACTCTGTGGCATCCGCTGGTGTCCTTGACTACTACGCCGTCAGCATCGTCGGCCCGAAGAACCGTGTGGACAAGCTGACCAAGGGACTCACCCTGCTGCCCTAGTGCCCTAGTGCCCTAGTGCCCTAGTGCCCTAGTGCGAGCGTGGCACGGTGTCTGCGCCTGCGACGAGGCTGGGACGGGAGGACTGCCACATTTTTGCTCAGGTGGCAACCACTTGTTGACGAGCGCGGCGCGGCTTAACGTGGCTCACAAACCGGCTGGCCCGCGCGGACAAGTGAATTCATCATGGACGTACCCGATGGGCTGTGCCGCGTAGACAGGGCAGCACACAGAGAAAGGGTACGAAATGTCGAACGTTTACCCCCCGGTACCGCCCAGCGACGATGACCCACAGGTAGTCCCACCGCGCAACGAGGGCACTTCTGGCGGCACCAATACGGCCGACACTCTCAAGCAGCAGGGCTCTCAGCTGGGAGAGCATGCGGCTGAAGAAGGCCAGAAAATAGCCGGAGTCGCCAAAGACGAGGCCGGAAAAGTCGCGTCTGAGGTGAAGACCCAGGCCAAGGACCTGTTCGCGGAGGCGAAGGAACAGCTGAACGAGCAGGCCACTTCGCAGCAGGAACGTGCCGCCTCTGGGTTGCAGTCGATGAGCGACGAGTTGCAGCACATGGCAGACAACTCTGAAGAGCGCGGCATGGCGACCGACCTCGTGCAGCGGGCGGCGTCCAGAAGCGGCAAAGTCGCGTCCTGGCTCAATGAAAGGAACCCGGAGTCCGTCCTCGACGAGGTTCGCCGCTATGCGCGGCGGAACCCTCTCGCATTCATCGGGATTTCCGCGGCCGCTGGCCTGCTGGCGGGTCGACTCACGCGCTCCCTTGCCAGCGACCATGGCGAGCACGCGCATCCCACGAGTCACGGGACCAGGCCTCAGGCCGCCGCTCCGACCACCGTCACACCACCGCGATCCACCCCTGCTGACGCCACCACGGGGATCAATCCGGCCACGCCTATCTACGACCAGACGCGCGGTGCAGAAGGCACAACCGGCCACATTCCAGAAGGCGGCGGACTCCGATGACTGACCGACCAACGCCGTCGGAAGAACAGGCCGCGAACACGTCGCTGGGTGACCTCCTTAATGAAGTGACCCGTGATATCTCCACCCTGATGCGGCAGGAACTTGAGCTTGCCAAGTCCGAACTGCGGGAGTCAGCCACTCGCACCGGTAAGGCCGCAGGGTTCTACGGCAGCGCAGCGTATGGCGCCATCATGGCTGTGTTGTTCCTGTCGATTGCAGCGTGGTGGGGTCTCGGATATCTCATTGGAAATGCCTGGTCGGCTGTTGTCATCGCAGTGATTTGGGCGATCATCGCCCTCATCATGTTCTTGTCGGCACAGCGCAAGATGAAGACCATCCAGGGAGCGCCCCAGACGGTGGAAACCCTCAAGGAAATTCCGGAAACACTGAAAAGAAATGAGGAGAACCGATGACGAACAGCGACCCGGACCAGATTCGAGCCGACATCGAGCGCACCCGGTCCGAACTCGGAAGTGACGTGGACGCTTTGGCCGACAAGGTGACCCCATCGAAGATCGCCCATCGTCAGACGGAAAAGGTAAAGGGTGTCTTCAGCTCCTGGACCGACCGCATCATGGGAACTGCCCGAGACACAACGTCCGATGTGGGCGATGCCGTCACAGGCGCCCCCCACAAAGCCGTCGAGGGTGCCAAAGGCAACCCTCTGGCCGTTGGCCTCATCGCCTTCGGCGCCGGCTGGCTCCTCGCATCACTGATCCCAGCCAGTACCAGGGAAAAGGAGATGGCTGAGTCGATCAAGGAGGCGGCCGAACCCATGCTGAAGGATGCCGCAACAGAAATGGCAGACAACCTGCGCGAACCGGCCCAGGACGCTGTCAATGCGGTGAAGGATTCTGCCACCGATGGATTCGAGGCCGTCAAGGAGGAAACGACATCCGCTTCTTCTGACCTCAAAGACCAGGTCAAGGGTGCTGCGCAGACCGCGCAGGAGAGCGCCAAGAAGGACGGTTCAACCCCATGACCCATGTGGCGCGGCCGAGGCGCCAGCGCACGCGCTAGTCGGGCGCTTCTGATTCGCTCTCGGCCGTGTCACCGCTCTCACTGTGAGCAGCGTCTGCGGGGATGTCCTCATCGCGATCCGTCGACGGAACGGTGAGAATCTCCTCCTCGGCCTTCGTGTCCGCGTTGACCGGATCGTCGTCAAAGCGTTCCGGCTTTTCTTCGTCCGGCACACCCTCCGGATACCCTCCAGTGGATGCCCCGCTGCTGTTTTCGCCCATCGAGTGGCCTTCCCGTATAGCGTTTGCCCAAGTTGTACGGCCAACGTACGGCGACTCCTCGGTTACCGCAAGGGCGCCGACGTCGAGCGGTTCGGGCTCCCTGCGTGTCGGCCTGCCTGTTGCCGGGACGGTTTCGTGAGCGGCCCCTCAGCCCTCACGAACCCTCATTATTCTCTGTCGAGGCCTTGAGTGCTTCCTCACGCAGCTGCCGCCCCCTGGCGATGTCTGCGCGTTCCTTCTCGGCGTTCTTGTCGATTTTCCGGGTGTCCCGCGGCGGAAGCTGAATCGCTTCCTCCGCGGCAATCCCGGCCTGGAGCTGCCGTGCCCGCTCCAGCTCTGCATCGAACTCGGCCCCGAACAACAGGGCGAGGTTGGCGATCCACAGCCACAGCAGGAACACCACGATGCTGGCCAACGACCCATAGGTGCGGTTGTAGTTCGAGAAGTTCGTCACATACAGGCCGAACAAGAACGAGGCGACGAGCAATGTGATCAGCGCGACCAGGGCCCCCATGCTGATCCACCGGAATTTGGGTTGCTTGGCGTTGGGTGTTGCGTAATACAGGATGGCGATAATCAGCACGGCGACTAAGGCCAGGATCGGCCACTTGACGATCGACCACACGACCTGAACTGTCTCGCCGAGCCCCAGTGCGTTGCCGACAGCGCTCGTGACAGGGCCGGACACGATCACGATCACCAGCGCAATCATGACGAGGATGATGCAGACAATCGTTACGCCCAGCTGAACGGGGCGAAGCTTCCAGAACGGACGCCCCTCTTCGATCTCGTAGATCCGGTTCATCGCCCTGGCGAACGCACCCACATAACCGGATGCCGACCAGATGGCGAGCACGATGCCGAATACGAGGGCGAACCCCGCCCCCGGCGACGAACTGAACTGTTCGAGCGGACCGCGCAGTACGTCGGAAGTGTCTCCCGGCGCGATCTCGTCGACGAGGGAGAGAATCGTATCGATCGACTTCTCACTCTGACCGAATACGCCCAGCAACGAAATCAACGCGATCAAGGCCGGGAAGAGAGACAGCACCGCGTAGTAGGTCAGTGCAGCGGCGACATCGGTGCACTGGTCGGCCGTGAACTCGCGGAATGTCTTCCGCAGTACGTACTTCCACGAGGGTTTGGTGACCTCGGTCGGCGAGTCCGGCTTGCGGGCGTCATCCGGTGCTGGCGCGTTTTCCTGCTTTTTACGATTGTCATTGCGGACCACGGGTGCCTCCTCAATAGCGCTCTATAAACCCGACGATACACGGATCGTGAACCGCGGGATGCTGCACTCCGCGCAGCTACGCTCGCTCACCAGCATCAAAAAGAATTTCGACCATGTGTCGATTTAGACTGGCGCCATTCGACCTTGGGGTGAGAAAGTCAGCAAGCGACTTTCCCCAACACAAGGAGAACGAAATGCCAAAGTACATGCTGATCATGCGGGCGACCGACGAGTCGTTTGCGAACTTCATCAACGTCGATTTTGCGGAGATCCTCGACGCAATGGGCAAATTCAATGACGAGTTGATTCGTGCCGGCGTGCTGCTGGCAGCCGAGGGCCTTGAGGACGCGAACGAGAGTGTCGTCGTCGACTTCTCCGGTGAGACACCGGTCGTCACCGACGGCCCCTACGGGGAGACGAAGGAGCTGTTCAATGGCTACTACATTCTCGATGTCGCGTCGAAAGAGGAAGCTGTCGAATGGGCCAAGCGTGCACCGCTCACCGCGGGGAGCAAGACCGAGATTCGCCGTGTGACGTCGATCGACGAGTTTCCGCAGGACAACGAGTGGATTCAGAAGGAACGCGCCTGGCGCGAGCAGACCGCCCAGCTCTGAACCGACGACGAGGAGGCCGACGAGTAGCCAATGGTGAGCAGGTCTGAGGCGCGGGGCGCCGTCGAAGCGGTGTGGCGAATGGAATCCGCCCGCATCGTCGGCGCCCTCGCCCGCTACACCGGGGATTTCTCGCTGGCCGAGGATCTCGCTCAGGAGGCGCTGGCCGAAGCTCTCGTGTCGTGGTCGATCGACGGCGTTCCGGCCCAACCGACCGGATGGCTGCTCACCACAGGTCGTCGCCGAGCGATCGACGCCTTTCGGCGTCGATCCGCGCGCGACGAACGCTATGCCATACTCGCCCGCGATCTTGACGATCTGGAACCCGGCGTTGACGCCCTGTTCGACCCTCAGGCTATCGACGACGACGTGTTGGCGCTCATGTTCATCTCCTGCCACCCGGTGCTGTCGCGGGAAGCACGGATCGCGTTGACCCTGCGGGTCGTCGGCGGCCTGACGAGCGATGAGATCGCCACGGCGTTTCTGGTTACAGTGCCGACGATCCAGGCTCGCATAACTCGGGCCAAGAAGACTCTGGCCGCCGCGCGCGTGCCGTTTGCCGTGCCAGAATCGCATGAACTGGCCGACCGTCTCGGCTCGGTGCTGCACGTCGTCTATCTCATCTTTACCGAGGGCTCCTCTGCCTCGAGCGGAGAGGAGTGGATGCGCACAGATCTGGCCGCCGAGGCACGCCGCCTGGCTCGCACACTAGTGCGACTCAGGCCCGATCCCGAGGTGTTCGGCCTGCTCGCACTGTTGGAACTCACCGCGGCCCGTTTCCCCGCACGGCTCGACGCTTCTGGGCATCCGGTGCTATTGGAAGACCAGGATCGACGGCTGTGGGACCACACGGCGATTCGACGCGGGCGCGCAGCCTTGGCACGCGCGAGCGGCGCCGGCCGCGGGCTGGGCGCCTATGGGCTCCAGGCATCCATCGCCGAGTGCCACGCAGTCGCCCGGTCCGTGGCTGACACCGATTGGCCACGGATCGTCATCCTCTACGAAGCACTCGGGCGCTTGGCCCCGTCGCCGATCATCGACCTCAACCGTGCAGTAGCCGTGGCGATGGCCTCTGGCCCGGCCGACGGCCTCGCCCTGGTCGACGTCATTGCCGCCCAAGGCGAACTTGCCAGCTCGCACCTGTTGCCGGCGGTGCGTGGCGAGATGCTCATTCGTCTCGGCCGGCGGGGCGAAGCTCGGGCCGCGCTCCTCGATGCCGTTGCCCTGTGCAAAAACACTGCCGAACGCGCGGAGCTCGAGCGGAAGATTGAAACGCTCAGCGTCGGGGTTTGACACGGCGTCAGCCCTGGAAGTCCTCGGGATCGACGTGCTCGATGAACTCCTTGAACTCGTCGAGCGTCTGCTCGCCGTCCTCCGTCTCCTCCTCGCTACGGTCAGGTTCCACCATCGCGGCGGGAAAACCAGCCTCATCCAACACGTCGTCCGCGACGAAGAGCGGTGCCTCTGTGCGCAGCGCCAGTGCGACGGAATCCGAGGGTCTGGCATCGAGCACGACTGAACCGGATGCCGTGGTCAGAGTGATCTCGGCGAAGAAGGTCCCCTCTTCGATGCGAGTCACGTCAACCCGATCAATGTGGGCACCGACGGTGTCGAGGAGTGTCTTCATCAGATCGTGCGACAGCGGCCTCGGTGCCGTATCCCCGCCGAGGGCGATGAGCGTCGAGGTCGCTTCCTGCTCGCCGACCCAGATCGGCAGCACGTTTCCCACGGCTGGCGGCTCGCCTATCGGTTTCAGCAGGACGATGTGCTGGCCCTCTGTATCGAGGGCAACCCCGAGAACGCGTACCTGAACCATGGCGACTCCCGTCGAATTATCGGGCATGACATGACACGGCAATCGTACGTCCGTCCGCGGGGTTACGGCCTGTGAGCGGCCAACTGTCTAGCTGTCACACAAAAAATGGGCGGATGCCGAAGCATCCGCCCACCGTATTTTGCAGCCTTTAGACCAGGGCTGGGATATCCAATGCACTCACGAGAGACTCAATCGAGGAGATGACCACACTTGCCGACTGGGTTGCCGCGTCATCGACCTGGCCTCGGAAATCGTCCTCGGCAGCTGGACCACACAGGTCTGAAATGCCACGGATGGACACGAACGGAACCCCGTGAACGTGGCAGGTTTGAGCGATCGCGGATGACTCCATGTCGGTGGCCAGCGCCCCAGAGAAATCACGCGTGATGAGCTCTGCTCGAGCAGGCGTCACGAAGCTGTAGCTGGACACGATCAGACCCTGGTGCACAACACCGACGCGGAGCGCGTGAGAGGCGAGGATCGCTTCTGCCACGTGTTCTGCCGCGAGGTAGTTTGTCGGCATGCCGGGAACCTGGCCGAGTTTGTAGCCGAATGCGCGAGCGTCGGCATCCACGTTGATGTAGTCGGTTCCGACGACCACGTCGCCGACGCGAACGTCGGCGCCCAATCCGCCTGCGCTGCCGGCGCTGATGATGAGCGGCAGGACGCCTCCGTCACGCTGCGCTTCGAGGATCACCGTGGTGGCCGCTCCGGCTGCGTTGACGAGGCCGATGCCGGTGCGGACGAGTACGGCGGGGTGGCCGCCGAGGAGCGCGTCGCGAAGAACCGCGTTTCCGATCTGCCGTGCGGGGCCGACGTCTTCGGCGCGGGCGAGGAAGGGCTCAAGCTCGTCGTCCATGGCGACGAGGATGGCAAGTGCGGGTGCATGTGCAGGTGTGCTCACGCGTAGACCACGTTCCAGGAGTCGCGGCCCGCGAGGAAGCGCGCGGCTGCAGCCTGAGCGTCGGCGAGCGAGTGGTTGGCGCCCCAGCCGCACTGGACCTCGTTGGCAGCAGATACAGAGTCAGCACTCAGAATGTCGTTCAGCGTCACCTCGATGAGCGCGGCAACCTCGTCGAAGTCTGGGGCGCCCTGCATGATCAGGTAGAAACCCGTCTGGCAACCCATCGGCGAGAAGTCGATGACCTTCTCGGAGTGGTTGCGCGAGTGCTCGGCGAACAGGTGTTCAAGCGAGTGCACGGCCTTCATCTCGAGGTGATCGACGTTGGGCTGGGTGAACCGCACGTCGAACTTCGTGATCACGTCACCGGCAGGGAGGTGCTTCGTGTCGGCGACCCGCACGTAGGGTGCCGCAACGAGACGGTGATCGAGATTGAAGGACTCGACATTCATGCGCTCTTGGTTCATTTTCATCATTCTGTTCGAGATCGATTGTCTACGGGGCAACAGAGCCGCACATAACACAGCGACCGAGAGAACAGACTATCTGGGGAGTTTGTTCAAGTACTGAATGTAGCTTCTGAAGACAGTCCCAACTGCTACGCCGTGTCGTCGTGCCTCGCGAGCCACGCCGCCAGATACGTCGCTGTGGCCCCCTCACCGCGCGCGATGCTTCTCGGCGTGCCTGACGCGACAACCTGGCCGCCTGCGTTGCCACCACCAGGACCCAAGTCGATAACCCAGTCGCAAGCGGTGATCGCAGCGAGGTCATGCTCCACGAGAACCACGGTGTTGCCGGCATCCACCAGTTGTTGCAGCTGGTCAAGCAGCAATTGGGTGTCTGCCGGGTGCAAGCCGGCGGTCGGCTCGTCGAGCAGGTAGAGCGCATGACCGCGCCGGGCTCGTTGCAGTTCGGTGGCCAGCTTGATTCGCTGTGCCTCTCCACCGCTGAGCTCGGTCGCCGGCTGGCCGAGACGGAGATAGCCGAGACCGACATCACGGAGCGTCGCGAGGCTTCGCGACGCAGTGACAACCTCAGCGAAAAAGGCTGCAGCAGCGTCGACAGTCATCGCGAGGACATCCGCGATCGTCTTGTCGCGATAGGTCACTTCCAGCGTCTCTGCGTTGTAACGCGCCCCGTGACATGTGTGGCAGGGCGCGTATGTGCCGGGCAGGAACATCAATTCGACCGAGACGAAGCCTTCGCCCTGACACGTCTCGCAGCGCCCACCGGCGACGTTGAACGAGAATCGGCTCGCGGTGTATTCCCTGGCCTTCGCTTCGTCGGTGGCCGCAAAGAGTTTGCGCACCACATCGAACATGCCGGTGTACGTAGCGAGGTTGGAGCGCGGGGTTCGGCCGATGGGGCGTTGGTCAACGACGACCAGCCGATCAAACGTCTCTACTCCGGACACACCCTCAACATCAACCTCGAGCACGGCTTCGTCCGGCTCGTCGGATGCCGTCCCCAGATGGCCGCGCACCACATGCGCGAGCACCTGGGTCACGAGGGTCGACTTTCCCGATCCCGAGACGCCGGTGACCGCGGTCATCACCCCGAGGGGAACCTCGACCGACGTGTCACGGAGATTGTGCCGAGTGACTCCATTCAGGCGCAACCAGCCCTGGGGTGTGCGGGGCTCGTGAGCTGTCGTCGCCGAGCGTGGAAAGAGGTAACGGCCGGTGATCGACTCCTCGACCTCCCGCAGCCCCTCGACAGGGCCGGAATAGATGACGTGCCCACCTCCTTCACCGGCACCAGGGCCGATGTCGACGACCCAGTCGGCTCGGCGCACGACATCGAGGTCGTGTTCGACGACGAACAGGGAGTTGCCCGACGCAATCAGGCGATCCAATACGTCCAGAAGTGGCTGTGCATCGGCAGGATGCAGGCCAGCGGACGGCTCGTCAAGCACGTAGACGACGCCGAAGAGCCCGGAGCGCAATTGTGTGGCGATGCGCATCCGCTGTGATTCGCCGGGCGAAAGCGTGGTCGAGCTTCGGCCGAGGCTCAGGTAGCCCAGCCCAAGGTCAAGCAACACGTCAACCCGGGCGATCACGTCGGCGGCGATTCGACTGGCAGCTTCACTGCCCTCCTCCGCAGACGCAACGGCTCCCGCCTCGACCCCGTTTCGCAATTCCGCCGCGAGGTCACCCAGCGGTACCGCGTTCATTTCGGCGATCGTGCGCCCTGCGAAAGTGACGGCCAGCGCCTCTGGACGCAAGCCACTGCCGCCGCAGTCCGGGCAGGAAATACTCTGCACAAAGCGGAGGGCCCGCTCGCGCATCCGCTCGCTCTGCGACTGTGCCAGCACATGCATGACGTGCTTGCGTGCGCTCCAAAACTTTCCGTAGTAGCCATGGTCGATGCGACCGTCTTCGGGTTCGACCAGCACGGATGGCTGTTCATCGGTGTACAGCAACCAGTCGCGATCAGCGCGGGGCAACGACCGCCACGGCTTTTCGATGTCGATCCCCAGACCGCGCACGATGCTGCGGAGGTTCGCCCCCTGCCATGCCCCCGGCCAGGCAGCGATCGCCCCGTCGCGAATACTCAGCGTGGTGTCGGGAACGAGAAGGGCTTCGGTGACGTCGTGCACAACCCCGAGGCCCTGGCAGCGGGGGCACGCTCCGGCCGCGGTATTCGGCGAGAATGCCTCGGCGGCGAGGTGCGTCGCGCCGGGCGGGTACGTGCCAGCCCGGGAGTAGAGCATCCGGAGCAGATTGGACAGCGTGGTGATCGTGCCGACGGTCGAGCGTGAACTCGGCGCCCCGCGGCGTTGCTGCAGCGCGACAGCCGGGGGCAGCCCGGTGATCTCTCCCACTTCCGGGGCACCGACCTGGTTCAGCAGGCGCCGCGCGTATGGCGCGACGGATTCGAAATAGCGCCTCTGGGCCTCGGCATACAGCGTGCCGAACGCGAGCGAGGATTTGCCCGAACCCGAGACGCCGGTAAAGGCCACCATGCAGTCTCGGGGAATGTCGATGTCGACATTCTTCAGGTTGTGTTCTCGGGCGTCGCGAACTCGAACCCAGCCATCCACGTCGTCACGTGTCATACATCCACCGTTCTCACCGCCGAAAGAGGGGATTCGATTTCGACGGCACTACTCATTAGCCGCGCTCATCGAATCGACGAGCGCCCACCATGGCCCACCGTACGCTGGCGAGTTGGGTGCCTGCCGGGCGCGATTGGAGATTCGTTTGCCCGCGCGCAGGCGCTGCTGCTGCCTCTGCTGCCGCCTCCAGCCGGGCGATGCGTTCGTCGCCGCAGGCGCAGAGATACGGCGTCAGCGTGGCGTGAGCCGGATGACAGGAATCTCGCGGTCGGTGGCCGTCTCGTACTTGGCGTACCCAGGGGCCTGGGTCGTGATCTGTCGCCAGGCCTCCTCCCGTTCCGCGCCGTGCAGTTGTGACGCGGTGACATCGGTCCGCTGTCCGGCATACTCGATGCGAACGGCGGATGGATGCGCCGCAAGGTTGAAATACCACGACGGGTTGCGTGCGGCGCCCGCTGCCGACGCCACGATGAGCCGGCTATCGCCACCGCCGGGGAACCACCCAACGGGGGTCATGCGCTCGGCTCCTGTTTTGCTCCCCACAGTCACCAGCACCAGCGTGTTGGAGCGCCCGAGGGTGCCGGTGCGACGGACGTGGCCGATCATCCGCTGGTTTGCCCAGCGCTCGATTCGGTTGTGGCCGGGCTGGCGGGCCCCTCGCGTTCCGTTCGGAGTGTCGAATGCCATGGTCTCGTCTCCTTTGCTCGCTGTCCTTCGGCAGGAATGCCGACCACGTTTCCATCGTCCTCCTGAGCGGCCGTGAGCCACAAGGAGTGCTTGGGCCACCCATCGTTGTGCACTCTCGCTCGATTCGGTACGTTCTGGCAGACTCGTGCCATGACCACGACGATCGGCACGCCGGGCGGCACACCAGAGCGGCCGGCGATCTTCTTCGCCACGCCAGAGGAGTTCCGCGCGTGGCTCGAGGCCAACCATGCCACCGCGACGGAACTCTGGATGGGCCTCAACAAGAAGCACGTGCCAGACGGCGGGCTCACCTGGGAACAGGCCGTCCCAGAAGCCTTGTGCTTCGGCTGGATCGATTCCGTCTCCCAGCGCATCGATGAAGATGCCAGGCGCCAGCGCTGGACGCCGCGCAAGCCCGCCAGCATCTGGTCGAGCGTCAACATCGCGCTGGTCGAGAAGCTCACCGCAGAGGGGCGGATGCGCGAGGCTGGCATCGCCGCGTTCGAGCGCCGACGCGAAGACAGATCGGGCGTGTACTCCCACGAGAATCCCGATCAGGAGCTGCCGCCAGAGGCCGCCGCTCGGCTGGCCGCGAACCCCGGAGCCGCCGCCTTCTGGGACGCTGCCACGCCGACCTACCGCCGCCAGGTCATCCACTGGGCACTCACCGCGAAGCAGGAGGCCACCCGCGAACGACGGCTGGCCCAGCTCATCGACGACAGCGCAGCCGGTCTGCTGGTCCCCTTCCAGCGCTACGGGGAGGTTCCCAAGTGGGCTGAGCGTGCCGCGGAGGCGGCGCGAGCGGCGGCATCCGCTTCACCGCCCGACCAGGAGAGCTGAGCGACCCAGACAGTCTGTCGGTCAGACATCCGTCTGCCCGTTGGCGGGCGACCGTGCCGCATCCAGCCGCGCGATTCTAGCCCTGGCGTTCTGCTCACTCGGCGACACCGGGCCGAGCATGCGCGCCCCGCCCACGATGAGCATCCGCGTCAGCGTCACCGCCGGCCACCACGGGCGCCGCAGCCCGAGTAGTTCGCGCTGGTGCCGGTCGAGGGAGGCCACCGCGCCGCCGAACAGGATGGGATACAGCCGCCCCGTCATCCCCGGCAGCCGGGGCTTCCGCAGAAAACGCACGGCCTCGGCAACGCGCGCGTCGGGCTTGGCTTCTGCGAGGTAGCTATCCATCTCGGCGTGCAGTTCCGCGACGGTCGTCGGCGGGTTGGCCACTCCCATCAGCGAACCGGCCTGTGCCCATTCGCGCACGTAGGCATCCGGCCCGCCGGGGATCGGCCCTCCCCAGAGTGCATGGGCACCGAGAAACGCTTCGGTGAAGGCGTCGTGTACCCAGCGCAGCAGCTCCTTGTCGTT
Organism: Leifsonia sp. Y878; assembly: GCF_057669685.1. NCBI lineage: Bacteria > Bacillati > Actinomycetota > Actinomycetes > Micrococcales > Microbacteriaceae > Leifsonia > Leifsonia sp. Y878. Next base: position 178,793 of record NZ_JBYHFS010000002.1, on the reverse strand, counting down.
CGCCGCATACGCGCGTTCGACGCCGCGGGCGTCGACATAGGTTCCCGTCACATGTTCGTGCAGCCGGGACACGAAAGCGGATGCCGCAGTCGCGCTCGCCCGATCGCCGAACGTCGTCGTGGCCACCCACCGCACCGTACCGTCGAGCCGTCCGAGCGGATCCTCGCGGTAGCGCGACCAATCATGCACACCGGCCATCGCTCCCGGATTCAGGGTTTGCAACAGCAACGCGCGGATGCCGGCGACCAGCGTCGGCAGCGCTCCGTTGACCGCCCACACGGCACTACCAGGCCCAAAGAATCCGGCGTCCGTCCCGTCTGCGAGCGCGAGGGTCCAGGCCGGCGGCTCGCGGCGCCCCGAGCGCCCTGGGCGCCAACGCGTGGCACCGGCGGGTGGGGAGCTGGCCGTGCGGCGATCACTCATGATTCGACGCTAGCCCGAGTCGGCCCCGTGCGGCTGCGGATCCGCTGCGAACGTCTGGCTCCGCTGGGAACCTATCAGGGCGGCGTATTTCCGTGGTGTTAGGCTGTGGGCGACAGTCGTACCGACACTACTGTCAGTAAGGTTGAAACGTGTTCGTTGCATGGCGTGATCTCGGCTTCGCCCGGGGCAGATTCGCTCTCATCGCCTCCGTGGTGCTCCTCATCACGCTCCTGGTTGGCTTTCTCGGCGGTTTGACGCAAGGTCTCGCCAACGCCAACATCTCTGCGGTCACGCCGTTCAAGGCCGACAAGGTCGTGCTCTCGGAGCCGGCCGAGGGCAAGACCCTCAGCTTCTCCGACTCCACGATCAGTGCCGAGTCCGCGGCCATCTGGTCGGCCGCCGAAGGCGTGGACGCCGTCCTGCCGCTCGGCATCCTGACCAGCAGGGTCACCGCAGCCGGCGACCGCGAGCAGACCGCCTCACTCTTCGGCGTCGACAGCTCGTTCGCCCGCATCTCACCGAACCAGATGATTCCAACGGAGGCGGGCACCGTCATCCTCTCGGAGCGTTCGCACGAAGCGCTGCTGGCCGACGTCGGGGACGAAATCTCCATCTTCGGCGACACGTTCACGGTGGCCGGGGTGTCACAGGATTCCGAGTACAGCCACACCGGCGTGATCTGGACCACCATCGACGACTGGCGCACCACCGTGGCCAAGCAGACTGCGGGAGAGGCCCCGTTCGCAACGGCGCTCATCGTGCAGGGAGCCCCGACGGATGCCGCCCTCGTCGATGCCGACGCAGCAACCGTCTCAACCTCGCTGCTCATGTCGCTGATGTCAATCGAGGTCTTCAAGAGCGAGATCGGCTCTCTGGCACTCATGCTTGGCCTGCTGCTCGGCATCTCAGCGCTGGTGATCGGCGCCTTCTTCACCGTATGGACCATCCAGCGCAGCAGGGACATCGCCGTGTTGAAGGCGCTCGGCGCCTCAACCGGCAGCCTGGTGCGGGATGCACTCGGCCAGGCATTCGTGGTGCTGCTCGTCGGGGTGGGACTTGGAATCGGGCTCACCATTGCAGCCGGCGCCGCCCTGCCCGCTGCCGTTCCATTCGTGATCAGCCCGCTCACCACGCTCGTTCCGGGCATCGCGATGGTCGGCCTCGGCCTGGTGGGTGCGGCCTTTGCACTCAGCAGCGTCGTCAAGGCCGACCCGCTTTCCGCCCTCAACGCCCAGAACAGCTAGGAGCAGACCATGATCGAACTTCGCGATGTCACCCTCACCTACCCCGACGGCGACGGCGTCATCACCGCGATCAACGCGGCCAGCCTCACCGTCATGCCCGGCGAGATCACGGCGATCACCGGCCCCAGCGGCTCGGGCAAGTCGAGCGTCCTGGCCGTGGCCTCCACGTTGATCTCCCCCCAGCAGGGCTCGGTGCTGATCAACGGCACCGCCGCTGCCGGCCTCTCTCGCAGTGAGACTGCCGCACTGCGCCGCGACCAGATCGGCATCGTCTTCCAGCAGGCGAACCTGCTGGCCTCGCTCACCGCGCTTGAGCAGCTTGAGCTGATGAGCCACCTCGGCTCGGCCGCCACCAAGCGTTCGAAGGCCGAGACACGGGCGAAGGCACTTGAGCTCCTCGCCGCCGTCGGCCTCGAGAAGAAGGCGCACAAGCGCCCGAACGCACTCTCCGGCGGTGAACGGCAGCGGGTGAACATCGCGCGCGCATTCATGAACGACCCGTCTGTCCTGGTGGTCGACGAGCCGACCAGCGCACTGGACCAGGAACGCGGCGCAGCCATCATCGCGCTCATCATCGAGCTGACCCGCACGCGCAACGTCGCCACCCTGCTGGTGACCCACGACCGCACGCACCTGCCCCTGATGGACAGCGTGCTGGTCATGGTCGACGGCAACCTGAGCGTGCACGAAGCAGCAGAGGCCGTGGCCGCCTAACGTCGAGGGCGTCGTCTAGGAGTGCAGCGACCCGGCCGGCTGCACCGCGGCATGGACCAGCGCGATGGTCGTGCGGGTGACAGCATCCGCATCTGAACCCGACTCGATGGCACCCATGGCCGATTCGAGCACCCCGCCAAGCAGGCGCGCGGTGATCATCAGCTCTGGAACGCCCAGTTGCTGCAGTGCCCCCATGAACGGCGCGATTTGCTCATGGTGCAGCTCGGCCAGCCGGGCCCGGCACGCGTCGGGCAACTGCGCCGCAGACAGTGCGGCGGCGGGTCGGTGCGCTCCCTCGGCGGCCTGGCGCAGCGTCTCGCGCACGTAGGCGTCCATCACCTCAAGCGGCTCGGAGAGCCCGTCGAGGGCGACGGCAAGCTGGGCGTTCGAGCGCGGAAACGAGTCCTCGATGATGGCCGCCAGGATGCCGGCGGCCGAGTCGAAGTACTGGTAGACGCTGGGGCGGGCAAGTCCTGCCGCAGCCCCCACGGCCGCCGGGGTGACGGCAGAAACGCCGCCCTGAACGAGCAGCTCGGTGGCGGCCGTCAGGAGCGCCTCGCGCTGGCGCCTGCGGTGTTCTGCCACGGTCGGCGCGGAAATCTTCGGCATGCCCCTGATGCTCCTCACCCTGCGATTGCTCCGCCAGTCTATCGAGCGGTCTCGGTCTGGCTGGCTAAAGTCGGCGTCGCCTCCTGGTCGCAACACGCGTGCCGGGGGAGCATCTTCCCGGACTTTCGCGTCCTCCGTTTTATGCCTCCAATCGGCGGGACGCTTGACTTCAAAGGTGGGAGCATGAGATCGATGCGACACTGCCCACCCCACAGAGACGGAAACCTCAATGATCACGATCCACCTTCGCTATGAGATCGACGCCGACAAACTCGACGATTTTCGCACTTACGGCCAAGAGTGGATCCGGCTCGTCAACAGGCTCGGCGGCACACATCACGGGTACTTTCTGCCCAGCGAAGGCGACAGCGACGAAGCATTCGCGCTCTTCACCTTCGACTCGCTCGCTGCCTACGAGCAGTACCGCACGGCTGCATCCACCGACCCGGAGTGCATCGCTGCAATCGAGTTCGCTAGGCGTACGCAGTGCATTCGCCGCTACGAACGTCGTTTTCTCTCACCAGTATTCGAATAGCAGGGATGTTGCGATGACGGATGCCGCGGCATCCGCCATCGCAACAGGCTGATTCCTCGGGGCATCGTCGCCTTCGCAGGTTCATGTCGATCGTCGATGGGCGGTAGCTCAGTCCTGGAGACAGCTACAAGAAGGGCGGATGCCGAAGCATCCGCCCTTTCAATGGTGATTCAGGAGACCTAGAAGTCCCAGTCCTCGTCTTCGGTGTTCACTGCCTTGCCGATGACATACGACGAGCCAGAACCAGAGAAGAAGTCGTGGTTCTCGTCGGAGTTCGGCGAGAGCGCCGACAGGATTGCCGGGTTCACGTCGGTGACGGTCTTCGGGAACATCGGCTCGTAGCCCAGGTTCATCAATGCCTTGTTGGCGTTGTAGTGCAGGAACTTCTTGACGTCTTCGGTCAAACCGACCTCGTCGTACAGGTCCTGCGTGTACTGCACCTCGTTCTCGTACAGCTCGAACATGAGGTTGAACGTGTAGTCCTTGATCTCATCGCGACGCTCCTGGGTCTCGTTCTCGAGACCCTTCTGGAACTTGTACCCGATGTAGTACCCGTGCACAGCCTCATCACGAATGATCAGGCGGATCATGTCTGCCGTGTTCGTGAGCTTGGCGTGGCTCGACCAGTACATCGGCAGGTAGAAGCCCGAGTAGAACAGGAACGACTCAAGCAGGGTGGATGCCACCTTGCGCTTGAGGGGGTCGTCACCCTGGTAGTACTCCATCACGATCGCAGCCTTCTTCTGAAGGTTCTGGTTCTCGGTCGACCAGCGGAACGCCTCGTCGATCTCCTTCGTGGAGCAGAGCGTCGAGAAGATCGACGAGTAGCTCTTCGCGTGCACCGACTCCATGAACGCGATGTTCGTGTAGACGGCCTCTTCGTGAGGAGTGATGGCATCCGGAATCAGTGAGACGGCACCGACGGTGCCCTGGATGGTGTCGAGCAGGGTCAGCCCGGTGAACACGCGCATGGTGAGCTGCTGCTCTGCCGGAGTCAGCGTGTTCCACGACTGGATGTCGTTCGACAGCGGGATCTTCTCGGGCAGCCAGAAGTTGTTGACGAGGCGGTTCCAGACCTCGACATCCTTCTCGTCTTCGATCTTGTTCCAGTTGATGGCGTCAACGTGGGAGACGAGCTTCAGCTTGTCAATCATGAGTGTGTTCCTTTTATCCAGAGATTCGAGTGGGCAGCAGATCTAGAGCATGCAGCTGACGCAGCCGTCAACCTCGGTGCCCTCGAGCGCGAGCTGGCGCAGACGAATGTAGTAGATCGTCTTGATGCCCTTGCGCCAGGCGTAGATCTGAGCCTTGTTGATGTCACGAGTGGTGGCGGTGTCCTTGAAGAACAAGGTCAGCGACAGGCCCTGGTCGACGTGCTGGGTAGCCGCCGCGTAGGTGTCGATGATCTTCTCTGCACCGATTTCGTAGGCATCCTGGTAGTAGTCCAGGTTCTCGTTCGTCATGAACGGCGCCGGGTAGTACACGCGGCCGAGCTTGCCTTCCTTGCGGATCTCGATCTTCGACGCGATCGGGTGAATCGACGACGTCGAGTTGTTGATGTACGAGATCGAGCCAGTCGGCGGTACAGCCTGCAGGTTCTGGTTGTAGATACCGTGCTCAATGACGGATGCCTTCAGCGCTGCCCAGTCGGCCTGCGTCGGGATGGTGACCCCAGAGGTCGCGAACAGCTCTGCGACGCGCGCCGTTGCCGGCTCCCACACCTGGTCGGTGTACTTGTCGAAGAACGCACCGGATGCGTAGGTCGAGTCTTCGAAGCCTTCGAAGGCACGGCCACGCTCGATGGCGAGCTTGTTCGAGGCACGCAGCGCGTGGAACAGCACCGTGTAGAAGTAGATGTTCGTGAAGTCGATGCCCTCGTCGCTGCCGTAGTACACGTGCTCGCGGGACAGGTATCCGTGCAGGTTCATCTGGCCGAGGCCGATGGCGTGCGACTTGTCGTTACCGTCTTCGATCGAACGAACGGATGAGATGTGGCTCTGCTCAGAGACCGAGTTGAGGCCGCGAATGGCGGTTTCAACGGTCAGACCGAAGTCGGGCGAGTCCATCGCCAGGGCGATGTTCATCGAGCCGAGGTTGCAGGAGATGTCCTTGCCGATCTCGTTGTACGAGAGGTCCTCGTTGTACGTGGTCGGCGTGTTGACCTGAAGGATCTCAGAGCACAGGTTCGACATGTTGATGCGGCCCTTGATCGGGTTCGCAGCGTTGACGGTGTCTTCGTACACGATGTACGGGTAGCCGGACTCGAACTGGATCTCCGCGAGGGTCTGGAAGAAGTCACGGGCCTTCATCTTCGACTTCTTGATGCGGGGGTTGTCGACCATTTCCTGGTACTTCTCTGAGACGGAGATGTCGCCGAACGGAACGCCGTACACCTTCTCGACGTCGTACGGGGAGAACAGGTACATGTCCTCACCCTTCTTCGCCAGTTCAAAGGTGATGTCGGGGATGACCACGCCGAGAGACAGCGTCTTGATGCGGATCTTCTCGTCGGCGTTCTCACGCTTGGTGTCGAGGAAGCGCATGATGTCGGGGTGGTGCGCGTGCAGGTACACGGCACCGGCACCCTGGCGGGCACCCAGCTGGTTGGCGTAGCTGAAGGAGTCTTCGAGCAGCTTCATCACGGGGATGATGCCACTGGACTGGTTCTCGATCTGCTTGATCGGTGCGCCGGCCTCACGAATGTTGGAGAGCAGCAGGGCGACGCCACCGCCACGCTTCGAGAGCTGCAGCGACGAGTTGATGCCGCGGGAGATCGACTCCATGTTGTCTTCGATGCGCAGCAGGAAGCAGGAGACGAGCTCGCCGCGCTGTGCCTTGCCGGAGTTCAGGAAGGTCGGGGTGGCCGGCTGGAAACGACCGGCGATGATCTCTTCGACCAGGTTGACGGCGAGCGTCTCGTCACCGGCAGCGAGGCCGAGTGCGGTCATGACGACGCGGTCTTCGAAGCGCTCGAGGTAACGCTTTCCGTCGAACGTCTTGAGCGTGTACGAGGTGTAGTACTTGAACGCACCGAGGAAGGTCTGGAAGCGGAACTTCTTCGAGTAGGCCAGGTCGTTGAGCTTCGTGATGAACTCGAACGAGTACTGGTCGAGCACTGCCTGCTCGTAGTACTCCTTCTCCACCAGGTAGTCGAGACGTTCCTTGAGGCTGTGGAAGAACACCGTGTTCTGGTTCACGTGCTGCAGGAAGTACTCGCGCGCAGCCTCGCGGTCCTTGTCGAACTGGATCTCGCCGTTCGGGCCGTAGAGGTTGAGCATCGCGTTCAGGGAGTGGTAATCCATTCCGAGACCGCTTGGTGCGTCAATCACAGTTGCTTCCAAAATGAATCCAATCCTTCGTGAACGATGCGCACATCATCCGGGGTTCCAAATACTTCGAATCGGTAGAGGCAGGGCACCTTGCACTTGGCGGCAATGATGTCCCCGGCGATGCCGTATGCCTCACCGAAATTTGTGTTTCCGGCGCCGATGACGCCGCGAATCAGTGATCGGTTGATCGGGTCGTTGAGAAACCGGATTACCTGTTTGGGCACTGCCCCTGCACCGTTGCCGCCACCGTAGGTGGGCAGGCACAGCACGTATGGCTCTTTCACGCGCAGAGGTTCTTCACGCGCGTAGAGCGGAATGCGTGTAGCGGGGCGACCGAGTTTCTCTATGAACCGGTGCGTGTTTCCCGAAACGCTCGAAAAGTAAACTAACTCGGCCATAGAACACCCCCTCGCGTGCCGATGTGATGCGAGTACTGCTTGCGCTTGTACTTGTACTGCTTGTGCTGCTGAATCGGCGCTTACGCCAGACGTTCAGCGAGCTCGTTGATCTTGTCGGGGCGGAAGCCTGACCAGTGATCCTCGTCGGTGATGACGACAGGAGCCTGCAGGTAGCCGAGAGCCTTAACGGCTTCGAGGGCACCCTCGTCGGCCGACAGGTCAAGGATGTTGTATTCGATGCCCTTGTTGTCGAGAGCCCGGTACGTCGCGGTGCACTGCACACAGGATGGCTTCGTGTAGACCGTGATTGCCATGGCGCTGGCCCTCTCTTCTTAGCTGATTTCGTAGCTGAACCAGCAGTTCAATAGTGGAGTCAAACGACCGGAATTCAAGACATTCACGACGTCGCCGACTGGACTTCTAATACTACATCTAGTGATCGCAGATAGGAACGGGCACAACATGCAGTAATTACAAATATGTAGTTATCCACGGGTTGTCCACCGGTTGTCAACAGCTCACGCCCTCGAGAGAGGCCATTTTCCGCGGCTCGTTGCGAAGTTATCCACAGGCAGACGATTTCAAACTATTTTGCTTGTGGATAACACTTCGGCGTGTCGGTAAACCACTACATGTTGTGTTGCTGGAGACAGTCTTGCACTAGCCACCGACATTCCAGCGGATGCGGCGCGCGGGTAATTTTCGCGCCGAAACCGCGCTCGACCTGCGCTAAACCCGAGGCGGCGCGGTGGACTCGCGAACGATCAACTCCGGTGCAACGGTCGGCGGATCAGGAGACTCCTCGTCCTGCAGGATCGCCAGCAGCGACGCCATGATGTCGCGCCCGAGTGCACTGAAATCCTGTCTCATGGTGCTCAGCGGCGGGGTGAAATGTTCGGCTTCCGGGATGTCGTCAAAGCCCATCACGCTGACGTCGCGCGGCACCAGGAAGCCCCGCTGGGTGAGGGCGTGCATGAATCCGAGGGCCATCTGGTCGTTGCCCGCCAGCACGGCAGTGAACCCGGCGCTGTCGGGAGCCGTGACAGAGTCCGCGAGGATCGCGCCGAACCGGTATCCGCTGGCCGGTGTCCAGTCGCCCCACATCGCCTCGCGTGCGATGAGGCCGCGCTCATTCAACTCGTCGCGCCAGCCGCGAACGCGCTCGGTGGCATCCATTGAATCTGCCGGCCCTGCCAGATGCAGGATGCTCGTGTGCCCGAGCTCTGCCAGGTACCCAACGGCCGTTCGCGCACCGTGATACTGGTCGATGCCCACGCTGTGGAATCCGCTGCGTCCACTCGACTCGACGACGACAAGCGGCACCCCGAGTTCCACTCCCCTGACGGCGTCAAGCGCTCCCCGGTGTGCGGCGATCAGCACGATGGCTTCGACATTCTGCCGCAGCAACAGCTCGACGGCCGAGCGCAGTGACTCTGGGTCAGACTCCAGCATGCTGGCCATGCTCACGGCATACCGCGCCTGCCTGGCAGCCTCGTTGAACCGAAGCACCGTGCTCGACGGCCCGTAGTCAGGACCGCCCGTCGTGATCAGTCCGATGGTGCGGGAGCGCCGGGTAACGAGGGCTCTGGCTGCAGGCGACGGCCGGTAGCGCAGCTGCGTGATGGCCTGTTCGACGCGGAGACGTGTGGCCGGGCGCACATTGGGCAGGTCGTTGAGCACGCGAGACACCGTCTGGTGAGACACCCCCGCCAGCCGCGCCACGTCGAAGATGTTCGCAACGCGTACCCGTTCGCCGTCCGTACTCACCTGACTCATTGGCTCCTGCCGTGGCGCATGACACTACACATTGATGGCCTATTCTCCCGTGTCCGGCGCCCGACTTCGTGCCATTTCACTACTGATGCCACGTCGCAACCAGCAATGTCGCAACCGGCAATATCGCACCCGACCACGTCGCATCCGCTATCGCCGCCTTTTCGTCAGCACTTTCTGCAGGATGATGAACACCAGCAGCAGCACGCCGATGAATATGCGGGTCCACCACGAGCTCAGCGTTCCTTCGAAGGTGATGATGGTCTGAATGGTGCCGAGCACGAGCACACCGAGCACAGAGCCGAGTACGAATCCGTAGCCGCCGGTGAGCAGGGTGCCGCCGATCACGACGGCCGCGATGGCATCCAACTCGGTGCCGACGGCGGTGAGGCTGTAGCCGGAGAGCGTATAGAAGGTGAAGAGCACCCCCGCAAGGCCAGAGCAGAAGCCACTGATCACGTAGACCAGCACCTTCGTGCGGGCGACGGGCAAGCCCATCAGCATGCCGGACTGCTCTCCCCCGCCGATCGCATAGACGGTGCGGCCGAGGCGCGTGTAGTGCAACACATAGAAGGCGACGGCCACGACGACGAGCGCGATGATGACGCTGGCGTTGATGCTCATCCTCGGCCCGACAGGAATCCGGGTCTGTGCGAGAGCGACGAAGAACGGGTTGTCGATGGTGATCGAGTTGTTGCTGATCACGTAGCAGAGGCCGCGGGCCAGGAACATGGCCGCCAGGGTGGCGATGAACGGTTGGATCTTGAACACATGCACCATCAGGCCAACCAGGAAGCCAAGAGTCGACGTGACGACGAGGATGAGCGGGATCACCACGCCGGCCTCCCACCCAGCTTGCAACAGGCTGGCCGCGATCATGGTCGAGAGCGCGACGACAGCGCCCACAGAGAGGTCGATGCCGCCGGTGAGGATGACGAAGGTCATCCCGACGGCGAGCACGATCAGGTACGCGTTGTCGACGAAGAGGTTGAGGATGACCGGCCCCGACAGGAAGCCGCGGTAGCGACTGCCACCGAGCGCGAAGATCAGGATGAGCAGCACCAGGGTGACGAGTACCGGACCGTACTTCGGACTGGTGAACAGGCCCCGCACCGCGCTGAGGAATCGGCTGACGGGGCTTGCGGTTGCCCGAGGCGGTCTCGGAGTCGGGCCCTGGGCCGGAGTGGGTGTCTGGGTCAGGGTGCTCATGAGGTGGCCGTCTCCTTCCGGGAGGATGTCAGGGCATGGCGCCATCGCGCGAACGCTGCGTTGGTGGTCGGCGACTGCAGCAGGCAGACGATGGTGACCACCGCGGCCTTGAACACCATGGTCGCGATGGGCGGGATGCCGACGGTGTACACCGTGGTGACCAGCGTCTGGATGACAAGGGCTCCCACCAGTGTGCCGACCAGCGAGTAACGGCCACCGGCCAGGGACGTTCCGCCGATGACGACGGCGAGGATGGCGTCGAGCTCGATGAACAGGCCGGTGTTGTTGGCATCCGCTGCCGTCTGATTTGAGGTGAGGATGAGGCCGGCGATCGCCGCGCACAGGGCGCTGAAGGTATAGACGGTGAACACGAGGCCGCGCGAGCGCACACCGGCCTGGCGACTGGCCTCCGGGTTGATGCCGACCGATTCGATCAGCATCCCGAGCGCTGTACGCCGAGTGAGGAGGGCGGCGAGAGCGAAGATCACGGCGGCGATGACCGCGGCGATCGGCAGGCCGAGCACAAAGCCGGTGCCGAGCACCTTGAACGGCGGACTGTTCACCGTGAGGATCTGGCCCTCTGTGATGAGCATCGCAACACCGCGACCGGCCGTCATCAGGATGAGGGTCGCGATGATGGGTTGGATGCCGAGCACCGCCACCAGAAATCCGTTCCACATACCGAGCACAAGCGAGATCAGGATGGCGACGGTCACCGCGACGATGACCGTCGTGATGCTGCCTGGATTGTCGGACCCCAGGATGATCGAGCACGCCACCGCACCGGCAATGGCGCAGATGGCGCCGACGGAGAGGTCGATGCCACGGGTCGCGATGACGAGCGTCATGCCGACAGCGATGATCAGCGTCGGCGCCCCGTTGCGCACGATGTCGACGAGGCTGCCGAACAGGTGGCCGTCCTTGACCGTGATGTTGAAGAATCCGGGGAACGCAATGAGGTTGATGGCGAACAGCACCAGCAGCATCACGACGGGCCAGAACAGGCGGCTGGCGAATACTTTGCTCACGTTGTTGCTCCTGTCAGAGAGGAATTGTCAGACCCGTTGGTCGATGCTCGTGGTGCTTCGTCGGCGACGGAGCCGTCAGCGATGATGGCGAGCAGGCTGTCAACGCTCACATCGTCGTTGTTGATGTCGGCCACGAGGCGCCGGTCGCGCAGAATGCCGATGCGGTGGCTGAGGCGGAGCACCTCCTCGAGCTCGGCGGAGATGAAGATCACGGACATGCCGTTCTCTGCGAGGTTCACGACGAGCTTCTGGATCTCTGCCTTGGCACCGACGTCGATACCGCGGGTGGGTTCGTCGAGGATCAGCAGCCGGGGCGCGACAGCAAGCCACCTGGCCAGCAGCACCTTCTGCTGGTTGCCGCCGGAGAGATTCTTCACGAGGGCGTCGGGGTTGGCCGGGCGGATGTTCAACGCCTGGATGTAGCTGGCCGCGAGTTCATCCTGCCGCTTCTTCGGAATCGGGCGGAACCAGCCGCGGTCAGCCTGCAGGGCGAGAACGATGTTGTCGCGCACCGTGAGGTCCTCGACCACACCCTCTGCCTTCCGGTTCTCGGAGGAATATGCGACACCGCGGGCCAGAGCCGAACGGGGTGTGCGGAACTTGCTCTGTCGGCCGCCGACGGCGAGGCTGCCGGCATCCGGTCGATCAATGCCCGCGAGGATGCGGGCCAGCTCGGTGCGCCCCGATCCAAGCAGACCGGCAAGGCCGACGACCTCGCCCTCGTAAATACGGAGGTCGAACGGCTCGATGGCGCCTTTGCGCCCGAACCCGATCGCCTGCATGAATGGCACTTCGCCCTCGTCGTCGGCAACACTCTGGTCGTGCGTCTTCTTCTGCAGGTCGTCGAGGAGGGCGATTTCCTTGCCGATCATCTTCTGCACGAGGTCGATGCGCAGGATCTCGTCGGTGAGGTATTCGCCGACGAGCTTGCCGTTGCGAAACACCGTGAGCCGGTCGGAGATCTCGTAGACCTGGTCGAGAAAGTGCGACACGAAGAGGATGGCCACTCCTTCTTCTTTCAGCGAGCGGATGACGCGGAATAGCTCAGTGACCTCGTCGGCATCAAGGCTCGATGTCGGCTCGTCGAGCACGAGCACCTTGGCCTGCACGTCGAGGGCACGGGCGATGGCGACGAGCTGTTGCACCGCGAGCGAGTGCGAGCCGAGCAGTGACCCTGGGTCGATGTCGAGGTGGAGTCGCGTGAGCAGCTCAGCCGCGCGCTTGCGGGTGGCACGCCAGTCGATGCCGCCGAAGCGTCGGGGCTCGCGGCCGAGCATGATGTTCTCGGCAACGCTGAGATTCGTGAGGAGGTTGACCTCCTGGTAGACCGTGCTGATGCCGGCCTCTTGCGCCTGCGCCGGTCCGGCGAATGACACGGACGTCCCGTCGAGCAGGATGGTGCCACTGTCGACGGAGTACACGCCGGTCAGCGCCTTGATGAGCGTCGACTTGCCGGCGCCGTTCTCCCCCATCAACGAGTGCACCTCGCCGGGGAACATTCGGAAACTCACCTCGTCGAGCGCCTTCACGCCAGGGAACGAGATCGAGATGTTGGTCATGTCGACAACGGGTGTCTCTACGGTCATACCGGTTCTGCTTTCTTCAGTGAAAACGGATGCGGCCGAGTGAAGCGGATGCGGCGGGAACGGGTTCCGCGGGCCGGATGGTCGTGGTTCGACCACTCGGCCCGCGATCTCGCTTAGCGCCTAGTACTGGCGGTCTGGGAGCGCCTCGATGGCCTGCTCCTGGGTGAATGTCGTCTCTTCGGTGATGATGCGCTTCTCCGGGGTTTCGCCGGCAACGACCTGCTTGACGATATCGACCAGCTGCTTGCCGAGGAGCGGTGAGCACTCAACGATGAAGTTGATCTTGCCGTCGGCCAGGGCCTGCATGCCATCCTTCACGGCATCAACGGTGATGATCTTGATGTCCTGGCCAGGAACAAGTCCGGCCGCTTCAATCGCTTCGATCGCGCCGAGTCCCATGTCGTCGTTGTGTGCGTAGATCACGTCAACGTCGGGGTTCGACTTCAGGAGTGCTTCCGTCACCTGCTTGCCACCGGCACGCGTGAAGTCACCGGTCTGCGATGCCACAACCTCGAACTTCGGGTCTGCCGAAATCACGTCGGCGAACCCTTCTGCGCGGTCGATGGCCGGGGCGGCGCCCGTTGTGCCCTCGAGCTGGATGATCTTCACCGGGTCGGTCTGGTCCTTGTACTCAGCGACCAGCCAGTCGCCGGCCTTCTTGCCCTCTGCGATGAAGTCGGATCCGAGGAAGCTCACATACAGCGAGTCATCCTTTGAGTCGACAGCGCGGTCGGTGAGGACCACCGGGATCTCGGCATCCTGTGCTTCCTTGAGCACGGCATCCCAACCAGTTTCGACGACGGGCGAGAACGCGATGACGTCAACGCCCTGGGTGATGTAGGAGCGGATCGCCTTGATCTGGTTCTCCTGCTTCTGCTGGGCATCCGAGAACTTGAGTTCCATGCCGGACTCGGCGAATGCGTCCTGGATGTCCTTGGTGTTGGCGGTGCGCCATCCGCTTTCTGCGCCGACCTGGGCGAACCCGACCACGATTTCGCTCGGGTCTTTGGCTTCACCTGTCGAGCCGGCGTCCGTGCCTGAGCAGCCCGCGAGGGCGATGATCATGGCACTGGCGGCAACCGCAGTGATGAGTCTCTTCATCTGACTAAACCTCCTTGTTCAGCGTTCCCGGCGAAGACTGATGCTGCGATGACCTGGGGCCGGGCGGGCAGTTCATTCTGACCGTGATGGCATGCTAGCGCCGAATTGTGAGCGCTCACAATGGGGAGATCACATTTTGCGCCACATTCGTTATCTGTTCGTTGCATAGCGGATGCCGGCGCATTGTGAGCGCTCATAAAACGGCAGCGGATGCCGCGCGCGGCCTGCCTGCGCCGTCGACCTCCCGAGCCGGGCTCGTCGGGGCGGGCGGGCGGGGCGCGCGCAAGTCTGGGCGCGCGAAATCCCGGCAGGCGCGCGATAAACCGAGCGCCCAGCGGAAAACCGCGCGCCAGGATGTCTGCACCCAGCGCCTCATCGCGCGCGCGGCACCCCATGCGCAACGAGGAAGGCGTGAAAGCGACGCGGGGAGATCACCGTGTCCCAATCCCACCTGTCAAAGCTGTCGCAACCTGGGTCATGGCGCAGCGCATCCTCTCGTGCCTTTTCGGCCAAAAGAACCTCAGCAGGGTCGCGGTCACCAAGCACCGCACCGCGCGTGTACTTGTGCGTGCCGTCGAACTCGCCAATCTTACGAATGCGCCGCCAGTAGTAGTCGACCCAGTAGGTATGCCCGCCGACATTCGGGAAGCACACCTGCAGTTCGGGCACCTCGAACCCCAGCTCATACATGCGAACTCGACCAAGTGTCTCCCCGGGATTCGCCGACAAATCCGTTGCGAAGCCGATGGCCCGTTCTGCTTTCGCGCGGCGGGCGACGGAAAGGCCCGGCGCCAGCTCTGCATGCAGGTCAGCTTTCGTCAGGGTCACCGGTGCGCGGATGCCGCGCTTCTGCGCTGCATCCGCTCTTTCTCTCTCGCCACGGAGCGCGTGGTCAATCATGGTGACGGCGACAAGGAAACTTGCCGTTGTCGCCACATCAACGAGGGTTCGCGCCAGTGACGTGACGGCGATCGCGCCGATCTGCACGGTGTCAGGCGCAGACACTCTGCGGTGCCTGGTGATGAATCGCGCATTGCTCCCGCCCGATGCCGTCGAGTCGATCACATGAACCGTCTTCGGCCAGGCGCCGATTGTTGGCAGCCCATGCAACACTGCCGCGGATTCGTGCGACACGACGACGGGTCGCTGTGCAAGGTGGTGCGTCGCGCCCACGAACAGTCGGTAGCGCTCGTCGGCTTTCGCTGATGCCCAGCGCTCTCCATCGACGTAGACCCCCTGCCTGACCCGCACCAGTTCTCCCCGCTCAACAAGCGACTCCACCGTGTGCGTCGAGACGCCCAATCGCTTCAATGAGGCGGCGGGAATCAGTTCCGCGTTTTTGGCGGCTGCAGTCTCAAGAAAATCACGCATGCCTCACGGTGCACTCGCTGCACCATGCCGAGCGCTTGCAGCGCACGATCTGTGGACAGATCGCATCGGCATCCGCTGTGCAGGACTCTGCGTCACCTCGGCGCGAAGGCTGGGCGCGCGAAAACGCGGTGGGCGCGCGATAAAGCGCGCGCCCACCGGGAAACCGCGCGCCAGGATTGCACGAGCCACGCCGGGCACAGGCACGGGCTAACCCGCGCGTCGTCCGCATGGCTGCTCCACTGACAGCGCATGACCGCCACAGACACACAGAAGCCCCGCGGCCCAAAGGCGGCGGGGCTTCTGACGCGAACGATTCCCCCGAATCGCCCGCGGTCTGTGGCTGGGCTTAGCGACCGCCTGCGCGACGCTTGTTGTAGACGTCGAACGCGACGGCCAGCAGCAGCACGAGGCCCTTGACGGCCTGCTGCCACTCGATGCCGATGCCCATGATCGACATACCGTTGTTCAGCACACCGATGATCAGACCACCGATGATGGCGCCGCCGATGGTGCCGACACCACCCGTTACTGCAGCGCCACCGATGAAGGCCGCCGAGATGGCCTCGAGTTCGAAGCCGTCACCGGCCTTCGGGCCAGCCAGGTTCAGGCGAGCGGTGAAGATGAGGCCGGCCAATGCGGCCAGCACACCCATGTTGACGAACAGCCAGAAGGTGACGTTGCGGGTCTTGATGCCAGAGAGCTCAGCGGCGTGCAGGTTGCCACCGATGGCGTAGATGTGACGACCGAAGACGCTGCGGTTCATGATGATGCCGTAAACGAGAACCAGCACGGCGAGCACGATCAGCGTGACGGGGATGCCCTTGTACGAGGCAAGTGCCCAGCCGAACAGACCGATGGCCACGGCGATCAGAACGAGCTTGGCGACGAACCACACGAGGGGTTCGACGTCCTGGCCGTACTTGGCACGTCCGGCACGGGTTCGTGCCTGCTGAACGACAAGCGCGATGATCGCGATCACGGCAATACCGAGGGTCAGCGGGTCGAGCTCGAACTCACCGAAGACGTTGTTCAGGAAGCCGTTGCCGAGTGCACGGTACTGCTCGGGGAACGAACCGATGTTGGCGTTTCCGAGTACCGCGAGCGCAAGGCCACGGAAGATCAGCATGCCGGCCAGCGTCACGATGAACGCCGGGATGCCGACATACGCGATCCAGAAGCCCTGCCAGACACCCACGAGGGCACCGACGAGCAGCGACAGGATGATTGACAGCCACCATGGCAGTCCCCAGCTCACCGCGAACACACCAGACACGGCACCGACGAAGGCGGCAACCGATCCAACCGAGAGGTCGATGTGGCCGGCGATGATCACCATGACCATACCGATCGCCAGTACGAGGATGTACCCGTTCTGCACGATCAGGTTGGAGATGTTCTGCGGACGCAGCAGGATGCCGTCGGTCAGGAACGTGAACAGTACGACGACGACGATGAGGGCAATGAAGATGCCGTTCTTGCCGAGGTCGCTGACCACGTGGCTGAACCACGATCCGACTTTTGAGGCACTCGGGTTGACGAGGGCACCCGCGGCCGTCTCAACAGCCGGCTTGTTCTCGAGATCACTCATTGGTGTTTTCTCCTTATGTCTCACTAGCCGCGGGCTAGCGAGCCTTTTCCATGGTCATGTGCTTGATGAGGGTTTCCGGCGTCGCCGTCTCGATCGGGAACTCGCCCGTGATCGCGCCCTCTGAGATTGTGTAGACGCGGTCGCTGATCCCGAGCAGCTCAGGCAGCTCAGACGAGATGACGATGATGCCCTTGCCCTGCGCCGCGAGCTGGTTGATGATCGCGTAGATTTCGTACTTCGCGCCCACGTCGATGCCGCGCGTTGGCTCATCCAGGATGAGGACATCCGGGTCTGAGTAGATCCACTTCGACAGCACAACCTTCTGCTGGTTGCCGCCGGAGAGCTTGCCGGTCTTGGCGAGTACAGACGGAGCCTTGATGTTCATGCTCTTGCGGTACTCGTTGGCAACCTTGAATTCTTCGTTGCTGTCGACCAGGCCGCCGCGGCTGAGTTTGCCGAGCGACGCCATCGAGATGTTGCGCTGGATGTCTTCGATCAGGTTGAGCCCGTACTGCTTGCGGTCTTCCGTGGCGTACGCCAGTCCGTTGTCGATGGCCTCAGCTACGGAACGGGTCTTGATCTCGACGCCGTTCTTGTAGACGCGCCCTGAGATCCGGGTGCCGTACGAGCGACCGAAGAGGCTCATGGCGAACTCGGTGCGACCTGCACCCATGAGGCCGGCGATGCCGACGATCTCACCCTTGCGCACGTTCAGGCTGACGTTGTCGACCACGACGCGCGTGACATCCTGCGGGTGGTGGGCCGTCCATTCCTCAACGCGCAGGATCTCGTCGCCGATGTTCGGCGTGTGATCCGGGTAGCGGTGCTCGAGGTCGCGCCCGACCATGTCCTTGATGATGCGGTCTTCGGTGACGTCCTGCTTGGCGATCGTCTCGATCGTCTTGCCGTCACGGATGACGGTGACGGAGTCGGCGACCTTCTTGATCTCGTTCAGCTTGTGGCTGATGATGATCGACGTGATCCCCTGCTCCTTGAGGTGCTGGATCAGGTCGAGCAGGTGATCTGAGTCTTCGTCGTTGAGCGCGGCGGTCGGCTCGTCGAGGATGAGGAGCTTCACTCGCTTCGACAGTGCCTTGGCGATCTCGACCAGCTGCTGCTTTCCGACGCCGATGTCGAGGATGCGCGTGGTGGGGTTCTCGCGAAGGCCGACGCGCGCGAGCAGTTTCGCGGCTTCGTGGTTTGTCTTGTTCCAGTCGATGAGGCCGAAGGCACCACGCTGTTCGTTGTTCAGGAAGATGTTCTCTGCAATAGAGAGGTACGGGCTGAGGGCCAGCTCCTGGTGGATGATGACGATGCCCTTGGCCTCGCTGTCCGTGATGTCACGGAATTCGACGACCTCATCTTCGAAGACGATGTCGCCGGTGTATGTGCCGAACGGGTAGACCCCGCTCAGTACTTTCATGAGCGTGGACTTGCCTGCGCCGTTCTCGCCACAGATGGCGTGAACCTGGCCGCGGCCGACGTTGAGCGTGACATCCTGCAACGCCTTGACGCCGGGGAACGTCTTGGTAATGCCGCGCATCTCGAGAATGTTGGTGGTCACTTGCGTGCCTCTCTCAGTAGTGCAGTAGAGCTGGGGAGTGAGATGACTCACCGGTGGGGCACTCGCGTGCCCCACCGGATTGTCGCATTCGGGTGTTAGCCGTCGATCTCGGCCTGGGTCCAGTAGCCGCTGTCAACCAGCTGCTCCGTGATGTTGTCCTTGACCACGATGGCCGAGTCCAGCAGGTAGGAGTCAACAACCTTGTTGCCGTTGTCGTAGTCGGTCGTGTTGTTGACCTCGACCTCTTCGCCGTTCAGCAGCGCGAGGGTCATGTTGACTGCGACCTCTGCGAGCTTGCGGGTGTCCTTGAAGATGGTGGCGAACTGCTCGCCTGAGACGATTGCCTTGACGGAGTCGAGCTCAGCGTCCTGGCCGGAGATGATCGGCCATTCTGCGCCCACCGAGTATCCGGCGTCGGTCAGAGCGGAGATGATGCCTCGTGAGATGCCGTCGTACGGGGACAGAACGCCGTTGACCTTCGAGCCGTCGGAGTACGTCGACGTCAGGATGTTCTCCATGCGCTTCTGGGCGGTTTCGCCGTCCCAGCGGAGCGTGGCAACCGTGTTGAAGTCGGTCTGGTTGCTCTTGACGACGATCGTCTTGTCGTCGATCAGCGGCTGGAGGACATCCATTGCGCCGTTGTAGAAGAACGTGGCGTTGTTGTCGTCGGGCGAGCCGGCGAACAGCTCGACGTTGAACGGGCCAGCAGGAGCATCGGCGGTTGCGGTGCCGTCGAGCTCGGTCAGGCCGAGTCCGTTGAGCATCGACCATGCCTGCTGCTGTCCGACCTTGAAGTTGTCGAACGTTGCGTAGTAGTCAACGTTGTCCGTGTCGCGGAT
The DNA here is from genome assembly GCF_057669685.1 of Leifsonia sp. Y878. NCBI lineage: Bacteria > Bacillati > Actinomycetota > Actinomycetes > Micrococcales > Microbacteriaceae > Leifsonia > Leifsonia sp. Y878. Next base: position 159,482 of record NZ_JBYHFS010000002.1, on the reverse strand, counting down.
CAGGCGGTCGTAGGCAATGACGGGGATGTCGTTGTCTGCGGCTTCCTGCAGCACGCTGGTGAGCGTGGTGCCATCGATCGAGGCGATGATCAGGGCTTCTGCGCCCTTGGTGATCATGTTCTCGATCTGTGAGACCTGGGTCGGGATGTCGTCTTCTGCGTACTGCAGGTCAACCTTGAATCCCTGTGCCTCGAGCTGGTCCTTGACGGCGTTGCCGTCCTGGATCCAACGCTCTGAAGACTTCGTGGGCATTGCAACGCCAACGAGTCCGCCGTCGCCGGCGCCGTCGGCTGCATCGCCGGAGCCTCCGGAGCAAGCAGCCAGTGACATGATCATGGCACCAGCGGCCAGAGTTGCGAGAAGTGCTTTCTTCTTCACTGTGGTTCCCTTTCGAGTTTTTCTATCAACATTGATTTGTGCGAGTGGGTGGACAGATGTGATTACAGGCCCGGTGCCAAGGCATGGCGGGCCGGGTTCCAACGCACCTGATGCGTGATGTCACGCACGGTGGTGGCTTTATCGTTCACGAGAGCGCTCCCTGCGGAGCTTGTCCGTAGACGTTCTGGTAACGATCAAAAAGTGAGTCAATGGCGCTCTGCGGCAGCGGAACGAGCTCGCCGCCCTGCCGGGCGATGTGCACCGTGCGGGCGACGTCTTCGACCATGACGGCGGCCTTTACCGCGTCTTTGGCGTCCTTGCCGATGGTGAACGGGCCGTGGTTGGCCATCAACACCGCACGCGAGCGGTGCCCGGTCAGCGTCTCAACGATGCCGCGGCCAATGGAGTCATCGCCGATGATCGCGAACGGGCCGACCGGGATCTCCCCGCCGAACTCATCGGCCATCGCCGTGATCACACACGGGATCGCCTCAGCCCGCGCCGCCCACGCCGTGGCGTAGGTGGAGTGCGTGTGCACCACCCCGCCGACCTCCGGCATGTTGCGGTACACATAGGCGTGCGCGGCCGTGTCGCTCGACGGCGACCGGTCAGCCCCTGGCGTACCGGCAATAACAGCACCGTCGAGGTCGCAGAGAATCATGTTCTCCGGGGCCAGGTCGTCGTAGCTCACGCCAGACGGCTTGATCACGAACAAGTCAGCGCCCGGCACCCGGCCGGAGACATTGCCGCCGGTCCAGACGACCAGGCCGTTGCGGGTCAGCTCGGCGTGCAGGCGGGCGATGTCGGCGCGCACTCTGGCGATGGCGACTTCGATCTGGGGGCCGTAGGTGCTCATGCGCGTGCCTCGGCTCCGGCAACAACGCCGACGCCATCAGTCGATCGGAGATACAGCGCACCGTCGTTGCGCCCAGCGAACTGGGACGAGCGGGCGGACGTACTCACGAAACGACTCCTTTGTCTGACGCGTGGTGGTTACCTGGTGCGACATTGCGGGTGAACTTGCTGTGGTGCTAGGCGATGCTGTGGTGCGGTCGATGCTGGTTCACCAGAATGTGACCGTTCACATTGGCCGCCTGCCCATGTTAGTCGCATGGGGCATTTGCCTGTCAAGTTGGAAATGTCTCGGTTGTGTAACTGCCGCCTGACTGACGGCGGCGAAAGGCCAGAATCAGGGTCGTTTGGCGTCGGCGGAGCCCGCCTGCCTACTGCACAACCGCTCTCGGCACCGTCGTCGTGAGGCCTGCGGCAGGGGTGGCAACGGTCGCGCGCCGGCCGGCCGCAATGCTCAGCAGCCAGAACAGCGCGGCCAGTCCGAAGCAGCCGACGAACGGCCAGACGCCGCCGAGCGGGGCGAGGGAAATGAAGACGATGGCCGAGAGGGCGAGCGATGTTGATGAGCCGATGGCATCCGAAATTGAAATGGCAGAGCTCACGAAGCCCTGGCTGTCTGGCGTCGACGTTTGCAACGCCATCACCGATGTGCGCGGGTACATGATGCCCATGCCGGCGCCGGCCACGCCCCAGCCGACGATGAGGATCCAGGCCGATATGCCGAGGATGGGGACAACGATCGCCACCACAAGGGCAAAGCCGAGCAGGACAGACCCGATGCGGAAGCACAGTCGGTGGGTGAGCCGTGTCGCATAGCGTCCCTGCACCTGCGAGCTGGCGCCCCACATGACGCCGCCGACGGTCAGCGCCAGTCCGGCCATGGAGGCCGACAACCCGTACTGGTCTGAGAGCAGGTACGGGATGTAGATCTCGGCGCCGAAGAATGCGCCGGCAATGAGCCCGCGCAGCAGCACGACGCTCGGCAAGCCTCGTGCAGCGCGCAGCGTTCCGGTCGGCAGCAGCGGGCGGATCACGACGGCGAGCAGCACGATCGCGACGACAGGGACAACCCAGGAGATCCAGCCCTGGAGTCCGGCTGACAGGTTGAGCGCCAGCACGGCGACCGCGGCGCAGGATGCCAGGGCAATGCGCGCAACGCTCCACGACGGCGCCTCTGGGCCGGGCTTCTCCCCCAGTCCTCGCATCGCCGGTGCCACCATCGCCACGGCGGGAACGACGAGCGCAACGACCCCGAGGAATACCCACTCCCACCCGAACGTATCCGCGACGACACCGGCAATGAACGGGCCGATCAGCGAGGGAACCACCCACGCTGCAGCAAAGCCGGCGAAGATCCGCGGCTGCAAGTGCTCCGGGTAGACCCGCGCCACGATCACGTACAGGGCGACAGTGAGAGCGCCACCGCCGAATCCGTGAATGAGCCGGCCGACCACCAGCACGGCCATTGAGCTCGCCGTTCCCGCGACGATCAGGCCGATCGCGAACAGGACAACAGAAGCCAGCACTGCACCACGCGGCCCGCGCCGGTCAGACCAGTTGCCGGCTACGACCATCCCGACGACACTGATCGCCAGCGGCCCTGCGAAGGCGAGCGCATAGAGGGATTCGCCGCCGAGTTCGGCGCTGATACCGGGCATCACCGTCGTGACGGCAAGCGATTCGAATGCTGCAAGCAGGATGAGTGCGCACATTCCGATGCTGATCCAGCGATACGTCGGACTGAGTACCCCACCTCCGCCGTCGGACGTGTTCGTGCCCGCTGTGTCGCCATCGCTCATAGTGCCATTCTGCACGGTTCTGGTGTCGTCGGTCACCGCCCATGGCACACGCCACTACCGCAGCGGATGCCGCGCGCAACCTAGAAGGCGGCCCGCCCTGTCGACGACCTGACAACCAGTTCCGGCATGATCGCGCCACGATAGGGTTCGGTGTCTTCGCCGTCGATCTCGGCCAGCAGCAGTGCGATGCTGCGACGTCCGAGTTCGCCGAAGTCCTGTCGCACGGTCGACAGCGGCGGCCAGAAATGCGGCGCCTCTGGGATGTCATCGAATCCGATGATGCTGATGTCCCCCGGGATGCTGAGCCCCGCATCATGGATCGCATGCATGAGACCGAGCGCCATCTGGTCATTGGACGAGAAGATGGCGGTGAAGTCCCGCACCCGCAGCAGCTCCCGCCCGGCGTAGTAACCGAACTCGGCCGTCCAGTCGCCGAGGATGGGTGCCGTCGTCGGCACGTCCTGGGCACTCATCTCGTCGAGGAAGCCGCGCATCCTGGCCTCGGCCTCGATCCAGTCCTGCGGGCCGGCCAGGTGGTAGATGTTGGTGTGGCCGAGCTCGATGAGGTGCCGCGTCGCGAGTCGTGCACCCGCAATCTGGTCAACGGAGAGGGCTCTGTCGTTTAGCCGGCCAGCCGACTGCAGTGTGACGAGAGGCACCCCGATCGATAGCCGCTCAAGCACATCGAAGACGCGCACCTGCGGTGCGATGACGATCAGTCCCTCGACAGACTGGTCCATGAGATGCGCAACAGCAGCCTCAATCGACGGCTGGTCGACACTCGTGAGGTTCGCGGTGTTCACGTAGTAGCCGGCATCCCGTGCTGCGTCCTGGATCGCGGCAATGCTGCTCGCCGGGCCATACTCCGAACCCGACGACGAGAGCACGCCGATGGTGCGCGAGCGCCCCTTGACCAGCGCCTGGGCTGCACGATTGGGGCGGTACTGCAGTTCGTCCATCACCTCGAGCACACGCAGCTTGGTCGACTCGCGGATGCTCGGGTGGTTGTTCAGCACCCGTGAAACTGTTTGGTGGGATACCCCCGCGAGGCGCGCGACGTCGCGAATGCTCGGCGCGCGGCCAGCTGGTGGTTCCAAAGTCATAGGAGAAGATTCCGCTGCAATGTGCACGGTCACAAATGTGAACGCGTGTCAATTATGCATGGCAGACGCGCACGAGTGGGATCGGATGTGACTGTCACATTCCCGGAGGGATCATTTGCCACAGCCCCAGCGGCATGCATGCCCGCTGCGGCATGTATCCGTTTACTCGGCGACTACGCGTGCATCACTGCCCGATCGCGCGCGCTTCACGACGGCGACGATCACGGCAGCCACAGCGAGCACGCCGGGCACCAGCAGGTTCGGCCCGGCAAGAACCAGCAGCCCAATGGTGAGTACAACCGACAATGCTGCGAGCCACCAGCCAAATGACCACGTCTCAAGCAGCCGCACCGCTGCGATCATTCCGAGCACATAGATCGCCACCATCGAACTCGTGTGAATGAGGATGAACGGCGTGAGCCCCTGCCCGTTCAGCATCATCATCGTGAAGTACATGGCAGTGATGACGGCGACCACTCCCAGCGCACGCCGGGGAACCTCGCCGGAGCCAACGCCCCGCGACATCCAGCGAGGCAGGTCTCCATCGCGGCCGAGCGATGCGCCCAGCTTGGCAAACGCGCCGAGATAGACATTCAGCACGCCGAGGGCGACGATTGCGGCGATGACAGCCACCAGCACAGGACCGATACCCAGAGTGGATGTCGACACCAGGTCGAGCAGGGGAACCTGGCCGTCGCCCGCGCCAGCGCCCAGCACCGCGACGGTCACCCACTGCAGGGCCAGGTACGCGACGCCCACAACAACCAGCGCGATCGCCGTCGCGATCGGGATGACGCGGCGAGGGTTCTTGAACTCCCCAGAGATGTGGGTGCCGATCTCCCACCCGGCGAATGCCCACACGAACAGGCTGACAGCGGTACCGACGCCGCCCCAGCCGTTCGGCAGGAACGGCTCGAAGTTCGAGGGCTCTGCCGCTGGGGCAGCAACGGCGACGACGCCGATCACCACGAAGAGCAGTGCGCCGGTGAGCACCAGCTGCACCACGCCGGAGACGCGCACCCCGAGGAAGTTGATCACGAGGGGCGGGACGAGGATGGCTACCGCCACCCACACCACCACAGAGCGGTCTGCGCCGACGATGGCCACCACGTACTCCGCGCCGAGCATCGCGACGACGGGCGCGCCTGCACCCACCCCGAAGAAGAACCAGTACCCGGCCATCCGCGCCCACGTTTCGCCGAGCGCCTTGCGCACGTAGCTGGCAACACCGCCCGGGTCTGGGTAGCGCGCCGCCAGCGCAGCGAATGTGCCGGCCAGCGGGATAGAGAGCACGAACACCACGAGCACGGCAACCATTGACGCGGGCCCCGCCGCACTGGCGGCAAGCCCCGGCAGCACCAGGATGCCGGTGCCGAGCACCGCCGCGATGTACAGCGCTGTGCCCTGGACGAGCCCGAGGGATCCGGTGTGCGCGCCAGCGGCATCCGCTGGGTTGCGGATGCCGACGGGTGAGGCGAGCGATCCCTCGCGCGATTGGGGTGTCTTGGTTGTGCTCATGTCACCATTCTGTCGGCCGGCGAGCGACGACGAAATGGCAGAGTTGACATCCTTCGTTCATAAACTGCCACTTTGGGGCACGGGTGCCTGGATGGCTCGCGGTGATTTCGAGACGGCCTGGCGGCCTCCTCAATCAACGGAGGGAGCTACAGCCGGGCCAGCGCCCCGTCGATGTCAGCGATGAGGTCGGTGACGTCCTCAATGCCCACCGAGAGCCGCACAATGTTGTCTGGCACTTCGAGGTCGGTGCCGCGCACGGAGGCGTGCGTCATCTCTGCTGGGTAGTTCACGAGTGATTCGACCCCACCGAGCGACTCGGCCAGCTGGAACAGCGTCATCGATTCTGCGAAGGCCCGAGCTGCTGTCGCACCGCCGGCAAACGCGAGCGACAGCATGCCGCCGAACCCGCTCATCTGGGCAGCAGCCAGCTCGTGGCCGGGGTGCGAAGCGAGGCCTGGGTAGTACACGCCATCGAGCGCGGGGTTCCCCTCAAGATGCTCTGCGATGGCCTGCGCGTTGCTGCAGTGGCGATCCATCCGCACCGACAGCGTCTTGATGCCGCGCGTCGTGAGCCACGCATCGAGCGGCGCAGACACCGGACCGGCAGCGAACTGCAGGAAGGAGGCCTTCTGGGCCAGCTCGTTGTCGCGGCCGAAGATGAGCGCGCCGCCCAGCACGTCTGAGTGCCCCCCAAGGTACTTGGTCGTCGAGTGCACGACGACGTCGGCGCCGAGTGCCAGCGGCTGCTGCAGTGCCGGTGACGCGAACGTGTTGTCGACGACGACGGTGACGCCGTGACGGTGTCCGATTTCGGCGAGCGCGGCAATGTCGCTGATCTTCATGAGCGGGTTGCTCGGCGTCTCCACCCAGAGCAGCTTCGTCACGCCGGGGATGATGGCCGCCTCGACGGCAGCAAGGTCACTCATCTCGACGGTGCTGTTGCGGACACCCCACGGCCCGTGCACACGCTCGATCAGTCGGTGGGTGCCGCCGTATACATCGTTGCCGAGCACGATGTGGTCGCCCGGAAGAAGCGCGGCGCGCAGCAGGGTGTCTTCAGCGGCCAGCCCGCTCGCGAATGACAGTCCGATCTCGCCGCCCTCAAGTGCGGCCAGCAGCGTCTGCAGCGAGTCACGGGTGGGGTTGCCACCCCTGGTGTATTCGTAACCGCCGCGCAGGCCGCCGATGCCGTCTTGCACGAACGTCGAGGTGAGATAGACGGGCGGGATGACCGCGCCGGTTGTCGGGTCAAAGGCCTGCCCGGCGTGGATGGCAACGGTGTCGAAGTTCTGTGAGTCTGTCATGGCGATCCTTGCTCTGGTCTGTCTGTGTGGCTAGCTGTCTGTGTGTCAACCGCTGTGTTGGTCAGGCGCTCAGGTAGGTGAGCAGGTCATGGCGGGTGATGACGCCCAGCGGCTTGCCGCCATCCGTCACGAGCAATGCATCACTCGTGGTGAACGCTGCCCTAGCCGTGGCGACCGGTTCGTTGACGCCGATCAGCGGCAGCGCATCTCCGACGACGGATGTCACCTTGTCGGCGAGCTTGACCTCACCGGAGAACACCAGGTCCATCAGGCGTCCCTCGCTGAGCGCACCGACGACTTCACCCATCACCACGGGCGGCTTGGCCGCCAGCACGAGCAGCTGCGACACGCTCGACGACGTCATGGTCTCGATCGCGTCGCGCACCGTGTCGCTCGGGTGCACGTAGACGAAGGGCGGCAACGTACCGGTCTTCGACTCAAGCAGGTCGCCGACCGTGTGCCCGGCCGGCGCGTTTGTGAAGCCGTAGCTGCGCATCCAGCCGTCGTTGAAGATCTTGCCGAGGTAGCCGCGGCCCCCGTCTGGCAGCAACACAACGATGGTGTCATCCGCTCCCAGTTTCTCGGCAGCGCGGAGGGCTGCCACCACGGCCATGCCACTGGAGCCGCCGACCAGGATGCCCTCTTCGAGTGCGAGCCTGCGCGTCATCGCGAAGGAGTCGGCATCCGACACGGCGATGATCTCGTGAGGGACGCTCGGATCATAGGCGGTCGGCCAGAAGTCTTCGCCGACACCCTCAACGAGGTACGGGCGCCCTGTGCCGCCCGAGTACACCGAGCCTTCAGGGTCTGCGCCAATGATCTGCACCCGGTCGTTCGAGACCTCGCGCAGGTAACGGCCGGTTCCGGTGATGGTGCCGCCGGTGCCGACGCCCGCGACGAAGTGGGTGACGGTGCCGTCTGTGTCGCGCCAGATCTCGGGTCCGGTCGTCTCGTAGTGGCTGAGGGGGCCATTCGGGTTGGCGTACTGGTTCGGCTTGAACGCCCCTGGAATCTCGCTGGCCAGGCGGTCAGAGACGCTGTAGTACGACTCAGGGCTGTCAGGGGCAACGGATGTCGGGGTCACCACAACTTCGGCGCCGTATGCTGTCAGCACATTGCGTTTGTCCTCCCCGACCTTGTCTGGGCAGACGAAGATGCAGTGGTAGCCGCGCTGCTGTGCGACGAGCGCCAGGCCGACTCCGGTGTTGCCCGATGTCGGTTCCACGATGGTTCCGCCGGGCTTCAGGAGTCCGTCGCGCTCAGCGGCATCGATGATGCGCGTGGCGATGCGGTCTTTCGAAGATCCACCAGGGTTCAAGTACTCCAGCTTCACGAGCACGGTGGCGGAAACACCCTCCGTGACCTTGTTGAGTTTCACCAGCGGAGTGTTGCCGATGAGGTCGAGCACAGACTGGGCGATCTTCATAGAGAGTCCTTCGTTGAGTGTCGCTGTCACGCAAGACCTCGCGATGAGATCTTCTGCTGTGATATGTCATTGATACCACTCTCAACTATCCTGTGAAGCATCTGTGAGAGCAGGCCCGGAGGAAGCGAAGCGTGCCCGCATGCGTTCGTATTGAACAAGGACAACTACGAGAGGCCATCCAGTGACCCCCGCCCCGCCCCCCGGATCGAAATCCGGCTCCCCAGACCTCACTATCAAGCAGCAGCGCCAGGTTCAGCGCGAGAAGAAGCTTGAAGCATTCCGGTTGCAGGAGAAGCGCACCAAGCGCAACCGCAAGATCGGCATCATCTCCACCGCTGTCGGGGTCGTCGCCATCGTTGGGATCGTGGTCGCCTCCATCGTGCTGACCCCACAGGCCGCCAGCTACTCAGCAGGGGGCACCGGCGCAGAGATCGACGGCGTTGAAACGTTTACCAACACCTCTGAGCACGTCGAGACCTCGGTGACATACCCGCAGACTCCCCCGGCCGGCGGTGCACACAACCCGATGTGGCTGAACTGCGGCGTCTACACCGAGCAGGTACCGAGTGAAAACGCGGTGCACTCCCTTGAGCACGGCGCCATCTGGGTCACCTACGACCCGGCGCTTGGCGCAGACGAGTTGAAGACACTGAAGTCGAAACTGCCGTCGACGTACATCGTTCTCTCGCCGTTCGACGGCCTGCCAACCCCCATCGTGCTGAGCGGCTGGAACTCGCAGCTGCAGGTTGAATCTGCCGACGACCCCCGCATCCAGGAATTCCTTGAGGAGTTCTGGAAGAGCAACAACGTTCCAGAGCCCGGCTCTGCCTGCACTGGCGCATTCAATGCCCCAGGAAAGGTCTCCTAAGCCAGGCGCCGGTCGCCTCGCGATCCTCATCACCGCACTCATCACCGCGGTCGTTGTGGGAGCAATCGCGTGGTCGGCCGGTCGCCTCAGCACCATCAACGATCCAACCCCGACCGCGACGAGCGCAGAGGCCGGATTCGCCAGGGACATGCAGGTGCACCACGACCAGGGCGTTGAACTGTCCATGATCATCCGTGACCGCACCGACGACCCCGACGTCCGGTTGCTCGCATACGACATCGCGACCACGCAGTCGCAGCAGTCTGGGCAGATGTACGGCTGGCTGAACGAGTGGAACCTCTCCCAGGCTGCCAGCGAGCCATCGATGACGTGGATGACGCGTCCAGGCTCGTCAGAGACGGGTCACGACCACACGACCGCGTCAGGCGGGGCCGGTCACGCCCCCGGCGATCCCATGCCTGGCCTGGCCACCGCAGACCAGATCGCAGAGTTGACGGCGGCCTCAGACGTCGACGCAGAACGCATCTTTCTCACGCTGATGATCGCGCATCACCAGGGTGCGATTGAGATGGCGGATGCCGTGCTGGATCGCAGTGAGAATTCTGTGGTTGTCGCCTTTGCGACATCCGTTGTACAGAGCCAGAAGTCAGAGATCGACCTGATGCAGAGCATGCTGGCCAAGCGCGCGTAGCGTTCCCGCTATTCGCCGGGGCCGGAAAGCCCGTCAACGAACGGTGACGGGCTGACGGCAACCGGCGACGGCGATGCCCCCTGCTGGGAGTACAGCCGCGCGTATACGCCCCCGAAGGCGAGCAGCTGCGCGTGCGTTCCGTGCTCAACAATGCGGCCTGCGTCGACCACGAAGATGACATCGGCAGAGACGATCGTCGACAACCGGTGTGCGATGGCGATGGTGGTTCGACCCCTGGATGCCGTGTCGAGTGCTGCCTGCACGACGCGCTCCGAAATGGCGTCGAGTGCGCTCGTTGCCTCGTCGAGGATCAGCACCTCCGGGTTCTTCAGCAGCACCCGCGCGATCGCAATGCGCTGCTTCTCACCGCCGGAGAGCCGGTAGCCGCGTTCCCCCACCACCGTGTTGTAGGTGTCGGGGAACGAGGCAATGGTGTCGTGGATGTTTGCGGCCCGTGCGGCCGTCTCGAGCTCAGCATCCGTCGCATCCGGTTTCGCGTACCGCAGGTTTTCGGCGATGGTCGCGTGGAACAGGTACGTCTCCTGGCTCACGATGCCGATGTGGGACACCAGCGACTCCTGGCTCAGGTCGCGCACGTCGGTCCCTGAGAAGAGCACTCGGCCGCCAGATGCCTCGTAGAAGCGTGGGATCAGGTATGACACGGTGGTCTTGCCTGCCCCAGACGGGCCGACGAACGCCGCGAATTCCCCCGGCGCAATCGTGAATGACACGTCGTCGAGCGTCGGACGGGCATCGGACGTCGCATCGGGGTACGCGAACGAGACGTGGTCGAATGCGACCTGCCCAAAGTCGGGTCCTCCCTCTGGCACCGGAATCGCCGTCGGCTTGTCGCTGATGGCGGGCTTCAGGTCGAGGTACTCGAAGATGCGGGCGAACAGCGCGCTCGACGTCTGCAGGTCGAGTGCGACGCGCATCAAGCCGAGCAGCGGGAACATGAGCCTGGCCTGCACGGTGGTGAAGGCGACGATGGTGCCGGCCGTGACATCCGTTGCCCCATTGGTGATGAGCAGTCCTGAGACGAGGTAGACGATCGCGGGGATGCTGGCGAGGAAGATGTTGACCATGGCGAAGAACCACTGGCCACTCATCTGCTGGCTGACCTGCAGGCGAATCTGGTTGGCGTTCTCGTCGGCGTAGCGACCGATCTCCGTCTTCTGCCTGGTGAAGCTCTTCGACAGCAGGATGCCGGACACGCTCAGCGTCTCCTGGGTGATCGCCGTCATGTCTGAGAGCGATTCCTGCGTCTTGGCGGCGATCCGTGCCCGCACCTGGCCGACGCGGCGCTGCGCGATGACCAGAATCGGCATCAGGATGACGGCCACGATGGTCAGCTGCCAGTTGAGCAGCAGCATGGCGACGAACGCGGCGATGACCGTGACGGTGTTGCCGAGCACGCTCGAGATCGTGTTGGTCAGCACGCTGGCCACTCCGCCGACGTCGTTCTGCAGGCGTGACTGGATGACGCCGGTCTTGGTCTTGGTGAAGAAGCTGAGTTCCATGGCCTGCAGGTGCGTGAACAGGTTCACGCGCAGCGCGCCCATAACCTTGTTGCCCACCGTTGCGGTGAGCCAGGTCTGCCAGACGCCGAGCAGCGCCGACGCGATGAAGACCACCATCATCAGCCCGACGAGCCAGGCCAGGGTCGACAGGTTGGGTGTGCCAGAGGCGGGGAAGAGTCCGTCGTCGAATGCCCGCTGCGTCAGGAGCGGCGGGATGACCGAGAGCGTCGCACCGATCAGCACCAGGATGACGGTGACGACCAGCTGCGGTTTGTACGGCACGAACAGCTGCCAGATGCGGCCAAGCAGGTTGGGGATGCGCGGCGCCTTGGCATTCTCCGCGCGCTGCGCCTTGGCGTCGCCGCCGCTGATCCGACCGGCTCGGCGTGCAGGGCCTCCGCCTGTGCCGCCGCCACCACCTCCGCGGCTTCCGCCGCCGTGCATTCCGCTCATGGTTTCACTCTAAGCTCCGCGACTGACGTGACCGCACACACGTAATGGGCCGCCCAGCTGTGCTCGTCGAAATGCCGAAGCACGAGCAAAACCGGGCGACCCATACAGGTGGAGCGTGTTATCCCTTCGTGGAACCGGCCAGCAGGCCGCGCACGAAGAACCGCTGAAGCGCGAAGAACACCAGCAACGGAACCAGGATCGAGATGAATGCGCCCGCTGTGAGCAGGTGCCAGTCCTGGCCACGGCTACCCGTGATCTCTGCGAGCAGCTTCGTCATGGGAGCCACAGCCCCGTCGGCGAAGATCAGGGCGACGAGCAGGTCGTTCCACACCCACAGGAACTGGAAGATCGCGAACGAGGCCAGTGCAGGCATGGTCAGCGGCAGGATGATCCGGAAGAAGATCTGGCCGTGGCCTGCGCCATCCACTCGTGCGGCCTCAATCACCTCAGAGGGGATCTCTGACACGAAGTTGTACAGCAGGAAGATGGCGAGCGGCAGAGCGAACATGGTGTGCGCAATCCATACCTGCGCGTATCCGCCACCAGCGTTCAGGGATTCGACGACAGGGAAGCCGAAGATCGTGCCCTGCGAGAAGAGCTGAAGCAGCGGCACAAGGGCCATCTGCAGCGGCACAATCTGCAACGCGAAGACCCCGATGAACAGGATGTCCTTGCCCCTGAAGTCGATCCAGGCGAATGCGTATGCGGCGAGGCTTGCGATGATCAGCGGGAGCATGGTCGCGGGAAGCGTGATCGCGATCGAGTTGATGAACGCGCCAGCCAGGTTCAGCTGGCTGTTGCCCGCTGCGAGGACGTCGGTGTAGTTGTCGAGGGTGACACCCCAGTTGGCGAACATCGTCCACCAGCCGGTAGTGCGCACCTGCTGTGCAGGGCGGAACGACGAGACGAACAGGCCGAACGTCGGAATCGTCCACACGATCGCGATGAGGAGAGCCGCGATAGTGGCGCCACGGCTGGTCAGTCGCTTCTTGGTGCGCTTGGCGACACCGAGTTCGCTCTTCTTCTCACCGTTCCGCAGTTGCGCTTCGGTTTCAGGATCGACCGGCAGGTCGATAGGCAGCACGGCGCTCATCGGATCTCCCTCTGCTTTTTGATCTGTCTGGCGTTGTAGACCACGATCGGCATCACCAGGAGGAACAGCACAACGGCGAATGCCGCTGAGCGACCCTGTTCGAAGTTCTTGAACTGGGTGTACATCTCGTTGGCGATGACGCTGGTGTTGTTGGAACCGGCAGTCATCGTACGAACGATGTCGAAGACCTTCAGCGATGCGATCGAGATGGTCGTCAGCACAACGATGAGGGAGCCACGGATGCCGGGCACGATCACGTTGACGAAGCGCTGCCAACCGTTGGTGCCGTCGAGCTCTGCGGCCTCCAGCTGTTCACCGGGGACGCCCTTGATTGCCGCTGACAGCACGACCATCGCGAATCCGGTCTGAACCCAGATCAGCACGACGATGAGGAACAGGGTGTTCCACGGTTCAACGGCGAGGAAGTCGACGGGGGTTCCGCCCAGCCACACCACGATCTGGTTCAGCAGGCCGATCTGGTTCTGGTCTGCGGGGCGAGCGGTGTAGACGAAGCGCCAGATGATGGATGCGCCAACGAACGAGATGGCCATCGGCATGAAGACCAGGATCTTGAAGTACTTCTCGCCCCTGCTCTTGTCAATGAAGACGGCGTATGCGAGCCCAGCGATGGTGGAGACAAGCGGCGCCACGAGCACCCAGACGATGGTGTTGCCCACCGTGCGGATTGCCTCAGGCTGCGTGAACACCCAGATGAAGTTGTCAAAACCGACGAATTCAGTTCCGCGCGAGTTCTGGAAGGCCTGAACTGCGGTCTGGATCGTGGGGATGACCAACCCGATGGCCAGCAACAGCACGGCAGGTGAGAGGAAACCGACCAGCTGGAAGAGGTAGCCGGCTCCCTTGCGTGAGCGGAAGTCGAGAATGAAGAACAGCCCACCGAGAACTGCCGCGACGATGACGGCCCAGTCATAGGAACCGACCAGGATCAGCACCAGGGCCGGAGCCGCAATGCACACAGCCAAGCGGATGCCGGTGTACAGGCGTCCGGACCGCGGCGCTATCTCGACGAAGAAGAGGATCGCGGCGACGACCACCACGAAGGCCAGGATGATGATGGGCACCTGGACCAGGGGCGGCATCTGTCCGAGCCAGGCGAAGAATGCTGACATTGGAACCCTTTCGAGTGCGGCAGTGAACTCAACGGACCGTAAGAGCAATCAACCCGAGGGCGATAATCGGTATCGCCACGTTATACCAGTAATCAAACGTGGGCTGCTTCGCAGCGCGAAGTCAGCCCACGTTCATTGTGATTTTTTGTTGCGCGAGCGCGTGTTAGCTGGACGGCCAGCCGGCTTCGATGCTCGTGAGCACCTCGTCCGTCGGTGTTCCGTTGGTCCAGTTGACCATGCCCTTCCAGAACGTTCCTGCGCCTACGGCACCCGGCATGAGGTCGGATGCGTCAAAGCGGAAGGTCGTCTTCGGGTCCTGCAGGATGGTGATGGCCTGCTGCAGGATCGGGCTCTTGGCGTTCTTCGCGTCGAGACCCTTGTTGGCGCTGATCACACCACCGAGAGCGACGCGGCTGTTAGCCCAGTCAGCGCTCGAGAGGTAGGCCTGAACCTTCTGGGTGTCTGCATCGTCGGAGAATGCACCGACGATTTCGCCACCACCGGTGACGGCTGATGCGCCGGCTTCTTCACCGGGGGTGATGAATGCCCACACGTCAGCGTCGGGGCCGACTTCTCCGCCGGCATCCGTGATGAAGCCGTCGAAGAACGAAGCCTGGTGCGTCAGCGCGCAGGTTCCGTCGGAGATCGGCGTTGCAACGTCACCGAATGCGGTGCTGTTGATGGAAGCGACGTCACCGAAACCGGCGTTGACGTATGCCGGGTTCAACAGGATTTCGCCCACGGAGTCGAATGCGCCCTTGATGGCCGCATCGGTGAACGGAATCTCGTTCTTCACCCACTTGTCGTAGGTTTCAGCGCCTGACTGACGGAGGACGAGGTCTTCGACCCAGTCCGTTCCCGGCCAGCCTGTTGCATCGCCGGAGCCGAAGCCAGCGCACCATGGCGCCTTGCCGGTCTTCTCCTGGATGGTCTTCGTGACGGCGAGCAGGTCGTCCCAGGTCTGGGGAACTTCTACACCCCACTCAGCGAAGTTCTTCGGGGAGTACCAGACGAAGCCCTTGACGCTGGCCATCAGCGGTGCGCCGTAGAAGGTGCCGTCGACAGTGCCGTAGGCCTTCCAGTCTTTCGACCAGCCCTCATCGACGTTGGCTTCGACATCAGCGGATGCCGGCTTCAGGTAGCCACGCGTTGCGAGGTCGGCCAGCAGGCCGGGCTGCGGGAAGATCGCGAGGTCAGGAGCGTTGCCGCCCTGGGCGCGAATCGCGATCTGCGCTTCGAATTCCTTCGACGATTCGTACTTGATGTCGATGTTGTTGTCTTTTTCCCACTGGGCCCATGACTGCTCAAGCAGGTCGGCCTCGGTGTCGGCAATCGTGCCGTAAACGGTGACTTCACCGTCTCCTGCCGCGCCAGATTCTTCAGTCGTGGCGCCAGGGCCATTTCCGCAACCGGTGAGCGCGAGTCCGATGACTGCTGCGACGGCGGTCGGGATGATGAGTCGACGGTGCAATTTCACGCTCATTCGGTTCCTCCTCGTTGAGATAAAGAAAGCGCTCGTACGGCGACTGCCGGGGGCAGCGGCTACGTAGCAAGCGTTTACAGACCAAAGATACGGGCGGATAGAACCGGGAGCAACCAAAGCCCCGTGAAAGCGCTCTCTGATACTAAATCGTTATGTCTTCTGGCCCCTCATTGGTGAGCCTGCGGCCACATCTAGTGGGGCGCGTCGAGCCGTTCGGCGACATCCGGCGGAAAGCCGCCCGTGGCGATCGGACCCCAGCGCGTCGGCGTGATCCTGATCAGAGACTTGCCCTGAATCACCATCGCGGCCCGGTACTCATCCCAATCGGGGTGCTCCCCCGCAATGCAGCGAAAGTAGTCGACAAGCCCGTCGACCGACTCCGGTAAATGAAGCACCTCGGCCTCGCCGTCGACCTGCACCCAGGCGCCGTCCCAGTCGTCGGAGAACACGGTGACGGATGCCCGCGGGTCGCGCTCAAGGTTTCGCACCTTGGCGCGCGCGGGGTACGTCGAAATGACGATCCGTCCGGCGGCATCGACGCCACCGGCGACAGGAGACATCTGGGGCCGGCCGTCTGCACGCATGGTGGCCAGCAGCATCCGGTGCCGCGGGCGCACGAAGTCGAGAAGTTTTTCGAGGTCGACGCTGGTGTTGGTTGCGATGCTTCTAGCCATGATTCGAGGCTAGGGCACCGGTGGGTCGGAGCAGCGCGATCGGAGCAGCGCGATCGGAGCAGCGCGATCGGATCAACGCTGCGAACCGGCCAGAAGTGCCGTCACGAAGTAGCGCTGGAAGGCGAAGAACACGATCAGCGGGATGATCATCGACAGGAACGCGCCAGAGGACAACACGTCGATATTCGCGCCGAACTGGCGAAGCTGGCTTTGAATCGCCACCGTCACCGGCTGTGAAGAGGCATTCGTGAAGATCAGCGCCACCAGCAGGTCGTTCCAGACCCAGAGGAACTGGAAGATGCCGAGGGAGGCGATGGCCGGCATCCCGAGGGGAACGATGAGCCTGGTGAAGATGCGCCACTCGCTCGCACCGTCGAGCTTGGCCGCCTCCATGAGTTCGCTGGGTATCTGGGTGAAGAAGTTGCGCAGCAGGAAGATCGCGAACGGCAGCCCGAACGACACGTGGAAGATCACAACGCCAACGACGGAACCGAACAGGCCGAGGCTGCCGAACAGCCGTGCGATCGGGATGAGCGCAACCTGCACGGGCACCGCCAGCATCACGATGACAATGATCAGGAGCCAGTCGCGGCCGGGGAAGTCGATCCACGCGAACGCGTAGCCGGCCAGTGCGCCAATGATGATGACCAGAAGCGTCGCCGGCACCGTGATGATGATCGTGTTGACGAACGAGCTCATGAACTGGCTGTTGCCGAGCAGGTTGCCGTAATTCTCCAGGGTGAGCTGGGCCGGTGCGGTGAAGATCGTCCACCATCCGCTTTGGCTGTTGTCCGTGCTGTTGCGGAGGGACGCCACGAACAGGCCGACAGTCGGCACCAGCCAGAAGATGGCGATGAGTGCAAGCACGACGTTGACGACGCCGCGACCGAGGAAGCTCACGATGCGCCCGGCCACCGTGCGCTTCGGCTTGACGATCGACAGGTTCGCGGCGCTGGTTGCGCTGGCCAGCGGCGCAGATCCTGGCAGGTCTGGCACATCCGTCGCGTGTGTCATCGCTCTTTGTCCATCCGGAATCGACGCACGTTGATGATCATGAACGGCAGCACGAGCACCAGCAACAGCACGGAGAGCGCGCTGCCGAGGCCCTGGTTATTGCCGCCGCCGAACGAGACCGTCCACATCTGCACGGCGATCACCGTGGCATCGGGCAGCGATGATGGCGGAGGTATCACGTAGACCAGGTCGAAAATCTTCAGCACGTTGATGATGAGGGTCACGAACACCACGATGAGCACAGGGGACAGCAGTGGCGCCGTGATGCGCCTGAACACCTGCCATTCGTTCGCGCCGTCCATGCGGGCGGCCTCCTGCAGCGACCTGTCCATCGCTGAGAGACCGGATGCGATCATCACCATGGCAAAGCCGGCCCAGATCCAGACATAGCTGAGGATCACCACCGCCGTCACAAGGCCGGGCCCCAGCCACGACACTCCGCTGTATGGAGCGACGAAGTTGGACGCCGGCAACGACACCGTGTAGCTGCCTGAGCTCAAGCCCGCGAGCGAGTACGTGCCGTCGATAGCGGTGTGGGCGGTTGCGATCACCCCGCCCGACGGGCCGAGAGCCACCACTTCGACACCCGGCAGCCCCTTCTTGCCGTCGCCAACGGTGGCCGGTGTGCCACCGCCGCCCGGCACGAAGTCGAGCCAGACCGTACCGGTGATGGCATCCGGTACCGTCGCGGCCGCGACAGCGATGGCCGCACCCGACGGCACGGAGTCTGGCGGGATGCCGATAATGGGAAAGTCCTGCGTGCCGCCTGGCTCAACCACTGCGCCGCCGGACAGCCCGCCATCTGAGACGACCAGCCCTGCCTCCTCCCTCGGCCGAGCATTGGGGAAGGCGGAATTGCCGCCGAAGGCGTCGTGAATGGCGACGAGGGAGGCGTTGACCACACCCAGTTGCGGGTTCTCCTGGAACGCGGTGCGGAAAATCACGCCGGCCGCGACCATGGAGATCGCCATCGGCATGAAGACGATCAGCTTGAAGGCCAGGCCCCACTTGATGCGGTCCATGAGAACCGCGAAGATCAGCCCGAGGATCGTGACGGTGACAGGCACGACGGCCACCCAGATCACGTTGTTCCTGATGGCGGTAAATGTCGCCGGATCGGTGAACATCGTGACGTAGTTGTCGAGCCCGACGAAGGCGCCCCCTGCAGCGTCAAAGAAGGATCGCCACACCGAATAAACCACCGGGTACGCGACGAGCACGATCAACAGGAACAGAGCAGGCCCGAGGAAGGCTGCAGCGATGAGAAAGCGGCGACGCCTCGCGGCGCGGGAACCCTTCGAATGTTCCCCACTGTGCGGAGGGCCATCCTGTGGCACCGCCGCTGGCACTGCCGCTGGCACTGCCGCTGTCGCGCTCATCACGCGTCACCTCCCTCGGTCCGCCTGTGACTACTGCGCCCAGGCCGCCTGCGCGGCGTCCTCCAGTTGCTGTTGAGTTCCTGCGACATCCGTTGGGTTCTCCAGGAAGTTGATCAGGATCTGCCATTCGCCTGCGCCCTTGGTTCCACCGAAAGCACTCGGCGCGAGGTCGGACATGTCGAAGCGGAAGATCTTCGCATCAACCAGCGCCTCTGCGATCTTCTGGCTGATATCATCCGGGTACGCGTTGACGTCCACCTCCTTGTTTGGAGAGGTGAATCCGCCTTCCTTCACCCAGATGGTGGCAGCCTCCGGCGTCGCCAGGTAGCTCATCAGCGCGGCGGCGCCCTTGTTGTCCTTCAGCTGCACAGCGGCGTTACCGCCACCGACAACCGAGGGCTCTGAACCGTTGATAGACGGGAAGTCATAGAACTGCGCCGTCTTGCCAACCTCTGCCTTGGTGTCACTCTGGATGTTCCCGATCACGAAGTCGCCCTCGTACACGGTTCCGGCGGCCGGCGGGTCACCGAACACGGCAATCACGGAGTCACCGAAGGTGCGTTGCGCAGCCCCTGGCTGCATGATCGTGGTGTTTCCCCACAGCGTCCCGAGCATGGTGAGTGCCTCGGTGACGGATGGATCTGTCCACGGGATCTCGTGGGTGGCGAGCTTGTCGTACATGTCAGCGCCGGCGGAGCGCAGGTACACGTTCTCGAACCAGTCGGTGAGGGGCCAGCCGGCATCCGCTCCCACAGAGAGGCCGTAGACACCAGAATCTGAGACCAGCGTGAGCTGCTTGGTGAAGTCGTCCCAGGTGGCCGGTGCCGTTGCACCCGCCGTGTCGTAGACATCGGTGTTGTACCAGACAGTCGATTTGTTCGTGCCCTTGAACCAGACGCCGTAGAGCTTGCCGTCTGACGAGCCGAGGTCAACCCAGTCCTGGCTGTAGTTCGCCTTGACGGTGTCTGACGTTGCACTGTCCAGCGGGATCAGGCTGCCGGCCTTCGCCAGCGCGTCCAGTTGACCTGGCTGCGGGATGACGGCGACATCGGGCGGGTCACCGCCCTGAATCTTGGTGTTCAGCGTGGTGGCGACATCGGTGCCGTAGCTCGTGTAGTTGACGGTGGCACCGGTCTCCTCGGTGAATTGGGCGAGCACCTTCTCGAAGCTCGTCTGTTCGGCTCCCGACCAGTCTGCGGCCACATTCAGTGTGACGCCGTTCAAGTCGACCGCCGTAGCGCTCGTGGAGTTCGTGCTCGTACCGCTCGTGCATCCGGCGAGTACGAGGGCGGCTGACGCCGCGACGACCAGCGGGACGCTGAGGCGGCGAGTCCGTGTGGATCGCATTATTCCTCCTCGTTCAAAGCACGCGTTCAGGGTGAGAACGCGCACGGTCTGGAGGCCGGTTCACCGGGGTGAGCCGGTTTCCGTTTCCCAAATTAGGCGCGTTTTTCGCGTTCGACAACGGGGAGTGATGAGCCAGACATCCGGTCGGTTTGGCGCGCGGTTAAACGCCAAAAGGGCGCCGTCCCCGTAATGGAGACGACGCCCTTTTCTGGTGCATGCCTGCGCTTATCGAATCAACGACAAGCGCCGATCACGCCTCAAGAAGCACCCCTTGCGGGGCGAGATTACTTGAGGGTAACGGTTGCGCCGGCTTCTTCGAGAGCAGCCTTTGCCTTCTCGGCAGCTTCCTTGCTTGCGCCTTCGAGGACAGCCTTGGGAGCGCCGTCGACGACTGCCTTTGCTTCGCCCAGGCCGAGGCTGGTGAGCTCACGCACGGTCTTGATGACCTGGATCTTCTTGTCGCCAGCTGCTTCGAGGATGACGTCGAAAGCGGTCTGCTCTTCGACCTCTTCAGCTGCGGCAGCGGGGCCAGCAGCGGCTGCAGCAGCAACCGGAGCAGCGGCGGTGACCTCGAAGGTCTCCTCGAATGCCTTGACGAACTCGCTGAGCTCGATGAGGGTCAGACCCTTGAACTGCTCAAGCAGCTCTTCCGTTGAAAGCTTTGCCATGATTTTCTCCTTAGTTTTCGTAAATTACTCACCGCGAGACGAGGCTGATGCCTAGTTCGCGGACTCCTGCTTCTCACGCAGCGCGTCGACCGTGCGAACGGCCTTCGACAGCGGTGCGTTGAACAGATATGCGGCTCCGAACAGCGAGGCCTTGAAGGCGCCGGCAAGCTTGCCGAGCAGAACTTCACGGGACTCGAGGTCGGCGAGCTTGCCTACCTCTGCGGCGGTGAGCGGGCTACCGTCGAAGTAACCGCCCTTAATCACCAGGAGAGGGTTTGCCTTGGCAAAGGCACGCAGAGCCTTCGCGACGTTGACTGGGTCACCGTGCACGAAAGCGATAGCGGACGGACCAGCAAGCTCATCGTCAAATGACGTGATGCCCGCGTTGTTCGCCGCGATCTTGGTGAGCGTGTTCTTTACCACGGCGTACGTGGCGTCCTCACTGATGGATGTGCGCAGCTGCTTGAGCTGGGCAACAGTGAGACCGCGGTACTCGGTGAGCAGAACGGCGGTCGAGCTCTGGAATTTCTCCGTAAGCTCGGCGACCGATGCTTCCTTGTTCGCCATGGCGCTCCTCTTGATCTTGATCTTGAATTTGCATTCAGTGCCGGTAGCCCTTGGCGCAGACATAAAAAAAGCTCCAGCGCAAGGCCGGAGCGGTGAGCAGTTCTACAAGAACTGCTCTCAATACTTCGAATCCTGCGCGGGCCGTTCATGTACATGAACCTTCGATTGC
Organism: Leifsonia sp. Y878; assembly: GCF_057669685.1. Taxonomy (NCBI): domain Bacteria; kingdom Bacillati; phylum Actinomycetota; class Actinomycetes; order Micrococcales; family Microbacteriaceae; genus Leifsonia; species Leifsonia sp. Y878. Next base: position 138,085 of record NZ_JBYHFS010000002.1, on the reverse strand, counting down.
TTCACTCATTTCTGAGCACGGCAATAACCGGCGGTCTTTGGCTTTGTCATACGCTACCGGATGCCACGCCGTTTGTGCAAATCGACCCCGGTGGGGCGGTTCCACGTGGGCGGCGGGCCGGTTAGCGCGCGAAGGGCAGCAGGTAGGTCGGCGAGCCGACGGCCACCGTGTCAACAATCGTCGCGGGGACGCCGGTCTCGGCATCGAGCGCGAACGTCACGACGGTACTCGACGCCTGGTTCGCCACCAGGAGCAGGTTGCCAACGAGCAGGTGATGGCGAGGGATGTGTCCGCCACACGGCGTGTCGGTCAAGGACTGCAGCTGGGCGCCGTCGGCGTACACGGTCAGGGTGGAGACGATGTCAGAGCCGCGTACCGTGACGTAGACGTGGCGGCCGGCGTCGTCCAGTGAGATCTCGGCTGCGGTGTCTCCGTCCTGGGCGCCACGCACGCTCGCTGGGACGCGGTCGATGACACTGAACCCGGCAGCGGCATCCGGTGCGAGCACGACGACCTCAACGGAGTATTCGGTCACGACGTACACGTGTCCGCTCTGGTGCAGCACCAGGTGACGGGGGCCGCTGCCGTACCCCAGCGGAATATCGGCGACGGCAACGAGGCCGGTGCCCGGCGTGACGGTCCATGTTCGAACCAGGTCGAACCCGAGGTCGGTGGTGATGAGCGAGCCATCCGGCAGGATCAGGGTTGCATGCGCCCGTGAAACGCGTGGCTCTGCGCCTGGCTGCACTGGGTACGGGTCGGTTGCGGCCGGCGCGACACTGCGACTGGCGAGTGCGCCGTCGGCGGTGAGCTCGTAGTAGAGAACGTCACCGCTCCCCCAGCACGTGACGACAAGGTATGCCCCGGCCGGATCGACGGCAACGTGGCAGGCTGCTTCGCCAGCCGGCCATGCGTCGCCGACCGGTTCGAGCCGCGGCGTCGCAGCGTCTGGCTCGACCACTCGATAGGCCTGCACCGTCGCGGTGACCTCACCGACGCCATATAAGAGGGGAAGCGTTGGGTGCCTGGCGAGGAACGAGGGCGAGTCCGCCTGCACGGCAACGCCGGCCCACCGGGTGCGCCCTGCGTCATCGATGCTCAGTGAGCCGATGCCATCACCCGCACCGGCCGTGCCCGTGTACGAACCGACCCAGACACGTTCGCGACTCGCGTTCATCACTCCCCCGATTGTCTTAGGCTGCGGCGGCGGCCAGCTGAGGAATCAGCCGCTCAACGACGGATGCCGTGTCTTCCCAGCCGGTGACGGCGATGCATTCGACGCCGAGCGCCTTCACCGGGTAGTCATTGCCGTCGGGGTCGAGGCGGTCGCCCACGAACAGCATGTCGCCCAGTGGAACGCCGCTCAGCTCTGCGAGGCGGCGCATGCCGTAAGCCTTGTCGATGCCGCGACGGGTGATATCAACGGACGTTGAGCCGCCAGATCGCACCTCGAGGTCGGCCAGTTGTGCCTGCACCGCTTCGCGAAGGGCGTTCTTCTTGGAGCCAGTCGGGTCCCATGCCACCTTCGAGGCGACGGGAGCAGCCTGGCCGAGTGCGGAGAACGTGATCTGTGAACCGCGGTCTTCGAGGATCGGACCCCAGGTCTCGCTCTCCCAGTAGCCCAGCTCGCGCGCAGACGCCTCAACGGCGGCCAGGGCGCGGGATTTCTCGTCATCAGTGAGGTTCTGGGCGTAGATCTGGGCCCAGTCACCCTGGGAGTGGCGGTAGTACTGGGTGCCACAGGTGGGCATCAGGTGCAGGCGACCGAGGGCTGCGCCATCGACATCCGTCAAGTTGTCAATGAGCTGCATCTGGAACTGGGCGATCTGGCCGCCCGAAATCACGCACACCTCAGCTACATCGAGCAGGCGCACCAGCAGTGCGGCCATACGCGGGTCCAGAGCGGACTTCGACGGAGCGAGGGTATCGTCCAGGTCGAAAGCAACAAGGCGGGGAATCGTAGTCACGTGGGTTCTTCCTCTTACTAGTACACAACAGCCACCCACCATACGGGTCAATGCCGAGAAGCACCAGAAAAGTAGTTGACACCTATCCACTATCGGTTTATAGTTGATATCTATCAATTACTAGCAGGAGTCAGATGTCACGCGCCACGCGCACTACAGAAGCACCACAACGCAAGGGCAAGAAGCCCCCGAAGTCCACCGTTTCCGCCGATGGAACCATGAGCAACCGCCAGGTTCTGGAATCCCTCTCCGGGCTTCTCCTGGGCATGTTCGTGTCGATCCTCGCCGGTACGGTCGTATCCACCTCATTGCCGCTGATCATTTCCGATCTGAACGGAAACCAGTCCGCGTACACCTGGGTCGTTACAGCGACCCTGCTCGCCACGACGGTCTCAACGCCGCTGTGGGGAAAGTTCGCCGACCTCTTCAACCGCAAGCTGCTCATCCAGCTCGCGCTCGTCATCTTTGTTCTCGGCTCGGCGCTTGCCGGCTTCTCGCAGAGCACAGACACACTCATCGTGTTCCGCGTGATGCAGGGACTCGGCGGTGGTGGCCTCGCCGCACTCAGCCAGATCATCATGGCCGACATCATCAGCCCGCGTGACCGCGGAAAGTACGCCGGCTTGTTCGGTGCCGTCATGGCCATCGGTACCGTTGGTGGCCCGCTGCTCGGTGGTCTCGTCACCGATGCAATCGGATGGCGCTGGAACTTCTTCATCGCACTTCCGGTGGCCGTTCTCGCGATCATCATGCTGCAGCTCACCCTGCACCTGCCGAAGCACCCCAAGCGCAAGGTTCACATCGACTACCTCGGTGCTGTGCTGATCGCTGCCGGAATCTCGCTGCTGCTCATCTGGGTCACGCTGGCTGGGAGCCAGTTCGAGTGGGCATCCGTTCCGTCGTTCCTGATGGTTGCCGGTTCTGCGATCCTCCTGATCGCCGCCGTTATCGTCGAGTTCAAGACGCCTGAGCCGATCATTCCGCTCACCATGTTCAAGAACCGCACGTTCACGCTCTCGGTCATCGCCAGCATCTCGGTGGGCGTGTCCATGTTCGGCACCTCGGTCTTCCTGGCGCAGTACATGCAGCTGGCCCGTGGCGCAACGCCGACGCAGTCTGGCCTGCTCACCATCCCGATGATGGGTGGATTGCTCATCGCGTCGACCTTCTTCGGAAACCTGATCAGCCGACGCGGTAACTGGAAGGCCATCATGGTCTCCGGTGGCGTTCTCATCATCGCCGGTACTGCACTGCTCAGCACACTCGACGCCGAAACCAGCCTCGTGCTCGTCGGTATCTACATGGCAATCCTTGGCGCAGGCCTCGGCATGCTCATGCAGAACCTGGTTCTCGTTGTGCAGAACTCCATTGAGGTCAAGAACCTCGGTGTTGCAACCAGCGCTGTGACGTTCTTCCGCAGCCTCGGTGGCACCATCGGCGTCTCAGTGCTCGGCTCCGTACTCGGCACCGCTGTGGCCCAGCACATCAAGGACGGCATTGCGACGCTCAGCCCAGCCGACCAGCTCACTGCGGCACAGACGCTCGGCAGCGGAACGATCCCCCAGATCTCGCAGCTGCCTCACGCCATTGCCGCCGTCGTTGAGGGTGCATATGGCTCCGGCGTCGGAACAGTGTTCCTCTGGAGCGTTCCGCTGGCGATCGTCACGCTCATCGCGGTGATCTTCCTGCCGAACGCAAAGCTCGGCACCAAGAACGCCGTGCAGCTGAAGGCCGCCAAGACGGGCGGAATCCGCACGATGACCGCCGGCATCAAGACGAAGACGGGCGCCGTAGGCACCGTTGGCGCTGCAGGCGCAGTCACGACGGCGACCGGTTCGGTTGCGACGCTTGACCGCGAGCGAGAGATTCAGGACATGGAGGACATCCTCATTGACGTGAGCACGGCCGCCGTTGGCCTGACTCCCGTTGGGCTGGCACACCCGACCGGGTCGATCAACGTGATCGACGCGGACGAGTTGGCAGCGACTGAGTTGTCAGCGGATGCCTCGGCATCGACATCCGCTGACCAGCCAGCAGACGACACTCACCGCTAATGGCAACGGTCGAAGAGCTCAGCACGGCTGAGGCAGTCCTCATGGTCGAAGAGCAGATGAGCATTCTCGCCGGACAGATCCGGTTGAGCGTGCGCAATGCGGCCCTGGCTGTCGATCCCGCGCTGCAGCCCTTCGGCCTGAAGCTGCTTCGGCTCATCATGCGATGCGGCCCGAAGCATGCGAGCGCTGCCGCTGAGTCGCTCTGCGTTGACCGGAGCGTCATCAGCAGGCAGGCAAAGCAGCTGGAAGAGCTGGGACTCATCACGAACCATGTCGATCCGTCAGATGGTCGTGCTCGGTTTCTCGAGATCACTCCCCATGGAACCGAACGGCTCTCAGAGGCTTTGATTTCCAACCCGATTGCACTGCACGAGCGTATGGCCAGTTGGTCGGCAACGGATCTGCTCGCCTTTTGCGGGTACATCGCTCGGTTGAACGAGTCGCCGTCGGCCTTGCCCTCAGTTTCGGCCTTGCCCTCGCAAGACGCCGCGTTGGTGTGAGGTGTCGCCCGCATGTGGTGTCGCCAGCTGTGGTGTCGTACGTGCGGCGACATACAGGCGGCACCGCCGGATTTCAGTCGTTACCAATCTTCATTTCAGTAGTCTGTGACTATGAGCGATGCAGCATCCGATGCGACGGAGAGAGTAAGAGGTCGCTCGGTGAACGACGAGGATGAGATTCAGCGGGCTATCGCCGATCTCGAAGAGCAGATGGCAACCCTGGTCGGCCGCGTCAGGCTGAACGTGCGAGATGCAGCCCTCGCGATTGACCCGATGCTCCAGCCGTTCGGGCTGAAGATGCTGCGCATGCTGTCTAAGTGCGGCCCCATGCACGCCGGAGCCCTCGCTGATGCTCTCTTCGTCGACAAAAGCGTCGTCAGCCGTCAGGCAAAGGCGCTGGAAGAACTCGGGTTCATCGACATTCAACCCGATCCGCATGACGGACGAGCCCGCATTTTCACCCTCACCCCTGAGACCGCCGGACGCATCGCAGCGGCACGAGCGAGCGACAAGGCAAAGACCTCACAACGCCTGAGGCAGTGGTCGGCGGATGACCTGCACCAGTTTGCGGAGTACATCGGTCGGCTGAACGCCGACTAGCTGCGCTTCTGGCTTCTGGCTTCTGGCTTCTGGCTTCTGGCTTCTGGCTGCGTACTCTGCCTTTTGGCTGCGCCTTCCTCGTCGCACCAGCTCCTCCACAGGCGTGTGTTGTCGCGGTCTGTCCACAGATTGCCTCCTTCCCGAGAATAAACTTTCGGTACTTGGGAAGATTGTGGTATGCGAAATTCGATCACAATTCTTCCCCCGGAGGCCATCTCGGCAGCCAGGGCAGCGGCCTTGTCGGCGGTGACGACATGACTCTGCTCACCGAGGATCCGCCTCCGACCGAACCCGCCGAGCTGCCTCCCCTCGTGGCAATCGCCGAGGCTCGTGAAGCGTTCGCCACAGCCCTGGCCAGACTCTCGCACTCCCAGCTCACCGACGAGGACGCGATCGCGGCCAGCTGCGAGATCGAAGCCGTCGGCCGCCTCGCCGACGGGGCCCGCGTCAGCTCCGCCGCCGACATCGAACACCGCTCGGAGAAATGGCTCGGCAAGGACTCGCTCGCCCGGAAGCTCGGCTGCAGCGACGGCACCGGGCTCCTCACCCTGGTCACCCGCGCATCCCGGCAAGACGTGAGCCGACGGCTCAAGCTCAGCGCCCAACTGATGCCCCGCCACGACCTGACCATGGTGCTGCCGCCGCTGTTCCCGGCTGTCGCCGACGCACTCGCCGCCGGGGACCTCGGACTGGAGGCTGCCGAGGCCATCGTGACCGGGCTGAACAGCATCCGCGCCCGCGTCGACCCGGCTGACCTGCACGGCGCCGAAGCAGCCCTGGTCGCCGCCGCAACCGGCGCAGTCACCGCTGAGACCGCTGACCTACCGAATGCAGGGTTTGCGTTCGACACGGACTGCATCAAGGGACAGGTCCAGGTATGGATTGCCCGCCTCGACCCCGACGGCGCAGCCCCGTCGGATGACAACCACGAGGCCCGCAGCAGCTTCGGCTTCGGCCGGCTCAAGAACGGCCTCTACCCACTCCGCGGCGGCGTCACCCCGGATCTTCGCGGTGTGATGGACGGCATCTTCAACACCTATCTCTCCGCCCATACCGAGACCCCCGGCAACGCCGGACCCGCCTACGACGCGAGGCACGGAATCTCTGGCGCGGGCACGGGCACTGGCCCTGGAACGGGCGCGGCCGAACCTGTACCCGGCGCGACCGCAGTCCACGCCTCCGGCCCGACGTTCCCGTCCGCCGCCGAACAAGCCGCGGAAGCTGCCGTCGACGCGGAACGGCAGGCCCGGATCGCTGCCGGCGAGGTCATCCCCGGTGCTGAACTTGGGTTTGACGACCGGTCAGGGGCCGAGAAACGCGCCGATATCCTCCGCGCCGTCTTCGACCACACCGCCCGCGACCCGCGCACCCCGACGATGGGCGGTGCGGCCCCGACGGTAATGGTGCACGTGAACGCAGCCGACCTCGCAGCAGATATCCGCGACGATAGCGGCAGCGGCAGCGGTGCGGACAACGCCCGCAACGGTGATGGCCGCAGCGTCGGTGTCGGCTGGATTGACGGCATCGACGCCCCGATCTCAATGCGCACCGTGAAACAGCTGATCTGCGCGGGAGGCTCCCAAACCATCGTCCTCGGAGCCCGCAACGACGTCCTCCACCTCGGCACCACGGAACGTTTCTTCACCCGGGCACAACGCAGGGCCATGGCCGCCCGTGACGGAGGTTGCGCGATCCCGGGATGCACCGTCCCACCGGCCTGGACCGAAGCCCACCACGTCATCCCCTGGTACCTCGGCGGCAAAACAGACATCGACAACGGAGTACTGCTCTGCTGGTACCACCATCACAGCATCGACACCTCGGGCTGGCAGATCCGCATGGTTAACGGGTCCCCAGAGATCAAGGCCCCAGCCTGGCTCGACCCGGATAGACGATGGCACCCCGGCGGACAACACCGCGCAACAACTCCCAGCACTCGCACTCGCACACGCACTCGCAACGCCGCGTAGCCGACCCGCGCTCACTCACGCCGGCGTTGCTACTCGAGCGGTAACTCCACCCGGAACTGCGTGTTCCCCGGCTCGCTGGTCACGGTGACACGTCCGCGGTGCGCTGCAACGACGGCCTGCACGATGGCCAGACCCAGGCCGCTGCTGCCGGTTCCCACACCGCGATACCGCGACGTGTCACCCCTGGCGAAACGTTCGAACAGGCGCGACTGGAGGTCCTCCGGAATGCCGGGCCCGTCATCCGTCACCGTGATGACCGCCTGGCTGTCCTCGGCATGCAGTGCGACGGTGACCGTGGTCCCTGCCGGGGTGTGCACCCGAGCATTCGCCAGCAGATTCGTGAACACCTGATGCAAACGCGCCGAATCGCCGACGGCCTGAATCGGTTCCTCTGGCAGGTCAAGATCCCAGGTGTGATCGGCGCCAGCTGCATGAGCGTCGCTGACGGCATCGATGAGCAGAAGGGTGAGGTCAACCGGTTCGCGCTCAAGTTCACGGCCCTCATCGAGGCGTGCGAGCAGCAGCAGGTCTTCGACCAGCCCCGTCATGCGCACCGACTCCGACTCAATGCGGTCGAGGGCGTGCACGGCATCCGGTGGCAGGTCCTGCCCTGAGCGGCGGGTCAGCTCTGAGTACCCACGGATCGAGGCGAGCGGCGTGCGCAACTCGTGACTGGCATCCGCTACGAATTGGCGAACCTTGCGCTCGCTCGCGTGCCGAGTTTCGAGCGCGATGTCCACATGATCGAGCATCCGATTGAGCGCAGCACCCACGCTGCCGACCTCGGTGCGTGGGTCGGCATCCTCGGCAGAGACACGCTCGACAAGTTCGACCTCGCCGCGGTCCAGCGGCAGTTCGGCAACCCTGGTTGCCGTTTCAGTCACCCGTGCGAGCGGACGCAGCGCAAGACGAACGATCCAGGCAGCGAGCACCGCAACGACCAGCAGGCCTACCAGTGATACGAGGGTGATGATGGTTGCCAGCTCGGCGACAGTGCCGTTGACGCTCGCCAGCGGCAATCCGATGATGTACGCGGTACCAAACGGCGTCACGCCGACTTCGATCCGGTAGTCGCCGAGGTCTCCCCCGAAGTTGACGCTGACGGGATGCGCCTGTCTGGCGTGGTCGATGAGTAGGTTGATCTGCGCCGCGGTGAGATCGGTAATCGCCCCCGTCTCGTCGGTGTACGCAGCCGTGATCGTCGCCCCGTCGAAGACGAGCGCGAGAGTTCCGAGCTGTTGAGACCGCCCGTTGAGGATGTCGTCGGCAGATGGCGCGGTAAATATCTCATTCTGGCTGCCAGGAACTGGCCCATCGAGCACGGCGCGAGACCGTTCAACGGCCGAATCAAGCTGGGAATCGAGCCCATCCAGCAGCGACGCTCGCAGGATTGTCACGCTCACCGCTCCGATCGACAGGCTGACCAATGCGAGCAGAGCCACGACGGCGACGACGAGGCGACGACGCAGGGTCCACGGGGCGCGCCGCCGACGCGTGGTTGTGGGCGTCGCTTCAGTCGCGGCAGGGGTGTCGTCGGTCACAGGCGTATCCGACTCACGCGCCTCGCCCGATGCCGGCTCATTCCGCTCGTCCTTGTCGATCACACCACTGCTTTCAGCATGTAACCCGCGCCCCGCACGGTGTGAATCATCGGCTCCCGACCCGCATCGATCTTCTTACGCAGATAAGAGATGTAAATCTCGACAACGGATGATTTGCCACCGAAGTCGTAGCTCCAGACTCGATCGAGAATCTGGGCCTTGCTCAGCACCCGTCGCGGATTGCGCATGAGGAATCGCAATAGCTCGAACTCCGTCGCCGTGAGCTCAATGGGTTCACCGGCGCGGCTCACCTCGTAGCTGTCCTCGTCGAGGGTGAGGTCACCGACGGTGATGATCGGGTCTGACGAGTCGGCCACCGCGAGCGTCGACCGGCGGATGAGTCCGCGCAGACGTGCCACGACTTCCTCCAGGCTGAACGGCTTCGTGACGTAGTCGTCGCCGCCAGCGGTCAGCCCCGCGATGCGGTCTTCGAGCGAATCCTTGGCGGTCAGGAAGAGCACCGGCGTCTCCTGGCCGTCTTCCCGCACGCGCTGCAGAACCTCAAGGCCGTCGATGTCGGGAAGCATGATGTCGAGAACGATCGCATCCGGTCGAAACTCGCGGGCTGCCTTCACCGCGTGCTGGCCATCGGCCGCCGTCCGGATCTCCCAGCCCTCGTAGCGCAGCGCCATGGAGAGCAGATCACGCAGCGTCGCTTCATCGTCGACGACGAGCACGCGCACGGCACTGCCGTCAGCCTTGGTCAGCTTGGGGGCGTGTCCTGGGCGTGATGCTGCTCGACTTGTCATGTCTCCAGTATCTGGATGTTCCTATGAAAAGCCTATAAGCAGGCCCTGCGCCTCCTGTGGGCCATCGATGGTGGGCGACACCCGAACTGAACCCCTTAGCCAACTCATAGGAATTCAATAGTGTCCCGATAAATCGCGCCCCTACCTTTGCTCGTGGCCGCCGTCATCCGGTCATAGCCAGCACTACTCACAGTTGGAGCGCAATGTTCATCACCTACCTACGCCGGGAGCTCGCGGGTCGTCGCAAGCAAACAGCAATCGTCGCGATTGGCATGGCCCTGGCCATCGCCCTCGTCATCATCGTGAATTCGGTCTCCAGCGGTGTCCAGGCTGCGCAGGCACAAGTTCTTGAGTCCGTCTACGGCGTCGGCACCGACATCACCGTGACGCAAACCCCGGCCGCGCCAACAGAGGGCGGAGCGAACACCGGGGGGCCGCAGCAGTTCGATTTTGGCGCCGCTGACGGTGCAACCACCGATGGCACCACCTCGGTCAACCAGTCGCGTCTTGAGGTTGCCAGAGGCACCGAAACCATGGCGGCTACCGCGCTGGGTACCGTGCAGGAACTCGATGGCGTCACGGCTGCCGCAGCTACCCTCACCCTCAACAACACGACGTTCGACGGCCAACTGCCCGATTTCTCGCAGATGCAGCAGGGCGGCGCACCGGGTGACGGCCAGACTCCTCCGACCGGTGGTCCAGACGGCGCGGGCGGTAGCTCATTCAACGTCGACTCATTCACGGTTCTCGGACTGGATCCCGCGCAGGATGCTGTCGGCCCCCTCTCGGCTGTCTCACTCACCGACGGACGCACGCTGAGCGAAGCGGATGCCACATCCAACGTCGCCGTGCTCGACTCCAGCTACGCCGCCACCGAGTCACTCGCGGTCGGCGACACCGTCGCGATCGCCGGCACCGACTTCTCGGTCGTCGGACTCGTCACCGCAAGCTCGTCATCGGCTGCAACGGCATCGAACGTCTACATCCCGCTGGCCGTTGCACAGTCCCTCTCCGGACTCACCGACCAGGTCTCAGACATCTATGTGCAGGCCGCATCCTCGACCGACATCGGTGCGGTGCAGTCGGCCATCGAGACAGCGCTTCCGGATGCCACAGTGAAGACCCAGGCCGACCTGGCCTCCAGCGTGTCAGGGTCACTCTCCAGCGCCGCGGACCTCGTCAAGAACCTCGGCCTCTGGCTCTCACTCATCGTGTTGGCTGCTGCCTTCCTAATCGCCATCCTGTTCACCATCTCCGGCGTCACCCGCCGCACGCGTGAATTCGGAACCCTGAAGGCAATCGGCTGGTCCAACGGCCGCATCGTGCGCCAGGTTGCCGGTGAGTCAGTGGTGCAGGGTCTGATCGGCGGTGTCATCGGCATCGCAGTCGGCCTGATCGGCATCCTGGTCATTAATGTGATCGCCCCCACGCTCACGGCGGGAGCGGCTGTGGCAACTGCCGGCGGCCCCGGCGGCGGCGCAGGTGGCCCAGGCGGAGCGGATGGCGGCGGCTTCGGCGGCGGCGGATTCGGCGAGGCCGCCCAGGCCGCAGCCACCTCAGACATCACGCTCTCGGCTCCCGTCACCGTCTCAGTGATCCTCATCGCTGTGGGACTCGCGGTGCTTGGCGGTCTCCTTGCCGGTGCCATCGGCGGCTGGCGCGCTGCGCGCCTTCGTCCGGCAGAGGCGCTCCGCAGCGTCGCATAAGCAGCAGATCCGACCGTCAAATTTCGCATCCATGCCAAGGAGCACGAATCATGTATGAACTGACCAATGTGAGCAAACGATACGACCAGGGAAAGCGCCAGGTCACCGCCCTCAACGGGGTCAACCTGTCGATCGCCGACGGCCAGATGGTCGCCATCCAGGGACCAACCGGCGGCGGCAAGTCAACGCTGCTGCAGATGCTCGGTGCGCTCGACCGCCCGACGAGCGGCTCCATCGAGCTGGGCTCAGCCAATCTGAGCCAGCTCGGCGACCACAAGCTGGGCGACATCCGGGCGAAAGAGATCGGTTTCATCTTCCAGGGGTTCAATCTGATCCCCACGCTGACGGCGCAGGAGAACGTGGAAACCGCGCTGGCGCCGCTCGGCGTCAGCAACGAGGAACGGAAGGCCAGGGCAGCAGCCGCCCTGGAATCCGTGGGCCTCGGCGAGCGCGGATCCCACCGACCGGCGGAACTCTCCGGCGGCCAGCAGCAGCGCGTCGCCATCGCACGGGCGATTGTCAAGGAACCGACCGTTCTGCTGGCGGACGAACCCACCGGCGCCCTCGACGAGGACACCCGCGACGAGATCATGGACCTGCTCGAACGCCAGTGGAGCGAACGCGGCCTCACCCTGATCGTGGTGACTCACGACTCTGCCGTGGCGAAGCGGGCCCAGCGCCGGCTGCACATCAAGCACGGCACGGTGAAGGAACTCGTCTAGAAACCGGCTTCACAACCCATGAGTCGCCCATTTTTGCTAGTGCGGGATGCCCGCCAACTAGCAAAAATGGGCGAGGTGAGCCGTTGAGTCGTCACATCAACCAGAAGGCCGGTATGTCCCCCCACCCCGACGTCGCCACCAGCCGGCTGACCGTCAGCCGACGCAGGGCGCTCAGCCTCGGTGGCTCGATCGGCCTCGGAGCGTTCCTCGCTGCCTGTTCGAGTGCAACGGATGTCGGATCAACAGACGCATCCATGGGCGCCGCGACACCCACCCCCTCATCCGGCGACATCGTCGCCAAGCTCGACTCCATCGGAACGTGCGGCCTGAAGACAGAAGAAGTAGCTCAGGGACCGTATTACTTCGACGTAGACACCATTCGCAGCAACCTGCGCGACGATCGGCCAGGCTCCCGGCTCGACCTTGCATTCCGCGTCTGGGATGCTGACTGTGCCCCGGTTCCGAACTGCGTCGTCGAGATCTGGCACTGCGATGCCGCTGGTAATTACTCCGGTTTCGAGAGCGCGTCCCTCGGCGCCGACACGGGTGGATCTGGCGCCACGGACAGCGCTCCAGCGTCTGTGATCGCCGCATTGGCCGCAATCCCTGCAACCGCGACACCTGGAGCGCCTGGCGGAACACCTCCCTCCGGAGCACCACCCGCCGGAGCACCCGGCCCCGGAGCAGGAGTCCCACCCTCCGGAGCACCCACTGCTGGCAACGGCGGCGGATTGTTTCCGTCCGCCGCTCCCGCCGCGCCCAGCGCACCCGCCGAGCCCAGCGTGGGAAACGACGCGGGCGAAGAAGCGCAGCCCACCTCCGGCGAGACCTCCAATGGCAACTACAGTTCTGGCGACGTCGAGGCCACACCAACGGATGCCGGCACCTACTTGCGCGGCGCCCAGGTCGCCGACTCAGATGGCATCGTGCAGTTCACCACGATCTGGCCCGGTTGGTCCGTCGGCCGCACTGTCCACATCAACCTCAAGGTGCATATCAATAAGAGGACCGTGCTCACCGGACAGGTTGGCTTCGATGACGACTTCACCACCGGCCAGGTATTCACGGCATTGCCGTACAGCACCCACATCGGCCGCGACACGTTCAATGGCGGCACCGCGGGGACCGGCACCGACACCGGCATCACGACCAAAGATCAACTGCTCACCATCGACGTGACGCCAGCGGGCTACCTTGCCTACATCAACCTGGGGGTAGGCGCGGTCTAGCGCTGACCGTCTCCACCGTCTGCCCGTTCCCGGGCGTTGGGATGAGAACTAACGTGGTTGGTCATAGTTGATTCTTTGGTTGCCGTCAGGCCTCTCAAAGGACGCAGCCGCAGTGTGGAACAAGCAAACAAAACAAGCAAGACTGCTGAAGGTTCGGGTCCCCTTCAGCCCCGTCCGAGGCCGACACTCCCGGCGTAGGCACTCCTGGTGTCGGCCTCGCGGCGCTTGCTTGTTTGCGTGCTGACTAGACCCGTTCCCAGATCGCAGCGAGGCCCTGCCCGCCGCCGATGCACATGGTTTCGAGCAGGTAGCGGCCATCCTGGCGGTGCAGCTGCCTGGCGCCGGTGGCCAGCATCCGTGCGCCCGTTGCGCCAACCGGATGCCCGAGCGAGATCCCTGAACCGTTCACGTTGGTGCGTTCCCAGTCAGATTCGGTGAAGCCCCACTCTCGGCCGACGGCGAGCACCTGGGCCGCGAACGCCTCGTTCAGCTCGATGAGGTCGATGTCGGCCAGCGCCAGCCCTGCTCGCTCCAGTGCTTTCGCTGTGGCGGGAACCGGTCCGATGCCCATGCGCGACGGTTCGACGCCGGCACGCGCCCACGAGACCAGGCGAACCAGCGGCGTGAGGCCGAGTTCGGCGGCACGCTCCGGCGTCGTCACGATGCAGGCAGCAGCGGCGTCGTTCTGGCCGCTGGCGTTGCCGGCCGTTACCGTGGCTGCGGCATCCGCTGAGAGCAAGACGGGTCGCAGGGCAGCAAGCGCCTCGAGCGAGGTCTGGCGCGGGGTTTCGTCGGCGTCGATGACACTCACCTGGCCCTTTCGGCCAGGCACCGACACGGGAACGATCTCGTCAGTGAAGCGACCCTCTGCCACGGCGCGTAGCGCGCGGTCCTGCGACCTGACGGCGAGCACATCCTGTTCCTCACGGGAGATCGAGTACTCGCGGCGCAGGTTCTCCGCCGTCTCGAGCATGCCACCGGGCACCGGATAGTTCTTGCCCCCTGCGGTCTCGCGTCCGCGGCCCAGGGCATCGCGCAGCACGAGCCCTGCGGTGCCACCGATCCCCCAGCGCGAATCAACGGTATAGAAGGGAGCCTGGCTCATGGAGTCAACGCCGCCGGCGATCGCCACATCGCTGATGCCGGTCTGCACCTGCATGACCGCGTCGAGCACGGCCTGCAGGCCAGCGCCGCAGCGGCGATCGACCTGAAGGCCACCGACCGTGACGGGCAGGCCTGCGTCGAGGGCAGCGACCCTGGCGATCGGCGGCGCTTCTGCCGTCGGATAGCCCTGGCCAAAGATCACGTCGTCAATGACAGAGCCGTCGATACCCGTGCGCGAGATCAGCGCGGCGATCACCGTGGCGGCGAGGTCGGCAGCAGGGACGTTCTTGAACACGCCACCGAAGCGGCCAATCGGGGTGCGCAGCGGCTCGCAGATCACCACCTCCCTCATGAGGCGACCACTTCGCTGAGCAGGGTCGTGATGGTGAGCGGCGCGTCGGTGACGATGAGGGGAACACCCGTTGCCGCCTGTACATCGGTCACGCTGAGTCCTGGCGCGATCTCGCGCAGCACCAGGCCGTCCGGCGTCACGTCGATGACGGCGAGGTCGGTGATGATGCGGGTGACGACGCGCTTGCCGGTGAGCGGCAGGCCGCACTCCGTGACGATCTTGTGCTCCCCGGTCTTGGTGGTGTGCTCCATGACGACGATGACGTTGTCGGCGCCGTGCACGAGATCCATGGCCCCACCCATGCCCTTGATCATCTTGCCTGGGACAGCCCAGTTGGCGATGTCGCCGGTGGCGGAGACCTGCATGGCCCCCAGCACGGCAACGTCGATGAGGCCGCCGCGAATCATCCCGAAGCTGGCCGCAGAGTCGAAGTACGCAGCCCCTGGATTCACGGTGATGGTCTCTTTGCCCGCGTTGATGAGCTTGGGATCCGCCTCCCCCTCCCACGGGTACGGGCCGACGCCGAGCACGCCGTTCTCAGAGTGCAGGATCACGTGCACCCCTGCGGGCAGGAAGTTCGGGATGAGCGTCGGCAGGCCGATGCCGAGGTTGACGTAGCTGCCGTCGGTCAGTTCCTGCGCGGCCCTGGCCGCCATTTCGTTCCTGGAGAGTGCCATGTCAGTTGCCTTCCGTGGGCTTCGGCCTGGTCGTTGTCTTTTCGATCGGGAGGTCTGCTGCTTCGTCCGGCGTGAGCTCGATGATGCGATTCACGTAGATGCCGGCCAGGTGGATCTCGTCTGGGTCGAGTTCGCCTGGCTCGACGAGTTCGTCGACCTCGGCGATGGTGATGCGCCCCGCCATGCCGGCCGGCGGGTTGAAGTTGCGTGCCGACTTCTCGAACACGAGGTTGCCGTGCTTGTCACCGCGCGCGGCGCGAATCAAGGCGAAGTCGGTGACGATCGCTTCTTCGAGCACGTATTCCTTCTCGGCGCCGAGGCCGGAGAACAGCCGGGTCTCCTTGGGTGGCGACTGCACGGTCACCTCGCCGTCGGGACCGTAGCGCCATGGCAGGCCGCCCTCAGCGACCATGGTGCCAACGCCACTCGCGGTGTAGAAGGCGGGGATTCCGCTGCCGCCTGCGCGCATCCGCTCTGCGAGCGTGCCCTGCGGCGTCAGCTCGACCTCGAGTTCGCCGCCGAGGTAGCGGCGGGCGAAGTCCTTGTTTTCGCCGATGTATGAGGCGATCACGCGGCTGATGCGCCCAGCGGCCAGCAGCTCACCGAGCCCCCACCCGTCAACGCCGCAGTTGTTCGACACCACCCGCAGGTCATCTGTGCCCTGGGCAAGTAGCGCGCGAATCAACACGATCGGCACGCCGACGAGACCGAAGCCGCCGACGGCCAGTGAGCTTCCGTTGGGGATATCGGCGATCGCTGCCGCGGCCGACGGATAGGTCTTGTCCATGGTCATGTGGTTTCCTCTTCTGGCAGTTGCAGTGCGGCGTCAGGGGCGGGTTCGACCGCCGCGTCGAGTGTTGCAAAGGTATCGCTGGCCACACTGAAGGCGGCGTTGGCAGCGGGCACCCCGGCGTAGATGCCGGTGTGCAGGATCGCTTCGCTGATCTCGGCACGCGATAGCCCGTTGGTCAGCGCAGCACGCACGTGCATGGCGAGTTCGTGCTGGTGGCCGCCGGTGATCAGGCTGGCGAGGGTGAGCAGGCTGCGACTGCGCCGGTCGAGGCCGGGACGCGTCCAGATCTCACCCCAGGCATAGCGCGTGATGAAGTCCTGGAAGTCAGCAGTCTCCGGCGTGATCGCGGCAATTGCACGATCGACGTGTGCGTCGCCGAGCACGGCCCTCCGCACCGCCAATCCGTCGTCGAAAACGGATGCCGTCGCGCGGGTCCTTCCCGGCCGCACGCCGGCCAGGTGCTCACCGAGCAACGCGGCGAGAGCATCCGGTCGCTCATAGGCCGGCAGGTGCGCCACCCCTGTCATGGTGACCAGCCGGGATCCCGGAATAGCCGCGGCCAGCTCGGCGAGCACGAGGGTCGGCGTCGGCAGGTCGAACTCGCCGGACACGCAGAGCGTCGGCGTCGTGATGCCGGCAACGGCATCCGTCTCGTCGAATTCGGCCAACGCCTCGCAGCAGAGCGCATACGACTCGTCGTCGACGTCGACCAGCTTCTTCAGTGCGCTGCCACCCGCCGCTGCATCACGCTCCAGGAAGCCGGGGGCGAACCAGCGCGCTGCGCTCCCGGCGACCAGCGAGGCCGTCCCGCTGGCACGCACCTGGGCTGCGCGGTCGATCCAGCCGTCGGCCGCGCCGATCTTGGCGCCTGAGCAGATGACGGCCAGGCTCACCAGGCGCGATGGGAACGCGAGGGCCAGCTCGAGCCCGATGGTGCCGCCGAATGAGATACCGGCGTAGTGGAACGAGCCGCCACCGACGGAATCGACGAGGGTGACGACGGCCGCGGCGAGCTCGGCGATGGTGAACGGCTCGCGGGTGGCCGGGCTCACGCCGTGACCGGGCAGGTCGAAGCACAGCACCCGATAGTTCGCGGCCAGCTGGTGCGCGACCTCTGCCCAGAGCGCCGTTGTCGTGCCGAGCGATGGTCCGAGTACGACGAGCTGCGCACCGGCGGCGCCGCTTCGAACCGGCAGCATCGTGCCGTGAATGGTTGGGATCGTCATGGCGTGTGGCTTCCTTCGCCGGTTGGGGAATGGGGTGCCGTCACGCATCGGTGACGTGCGAGAACGCGATCGATGGCGGCGTCTGACGCGCCGGTGTCTCCGCCGGCTTCGCAGGCCGCCCAGACGCGGGTGCGCAGTTCGTCGGACGAACCGTTGGCGGCGAGCTGGCCAGACAGCACGACCTTCAGCGGGCGGTGCGTCGCGACAGCCTCCGCTGCTGCTTTCTCGACCAAGGTGAATGCGGCCGATTTCCCCAGGGCATCGGTGAGGATGGCCGTGACCCGCTCGCTGTAGATGAGGCCATCCGTCGCCTCGAGGTTGGCGGCCATCCGTTCGACGTCGACATTGAGCCGCGCGGCGAGGGACGCCGCCGCTGTCACTGCAGAAATGGCGTGCCGTTCCAGGTCGCGAAGCGGCAGCCACTCGGCGTGCCATGCTCCCGATGGGCGCTGGTCTTCGGCCAGTAGGCTGCCGTGCACCGTGGCAAGCAGGCCGGGCACCTGGCGTGCGGCCGACACGATGAGCACTGCCGTCACCGGATTGCGCTTGTGCGGCATGGCACTTGAGCCGCCCTCCCCCGCTCCAAGCCGCTCGGTGACCTCACCGATCTCGGTGCGCGAGAGCACCGTGATGTCGAGGGCGATCTTGCCGACGACTCCCGTCACCTCCGCAAGCAGCGCCGCGAGTTCGGCGACGACCAGCCGGTTCGTGTGCCACGACAGCAAGGGAGTCGCGAGACCGAGCCGGTCGGAATAGGCGTTCACCACGGCCTCGACGCGTCCAGCCCCTGCCGCTGCCACCTCGCTGAGAACGGCCAGGTTTCCGACCGCCCCGCCGAGCTGGGCCGGCAGTTCTGCCCGCAGCGCCGTTGTCTTCTCGAGTGCCCTGAGCACCGCAGCGAGCCACCCGACAACGACGAAACCGAAGGTCGTCGGGGAGGCCTGCTGGCCCAGGGTGCGGCCGGCCATGGGTGTGGCACGGTGTTCGACTGCCAGCCCAGCGAGGTGCTGGGCGAGCGCACGCAGCTGGGTGCCAACTTCGTCGAGCACCCCGGCGGCGATAACCATCGCTGCACTGTCGAGGATGTCCTGGCTGGTCGCGCCAACGTGGATGTGATCGGAGGCTCCGGCGTGAGCTGCATCAGCGGCCGCGCTCAGGTGCTTCACCAGCGGGATCACCGGGTTGCCCCCGCTTCGCCCGCCGGTGGCGATCGCCGCAGCGGCGGTGTCGTTCAGCCAGGCGCGTTCAGCAAGCATGTCGCAAACGGCATGCATCCAGTCGGGTGCCAGACCCGTGTCGACAAGCGCCATGCTGAGAGCTAATTCGGCATCCACCATCGCGCGCAGCCAGGCCACGTCGCTCGTGAGCTCACTCTGACGGGTGCCGTGGCTCAGCGGATCGAGCAGGCTGTATTCCACTTCAGGCATGTTCACGTCCGGTGGCCGGACGCTCGGCCGGATGGTCTGCCGGCTCGATGCCATTGGCCGAGTCGAAGTCGAGGAACACCGTCTCGCCCTCACCCTGCATCCGAATATCGAAGCGATACGACGGCGAGCCAGCCACCAGGCCCTCCGCCGTTGCGATCAGCGTTGCGCTGCGCTCTGGCCCGACGGCCGACAGGACGCGGTCGTCGCGGTGCAACTCGGCATCCTCGGGGAAGTAGATGCGCGTGAACAGGTGGTGGGTGAGTCCGCGGGCGAAGATCGTGGCGAGGATGTACGGCGCTCCCCCGGCCACCGACCCCGGCTTCACCGTGGTGAATGTGTAGTGCCCGCCGAGAGTGAGAGGCGTGCGGCCGAACCCGGTGAAGGTGAAGCCATCGCGGTCGAGACTGCCGCGCTCCTGAACCAGTTCGCCAGCGGCATCCGCTTGCCAGATCTCCAACAGGGCATCCGGAATGACCGCACCAGCTCCATCCGTCACCGTGCCGTGCAGGCGAATGGCCTGCGGGTGATGGCCTGGCACTAAGTCAGGGCCACCATCGTATGGCAGGGCATAGCCGAAGAAAGGGCCAACGGTCTGCGACGGGGTCTGGATGAGCCTGGCTGTCGTTTCGCTCGTGTCACTCGGGCTGTCACTCATGAGCGTCCTCGCTTTCCATCCAGGTCGACTTGGAGCCGGTGAGCACGATGTCCCAGTTGTAGCCGAGTGACCATTCAGCGACGGTGTCATCGTGGTTGTAGGTGCCGATCAACCGCTGCCGGGCGGCGGGGTCCGTAATGGACTGGTAGATCGGGTCGAGGGCGAAGAGCGGGTCGCCGGGGAAGTACATCTGCGTGATCAGACGCTGCGTGAACTCGGTGCCGAACAGCGAGAAGTGGATGTGCGCAGGCCGCCAGGCGTTCTGGTGGTTCTTCCACGGGTATGGCCCCGGCTTGATCGTGGTGAAGCGGTACTCGCCGTTCTCGCCGGTGATGGCGCGGCCGACGCCCGTGAAGTTGGGATCGAGCGGGGCAGGGTGCTGGTCACGCTTGTGCACGTAACGCCCGGCGGAGTTGGCCTGCCAGACCTCGATAAGCTGCCCGCGCACCGGGCGACCTTCACCATCGAGCACCCGGCCAGACACGGTGATGCGCTCCCCGAGCGGTTCTGCCGCGTGCTGGATGGTCAGATCGCTCTCTAGCGGATTCACGTCGGTGTGCCCGAACGCCGGGGAAACCAATTCGATCTCCTCCGGGTCGGCGCGCACCAGCTCATGCGTCGGGTGCCGGAGCACCGAGCTGCGATACGGCGCGTAGTTGCGGCGGGGATGGATCTCCGGCGAGTGTCCGGCGAGGACGCGCGCACGCGCATCCGCTTCGATCGCGGTGATCTCCGCGCTGATCGTGTGCTGTGACTCCAGTGTCATAACTCTGCTTCCGGAAAGGACGGTCGTTGAATGGTGCGCGCGGGAATCGAGCTAGATGGGCAGGCCGGTGTACTGCTCGGCGAGCGAGCGCTGGGCGTGCAGCGAGTGCGTGACGTAGTCGAGCTGGCCGAGCTGGCTGCGGTAGTCGAAGGCGCTTGACTGCAGGTCACCGGGGTGACGGTGCAGCATCTCGGTCATCCACTGCGAGAACTGCTGGGTGCGCCACTGCCTGGCCAGCGCGGCGGCGCCGTAGCCCGAGAGCTCGGCGTCGTCGCCCGCATAGTGGTCGATGAGGCCGGCGGCGAGTTTGGCGACGTCTGAGATGGCCGAGTTCAGGCCCTTCGCTCCGGTCGGCGGCACGATGTGACCGGCGTCGCCCACCAGGAACAGCGAGTGGTAGTCGAGGCGGGAGGCGACGAAGCTGCGCATCGGCGTGATCGATTTCTCGGTGATCTCGCCTTCGTGCAGCGTCCAGCCCGCAATGCCGAGGCGCCGGTGCAGCGCATCCCAGATGCGTTCGTCTGACCAGTGGGTGATGTCGTCTGCCGGGTCGACCTGCAGGTACAGCCGAGACACACTCGGCGAGCGCATCGAGTGCATGGCGAAGCCCTCGTCGTGCAGGGCGTAGATGAGTTCATCGGTCGACGGGGCGACCTCTGCCAGGATGCCGAGCCAGGCGAACGGATAGCTGCGGTCGAACAACGTGATCGATTCGCGCGGAATGGCCGCGCGGCAGACGCCGTGGAAACCATCTGCGCCGACCACGAAATCGGCCTCGATCACATGCGCATCGCCGTCGTGGACGAAGGAGACGCTCGGGTGACTGGATTCGAGGTCGTGCACCGCGACATCCGCTGCCTCGTAATAGATGGTTGAGCCGGCGCTGGTGTGCGCGTCGGTCAGGTCTTTGACGACTTCCTGCTGGCCGTACACCGTGACGGTGCGTCCGATGAGGGCGTTGAAGTCGATGCGGTGTCGCTCCCCAGCAAACTGCAGGTAGATGCCGTCGTGCACGAGGCCCTCGGCAGCAAGGCGGTCGCCGAGGCCGAGACGGGTGAGCGTCTCGACGGAGCCCTGCTCGAGCACGCCGGCGCGGATGCGCGCACGCACATACTCCTCGGAGCGATTCTCGACGACGATCGCATCGATGCCTGCGTCGCGGAGGGCCCAGCTGAGCAGCAGGCCAGCAGGACCTGCGCCGACGATCGCGACACGAGTGGTTTCGTTCGGCACGGTGGACCTTCCTAGCAGCAGTGACAGGGTGGTCCCAGTGTGCGCGTGCACGCCGCGTCGTGCCTACCCTTTTCCACTGAGTGGAATATTGAGATGAGAAACGAGGAGAAGATTCCTACTGGCCAGCTCGCCGGTAGCCGAGCGCACGGCTCACGCCATGGGCGGCCGTGCGAACTGCCTGCTCCTGCTCTGGCCCGCGCGACGAGTGCGATGAAGCCGGCTCTGCGAGGTCCGCGGTTCTGGTCACTGTCGACACCGCGGCCACGACCTGCCCCGTGCGATCCCTGATCGGCGCAGCCACCGAGCTCGATCCCGCCGTCATCTCCTCCGACATGTGCGCGATGCCATGGGCGCGGATGCCGGCCAGTCGGTTCCGCAGGTCCTGCGGCGAAATCACGGTCTGCGGCAAAAAGCGCTGCAGCGGCGTGGCCAGATACGCCTGGACGACCTCGGTCGGCGCAAACGCCAGCAGCACCAACCCGACTCCCGTCGAGTGCAGGGGCAACCGCCCGCCCACCCTGGAGATGATCGGCACCGCACTGTGTCCAGAGAGTTTCTCCAGGTAGAGGGCGTCGTGGCCGTCGAGAATCGCCAGGTGCACGTGCTCACGCGAGCTCTCGTAGAGGTCTTCCAGGTACGGCAGGGCGATGGTGCGGAGGTTCCGCGCCGTCGGCGTTTGCACACCGAGCTCCCAGAGCCGCATGCCGAGCGCGTATCGCCCATCGTCCTGCCGGGTCAGCCCACCCCAGGTCACCCATTCCGCCACGAGCCTGTGCGTGGTCGAGAGCGGCAGGCCAGCCCGCTCTGCGATCGCACTCAGGCTGAGGGAGGTGGCGACAGTCGGCGTCGCGAACGCATCGGCGATCGCAAACAGGCGTGCAGCCACCGAACGGTCATCGACCGGGAGCGCAGCTTCGCCCTCGGGGACTCGTCGCTTCGCTGGCTTCCCTGACATCGCCACCACGCTACTGGAACTCTCGCCTCGCGGCCGGCGCGGCGAACCAATCATCCGGCACAAGGCACAATAGAGAGGTGACTGATTCCATGCTTACCCTCTTCGACGAGGGTGAGCTCCCGTCACTGGCCTACCTGCCCAGCGCAGTTGTGGCCCCTGCTGCCCCTGTTCCCCCGGCCGCCATCATCCCGCCGGCTCCCCGTCGCCTGGTCACGCGCACGCCACACGTGCAACGCATCGTCGCCGACTCCACCGACCGCGTCGCCTGGCTCCGCGCACGCAGCCAGGGCATCACGGCAACGGATGTCGCCAAGCTCGCGACCCCCAAATCCGTCCAGAACGCGGCGTACGACAAGATGCACGGCACCAGCTTCGGCGGCAACAGCTACACCGACCACGGGCGGGCCCGCGAACCGGAGATCGCCGCCTGGGTGCTGCGCAATTACGGCATCGAACCGAGTACCGCCCTGTTCCGCTCCGAATCCCACGCGCGGCACCTGGCCACGCCAGACGGGGTCGTGCTCACGCCGACCGGCGAGCTTGAACTCGCCGAGATCAAGACGACAAGCAAGGCGTGGCGCAGCATCCCGCGCTCGTATCTGCGCCAGGTTTGGTGGCAGCAATACGTACTCGGCGCCGAGCGCACCCTGGTGGTCTGGGAGCAGCACACCGACTTCGTGCCGGTGGGCGACGAACCAGAATGCCAGTGGGTCGACCGCGACGACGACCAGATCGCCATCCTGGTGGGGTTCGCCAACCAGCTGATCGATATCCTCGATCGCCAGGCGACGAGCAACGCCCGCACGCCCATGACCACCCAGTACCCGCCGCCAGACGACTACGACTACGGGTACTGAGCCCGGCTGAGCGGCAGCCAAGCTCGGCGGCACCCGCACTACGCGGGCGGCTGCAGCTTTCGGGTACGACTGGTCGCAATAAGCCCTGCGCCAACGGCCAGGATCACCACCGTGATCAGCAGCACGTAGAACACGACCCCGCGATACCCGCCAGGCTGGTCAGGGTTCAGGAACGGGTACGGATACCAGTCGACCAGCGCACCGCGGAACATCGTGTACACCGCCCACACCACAGGGAAGATCGCGATGATCCACAGTCGTCGCCAGTCAATCGGCGTGCGCCCAGGCGCAAACAGCCAGTCGAGCAACAGGTACAACGGCGCCCACAGGTGCAGTATCTCGTTCGACCAGCCGAGCGTCGTCTCCAGGTCGAGTGACACATCACGCAGCAGCAGGTTGTAGACGATCCCCGTCGTCACCATATAGGTGGCAACGGATGCCCGCACGAGCGTGAACCAGTCAGGGTCAATCCGCAATCTGAAGCAGAACCACCCGCCGACCAGCAGCACGATCACGGCGATGCAGTTGGACAGCACCGTGAAGAAGCTGAAGAAGTTCGTGAGGAACCGGCCGACATCCGCTGGCTGAAACGACAGGCTGAAGCTGAGCTGGGCGATCACCGCGACGGTGATACCGAGAGCCGCGATGATGCGTATCGATCCGTACGTCCGTCTCACGGGTCCAGAATAGTCCCATGGGAATCATGTCTGACCTGCCAGAAACCATGCGTGCGCTCGTCATTTATCGCACCGGTTCACCCGACGAATTACGCGTGGCTGAGGTACCCATGCCCGCTGTCATCACCGACGAGGTGCTCGTTCGCGTTGTGGCGGCCGGCATCAATCCCATCGACGCCAAGACGCGGGCAGGGTCTGGCGCATCCGCTGCCATCAGCGCGTTCCCCGTCGTGCTCGGCAACGACTTCAGCGGCGTCGTGGTGAAGTCCCCCTATGAGACGTTCCCCCTGCAGCCGGGCGATGCCGTCTACGGCATGGGTCGCACGCCCCGCACGCCGGGCACCTACGCAGAGTACGTGCCTGTGACAGGCATGAGCGTCGCGAAGAAGCCGGCCAACCTGTCGTTCACTGAGGCAGCCGGAGTTCCCCTGGCCGCGATGACCGCGTGGGGCATGGTGTACACCGTCGCCCAGGTGCAGCCGGGTCAGCGCGTACTGGTGCATGCCGGCAGCGGCGGCGTCGGACACTTCGCGGTGCAGTTCGCCCGCATCATCGGCGCAGAGGTCATCGCCACCGGCTCCGCAGGCAACCGTGACTTTCTCCGCGAGCTCGGCGCGACCGAGGTCATCGACTACACCGCAGAGCGCTTCGACGAGGTGCTCGCCGACAACAAGGTCGACGTCGTCATCGACCTCATCGGCAACGTGCACGACAACACCGGCAGCCGCTCACTCAGCGTCATCCAGCCCGGCGGCATCCTCGTGAATGCCCCGACCGGCAGCTGGCCGACGATGGCCGCAGAGGCTGAGGCAGCCGGCATCCGTTCGAGCAGCTTCAAGGTGCCAGCGGATGCTCGCACGCTCGAGAAGATCACCGCCCTCATCGAGGCCGGCGCCGTGCGCGTGAACATCGACCAGGTCTTCGACCTGGCAGAGGGAGCGGATGCCCATCGCGCGCTCGAGGCAGGTCACACCAGGGGCAAGATCGTGCTGCGGGTGTCGTCTGGCGCCTAGTTCGTGCCGCCAGCCTTGTCGTGCGAGCTGAGCGCTGCCGCGACGTCCGGAACATACCGACTGAGCTCCCGCGGCGGCCGCTCATAGTCCGTCGCCGGTGGCCGCTTCGGGATCTCAACGCGCGGAGGCTGGATGGCCTCGTACGGCACCTGTGACAGGAAGTGACTGATCATGTTCAGCCGCGAGGCCCGCTTGTCTTCGCTCTCGACGGTCCACCACGGTGCCTCAGGGATATCGGTGTGCACGAACATCTCATCTTTGGCTTTGGAGTAGTCCACCCACTTGGTGATGGAGAGCACGTCGGTCTCCGACAACTTCCAGCGACGCATCGGGTCGTTCAGGCGTGAGCGAAACCGCGCTTCCTGTTCGACGTCGGAGACGGAGAACCAGTACTTGAGCAGGATGATGCCGTCTTCGACGAGCATCCGCTCAAAGATCGGCGTCTGGTGCAGGAACTCGCGGTACTGGTCTGGCGTGCAGTAGCCCATCACGCGTTCCACCCCTGCCCTGTTGTACCAGGAGCGGTCCATGAGCACGATCTCGCCCTTCGTCGGCAGATGCTCGATGTATCGCTGGTAGTACCACTGGCCGCGCTGCCGCTCAGTGGGAGTGGGCAGCGCCACGATCCGCGCGAGGCGCGGGTTGAGGTATTCGGTGACCCGCTTGATCGCAGACCCCTTGCCTGCGCCGTCCCTGCCCTCGAAGATCACGACAACCCTGGCGCCCGATTCCTTGACCCATTGCTGCATGGTCACCAGATCGGCCTGCAAACGACGGAGCTCGGCCTCATAGAGCGCCTTGGGCACCCGCTTGAGGTGCTTGAGGTGCTTAGGCTTCTCCGGCTTCTTGGATTTCTCCGCCATGCTGAACTCCCTCGTTCGCGCCCAGCCTAGTTCGGCGCCGCATGTCAGAGGACGCTCAGCATGACGTGGTCATGGTGCAGCTCTGATCCGACAGCGAATGTCTTTGCCCCGACGACGGAGAATCCACTCTTCTCGTAAAAGCGGATTGCCCGGGAATTCTGCTGGTTGACGCCGAGCCAGACGCTCACCGCCTGCCGGTCACGGGCCACCTCAAGGGTTGCCGCCATCAGGGGCGCGGCAACCCCTGACCCATGGCGGTCGCCGAGCACGTAGACCTTGCTGAGCTCAACCGTTGGGCGGGCGGTGACGGCAGCTGCGGCATCCGCGCTCGAGGGTTCGCCGAAGACAAGCATCGTGTAGCCGGCGGCCACACCGTCGTGAATGGCCAGGCGGATGTCGCGCTCAGGGTCTGCCAGGTAGTGCTCGAACCGCTCCTCGCTGAGAGTGCTGGCAATGAAGTCTTCGATGTCTTCAGGGGTGGTCCCCGGAGGGCACGCCAGCGCGAAGGTTGCGGCGGCGACGGCGGCGAGCTCCGGGGCATCGGCGGGCACGGCCTGGCGAATCGTGACGGTCATGCTGCCAGCCTAGTTACCCGCTCAGAGGAATCGGGCGTACGCCCCGACGGTGAGGAATGTCGGGAATTCCGGCTCAAGTGCGGCAGCACGGAACACCTCCAGTGCGTCGTCGAAGCGATCACCCTCGGTGCGGGGCAGCGATTCGAATACCTCTGTCACCAGCGTCTCAACATAAGGCAGGTCTATCCGGCGGCCATCGGCCGTCTGGGAGTCGTTGTGGATCCACTGCCAGATCTGCGAGCGAGAGATCTCTGCCGTTGCCGCATCCTCCATCAGGTTGTCAATCGCTGCCGCGCCGACGCCGCGCAGCCACGATTCGATGTACCGCAGCGCGATCACGACGTTGCCACGCACCCCGGTTTCCGTGATGGTGCCGCCGATCGAGACGATATCGAGCAACTGGGCCGGCGAGACTGTGACGTCGCCCCTCAGTCGGTCGAGTTGGTTGGGCTGCTCCCCGAGAACCGCATCGAACTCGGCCTGCGCTGTTGGGATGAGGTCGGGGTGCGCCACCCAGGTGCCGTCGAAGCCGTCACCGGCCTCACGGTTCTTGTCTGCCGCTACCTGCGCCAGGGCGTTGGCCGTCACCAGCGGATCACGCCGGTTGGGGATGAACGCGCTCATACCGCCAATCGCGAATGCACCCCTCTGATGACAGGTCGACACGAGAAGCTCTGTGTACGCGCGCATGAACGGCACGGTCATCGTGATCTGCGTGCGGTCGGGGAAGACAAAGCGACTTCCCCGTGCCCTGAACGCTTTGATGATGCTGAAGATGTAGTCCCAGCGACCGGCGTTCAGCCCTGCGCAGTGATCCCGCAGTTCGTAGAGGATCTCCTCCATCTCGAACGCCGCGTGGATGGTCTCGATCAGCACGGTGGCCCGGATGGTGCCGCGCGCAATGCCGATCCGCTCCTCAGCGAAGCTGAAGATGTCGTTCCAGAGGCGCGCCTCGCGGTGGCTCTCAAGCTTTGGCAGGTAGAAGTACGGTCCGCTGCCCTGGTCGATGAGCGCCCGCGCGTTGTGGAAGACGTACAGGCCGAAGTCGACCAGGCTGCCTGACGCGGCCATCCGTCTGTTCGCCCTGTCGACGAAGGTGATGTGTTTCTCGACGAGGTGCCAGCCACGCGGACGCATCACGATCGTCGGCGTCGCTTCATCGGGGCCAGAACCGGTGACTTCGTAGTGCTTGCCCTCTGGGCTGGTGAAGCTGAGCTCCCCTCGCACGGCGTCGCGCAGCGTCAACTGTCCCTCTATAACGTTGGCCCAGGTAGGGCTGGTGGCATCTTCCTGGTCGGCCAACCAGACCTTCGCGCCAGAGTTCAGCGCGTTGATGGCCATCTTCGGGTCGGTGGGCCCGGTAATTTCAACGCGGCGGTCCTCAAGCCCTGGGCCAGCGCCGGCGACGCGCCACGACGGGTCGTTCCGAATGTGCGCGGTCTCCGGCAGGAACTTCGGGTCGCGACCGTTGGCCGCATCGACCCTGCTCTGCAGCCTGGCGGCCAGCAGGTCGTGACGGATGCCGGCGAACCTGTCATGCAGTTCGGCCAGGAAGTCGAGCGCCTCTGGCGTCAGGACCTGTGCGTATCGCTCACCGACATCACCGGTGACCTCGAGGTGTGGGCGAATGGTCTGGAAGCTGCCCGTAGCCGGGCGTTCCAGAGTCTCGGTTGCTGATTCAGTCATGATCTGTTCTCCTTCGAAAGTTGGGGTTCAGTGCCGCGTGCCTGGTTCTGTCTAGAACTGTTCGGACTCCGTGGAGCCGACCAGGGCGAGCGTTGCGCTGTTCGGGTTCAGTGCTGTTGCAATCCGGTCGAAGTAGCCGGTGCCGACCTCTCGCTGGTGGCGGGTCGCGGTGTAGCCGGCGCTCTCTGATGCGAACTCGGCTTCCTGCAGGTCGACATAGGCACTCATCTGGCGCTCGGCGTAGTCGGCCGCGAGCGTGAACATTGAGTGGTTGAGCGCGTGGAACCCGGCCAGCGTGATGAACTGGAAGGTGTATCCCACTGCCGCGAGCTCCCGTTGGAAGGCGGCGATCTGCTCGTCATTCAGGTGGGATTTCCAGTTGAACGACGGTGAGCAGTTGTAGGCGAGTTTCTTGCCTGGGAAGTCCTGGTGGATCCGTTCAGCGAAGCGGATGGCGAGCTCAAGGTCTGGCTCGCTGCTCTCGACCCAAAGCAGGTCGGCATACGGCGCATACGCGAGGCCGCGGGCGATGACGGTGTCGATGCCGTTGTTCACCTCATAGAACCCCTCAGCCGTGCGGGTGCCGGTGAGGAACTCCTGGTCGCGTGGATCGATGTCGCTCGTGAGCAGCGTGGCGGCGAGCGCGTCTGTGCGGGCGATGATGATCGACGGCACGCCGGCGACATCCGCTGCCAGCCGGGCTGCGTTCAGGGTGCGGACATGCTGGCTGGTCGGCACGAGCACCTTGCCGCCCATGTGCCCGCACTTCTTCTCGCTGGCCAGCTGGTCTTCCCAGTGCACGCCGGCCGCCCCAGCCTCGATCATCGACTGCATGAGCTCGTAGGCATTCAGCGGCCCACCGAACCCTGCTTCGGCGTCTGCGACGATCGGGGCCAGCCAGTCGCGAACGACCTCTGCTGTTCGGCCCTGCTGACCCTGCTGGCCCTGCTCGCTCTGCTCGATCTGGTCTGCGCGCAGCAGCGCGTTGTTGATGCGGCGCACGACCGCCGGAACCGAGTTCGCCGGGTAGAGCGACTGGTCTGGGTAGGTCTGACCGGAGAGGTTGGCATCCGCTGCCACCTGCCAGCCAGACAGGTAGATGGCCTTCAGGCCGGCCCGCACCTGCTGCACAGCCTGGTTGCCGGTGAGCGCTCCGAGCGCTGACACCCAGTGCGGGTCTTCAGGGGTGCCGCTGTCGTTGATCAGCTCCCACAGGTTCTCGGCTCCCCGGCGAGCGAGGGTGCGCTCCTCGCGGACGGTGCCGCGGAGCGCAATGACGTCTTCTGCGGTGTAGTCGCGACGGATGCCGTTCCAGCGGGGGTCAGCCGCCCACTCGAGTGCGAGCTCTGCAGCGGTCTGCGTCTGGTCACCTGGACGGGTGGTGTTCTGTGTGCTGCTGGCGTTTCGGTCCATGAGAGTGCCTCCATTGGCTTCGGTCTGAGTCCACTGTGCGGGCGGCCTGGAGGTGTTGATCCGGATTGGTCTGCAGAAATACCCGGCTATTTCTGTTTGCCAGAACAACCGGGCCATGTGAGCATGAATCATGATCATCGACGATCGATCCGCATCTCCCACGACGGATGCCGCGAATGGGCCAGCAGAGACCGACGCGCTCACGCTGGGCCGCCGCATCCGTGAACTGCGCACAGTGCGGGGTATGACGCTGGAGGAGCTGTCGAGCGCGGTCGAGCGCGCACCGTCGCAGGTGTCGATGATTGAGAACGGCAACCGCGAACCCCGGCTCGACATGCTGCGCTCCCTCGCCGCGGCACTCGGCACCACCGTTGACGACCTGGTGAAGGCCGAAGCACCCTCTGAACGTGCCGCCCTGGAGATCGCGGTCGAACGGGCACAGCGCGGACCGGTGTTCGAGGCGCTGCGCCTGCCGAAACTCCGCGTGAATAAAGGACTCAGCGACGAGAACCTGCAGACCATCCTCGCGCTGCACGGCGAGATCGAGCGGCTGCACCGCGAACGCGCTGCGACGCCGGAGGAAGCCAGACGGGCGAATGCAGAGCTCCGCGCCACGATGCGCGCACGCGACAACTACTTCCCAGAGCTCGAGGCAGAGGCACTGAAGCTGCTGACAGCCGTCGGGCATTCCGGCGGGCCGGTCTCGCAGCAGGTGGTTGCCGACATGGCGACGCACCTCGGCTATTCACTGCACTACGTCGGGGATCTCCCACATTCCACGCGCTCTGTGACAGATAAGAGGTATGGCCGCATCTACCTGCCGATGGAACGGTCGGAGTCCCGCGACTCGCGCTCCCCGATCGTGCAGGCGTTCGCCAGTCATCTCTGCGGCCACGAAGAGCCGAGAAGTTATGCCGATTTTCTGCGACAGCGTATCGAGACCAACTATCTGACCGCCGCCATCCTGTTGCCGGAGAAAGATACGGTGAAACTGCTCACCGAGGCGAAGAACCTCCGCCGCATCTCCATGGAAGACCTGCGGGATGCCTTCTCCGTGTCGTATGAGACAGCGGCGCACCGCTTCACCAATCTCGCCACGGCCAGGCTCGGCATCCCGGTGCACTTCATGAAGGTGCACGAATCGGGCACCATCATCAAGGCGTACGAGAACGATTCGGTCCGATTCCCGAGCGACGCCCTGGGAGCCGTCGAGGGCACGACGGTGTGCCGCAGCTGGACAGCGCGAACCGTGTTCGACGTCGAAGACCGCTTCAGCCCCTGGTACCAGTACACCGACACTCCCTCTGGCACGTTCTGGTGCACCTCACGGGTGGAGAAGGCCAGGGAAGGTGAGTACTCGGTGAGTGTTGGCGTGCCATTCGCCCACGTGAAGTGGTTCCGCGGGCGGGAGACAATCCATCGCGCCGTGTCGACGTGCCCCGACGAGCGCTGCTGCAAGCGGGCGCCCGACGATCTCGCCGAGCGCTGGGCCGGCCAGTCGTGGCCGGCGGCACGCACCCCAACCAGCCTGCTCGCTGCCGTGCGCGCACAGGTCAACTCGCCCACCTACCTCGCCGCCGTCTGGAGCAAACGCTCCTCTGCGCTCGTGCATCCGGCAAAGCTCGCCGCTGAACTCGCGCGCGCCGCCACGGAACTCGGTGTTGAGATCTTCGAGCACTCCCCCGTCAGCGCCCTCGACACGTCAGGCCTGAGCCCAGCGCAGGGCACGGCGGTGCGAACGGGCACAGCCCGCGTTCTGGCGAAGAAGACCGCGCTGGCGACCAACGTCTTCCCGTCACTGCTCAAGCGCAACCGCCTGTCGACGGTTCCGGTCTACGACTATGCGCTGATGACAGAGCCGCTGGATGCCGCGCAGCTCGCGGACATCGGCTGGGAGAACCGGCAGGGCCTTGGCGACCTGGCCAACCAGTTCCACTACTACCGGTTGAGCCGCGACAACCGCATCCTGTTCGGCGGCTATGACGCCATCTACCACTACGGTCGCCGGGTGCGCGCAGAGTACGAAGACCGCCCCACCACCTACAACACCCTTGGCCACCACTTCTTCACCACGTTCCCGCAGCTGGAAGGCCTGAAGTTCACCCACCGCTGGGCCGGCGCCATCGACACGTCGACCCGCTTCTGCGCGTTCTTCGGCACGGCACGCGGCGGACGCATCGCGTACGCGGCAGGCTTCACCGGCCTGGGTGTTGCCGCAACGCACTTCGCCGCAGAGGTGATGCTCGACAAGATCGAAGGAAAAGACACCGAACGCACTCGCCTGGCCATGGTGCGCGAGACCCCGCTTCCGTTCCCGCCTGAGCCTCTCGCATCCGTTGGAGTGCAGGTCACTCGGTGGTCACTCGACCGAGCCGACCACAACAAGGGAAAGCGCAACCTCATTTTGAAGACCCTGGATGCCGTCGGCCTCGGTTTCGACTCCTGAAGAAACGAAGGACAATGCTTGACACCTCGCTGAAAATCACCGCGACAGAACTCGGCATCGAGCTCGAGCCTGTTGCCGCGGAGCAACGCCTTGCGGGACATCCGCACACCGGGTCGGCCACGCTGGGTGAATTCGGCGGCAGCGAGATCGGTGTCTGGGAGATGACCCCAGGAGCCATGAGCGACGTCGAGGCCGACGAGATCTTCATCGTGCTGTTCGGCACCGGTTCCGTCGAGTTCGACGAGACCGGCGAAACCGTGCAGCTCGCTCCCGGCGACGTGATGCGCCTGCGCGCTGGCCAGCGCACGGTCTGGACGATCACGCAGACGCTCCGGAAGATCTACGTCGCGTAGCTGCGGCAGCACTGGCCTGTGCCTGGGCGCCGCGTCATAACACCGCCGCGTCATAACACCGCCGTGTCATAACAGGGATCGAAGCGGAGTCCACCCGATCGGCAACGGACCGCGAATATCGGCCCGTGCCCTGTCAGACGCGGCCGACCAGCCCTGGGCATCGTCGGCAGCGGAGTGGCGAACGGCCCCTCGAGCGACGCGGAAGCCGACATCCTCAAGGATCGCGTCTGGCGCACTTCCTCGGCGAACCGAGGCGCGGCAGCTCCACGATTGATCAGCCCAGCCTCCGCCCCTGAGCGCGCGGTAGTCGCCGTACCGCGCGGTGTCGGCATAGTCCCAGCACCACTCCCAGACGTTGCCGAGCGTGTCGTAGAGCCCCCAGGCATTCGGTGATTTCCGGGCAACCACCTGAGGCCCATCGACACCATCGGCGGCCGTCCATGCCACCTCACTCAGGGGCCCGTACGTTGGCGTGTCCGTGCCGGCCCTGCAGGCGAACTCCCACTCGGCTTCGGTGGGCAGGCGGTAACCATCTGAATCGACGTTCCACCGCACGCTGCGGCCGCCGATCGAGTACGCAGCGGGGATTCCGGCCGCGGAGGACGCGGCATTGCACCACTCGATCGCGGCGAACCAGGACACGGCGTGTGCGGGAACGTTGGATGAGCCGAAGCGCACCGGTGTCGTGCTGATCGTGAATGACCGGAGTGCAACGTCTCGCGAACCACCGGTGCGGGCGTCCCGCATCGTGATGAGCCCACCAGGAACCGGGGCGAAACTCACGGAATCGACGGTCATCAGTCGAGCGTACTGGCTTGTAGCGGTCGGTCATCGAAGCTAACCTGAGCAAAACTCGCATGCGCCAGGCGTGAGCCAGCGATGCGAGTCTTCCTGTTCCGTGACGCTTGGGAGGATCGCCCATGCCGCTGTATGACTTCCGCTGTCCAGACGGAACGTCGTTTGAAGCCGCGTTCCCCATGGCCACAGTGCCGGATGCCGCGGCGTGCCCAGAGTGCCATCAGCAGTCGCCCCGCCAGATGAGTTCGCCGCGGCTGTCGATTGCCACGAGCGCCGAATTCAAGCTCATCGACTCCACGCAGCGAAGCGCCCACGAACCGGAGGTGGTCTCCGGCCGCACCGGATCCTCCAGGCAGGGCACCAGGTACACCAGCAACCCGTTGCATCGAAAGCTCCCGCGCCCATGATCGGGCGCAAGATCCAATCCAAGTACAACGTCGTTTAAGGAGAAAACACCATGCCAGAAGTGATCTTCCCGCTCGATTCGACCAAGAAGTTCGAGGATCAGGCGAAGCTCGGCCACAACCGGTGGCACCCCGAAATTCCCCCCGTTGCCACGGTCAAGGCCGGGGACGTGTTCCGCGTCGATTGTCGGGAATGGTTCGACGGGGCCATCAAGAACGATGATTCGGCGCAGGACATCCTCGACGCACCGCTGCTGACCGTGCACAAGCTCTCTGGCCCCTTCGCTGTGGAAGGTGCCAGGCCAGGCGACCTGTTGATTGTCGACATCCTCGATGTTGGTCCGATTCCCCAGGAAGACACCGGCCCCCTCGCAGGGCAGGGGTGGGGCTACACCGGCATTTTCTCCCGCAACAATGGCGGCGGCTTCCTCACCGAACAGTTCCCCGATGCCTACAAGGCAATTTGGGACTTCACCGGGCAGGTCGCAACCTCCCGACACATTCCTGAGGTGTCATTCGAAGGCCTCATCCACCCCGGCCTGATGGGCACGGCGCCCTCTGCAGCGCTCCTCGCAACCTGGAACAAGCGCGAAGGCGATCTCATCGCCACCGACCCACACCGTGTGCCGCCACTTGCCCTGCCACCAGAGGCTGAGCATGCCGTGTTGGGCGGGGTGCCCCGCGAGCATTGGGCCCGCGTTGGCGGTGAAGCCGCTCGTACCGCACCGCCGCGTGAGAACGGCGGAAACCAGGACATCAAGAACCTGTCGAAGGGCTCCCGGATCTTCTATCCGGTATTCGTCGACGGCGCGAACCTGTCGCTCGGCGACCTGCACTTCTCCCAGGGAGACGGGGAGATCACCTTCTGCGGCGCGATCGAAATGGGTGGCTTCATAGACCTGCGGGTGGACATCATCAGCGGTGGCATGGACACCTATGGGGTTTCGGAGAACGCCATCTTCCTGCCGGGCAGGGTCGACCCGCAGTTCAGCGAATGGATTGCGTTCTCTGGCACCTCTGTCACCCTGGGCGGTGAGCAGCGCTACCTGGATTCGCACCTGTCATACCAGCGTGCCTGTCTCCATGCGATCGACTACCTCACGAAGTTCGGATACTCCCCAGAGCAGGCCTATCTGCTGTTGGGCGCAGCGCCGATCGAGGGCCGACTTTCCGGCGTGGTTGACATCCCGAACTCCTGCTCGACGGTCTACCTGCCAACGGCAATCTTCGACTTTGATGTCCGGCCGTCGGCCAGCGGTCCACATCAGGTGAAGTCCGGAATGGCTGCGCCTCGGGCGTCGAACAAGTAGGCCGCGGCGCTCGCGCCTAACCAGCGAATCAGGCTAGAGCCGGTGCGTCCTGATGCGCCGGCTCTTCCTGCTGTTCCGGCGCGTCCTCATCCACCAGCTCTGGCGACTTCCGAATGAAGAACGCACCAACGATCGCGAACAGCGAGATGATCGCTCCGACGAGGAATGCCATCCGCACCCCGCCTGCCGCCGCGACGTCCGGCGCAGCGCCCGCTACGAGCAGCGACGCGCTCTGCGACGCCATGATCGTGATGAAGACCGCCGTCCCAGCGGCACCGGCCACTTGCTGGACCGTGCCGAGAATCGCACTGCCGTGCGAGTAGAGCTTCGGCTGCACCGCTCCGAGCGCCGACGTGAAGAGCGGCGTGAACACGAGGGCAAGGCCGAGGCTCAGCACGATGTGCGCGCCGAGCACGTAGAACTGCGACGTGCTCTCGCTCACAATCGTGAGAGCCCAGAGCGCCGCGCTCACGATGATCGAGCCAGGGATCAACAGCGGGGCCGGGCCAACCCGGTCGTAGATCCGCCCGACGAACGGGGCAAGCACACCCATCAGCAGGCCACCGGGCAAGAGGAGCAGACCCGTGTTGACCGCTTCGAGGTGCAGCACCTGCTGCAGGTAGATCGGCAACAGGATGATCGTGCCGAACAGCGCCACCATGCTCACCGCCATCATCGCGATCGACACCGCGAAGGTCGGCGACCGGAATGTCCGGAGGTCGAGCAATGCCTTGTCAGTACGTTGCAGGATGAGCTGACGGATCACGAAGGCCGCGAGTGCCACAACGCCAACCCCAATGGATGCCCACACCTGTGTGACTGCCATGGCATCCGCTGCAGGCTGGCTGAGTTCGCCGACGCGGCTCAGCCCGTAGATCAGCCCACCAAAACCGAACGCAGACAGGATTACAGAGAACACGTCGATCGGCACCTTCTGCGGCACCGTGACATTCTCCACCCGACGGATGCCGATGATCAGCATCACGATGGCGATGGGCAGCACGAGCCAGAACATCCAGCGCCAGGTCAGGGTGTCGAGGATGATGCCGGAAATGGTCGGTCCGATTGCGGGAGCCACGGAAATGACGATGGAGACGTTGCCCATGGTCTTGCCGCGCGACGCCACAGGCACGAGCGTCATGATGGTCGTCATGAGCAGCGGCAACATGATTGCCGTTCCAGATGCCTGCACGACGCGGGCAAGCAGCAACATGCCGAACCCTGGCGCCAGCGCGGCCAGCAGCGTACCCACTGAGAACAGCGACATCGCGGCGATGAAGATCGGGCGGGTGTTGAACCGTTCGAGTAGGAACCCGGTGATGGGGATGACCACCGCCATGGTGAGCATGAATGCCGTCGAGAGCCATTGCGCCGTGGCAGCTTCGATGTCGAGATCGAGCATCAGGTCGCGCAGCGCCACGCTCATGATGGTCTCGTTGAGGATTACCACGAAGGATGCCGAGAGCAGCAGCCAGATCACCCGGCGGTTTCGCCGTGTGTGATCCAGCTGAGCGGTGGCGCTGGCCTGGGTCGATTCACGCTGGGTCGATTCACGCTGTGTCGATTCACTCACTGGCGATTCCATTCGTCGTCGGCGCGGCACGCTTTGCCACGTATCAGGGACGAAGAGAAGTAACCGAGAGCCAGCTCGGAGTATTCCGAGAAAATCCTGTTCTCTGACTGGTCGTTACGCGAACGCGTTCAGTCCGGTCAGGGCGCGGCCAATGACCAACTGGTGGATTTCATCCGTTCCCTCATAGGTGCGCACCGACTCAAGGTTGGCCAGGTGGCGCATCACGGGGAACTCACTCGTGATGCCGTCGCCGCCGAGGATCGTCCTGGCCTGCCTGGCGATCTCGATCGCTTCGCGCACACTGTTGAGCTTGCCAACGCTGATCTGTGCCGGGGTGAGTGCGCCCCGCTCCTTGAGCCGTCCGAGGTGCAGTGCCAGCAGTGTGCCCTTCTCGTACTCGACGAGCATGTCGGCCAGCTTCGCCTGCGTGAGCTGCATCGCTCCGATCGGCTTGCCGAACACGCTGCGCGTGCGTGAGCGTCCGATCGCGGCCTCAAGACATGTCCTGGCTGCGCCCATCGCTCCCCACACAATGCCGAACCTGGCTTCGTTCAGACAGCTGAACGGCGCCGACAAGCCGCGCGCCGCCGGAAGCTCTGCCCCTGCAGGCACCCGCACTGCCTCGAGGGTGACATCACACTGGATGGAGGCCCGCATAGAGAGCTTGGTGTCGATCGGCGTCGCGGTGAAGCCCGCCGCAGTGGTCGGCACAAGGAACCCGCGGATGCCGTCCTCGGTCGCAGCCCACACCACCGCGACATCCGCGATGCTGGCCAGGCCAATCCAGCGCTTTGAGCCGTCGATGATCCAGTCGCCGCCCTCCCTGCGCGCAACGGTCTGCATGGCTGACGGATCGCTGCCGCCCGTTGGTTCGGTGAGTGCGAAACAGCCCACGA
Source organism: Leifsonia sp. Y878 (assembly GCF_057669685.1). Classification (NCBI taxonomy): domain Bacteria; kingdom Bacillati; phylum Actinomycetota; class Actinomycetes; order Micrococcales; family Microbacteriaceae; genus Leifsonia; species Leifsonia sp. Y878. The sequence goes on along the minus strand of NZ_JBYHFS010000002.1, from coordinate 100,935 downwards.
TCTGGCCGGCCGCCATGCCGGGCAGCCAGCGTTCCTTCTGCTCCTCTGAGCCGAATTTGGCGATGGCCGTCATGGCGAGGGATCCCTGCACAGACACGAAGGTGCGCCATCCGCTGTCTGCCGCTTCCAGCTCCTGGCAAACCAGCCCGTAGCTCACCGCGCTCGCCCCTGCTGCGCCGTAGCCGGTGAGGTGCATGCCCAGGAATCCGGCCGCCCCGAACTCGGCGACGAGCTCCCGGCGAAAGTGCTTGTCGTCGTAGTCCTGCTCGATGGTCGGCAGGATGCGCTCTGTCGCGAAGGTACGTGCCTTCTGCTGCCACGCGCGTTCCTCGTCGCTGAGCAGGGCGTCGAGGTCGAAGACCTCATTGACGTACAGCTCTGTGCCGGTGCCGGCACGGGTGAACTCGGTTGTGGTGGTGCCTGTTTCCGTCACTGCACGTCTGCTTTCAGGTGGGGGTGGTGGGCTGGGTGTGGTTGGGAAGCGCTGGACTGCGTGGGCTCGTGCCAGTCGGCGCCCGCGTGCTCACCGAGCGTTGGGGGCACCGATCGATACGCGGCAGGGGCACCAGACAGGTGGATCGGGTTGGCCACCTGCCGACTGACCTGGCCGCTGGCGTCCTGCAGGTCGACGACGGCAGCCAGTCCGAGGTCGGCGGCGAATGCGAATCCTTCGTCGATGGTGTTCACGACACCGGCTGGCACCCCGGCATCGGTCAGGGCTGCGACCCACGACGCGGCGGTGGCGGCAGCCAGGCATCCGTTCAGGGTGTCGCGCAGCTCTTCCCTGTGTGCGACCCTGCGCTCGTTGGTCAGATAACGCGGGTCGTCGGCGAGCGTCGGCGCACCGATGAGCCGAGCGAGGGTGCGGAACTGCCGGTCGTTTCCGACGGCGATGATGAGCTCACGATCCGCGGCTGAAAACGATTCGTACGGCGCAATGCTCGGGTGAGCGTTACCGTGCCTGGCCGGTGAGACGCCGGTGGCGAGGGTGCTCGATGCCTGGTTGGTGAGCGCGGCGAGCAGGGTGGTGAGCAGGTCGACCTCAAGGTGCTGGCCGGTTCCCGTCTGGTCTCGGGCACGCAGTGCGAGCAGGATCCCGCTGAACGCGTTCTGCCCCGTGAGCACGTCGACGAGTGCAACACCCACCTTGCTCGGCTCACCGTCGACCGGTCCCGTGATGCTCATGAGCCCGCCGACACCCTGCACGAGCAGGTCGTAGCCGGCCAGGTGCGCGCCTGCCCCGCTGCCGAATCCGGTGATCGAGCAGTACACGACGCCGGGGTTCTCGGCGCGGAGCGTGTCGAAATCAAGGCCGAAGCGTTCCATCACCCCCGGTCGGAAGTTCTCGACCACCACGTCGGCGCTGGCAGCCAGGCGTCTGGCCTCTGCCAGCCCCGCGGCTGTCGCCAGGTCGCACACGACAGAGCGCTTGTTGCGGTTGAGCCCCGCGAAGTACGTCGACCCGCCATGGGCATCGACGGGCGGCAGCCAACCCCTGGTCTCGTCGCCAGACGGGCTTTCGATCTTGATGACGTCGGCACCGAAATCGGCCAGCATCATGGTGGCGTACGGGCCGGCCAGCACTCGGGAGAAATCGGCGACGCGAATGCCGGCAAGCGGGCCCGCTGCTGCATCGTTGCCCTGTTCACCCCGCACTGGCTCGCCTCCTCGCGTCCAGTGCGATCCTATACCGGATGTTTTCCCCGATAGATTGGCACCATGGCGGCTGAGCGACTCCCCGGTGCACGCGAAGCCGTCTTCGCGCAGTTGAACGAGGCCGGCCGCTCAGAGCAGGTGGCACAACGACTCTCCGACGCGATCATCCTGGGCGTCCTGGCCTCCGGAGAGCGCCTGCCGACCGAACAAGATCTTGCGAAGCGCTTCGGCGTCGCCCTCATCACCGTGCGCGAGGGCCTCGGAATCCTGCGCGACGCCGAACTCATCGAGACCAGGCGCGGCCGCGAGGGCGGCAGCTTCATCACGACGAACCCGGCCCCGCACGGTGCGCTGCTCGCGGCGCGACTCCGCACGCTGGCCAGGGTCGACATCAGCGATATGGCCGTGTACTTTGCCACGATCGCGGCCGGGTCAGCGGAACGCGCAGCAACGCGGGCATCCATCGACGATGCGGCGCGCCTGGCCGCCTGGCTCGCCTCTGCGGACTTCAGCACGGCGGCTGCCGCCCGCACCAATGCGGGAGGATTCCACCTGGAACTCGCGGTACTCAGCCAGTCCCCCCGCCTGGTGCGCGAGCAGATCAGCCTGCAGGCAGATTTCGGGCCCCTGCTGCTCATGTCGATGATGGATGCGTCAGCCAGGGAGCGTCTCGCCGCCGAGAACGCCGCCATCGTCGCCGCCGTGGCTGTCCAGGACGCCGGGGAAGCGCGCTCACTCGTCACCGCCCAGATCCAGCACCTTGCCGAGTGGTTGCTCGCCGCCAAGTCAACGATCGAACGAGGAGGCCACCTCGATGACAGTGCCTGACCAGCAGATGACAGTGCCTGACGAGCACACGACGCCGACGATGGTGGCCGCCGATGTCGGCGAGCTCTTCGGGCGGATCTTCTCCCAGCTCGATGAGTGGCGGGATCGCATCAGCACCAGCGACGTGACCGGCGCGCCCGGCGACCTCGATGCGCTCGTCGAGACGCTGGTCGTTCCCGAGCTCGCGGGATCGGATCCACTGTTCATCGGTGCTGGTTTCATCGGTGCTGGTTTCGCACTCACCCCCGATGTGCACTTCTCCTGGTGGCTGGGACCGCAGGGTGGCAATCCGGTCATTGCCCGTACTCTCGAACCGACGAGACTCGACCTGGCTACCCGCATCCATACCGAGTACCTGCGCGATTTCCGCTCGCTCGAGTGGTACAGCATCCCGGAGTCAACCCGGCGCGCCCACGTCACAGGACCGTACGTCGATCACCTCTGCACCTTCGAGTACATCCTGACCATCACCGTGCCGGTTCCCGCGCAGGGCGACGACCGCATGGTCGGCGTCGTCGGAGTGGATGTCGCCGTGCGAACCCTCGAGGACCGCCTCCTCCGCCGCTTTCTCGACTGCAATGCTCCCCTCGCGTTGCTCAGCCACAGCGGACGGGTCATCTTGTCGACACACCCCGCTGTCGTACCTGGGTCGCTACTTGACTCCGCTGTCGGCGAGCGTGTCCCCTGCCAGGGGACCCCGTTCACGCTGGCGACACTGCAGCCGAAACTGTACGGCTCGTCCATTCCTACCGGAAGCTAAGGCCCCTAAGCTGGTGGCTCAATCTGCGTCGCATGAAGGAGCCCCCATGAGTGACTATGCCGTCATCAACCCCGCGACCGGGGAAACGGTCAAGACTTATCCCCTGATCACCGATGAGCAGCTCGACGCTGCGATCGCGTCCGCGGCGGCAGCTCATCGCGATTGGTCACGGGCCAGCACCGTCAAGGACCGTGCCGCACTCATCCGCCGGGTCGGCGAGTTGCACACAGAGCGTCGCGACGAACTGGCCGCGATCATCGTTCGCGAGATGGGCAAGCCCATCGAACAGGCTCTCGGCGAGGTCGACTTCAGCGCCGACATCTATTCCTACTACGCAGAGCACGCCGTCGACCTGATGAAGGATGAGGCGATCACACTGCGCGACGGTGATGGGTCAGCGCTCATCCGCCGCAGCTCACTCGGCGTGCTGCTCGGCATCATGCCGTGGAACTTCCCGTACTACCAGGTGGCCCGATTCGCCGGCCCCAACCTCATCGTCGGCAACACCATCCTGCTCAAGCACGCCTCACAGTGCCCGGAATCCGCCGCGGCCATCGAGCAGATCTTCCACGACGCCGGCTTCCCCGTCGGCGCATACGTCAACATCTACGCGAGCAACGACCAGGTCGCCAGGGTCATCGCGGATCCCCGCGTGCATGGCGTCTCCCTCACCGGCTCTGAGCGCGCAGGGGCCGCCGTCGCAGAGGTGGCCGGCCGCAACCTGAAGAAGGTCGTTCTCGAACTCGGCGGCTCTGACCCGTTCATCCTGCTCAGCACCGACGACCTCGACGCCACCGTCGAAGCGGCCGTCGCTGCTCGCCTCGACAACAACGGCCAGTCCTGCAACGCGGCCAAGCGGTTCATCGTGGCCGACAGCCTCTACAACGAGTTCCTGGAGAAGTTCACGGCAGCGCTCGGAGCGGTGACCCCTGCCGACCCCACCTCGCCGGACACCGTGCTCGGCCCACTGTCTTCAGAGCTGGCCGCTGAGCGCCTGCAGGACCAGGTCGATCGTGCTGTCGCCCAGGGCGCAACGGTCGCCGTCGGTGGCGAGCGCAACGGCACCTTCTTCCCGTCGACAGTGCTCACGAACCTCACCCCTGACAATGACGCGTACCACGAGGAGTTCTTCGGCCCAGTGGCCTCCGTGTTCCGTGCCACGTCGGAGGACGACGCGATTCGTCTGGCCAACGACACCCCGTTCGGGCTCGGCTCCTACGTCTTCACAACGGATGCCGACCAGGCAGAACGCGTCGCCAACCGCATCGAGGCCGGCATGGTCTTCATCAACCTCGTCGGAGCTGACGGTGCAGAACTTCCGTTCGGTGGTGTCAAGCGTTCGGGTTCCGGCCGCGAGCTCGGCCGTTTCGGCGCAGACGAATTCGTCAACAAGAAGATGATCCGCATCGGCTAAGGACCAGATGCCCGAAACCGGACGAAAAACCAATCATCCGGTTCTATAGCTTTACCGACACACCTTTCGCTATGTTTGGCTCACCACTGAAGGCTCCTGGCCGTACTGGCCGGGAGCCTTCTCGGATCCTTCCCCGAAAGGTCAGCCATGTCAGTAGATGTGCCAGCGCAGAACGGGCTCGAAGACAGCGAACACCTCAAGGTGCTCGGCTACGACAACTCCTTCCACCGATCTATGTCCCTCTGGGGCAACTTCGCTCTCGGATTCACCTATCTCTCCCCGCTCGTCGGCGTGTACTCGCTCTTCGCCCTTGCCATGGCGACGGGTGGTCCGCCCTCCATTTTCTGGTTGTTCATCGTGGGTGGCGGACAGCTGCTCGTCGCGCTCGTCTTCGGCGAGGTCGTTTCCCAATACCCGATCGCCGGCGGCATCTACCCCTGGACACGGCGACTCTGGGGCAAGCGGTACGCCTGGATGGCCGCGTGGGTCTACATCTGGGCGATGCTCGTGACCATCACGGCCGTGGCGGAGTTCGGCAGCGGCTTCCTCGCCAGCCTGGTCGATGCCCCGATCACGAAAGAGGTCACACTCGTCCTGTCGATCGTCTTCCTGGTCGTCGCGTTCGCCTTCAATTTCTCCGGCACGAAGATGCTCGCCAGGGTCGCCAGGATCGGCCTCGCTGCCGAGTTGGTCGGTGTCATCGCCGTCGGCCTGTACCTGCTCATCTTCCAGCGCCAGCAGGAGTTCAGCATCTTCTTCGACTCGATGGGCGTCGAGGGCGATGGCAGCTACGGTGCTGCGTTCCTTGGTGCAGCCCTCGCAGGGCTGTTCCTGTTCTACGGGTTCGAGGCCTGCGGTGACGTCGCCGAAGAGGTGGCAGACCCGGCCAGGCGCATTCCGAAGGCCATGATCATGACGATCCTCGTCGGCGGCGTCTCCGCGCTGTTCGCCTTCGCCGGCTACGTCATGGCAGCCCCCGATCTCCAGGCCGTGGTCGACGGAACGGATGCCGACCCGATCCCACTCATCCTCGAATCGACGCTCGGCACTGTCGGCGCGAAGATCTTCCTCGTGATCGCCATCACCGCGTTCCTCTCCTGCGTGCTCAGCCTGCAGGCCGCGGCCAGCCGACTGCTGTTCTCGTTCGCACGCGACGGGATGATTCCAGGGCACCGCTGGCTCTCGCACGTCTCGCCGCGCACCGCGGTGCCGATCAACGCGCTGATCGTCGCCTGCTCGATCCCGCTGCTACTCTGCCTGCTGATCTACATCGGCTCCGACGCCCTGCTCACCCAGATCACGGCGTTCGCGGTCATCGGCATCTACGTCGCATTCCAGGCGGTCGTCCTCGCCGCCCTCCGGCAGCGGATCAAGGGCTGGAAGCCCGCCGGCCCGTTCAGCCTCGGTACCGCCGGGTACATCGTGAACGTTGTCGCCCTGCTCTACGGCATCTTCGCGATCATCCTGCTCGCACGCCCAGGAACATCCGGTGTCTTCCTCGACGACTGGATCGTGCTGATCGGTCTCGGCATTGTCATGATCAGCGGCCTGGCCTACTTGCTGCTCGCCAAGCCAGACCAGCAGTCGAATGCGCCAGAGGGCGATGCCATCGAGGTCGCGGAGCGGCTGCGGTCGCACGCCACGAACACCAGAGTCTGACCCACGTCGCCATGGAGATTCTGCAGGTTGCCCAGCACGCCGACGATCTCGATCGGGCGGCGGCGTTCTACACCGACCTGCTCGGCAGTCCCCCTGCGGCTCGCTTCGAGCCGCAGGGGCTGCTGTTCTTCAACGTCGGCATCTCCCGGCTGCTGCTGGAGAAGGCCGCGCCATCCGCTCTGATCTACCTGCAAGTCACTGACGTGCGTGACACCGTCGAGCGACTCCGCGCGCGGGGCGTCGCCATCGTCGACGAACCGCACGTGATCTTCAGCCACACCAACGACACGCTCGGGCCGGCAGGAACAGACGAGTGGATGGCGTTCATCACCGACAGCGAGGGCAACACCGTTGGCCTGGTGAGCCACGAACCACGGCACGACCCGTAGCCAGCGACCCCTGAGCACTATCCCCCGCGCTGCTCCATGCCCATCCGGCGCAGCACGAGGTTCTCGGCCAGCTGGGCGAGCCCGTAGAGCAGCAAAGACACGATGGTGATCACCACGACGGATGACCACACCTCGAAGTTCTTCACCTGTGCGACGGCTGTCACGATCCCGTTTCCGAGCCCCTGGCCGGTGGCCAGCCACTCGGCGAGCAGGGCTCCGGTGATCGCGCCGGGAATCGAGATCTTGACGGCGGCGAAGAACGACGGCAGCGACCCGGGGAACGCCACCTTCCGCAGCACCGTGAATGCGTTGCCGCCATACACGGTCACCACGTCGGCGATCTGCGGCGACGGGCTCCGCAGGCCGAACGCGATATTCACGAGAGCAGGGAACAGCACGACGATTCCGCCCATTACAGCGGCAACGGATGCCCCGCGCCCGACGATCAGGATGATCACCGGCGCCAGCGCCACCAGTGGCACCGACCGCAGCAGCAGCGCCAGCGGCATGAGTGCACTCTCGATGCCGCGCGACAGCGTGAACACGGTGGCAAGCACCGTCGCCGCAAGGATGCCGGCGACGAACCCGATGAACGCGTCGTTCAGTGTGACGATGAGGTTGTCCCAGACGCCGGCCCGATTGTCGGCGGCGGCCGGCACCGTGAACAACCAGTTCCAGACGTCGAGCGGTCCCTTCGCGATGAACGGTGAGATGTTCAGCAGCAGGAGCAATCCCTGCCACACCGAAAGCACCACCACGAATGTGACGAGTCCGGTCAGCAGGCCCCTGGCCAACACAACGCCCATGCTCCGTGTTGCGTTCATCGTGCGCTCCCACCGCGTGACCACGGCGCCGCCGCGCGGGCGATGAGCCCGAAGAGAAGGTAACCGAGTCCGGCGACCAGGCCGGACACGATGGCGAGCCCCCAGACCCGATCCACGTTGGCCGACGATCCGGCGGTCAGCAGTGCGACGCCGAGGCCGCGTTCTGCCCCGCCCATGTACTCACCGAGCACGGCACCGAGGAAGGCGGCCGGCGCCGCGATCTGGAGGGCGGACAGCACGCTCGGCAGGCCGGCGAAGAGTCGAACTTTGCGTAACTGGGTAAGCCGGGTACCGCCGTAGACGGTGATGATGTCGAGACTGGCGGCATCCGCTGCCTTCAGGCCGACGAGGGATCCAACCACCGTCGTGAAGAAGACGGAGAGCGCGGCGAGGAAGACCGCGGTGCCGGAGATGCCACCGGCAGACGACGGGCCGATGACGATGTACGCGAGGGGCCCGATCGCGACGATGGGGACGCAGTACGTGATGACGGCCACCTGCATGGCCGTCTTCTCGATACGCGGAAAGATGAGCACGAGCGCGGCGAGGAGCAGCGCGAACGCGTTACCCCAGACGAACCCGATGCCGGCCTCTGTCGTGGTCGCGACGATGTGTGGCCAGTAGTACGCGAAACCATCGGTGACCAGCTGCCTGAGCACAGCACCCGGCGTGGGGATCGCGCCCCCTGGCACAGCACCAACGTTCTGGAAGACCGTGACGGCACCGCTCCACCACAACGCGATGATGACGATGCCGCCGATCGCTCCCGTCGCCCACTGCGGCAGGCGCCCGAGTGCGGCCATCAGTGTGCCACCGCCGCCTGGGCATCTCCGAAGAGCAGGTCGGACGCGCGGTCGTGCAACGCGTGAAACTCCGGCGTTCGCATGATGTCCGGATGCCGCGGGCGTGGCAGATCGACGTCGATGACCTCCTTGATACGTCCGGGCCGCGGGCTCATCACCGCCACCTGGTCTGAGAGGAAGATGGCCTCTGAGATGCCGTGCGTGACCATCAGCGTCGTGGCAGGCTTCTCCGTCCAGATGCGCAGGAGCTCGACATTCAGGCGCTGCCGCGTCATGTCGTCCAGCGCGCCGAACGGTTCATCGAGCAGCAGCACAGACGGCTTCAGCACCAGCGACCTGGCGATCGACACCCGCTGCCGCATCCCGCCGGAGAGCTGGGCCGGCTTGGCCTTCTCGAAGCCCTCCAGGCCGACGAGCGCGATCAGCTCTGTGACGTAGTCCTGGTCGACGGGCAGACCTGCGACCTCGAACGGCAGCTGAATGTTGGCGCGGACTCCACGCCACGGCAGCAGAGCTGCGTCCTGGAACGCGATTCCGAGTTCATGCTCTGAACGCAGTTGCTCAGGAGTCTTGCCGTCGACGAGCGTCGTGCCACTCGTCGCCTTCTCCAGGCCGGCCAGGATGCGGAGAATCGTGGACTTGCCACAGCCAGACGGCCCGAGCAGCGACAGGAAGCTGCCCTTCTCGGTGTGCAGGGTGGCGTTGTCGAGCGCGACCACCTGCTGCCGGCCAACCGTGAACGTCTTGTGAAGCTCGGAAATGTGGAGGCCGGTACCCGAGGTCGCCCCTCGGATACCGGCATCTGTGGTGCTCATTACTTGCTGTAGGCAATCAGGTCCGGGTTCTCCTTGTAGACCTCTGCGAGCAGGCTCATGTCGAAGAGCTTGTCTGCCGCAACGGTGATACCGGCAGCCTTCAACGTTGCGATGCTCTGCTTCTGCAGCTCAGTGGTGATCGTGAAGAGACCGTTCTTGGCCGTGTCTGCGCTGACGACGAGGTCAGTTGACTGCACGGAGGCCTGCTTGGATTCCTTGGCCATCGTCAGTCCGAGCTCGGTGCCATAGGTGTCTACGACGTAGGTCGCGGCGGCCTCAGGGTCGTTGATCGCGTCCGCCCAGCCCTTGATCTCTGCAATCAGCAGCGCTTTCAACTTGTCGCGGTCATTCGCGATGGAGTCATCCGACGCGATGAACGTCTCTGCGACGAACGGCAGGCCGTTGTCAGCCAGCGGGAGGTTGACGGGATCGAGGCCAGCCAGGTCGGCGTCAATTGCCTCGTTGGTCAGGTAGCCGAACCAGCCATCGACTTCACCGTTGAACAACGGGGTCGGGTCGTACTCAACGGGCACAGTTGTCACGTCACTGTCGGTGAGGTCGTTGACCGCAAGGAAGGCTTCCCACAGGTTCATGTTGCTGGCCTGTACGCCAACCGTCTTGCCCTTCAACGCGTCGACGGAGCTGATATTGCCGACGCCCTTCAGCGACAGGATGGTGAAGGGGTTCTTCTGGTACGTCGCGCCGATGATCTTGATGGGAGCGCCCTCGTTGGCGATGACAGTGCCCGTTGAGATGGCGTTGCCGAGTGCGATGTCGACGTTGCCGGCGATGACGGTGGCTTCAGCGGATGTCGGAGGCCCTGCGACCAGATCGACGCTGCCGAGTCCCGCCTCTGCGTAGTAGCCGTTCTTCTCCGCCAGGAATTCACCCATGAACTCGGCGTTCTTGATCCACGAGAGCTGAATGCTGGCATCACCCAGCGCTTCCTTGCCACCGTCTGCCCCAGAGGTTGCGCTGGTGTCTGCGGCGCAGGCGCTGAACGCCAGGGCGGCAACCGCTGCAACGGCCGCCAGCTTCCCGATGCGGAATGCCGACGAACGGGCGGTCTTCGAAGCTGATCTCATAGTCCAGTCTTTCTGTGTCGTATCCGATGTGTCGGCAGGGAGGTATCGCTGGTGCCGCCGCGCATCACACTATGAGGCTCACGTCACGCCATTGAATCGATCATGTTTCAGGCGCGTTGCGTGACCAACTCGTGACAATTACGGGCCCCCATCTGGGCTTTATCACCGCCATGAGCCGCCTGTGAACCACCGCGAAACACGCGAGAAACCCCGGCTTGCTAGAGTCCAATCCACGTACGAGAAAGGTGTCACCACCCATGTCACAGACTGTTCCGGATCGGGATTTCGTCACCGGCCTGCCCAAGAGCGAGCTCCACCTTCACCTGGAGGGCACGCTTGAGCCCGACCTGAAGCTTGCCCTCGCAACGCGCAATGGCGTGGACATCGGCCAGAGCACCGTCGCCGACGTGCAGCAGACCTATGTCTTCGATTCGCTCGCGAGCTTCCTGGCCGTGTACTACCCGGCCATGAACGTGCTCGTCACTGAGCAGGAATTCTATGACCTGGCCAACGCCTACTTCCTGCGCGCAGCCACCGACGGGGTTCGCCACGTCGAGGCATTCTTCGACCCGCAGGCGCACACCTCGCGCGGCGTGCCGATCGAGACCGTCATCACCGGCTACGCACGCGCTGCAACGGATGCCGCGAACTTCGGTGTATCCGCCGATCTGATTCTCTGCTTCCTCCGTGACTTCACCGCTGAGAGCGCCCTGGCGACCCTGCAGGAAGCGCTTCCGTACAAGGACCTCTTCATCGGTGTCGGCCTCGACTCTGATGAGCGGGACAACCCGCCGTCGAAGTTCGCAGAGGTCTTCTCCCTCGCACGGGCTGAGGGCCTGAAGCTCACCATGCACTGCGACATCGACCAGGTGGGCAGCATCGAGAACATCCGCCAGGTGCTCGAGGACATCAAGGTCGACCGTATCGACCACGGCACGAACATCGTTGAGAACCCCGCGCTCATCGACCTGGTGCGTGAGCGCGGCATCGGCCTCACCTGCTGCCCCGTCTCGAACAGCTTCGTCACGAGTGACATGAAGGCGTCCGAGATCATCGAGTTGCTTGCCAGCGGCGTGAAGGTGACCATCAACTCCGATGACCCTGCGTACTTCGGCGCATATGTGACCGACAACTACCTCGCACTGATCGAGGCCGCTTCCCTGGGCATCGACGAGGTCGTGACGCTGGCGAAGAACTCGTTCGAGGCGTCCTGGCTGCCAGAGAAGGACAAGGCAGAGTATCTCGCAGAGATCGACGCCTACGTCGCGGCATACACGGCATCCGCTTAAACACAAAAGGCCCGTCCAATGGACGGGCCTTTGCGTTGTTCCGAAGAACGGTGTTACGAAATTAGATGCTGTTCACATCGAGGGGGATGCCAGGACCGAACGTGGTCGAGACAGCACCCTTCTGGATGTAACGGCCCTTGGAGGAGCTCGGCTTCAAGCGCACGATCTCTTCGAGGGCAGCAGCGATGTTCTCCTGCAGCTGCTCTGCGTCGAACGAAGCCTTGCCAACGACGAAGTGCACGTTGGAGTGCTTGTCAACGCGGAACTCGATCTTTCCACCCTTGATGTCGGAGACGGCCTTTGCGACGTCAGGCGTCACGGTGCCGGTCTTCGGGTTGGGCATGAGGCCACGCGGGCCGAGTACCTTTCCGAGACGGCCAACCTGGCCCATGAGCTCCGGGGTCGATACGGCGGAGTCGAACGAGGTGTAACCAGCGGCTACCTTCTCGATCAGCTCTGCGCCACCGACCTCGTCTGCACCGGCTGCGATTGCAGCGTCGGCAGCGGGGCCCGTTGCGAAGACGATGACGCGGGCGGTCTTACCGGTACCGTGAGGAAGAATCACGGTGCCGCGGACCATCTGGTCTGCCTTGCGGGGGTCAACACCAAGCTTGAGGGCAACCTCAACGGTGGAGTTGAACTTGGCTGAACCGGTCTCCTTGGCGAGGGCGACTGCATCTGCCGGGGTGTAGAACTTGTCGGTGCCGATTTTCTCGGCCGCGGCCCGGTAGGCCTTTGACTTCTGTGCCATTTGATTCTCCTGTAATGCTACTGAGACTGTGGTGCGAGCCTGGCAGGCTCTTCCACGTGATGCCTGCGACTACTGTCGCCGGCTTTAGTTCTAGTGAACTCGTTCTGGTGAACGGGGAAGGACTAGCCCTCGACCGTGATTCCCATTGAACGAGCGGTGCCCGCGATGATCTTCGACGCTGCGTCGAGGTCGTTCGCGTTGAGGTCAACCATCTTGGCCTCGGCAATTTCGCGGACCTGAGCCTGCGTGAGCTTGGCAACCTTGACGGTGTGCGGGGTTCCTGAACCCTTTGCAACACCAGCTGCCTTCTTGATGAGCTCAGCTGCCGGCGGGGTCTTCAGGATGAACGTGAACGAGCGGTCCTCGTAAACGGTGATTTCAACCGGAACAACGTTTCCGCGCTGGGATTCTGTCGCAGCGTTGTACGCCTTGCAGAACTCCATGATGTTGACGCCGTGCTGACCGAGCGCCGGACCAATGGGCGGTGCTGGGTTGGCGGCGCCGGCCTTGATCTGAAGCTTGATCAGACCAGTAACCTTCTTCTTCGGTGCCATAGTTCTATTCCTTTTCGGTGATCGAGCCTGTCGAGATGCCTCGACGAGGTTCTCCCGCATCCCCGGCGAATCCGAGGCGCGGTAGTTGAGGGGAGTTGTTAGAGCTTGGTGACCTGGTCGAAGCTGAGCTCGACCGGGGTCTCACGCTCGAACAGGGAGACGAGCACGGTGAGCTTGCCGCTCTCCGGCTTGATCTCGCTGATCGAACCGGGAAGGCCAGCGAACGAGCCTTCCTTGATCGTGATGGTCTCGCCGATTTCGAAGTCGACCTCTGCGGGGATGACACGGGCCTGCGCCTTGCCAGGCTGTCCGCCACCTGCCTTGGTGACCGGAACGTCCTTGGGCTCGACCAGGCTCTTCAGCATGCCGAATGCCTCTTCGAAACGAAGCGGTGTCGGGTTGTGCGAGTTGCCGACGAAGCCGGTGACGCCAGGCGTGTGGCGAACCACTGACCAGCTGTCTTCGTTCAGGTCCATGCGCACCAGCACGTATCCGGGGATACGAACGCGGGTGACCATCTTGCGCTGGCCGTTCTTGATCTCGACGACATCTTCCATCGGAACCTCGACCTGGTAGATGAAATCTTCCATGGCCATCGACTGCTTGCGGTTCTCGATGTTCTGCTTGACGCGACGCTCGAAGCCGGCGTACGAGTGGATGACGTACCACTTGCCAGGCGCGAAACGAAGTTCCTTGCGGAACTCGTCGTAGGGGTCTTCAGAAGCTTCTTCTTCTTCGGCTTCTACAGCTTCAACAGCTGCTTCGGCTTCTTCGACGGAGTCGATGTCGAGCGCGTCGTCGACGAGTGCGTCGGCTTCGGGGTCGGTCGAGTCCGCGAGTGCATCCAGAGCGGCATCGAGGTTGTCTTCGACATCCTCGTTCTCGTCTTCGATGTGCAGCGCGACGTCTTCTGCAGCCTTGACTGCGTTCTCTTCGGCAGCCAGAACGTTTCCGGACTGGGCTTCGTCGTCTTCAGCGGACTGCTCAGCAGCGGTTGCCCAGTCGGCGTCGCCGTAATTCGTCTCAGACACTAAATCTCAATCCTTCTCTGTTGCATGGGCACGAAATCTTTACCCGTGCAGCGTTGCCATGTATGTCGCGCAGGTGCCAGCCCGACGGTGACGGCGGACTTAGCCGCCTGGCGTTCCGAACACCCAGGTGACGGCGAGTGCGAACACCCAGTCGAATAGCGATACGAGAGCCATCATGATGACCACGAAGACCAGCACGACGCCGGTGTAACTCAGGAGCTCCTTGCGGGTCGGCGTGACGACCTTCTTGAGCTCCGCAATAACCTGCTTGATGAACAGGGACATCCGAGCGAACGGGCCGCGCTTAGAATCGCGCGCCTGCTTCGCGTTGGCGACGATTTCCTCACTGGGTTCGTCGAGAACTTTTCGGGCCACCTATTACACCTTTCATGGGCCGGAGGAAACCCACCGACTTGCAGGGCGGACAGGACTCGAACCTGCAACCTGCGGTTTTGGAGACCGCTGCTCTACCAATTGAGCCACCACCCTATGGGCGAAATCTAAATGCTTCCTCGCACGTACCTATTCAATCAAATCACCTGGCATTTCACCAAAACGAGAAGCAAAAAAGGGCGCAAAAAAGCATGGCAGATTTCACTACCTGGATCTAGTGTAGGTCACTCAGGGGTGGCTGTAAAGCTGGGCCCCTGGCATCCGTTCACTCGATCATTTTCTTTCGGCGTACGTATTACAGAGTAGTCGCTCTGTGCACCAAACGTGTGCCCCCGTATGCTCGTACCGTGACCCACGAACTTCCACGAATCTCCCACCGCGTCGGCTCAATTGCAGAGTCGGCAACTCTCAAAGTCGATGGCAAGGCCAAGGCCCTGCAAGCTGCCGGACGCCCTGTCATCAGCTATGCAGCCGGCGAGCCGGATTTCGCGACGCCTGAGCACATCGTTGAAGCCGCCCTCGCTGCGGTGCGCGACCCGAAGAACTACCGGTACACCCCGGCAGCAGGGCTTCCTGAACTGCGTGAGGCTGTGGCCGCCAAGACTCTTCGTGACTCCGGTCTTGAGGTCTCCCCCAGCCAGGTGATCATCACCAACGGCGGCAAGCAGGCCGTCTACCAGGCGTTTGCCACCCTGCTCGACCCTGGGGACGAGGTTCTCGTACCCACGCCGTACTGGACCACGTACCCGGAGGCCATCAGGCTCGCAGGCGGCGTGCAGGTCGACGTCTTCGCCGGCAGCGACCAGGGCTACCTCGTCACGGTGGAGCAGCTCGAAGCCGCCCGCACCCCTCGCACGAAGGTTCTGCTGTTCGTCTCCCCGTCGAACCCCACCGGTGCCGTCTACTCGCCAGAGCAGACGAAGGCCATCGGCGAGTGGGCCGACGAGCACGGACTCTGGGTCATCACCGATGAGATCTACCAGAACCTCACCTATGACGGTGTGCAGGCCATCTCCATCGTCGAAGCCGTTCCCGCGCTGGCCGACCGCACCATCCTGGTGAACGGCGTCGCCAAGACGTACGCCATGACCGGATGGCGCGTTGGCTGGATGGTCGGCCCCTCCGACGCCATCAAGGCCGCAGGCAACCTGCAGTCGCACCTGTCGTCGAACGTGTCGAACATCTCGCAGCGCGCAGCGATCGCGGCGCTGAACGGCCCGCAGGATGCGGCCGCCACCATGCGCGACGCCTTCGACCGCCGGCGCAAGCTGATCGTTGCCGAGTTGAGCAAGATCCCCGGCATGATCACGCCGACACCACAGGGCGCCTTCTATGTCTACCCGGATGTCACCGGCTTGCTTGGCAAGACGTGGGGCGGAGTCACGCCGACCACCTCCCTTGAGCTGGCCGACCTCATTCTCGACCAGGCAGAGGTTGCCGTCGTTCCTGGCGAGGCATTCGGCCCGAGCGGCTACCTGCGCCTGTCGTACGCACTCGGCGACGCTCCCCTGCTCGAGGGCGTTGAACGCCTGCAGCGACTCTTCTCGTAGGACTGCAGATCTGACGGTCCGGCACTCGTGCGGCTCAGGAGTCAGGTATCCACCGATCAGTGGATACCTGACTCCTCCGTTTGGAGGCTTCACACTCGAGTCGCCGACTGAGAGGCTGAGACCATGAACGAGACATCCGCTTCACCGGTCGTGCGAGTACGCGACCTGCACAAGAGCTACGGCGGCGCTGTCGCCGTCGACGGCATCAGCTTTGATATTCAGGCTGGCGAGACTTTCGCTCTTCTCGGGCCGAACGGTGCAGGCAAGAGCACCACCATCGAGATCCTCGAGGGCTACCGCGATCGCACCAGCGGCGAGGTCAGCGTGCTCGGCGTCGATCCGGCCAGGGGCGGACTCGACTGGAAGGCGCGTCTCGGAATCGTGCTGCAGTCCAGCGGCGAGAGCGGCAACGTCACGGTGATCGAACAGCTCACGCACTTCGCCGGCTTCTACCCGCACCCGCGGAGCGTCCGTGAGGTGATCGAGGCCGTCGGCCTCACCGAGAAGGCCAAGACACGCATCAGCAAGCTCTCTGGTGGGCAGCGTCGGCGAGTGGATGTCGCGCTCGGCATCATCGGACGCCCAGAGTTCCTCTTCCTTGACGAACCGACGACGGGCTTCGACCCGGAGGCCAGGCGCCAGTTCTGGGACCTCATCCGCTCGCTCAAAGCCGAGGGAACCAGCATCCTGCTGACCACGCACTACCTCGACGAGGCCGCGCAACTCAGCGACAGGGCCGGGGTGATCGCGGGTGGTCGCCTCATCGACATCGGAGCCATCGACGAGATCGGTGGAGCGGATGCCCGTATCCCCGTCGTTCGCTGGCGCGACGCGTCTGGCACGGTGCGGCAGGAACGCACAGAGTTGCCAGCTATGCGCGTGGCCGCACTCGTGAGCGAGTACGGCGGAGAGCCCACCGATCTTGAAGTGATCCGGCCGAGCCTGGAGGACGTGTACCTCGACCTCGTGAGAGCCGCCAATGGTTCGCACGACACGACCAGCATGACGACCCAGGAAGAAGCCCGCGCATGAGCACCATCGCCCTCGGCGCATCGCGCATCGGCTACGAGACCAAGGTCTACTTCCGCGGCTTCGACACGCTCTTCTTCACGTTCCTGTTCCCCGTTGTCATGCTCGCGATCTTCACGAGTGCGTTCAGCACGGCCGGTAACGTCGGCACGGCGGCCGATGGCTCAGGCGGCATCAGCGTCGGTGCGTACTACCTGCCAGGCATGTTGGCTGCCGGCATGCTGCTGTCCGGCCTGCAGAACCTGGCCGTCGACATTGCGACAGAGAAGGGCGATGGCACGCTCAAGCGCCTGGGGGGCACCCCGCTGTCTCCGTTCAGCTACTTCATGGGCAAGATCGGGCAGGTGTTCGTAACCGGCGTGCTGCAGGCTGCGTTGCTCCTGGCTGTTGCCCACTACGCCTTCGACGTTGCACTGCCAACAGAGCCAGAGAAGTGGCTCACCTCCGCATGGGTGTTCGTGTTCGGCGTCATCACCTGCGCGTTCCTCGGCATCGCGCTCTCCGCGCTGCCCCGCTCCGGCAAGAGCGCGACGGCCGTTGTCATCCCCACTGTGCTGGTGCTGCAATTTATCTCCGGCGTTTACCTGCAGTTCTACCTGCTGCCGGAGTGGATGCAGAACGTGGCCAGCCTGTTCCCGCTCAAGTGGATGGCGCAGGGCATGCGCGGTGTCTTCCTGCCGGAGAGCTTCGCCGCGCTTGAGCCGTCTGGCAGCTGGGACTACGGCCTCATCGCGCTGAACCTCGTCATCTGGCTGGTCGTCGGTCTGGTCCTCAGCCGGGTGACGTTCCGCTGGATCCGCAAGGACGCCTGAGTCGGTGAGACACGGCGCCGGTGGGACACTGAGCACATGACGATGAAGCGCTGGTGGGACCTCGCCGTCGGAGGCGGACTCACCGTGATGGCGCTTGTCGCCGTGTTCGGCCACTCGGCGTCGACCGCGAACCGCATCGGAGCGGTCGTCACCCTTGCGGCGATCGGCCTCTGTTACGCACTGTGGGGTCGTCGCCGACTGGGCAGTGACCGTCCGTCGGTCGTGTTCTGCATCGTCATCAGCATTGGTTGCGGCGTCGCCACGTTCTTCGTTCCCAACATGGCGACCCTGCAGGCGTTCGTATTTCCGCTGATCTGGGTGCTGTCCGGCTCGGCTGCCGCCGGTATCGCACTCAGCGTGTTTTTCGCGACATCCATAGCGGTCGGCTTCGCGCTGGGTCTCGGCGGCGGGGCGGCCGTCATCCAGCAGGCCATCGCGATCGAGGGCATCTCGCTGGTGTTCGCCATCTCGCTCGGCCTGTGGATCAGCCGCATCATCGGTGACGGCGAGAAGCACCGCACGCTACTCGCCGAACTCACCGCGGCCCAGGGCGAGTTGGCTGCCATGCACCGGGAGGCCGGCAGTGCGACAGAGCGGGAACGGCTGTCACGCGAGATCCATGACACCATCGCGCAGAGCCTCACCAGCCTGGTGATGCTGGCTCAGCGCACGAGATCCGAGCTGGCTGCCGCAGGCGCAGAGGCATCACCAGCGGCCGAGACGATCGATCTCATCGAAGACACCGCGCGAGATGCCCTGACCGAAGCCCGCGCCCTCGTCGCTGCCATGTCACCGGCGAGCGTCGGAGACTCCACGCTCACCGAGGCCCTGCATCGGCTGGCCGAACGCTTCGAGCGTGAAACGGGCATCCAGGTGGATATGACCGTTGCCACACGCGAGCTCGATCGGGAGATCGAGGTTGTGCTGCTGCGGTGCACCCAGGAGGGTCTCGCCAACGTGCGGAAGCACTCACGGGCGGGAACGGCATCCATCTCCATTGCGCTGGCCGGTGACGATGACAGCATTGGCAATAGTGTGATCCTCACCGTGCTCGACAACGGGCGCGGACTCGGCGCGTACTCCCCAGACACTGCGACCGGATTCGGCCTGTCTGGAATGCGTGACCGCGTCGGATTGGTCGGTGGCGACCTGCGGGTCGGCGCTGGGTCTGCCGGCACTGGCACGGAACTGCGCATCAATATTCCGTTGGGAGAACCTTCGTGATCCGTGTGCTCGTCGCCGATGACCATCCCATCGTCCGCAGCGGCATCGTCGGCCTGCTCGGGGTAGCAGAGGGCATCGAGGTGGTCGGTGAAGCCTCCGACGGCCGCGAAGCTGTTGACCGTGCGGCCGCGCTCTCCCCAGACGTCGTGCTCATGGACCTGCGGATGCCTCATCTCGATGGCGTCGCTGCGACGGCACAGATCCTTGCGGCGACGCCCGGCATCCGCGTGCTGATCCTCACCACCTATGAGACGGATGACCAGATCCTCGGCGCGATTGAAGCCGGGGCAAGCGGCTATCTGCTGAAGGCAGCGCCGCAGGCGGAGATCATCGAGGGCGTGCGCTCGGTGGCCGGCGGCCAGACCGTGCTCGCACCCTCGATCGCCACCAAGCTCGTGCAGCGAGTTCGAACGGATGCGACGCCCGCGCCACGCCTGTCGGCCAGGGAACTCGAGGTGCTTCGGCTGGTGGCCGCCGGCAACAGCAATCCGGCAGTCGGGCGGGCGCTGTTCATTGGCGAGGCGACAGTGAAAACGCACCTGTTGCATGCCTTCGAGAAGCTCGGGGTGAGCGATCGCACGCGGGCCGTCACCCGGGCGATGGAGCTGGGGCTGCTGTAGGGCTGGGCTGCTGCTGCTGCTGCTAGAGCAGCTTGCGCTCCAGCGCCCAGGCGGTCAGCTCGTGCCGGCTCGACAGCTGCAGCTTGCGCAGCACAGCAGAGACGTGGGTCTCGACGGTCTTCGCCGAGATGAAAAGCGTGCCAGCCACCTCTTTGTAGGTGTAGCCGCGGGCGATCAAGCGCATGACTTCCTGCTCGCGTGCGGAGAGCCGGTCGAGCTCATCGGTGGTCTCCGCGGTCTCGCCGGACACCGCCCCGAACGCATCGAGCACGAAACCGGCCAGCTTGGGCGAGAACACGGCGTCGCCGTCGGCCACGCGGCGGGCGGCATCGGACACCTCTGCCCCCGATGAGCTCTTGGTGATGTAACCGCGTGCGCCGGCGCGGATGACGCGCACCACATCGTCGGCGGCATCCGAGACACTCAGCGCCAGGAACAGTGTGGCCGGCGCGAGCGGCGCTGCGTCGCGAATGACCTCGGCTCCCCCGCCGCCGCGACCGCCAGGCAGGTGCACGTCGAGCAGCACGACCCGCGGCTGCAGCTGCGTGACGAGGGCGATGGCCTCATCGACGGTCGCCGCCTCGCCGAGCACCGCGATTCCGGCATCGAGTTCGGTTCTGAGTCCAGAGCGGAAGATCGAGTGGTCGTCGACGATCACGACGGGCAGGGTCGCCGGTGGTGGGGTGGGCTCCGCCGCTGCGAGGTCGGTCATTCGGCATCCGTTTCTGGTGACTGTGATTCTGGAGGCTGTGTTTCTGGGCTGTGCGACGCGGGCAGCGTCAACAGGATCTCTGTGCCTGCTCCGCCAGGACCCGGCCGAACAGACGCCGTGCCGCCGACCCGTCGCATCCGCCCCAGGATCGACTCGCGCACGCCGAGCCGGTCTTCTGGGATGTCGTCGATGGTGAACCCTGGGCCGCGATCCGTGATGCTGAGTTCGATGCCGCGAGCGCCGCTCTCGAGGTAGACCGAGACCGCACCGCCGGCGTGCCTGGCCGCGTTGAGCATGGCTTCGCGGGCGGCGGCGACGAGTCCCTCAGGTGCGTCCTCAGGGCCGCTCCCTGCCGTGACGATCTCGAAGTGCACGGGGTGGTCCTCTTCGATGACCCCGGCGACCCGACGGAGTTCTGTTGCCAGGTCGACGCGCGTGGACTCAGCGCCGGTGAACAGCCATTCACGCAGCTCGCGTTCCTGTGCCCTGGCAAGGCGCGCGGCGTCGCTGTGCGGGCCGGCCTTCTGCTGGATCAGGGCGAGTGTCTGCAGCACCGAATCGTGCAGGTGGGCCGCGATCTCGGCGCGCTCCGCCTCGCGCACCCTGGCGGCGCGCTCATCGGCGAGGTCGCCGAACAGGCGAATCAGCCACGGCGCGAGCACGACAGCAACGCCGATGAGCACCGCAGCTGCGGCAACGACAACCGTCCAGACGTTCGGCTGCTCCCCGGTCACGAAGAAGAGCAGGATACCGACGGCGACCAGCACGAGGGCACCGAGGATGCGCACCAGGATCGCGGAGGTGCGGAGCGCTGCGCCGCTTCGCAGATCGGCGAACTGTCGCCAGGCGAGTGCAACACCGGCGAGCACCACGATGGCGGGGATGATGACCGCCAGCGG
The DNA here is from genome assembly GCF_057669685.1 of Leifsonia sp. Y878. Lineage (NCBI taxonomy): Bacteria > Bacillati > Actinomycetota > Actinomycetes > Micrococcales > Microbacteriaceae > Leifsonia > Leifsonia sp. Y878. The sequence goes on along the minus strand of NZ_JBYHFS010000002.1, from coordinate 79,838 downwards.
AATACTGGCGCCGTACCGGCTGGCGATCAGCGCGACTCCCGCCGCGAGCAGGGCAAGGCCGAGCAGGATCTCGGTGACAGGTGCGGTGCGAGCGGATGCCGTGGTCGTCGCGGCCGCGTCCGACGCGGCTCGGGGAGTCGTCGTCTGTGCTGGATCTGCCGGGGCGGGTGTCGCCCTCTCGGGAGTCGTCGTGGGGTCACACGTCGCCCCGGCCGGCGTCACAAGACTGGCCTTCGGCAGGGCGGCGGAGCGGGCGGCAGCGCTGCCGGCATCCGGTGTGGTGGCCCACAGCCAGGCGTAGAGAAGGATCCCTGCGCCGCCGCAGAACGCGAGGATGACCGTGGCCACCCGCACAACGTTCACGGGAAGACCGGTGTGCTCGGCGAATCCCGCGCACACGCCGCCGATGATTCGGAGCCGCGGCCTCGTCATCCGTTCGGTCTTCACTCCAGAATCAAAGCATGCCCGGGCTCTCTCCGGGAATCGGGGCGGGTAATTCAGGGACGAGCCAAACCTTTTCAGGGATGAGTCAGGGTGATCCCTGATAGCGAGCAACCCCGTGGCCGCGCCACACTCGAATCATGACCAACCACACCGACAACAGCTCGGGCGCCAGCCATGCCGATGGCTACGCGCAGATCACCCGATTCTTCAACTGGATCCGGTCGCTCGGCCTCGTTCGCGGCACAGACCGCTGGGCCGCCGGCGTCTGCGGTGCCATCGCCGCGCGCACCGGGCTCGACCCGCTGATCATTCGCGGCATCGTGATCGTGCTCGCCGTACTCGGCGCGCCGGCCATCCTGCTCTACGCACTCGCCTGGGCGCTGTTGCCAGACACCAGTGGCCGCATCCACGCTGAGCAGCTGGTGCACGGTGTCGTCGAGCCGGTGATGATCGGCATCCTGGCGCTGATCCTCTTCTCGCTCGCCCCGTTCAACCGCGGGCTGTGGTGGCAGGGCGCGCCCATCGCCTGGGGCATGCCGGACTGGCTCGCCACGACGCTGGCCGTCGGCTGGTTCCTCGCCGTAGCCGCCGCCGGCATCTGGCTGGTCGTCTACCTGCTGCGCCGCACGCCGGCTCCCGACTTCATGACGAAGCCGTTTGACTCCAGGCCGTACCAGACCACGCAAGCGGATGCCGCACCCGCCGGCTCCCCGACGGCCGCCTCATCCAGCGCGTACGCCTTCACCGCTGGCGCCGCCGGTGCCGCCGGGACGACAGTTCCCGCGCCACCGCCGGCCGAACCACAAGCAGCCACCGTTGGCGGAAGCACTGACGCCTACGCAGCAGCAGGGGCAGCAGGAGCGGCAGGGGCGGCAGCGACACCTCCGCGCAGCACCTGGGACGCCTGGCAGGAACAGAACCGCGCCTGGAACGAGCAGAGCCGCGCGTGGACTGAGCAGAACAAGCAGCGCCACCAAGGCAACAGCCTTCAGCACAGGCACCACCATCGTCACCCCGGTGCCGGCTTCTCCGCGATCGCGCTCGGCCTTGCCCTCGTGGCTGGTGCCGCAGCGGCTGGTTTCTTCACGATCAGCGTCGAGGGCGGGCTGTGGACCGGCCAGTCGCTCCTCATCGGACTCGCGTTCACCCTCGGCGTCCTCGCCATCGGGATCATCGTGTCTGGCATCCGCGGTCGTGACAGCGGAGCCATGGGCGGTTTCGCCTTCTTCGCCGCCCTCGCCCTCGTCTTTCTCGGAGTGTTTCCGCAGGGCACCCAGTTCTCGCCCTTCGGCTCACCGAACTGGACAGTGAGCTCGAACGATGTCGACGCCGTTCCCGGGTACGCGATCATCGCAGGGGCTCCGACAGTGGACCTCAGCCAGCTCGACGACGCACGACTGAACGACGGCCGCACCATCGACGTCTGGCTCGGATTCGGGGAGACCGAACTCATCCTGCCGTCCGATCGCACCGTCACGGTGCAGAGCAACCTGCTCGCCGGCGCCATCGAAGACGAGTCAGACCAGGGCAGCACCCGTGCCTCCAACGAGCGCGGCGGCGTCTTCCTCCACGACTCCCGCACCTTCAACTCGGGCGATGCCGGTGCCGCAACCGAGATCCGCGTCTGGTCGTTCGCCGGCCAGGTATCCATCGTCGATGCCGACACCGACCGCTAGGAGCATCCGAATGACAACCTCACCAGATTCGCCGACAGAACCGCAGCCCACCGATGGCCGGGCGGCCGATGCCCTGCCCACCGATGCTCAGCCGACAGTCCCTCTGCCGGCCGCAGACAAGGTCGGCGACGCCCGGCCCACAGACCCACTTGATGACCTCTTCGCGCCACCCGCCCGGCCTGCGCCGGCTCCAACCGACTCGGCCTGGGCACCCGCAAGCAGCGCCGCTCCGGCATCCGCTTCGGCACCTGCACCGGCACCCACCACCTGGCGTCCGCAGTTCGGCACCATCGTGTGGGGCGTTCTGCTGCTGGTCTTCGCCGCGTTCATGGTCGTCTGGACCGTCGTTCCGACGAGCCAGGACCCCACGCTGTGGCTTCTCGGTGCTGTGATCGTGACGGGCCTGTTGCTCGTGGTGGCCGGCATCGTGGCAGCGGCCAGGCGCGCGGGCTAGCTCCGCTCTCCTCTTACGTGCTGCGGTTGAACTGCCGAATCACCCGTGGCCGTAGGAGTTGGTCTGTCCCCACGTAGCCGACCAGTATCAGTACGGGCAGCCAGGCTGGCCAGTGCCCACCGAAGATGACAAACACGGCGAGGACGGCTGTTGGGATAGCTGTCACGAGCACGAGGTGCGGCGTCCGCACGCCGAACCGCCACGCGATCATCACGTTGGCGAGGTGGTAAACGGCGACCCCGCCGCCCAAGGCCACCACGGAACCATACGGGAGATGCGAGTCGTCTGCATGCTCGATAGCCGAACCGAGACCGGCCGCAATCCCAATAAGGCCGAGCACGATGAAGAAGTGGGCGACACCGATGACATCGCGTAGAACCGTCCCAGAGCTGTGACCCAGCATCGTGCTCGTGACAGGTATTCCCTGCTGGAAGTACTGCCACCAGATCGCGCAGATCAGCACGAAGCCCCCGGCAGTGATCGCCCAGGCAAGCGGCGACTGGTCCACGCGGACCGCGAGAACGAGCTCAAGGATCGACTCACCGAGCACGATCATGACGAAGAGGCCGACTCTCTCAAGAAGATGCCCAATCGCGAACGAGGCCTGTCCAAAGCCTGACGCACTGTAGACCACCTCGGCAACGACGAGACAGAGCCAAACCCAGGGGCGCACATCATCCGGAGAGAGAAGCGACCCAAGCCACAGCACAGAGATGCCCGGTCCGTGCATGGCCGCGCGGATTCCTCCGCCCCTGTGCGCTCTGAACCACAATGGCCAGACTGCGGTTCGAGCCACCGCGAGCCCCAGGACGAAGAGCGGGGCCGCACGGGATGTCGCCTCCGGTATCGATACGGCGATCAGCCCGACTCCGGCCATCGAGACCAGGAGAGGGATTCTCCAGTCACCGGCGCCATCACTCCAGAGGTTCACGAAACCGGTCACTGTCAGCCAGACGAGCCAGGCGACCGCAAGCAGACCGGCGACCGTGATGAAGTCGGTGAGTTCTGGTGCTCCGTGAAGCAGCCCCGTCAGCCGCAAGACGATGACGACGAAACCAAGGTCGAAGAATAGTTCGAGCCAGTCGACGTGACGGGTCGAGCTGACGTCGATCTCGGATGCCTCGGGGGCCGCCATGGTTCCTGCCCCTTATGCGGCTAAGCGCTCGTTCGCGGGTCGACGACGGAGGCTCACCCTTTCGATCGCCGGCGGGACGTAGGCCTGGTCGAGGGTGCCGATGTCCGTTCCGGGCGGGACGATCTCATCGATCCTGTCGAGGACGTCGTCGGAGAGGTGGACGTCCAGCCCCGCGAGGAGGTCGTCGAGCTGCTCAATGGTTCGTACCCCAAGCAGAGCGCTGGTGACTCCGGGGTGCGAGATAGCGAATGCCATTGCGAGGTGGGGCATGGTCAACCCGGCCTCCCCGGCGAGTGGGATCAGCTTCTCCACCGCGTCCAGGCGTCGCTCATCGCTGAACGCGGTGAAGATTTTCGCGCGAGTGACGTCGTTGGTCTGCCCACGGCGGACTCGACCGGTGAGCATCCCCTGGCCGAGCGGGCCCCACGCGAGAACGCCCATGCCGTACTCCTGTGCAACCGGAAGAACCTCACGCTCGATGCCGCGATTCAGGATCGAGTACGGCGGCTGCTCAGTGCGGAACCGATCCAGGCCACGCCGTTCGGCAGCCCAGTGTGCCTCCACGAGGTTCGACGCCGGCATCGTCGAGCTTCCGAACGCGCGGATTTTGCCGCTCCGGACGAGGTCCGTTAAGGCGGAGAGTGTTTCCTCGATATCCGTATCGGGGTCAGGACGCTGGAGCTGATACACGTCGATGTGGTCGACCTGGAGACGGCGCAGCGAGTTCTCGACCGCGGTCATGATCCACCGCCGGGAGGCGCCCCGCTGGTTCGGGTCTGTACCCATCGGGCGACTGACCTTCGTTGTCAGCACCACGTTGTCGCGTCGACCCTTCAACGCCAGCCCGACGACCTCCTCCGAGTCTCCGTACGCATCAGCGGTGTCGACCAGGTTGATGCCGGCGTCGAGCGCCTTGTGGATGATTCGGATCGAATCTTGGGGGTCGGAGTTACCGATTTGAGTGGCGAACATGAGCGCGCCGAGCCCGTACGGACTGACCTTGATTCCCGTTCTGCCGAGGTTTCGATAGTGCATGAGGTTCTCCAATTGTGTGTTTTCGAGATGCGGGAGTATCCCGTCCGGTCGTACTATGAAGAAACGGAATCTATTTCCAGTACTATACGGAACAGCGTTCCGCTAAGCAAGGGGTGCACCAATGGAACCAACCACCGTCCAGCCAGCCACGCAGCCTGCAGAGCTTGGCGGCACTACACGTCGCCGTCAGCGCGTTGACGCGCAACGCAATCTCAACGCCCTGCTCGAGGCAGCGAAGACTGTGTTCGCGAGCGCTGGCGTTGACGCGCCGGCGAAAGAGATCGCAGACCGTGCCGGTGTCGGCGTCGGGACTTTGTATCGGCATTTCCCTCGCCGCTCTGAGCTGATCGTCGCCGTTTTGCAACACGAGGTCGACGCCTGCGCCGATGCTGCGACAGCGCTGAGCGCCGAGCACGAACCATGGGACGCGCTCACGAAATGGATCGAACGGTTCACGGACTTCGTCGGAACGAAGCTCGGTCTCGCCGCTGCCCTCCACTCGGGTGACCCGGCGTTCAACGATCTCCCCCGCGTTCTCCTTGACCGCCTCGAGCCCGCGCTCGATGGACTTCTCACTACCGCACGAACCGACGGTCGGGTTCGACCAGACGTCAGCGCCAGGGACCTCCTGCTCACCGTTGCGCTGATGTGCCAGCCCGTTCCTGGCGAGGACCATCACTTTAATGAACGGATGATCCGCATCTTCATGGAAGGACTTGAGCTCAGGTGACACGGGAGTAGCTGCTGGGCGTTAGATGGCCGTGCGGCCGGCCGCGCTACTTGTAACTGCGTCTAGAGCGAGACCCCGATGAGCACGGGCTCCGGCTGCAGCACGACGCCGAACTCGGCTGCGACGCGGCCCTGCACGAAGCGCGCCAGCTGGGCGATCTCCTCTGCTGTTGCACCGCCCGTGTTGGTGAGGGCCAGGGTGTGCTTGCTTGAGATCGCAGCAAGGGAGCCCGGCAGGCGGAAGCCGCGCCTGATCCCCGCGTTCTCGATGAGCCACGCTGCGCTCAGCTTCACGAGGCGCACCCGTTCGATGCCGGGGACGGGCCCGACGCCGTAGTAGTCCTCCAACGGGATGACCCGGTCGGGGATGGCGTCTTCCTGCGTCCATCGCGGCGCGGATTCCGGCAGCGTGCGCGCGAAGCTCTCGCTGACGATCGGGTTCGTGAAGAAGGAACCGGCACTGGCGGTGTCTGGGTCGGCAGCATCCAGCACCATGCCCTTTGAGCGGCGCAGGGCGAGCACGGTGTCGCGCAGGTCCTGGATCGGCACCCTGTCTCCCAGCTGCACACCGAGAGACCCGGCCAGCTGGGCGTAGGCAACGGGCTGGCTGAGCGCGCTGCCCAAAACGGATGCCTCAGCCTGCGTGTCATGGAGGGCAAGTTCGATGGCCAGCACGATGCCCTCCAGCCCCTGCTTGAGCACCGACGTGCGGTAGCCGAGCTCGAGGTCGGCTGCGGTCAGCCGCTGCACATCGCCCGATTCGTAGTCGAGGAAGTCGATGGCCGTGAGGCTGGCCGCGATTTCCTGGCCGTACGCACCGATGTTCTGCACGGGGGCAGCACCGGAGGCGCCGGGGATTCCGGAGAGGGCCTCAAGCCCTGCCCAGCCCTGCGCGACGGTGTACGCCACCAGGTCGTCCCACGGTTCGCCGGCCTGCACACGCAAGCGCACGTGCTCCGAGTTATCGGATTCCAGCACCTCGATGCCGCGCGTCACCAGCTGGATGACCGTGCCGTCGAATGGGTCGTCTGACGCCAGCGTGTTTGAGCCGCCGCCCAGCAGCATCCACTTCTCGTCGCTTGCCCACACCTCGCGGGCGGCGTCGACCAGCTCTGCTTCGGTGGCGGGCGCCACCAGCCGACGCGGCACACCGCCGACGCGCAGGGTGGTGAGGTCGCTGAGCGGGATCGGTTCAGACACGCTTACGCCAGGGTGACGCGTGCTTGCGCCTTGCCGAGCACGGTCTGGTCGTTGTAGGTCACGGTGAGGTCGATGCGCGCGATGGCCGCATCGACATCGAGGGCGCCGACCTTGGCCGACACCGTGATGACTGCACCATCGGTACCGTCAACGGGAACCGGGCGGGTGAAGCGCACCTGGTAGTCAACGACGCGCGCGGGGTCGCCTGCCCAGTCGACGACGGGCTGCACGGCGATGCCCATGGTCAGCATGCCGTGCGCGAGCACACCGGGCAGGCCGACGGAGGCTGCTACGTCGTCGCGGTAGTGGATGGGATTGAAATCACCGGATGCCCCGGCGTAGCGCACGAGGGAATCGCGCGTCAGCGTGAAGCTGCCACCGGCGACGACATCGCCGACGGCCAGGGAATCAAGGGTGGGCGCTGGTGCGATTGTCATTCGTCTCCCCTGACGACGAGGGTGGATGTCGCGGTCACGACGTGTGCGCCGGTGGCGTCTGTGATGCTCGACTCAGCGGTCACCATGGAGTGTCCACCGAGCGACTTCACGCTGGCGACGGTGAGCGTTGCGGTCAGCTCATCGCCGGCCACGATCGGGCGGGTGAAGCTGAAGCGCTGGTCGCCGTGGACGACGCGAGTGAAGTCGATGCCGGCATCCGGTTCTGAGAGCAGCTGTGCGAGCGTCTGTTCCTGCACAACAACGGCGAAGGTAGGCGGGGCGACAACGTCGACGTGGCCCGCAGCGCGTGCGGCATCCGGCTCGAAGTGGATGGGGTTCGTCGCGAAGACGGCGCGGGCAAACTCGCGTATCTTCTCGCGTCCGACCATATATGGCGTTGTGGGCGGGAAGACCCGGCCCTGAAGTTCGGGGTTCACTGGCACCATTCGAGTGTACTTGGAGGCCAGCGGGCGAGCGCCAGCATTCACCTGCGCAGTGCAACTGGCAGGCTAACGCAACTGGCAGACTAGTGCGAGTGAAATTCGCACGTGTGGGCTTGAACAGCCCGGAAGCAGCTCGCCTCCTCGATGGACTCCGCTGGGAGTACGAGACCCGCTATGGCCCCGGCGACGCGGCAGATGATGTTCCGGCCATCGAGTTTGATCCCCCGTCTGGCACCTTCCTGGTGCTGCTCGACGGTGAGACCACTGTCGCGGGCGGCGGTATCCGTCGTTTCGACGAGACCACCTGCGAGATCAAGCGGATGTGGACCCACCCCGACTACCGTCGCCAGGGTCACGCGAGCAGCGTGCTCGGGCGTCTCATCGAGATCGCTCGCACGGAGCTCGGCTACAGCCGTTTGCTGCTTGAGACTGGGCCGGCCCAGCCGGAAGCGCTCAGAATGTATCGCGAGCTCGGCTTCCGCGAGATCGGCAGCTACGGCAAGTACGAGCACGCCCACGGCTTCGAGCTGGTGCTGAACCCGGCGCCGGCAGCTCCGTAACTCTTGTGTCTCCACGGGCGCCGGGTCGTGCGCGGGGTTGTGCGACGGGTTGTGGCTGCATAACTCCTGCAATTCGCCTGGCGGCCTGGCATCCGCCCCCGTATTTCCTGGGCTGTGGGCCGGGTCCGCCGAATTCTGCAGGAGTTATGCACCAGCAGCTCGGCTGAACGAAAGTTGTGCGGGTTCGAGGTCACGTCTGCGACGGCGGTTGGCTCGTCCGTGGTCTCGGGTTGTCACCGTCGCTCATAGGGCTTGTCAATCGGTAACGTCACGATCAAATTTGAGGGACGAATTGTTGCATTCTGACTCGATTTCGTGCATTGTGCACGGTCGCGCGCGGTGCGGCCTGAAGCGCCGATCAACGCGCGTACCCTCTACAGAGCGGATGGAGGATCATCCGCAGGGAAGTGGGCAGTAATGTACGAACGTTTCGTCGTGATGGGTGACAGTTTCAGCGAGGGAATCGGCGATGAACTCGCCGATGGCCGGGTGCGGGGCTGGGCAGACCTCGTCGCCGCCGGGCTGGCTGCTGCGTCAGAGGCGCCTGTCGGCTACGCGAACCTCGCGATTCGAGGCAAGCTTCTCGGACCCATCGTCGCCGAACAGCTGGAGCCAGCGCTGTCTCTCGCGCCAGACCTGCTCACGATCTGCGGTGGCGGCAACGATTTGATGCGGCCCAAGGTTGAGATCTCGTACGTGGTTGACCTGCTTGACCAGGTCGTGGAGCGTGCCCGTGCAGCTGGCGCCCACGTCGTGCTGCTGAGCGGCGCCAATCCGAGCGGTCATCTGCCCATGGGCGCGCTCATGCAGAAGCGCGGCGACAAACTCGCCGAGGTCGTGCGCCCGGCGTTTGATCGCCCCGGTGTCACCGTTGTCGACAACTGGGCAGATACAGAGTTGCACTCCAGCCGCTACTGGTCAGCAGACAAGTTGCACCTCAACGCGATCGGGCACACCAAGGTCGCGTCCAATGTGTTGCACGCCCTTGACATGCCTGTACCTGTCGCGTGGGAAGCGATCCTCGCTGACGCGAGCACCACGTCGCCCGGGCGCAACAGGAACTCCCCCGCGTATTACCGGGAGCACGTGCTGCCCTGGATCGGTCGGCGCCTCACTGGTCGCTCGTCTGGCGACGGCCGGCTGCCCAAGCGTCCGACGCTGGAGCCTGTCGTACTCGACTAGGTGACTCGCTTGTAGGTGACTCGCGTGCGGTTGACTCGCGTGGGGTTGACTCGCGTGCGCGGGGTCGCGGCGGCGGCCGGTGCCCGACGCTACACTCCCAAACATGACCGACACTCAGATTGATGAGCGTGCTGTTCTGGATGCACGACGCGCATGGTTCCTCGGCGGCTCGCTACTTCTCGCTTCGGTTCTTGTCAGCTACCTGATCCTCCTGCCCCTGATCCCTGGCGGGCGCACCATCGCCACTGCACTGTTCTCGGCAGCCCTCCTCGTGTTCGCCTTCGGCATCCGCGGATCTGGCAGCGTCACGTCGCGACGCCCGCTGGGGACGACGGCATTGGCCGCGCTCGGCGCCTGGGTGTTGGTGGGAACCGTGCTGCAGGACGTTGTTTACTCCAACTATTCCAACGACTCGCCGCCGGGAACCCTGCTCGCATTCGGATACGTCGATTCGTTTGTTCGGTTCGCACTGGCGCTGATCGCTGTCATTCAGATCGGTCGCACCAGCACCGTGCCCGCCCCGTGGAACTGGGGACCCGCCTGGATCGTCGGAGCGATATCGGCGCTCTGGCTGGTGCAGGCGATCATCTTTTCGGTACCGGCCTCGCAGAATGCACTTCCCCTGATCACGGCATTCTCTGCCGCGGACAATTTCATCCGCACTGGCGGCCAGATGCTCCTTGGCGTTGTTGCAATCCTCTTGGCGGACCGCACTGGGCGCTCCCTTGCCGTTGCCGAGAAAGGGAACACTGTCACTGAAGAGGAAGGGAACATTGTCGCTGAGGAGGGGAACTCCCGGTAGGGCGGCGAACGAATCATGGGCACAACTGTACGACTTAAATGAGGAAACCTCTAGCTTCTTTCGAAACTTTGATCTAGAATTGAAGCATGGATCCAGCGCTGGAACATCCCGAACGGCCGGTGAACACTCCCGCCACTTCACACTCCACGCGCTCGGTCTCCTCCATCCCCACAGCCTCGCTTCCTGCGGCTTCGCTCGCTGCATCGCTTCCTGCCGGCTCGCTTCCCGACCGCGTTCTCGCCACCGTTAGCCGGCTCGGTGCGGCGCAGACTAGACCCATGACGTTTGACTGGTCCTATGCCGAGTGGCAGCTCTCGGGGTGGGTCATTGAGTGGGACGTGCAGCTGGTGGCAGCGCAAGCTGCGGAAGAGGCCGCAGAGCAGGCGGCAAAGCAGGAGGCAATGCGGGCGGCTGAGGAGGAGCTTGCAGAGCAGATGGCTGCGGCCCAGGTCCTGGTCGGCGATGTCGGTGGCCCAGGGACGGAGTCCGCACATGGCGCGATCAACCTCGCGCTCCGAAAAGCGGAGACCGCACAGTCCACGACCGCCCGGTCGATGGCCGTGGAGGTCGCAGCTGCGGCGGAGGTCATACGCCTGGCCCGTAACAACCTCAGCATCTACTTGACGCCAGGCGGGATGAGCGAGCCCGACGCTTTGGACCTGGCCGAACGGAGCGCGGCCACCGACCTGAGTCTCCGTTTGCATCGCTCGCCCGATCAGGTGCGGACCATGGCCCACGAAGGACTGGTGCTCGCCGAGTCGCTGCCGCAGCTCTGGGCACTGTTCCAGGCCGGTCACACCGGGTACGCGCAGGCACGCGCCGCCGTCAACCATCTCACCGGGTTGACCGACCCGGAGGTCATCGCCCACTACGACACCGAACTCGCCCAGAAAGTCACCGAACTCACGCCGGAAGCATTCCAACGCAAAGCCCGCACCCTGCAGCAACGCCTTCTCGCCGAACCCCCAGAACTCCGCCACGCCCGCGCCATGGCCGACCGCAGAGTCATCATCGAGCCGGCCAACGATGGCATGTGCACGGTATTCGCCGTGATCAGTGCCGCGGACGGCATCCGGATCAACGCCAGACTCGATGCCACGGCGAAGAAGATCGTGAAGAAGGAAGCCAAGGAAGCCCGAGCTGCCGGCACTGGCCGGGACCGGTGCCGTACCCGGGCGCAGATCCGCACCGACTTGTTCGCCGGCTGGCTCGCCGGGGATGGCACACCGACCGCGGCGAAGGTACGGCCGCTGCTGTTCATCCCCGTCCATGGACTGCTCGGTGGCACGAACCCTGCCGGGCAGGTCGACCACTCCGGTCAGGCTAGCCAAGACGGGCACTCGGGTCACGAGGGCCACGAGGGCCACGAGGGCCACGCCAGTGCTACTGATCCAGCTGGTCAGCCTGGTCAGGCCGGCCAGCCGGTCCCATTCGAGCAGCCCGCAGTCCTGCAGGGCTACGGCCCCATCGACCCCGTCACCGCGGCGCAACTCTTCATCGATGCCCCGGCGTTCCGCCGGGTGGGCACCGACCCGTTCACCGGCGAGGTTCTCAGCTTCGACCGGACCCGCTACCGGCCCACGAAAGCGCAACGCGAATGGCTCGCCGTGAAATACGGCACCTGCGCACGAACCGGCTGCAACCGGCTCGCCGTCAGCTCCGACGTCGACCATCTCAAAGAATGGGTGCGTGACCACGGGCTCACCAACGAAGACAACCTGATCCCGCTCTGCCCATCCGACCACCGGTTGAAGACGCTGACGAAGATCCGATACAAACGAGACCCAGACGGCAGCGTCACCGTCACCACGCCCACCGGCTACGTCGGGATCAACGCACCACCCGATCCACTGCCCCGGCATCCGCTGCCCACGAATTCGCTGCTCACGAATTCACTGGCACGTTCGCCACTTCTCCGAAAGCTGCGGGAATCCCGCACACCACTGCCAGAGAACCCGCCGTTCTAAGACTGCTGGTCGGGCGCCGGCTCCGGCTCCGGCACCCAGCCGTGCTCGGCCAGCCAGGCTTCGCAGAGCGCGCTCCACGCTTCGAGGGGACCGAGGCCAGAGGCGAGGCCCTTGCCGTGTTCGCCACGTTCGAAGACATGCAGGTCGAAGGGAATGTTGTGCGCAGCCAGAGCACTGGCATAGCGCAGCGAGTGACTGACCGGCACGCCGCCGTCATCGGCCGTATGCCAGAGGAACGTCGGCGGCGTGTGTGCGTCGACCAAATACTCGGCGCTGAGTGCTCGCCGATTGTCGAGGGTGTCGTCATCGCCGAGAAGATTGGCCAGTGACTGCGAGTGCGGCTCATGGGTCATCGAAATGACCGGGTAGGCCAGAATCGACAGGTCGACCCGCCCCTCAGCTGCAACCGGAGCTGAGGCCACCCCCGTCGAGAGCAGGGCGGCTACATGGCCACCAGCCGAGAAACCAACCACGCCGATGCGCGTGCGGTCGATGCCAAGGTCCAACGCGCCGGTACGGGCGGCAATGAGCACATCCTGCACGCGCTTGAGCCCGGTCGGGTACCGGTTCGGGTCAACCGGGTAACGCACCACCAGGGCGTTCAAGCCGATCTGCGACAGCCAGTCGGCGATGGCCGTGCCCTCGTGGTCTGCATGTTCGCGGTACGAGCCGCCAGGGAGCACGAGCAGCAGGGGCGCCGGCGCCGAGGCCGGCGCCAGATCAGAGGCCGGTGCCAGATCAGAGGCCGGTACCAACCCCAAGGCCGACGTCGATGCTGCTGGCGCAGCCGCACGGAATGTCAGGTCCGCGTCATTCAGGGATGGTGCAGAGGCGGTGGAATCAGCAGCGTGAGACGTGTCGGTCATGCCGCCATCGTAGCCAGACTGGGAATAAGTTGCACGGGGCCACAAATGATTTGCGTGGAGCGCTCCCATGACTTACCGTTGGTGTGCAGGCGATTCATCGAAGCGCTTAGACAATGCCGAAACAATGGAGTTATTATGGCCAACATTAACGACGTAGCTCGTGTCGCTGGTGTCTCCATAAGCACTGTCTCCTATGCATTGTCGGGAAAACGCCCCATTGCCGCCGAGACCAAGACGCGCATCGCCCAGGCAGTCACCGAACTCAGCTACCGCCCAAACGCCGGCGCTCGCATGCTGGCCGGCTCGCGCACCAACATCCTGGCGCTCACCGCCCCGATGCACGCTGACACCCACCCGCCGGCACTCATGGCATTCGTGCTCTCCGTCGTCACGGCCGCCCGCAGCTTCGACTACGACGTGCTCCTGCTCACCGAGGGCGATGCAATTGCCGGCCTCCGCCGTGTGGCCTCCAGCTCACTTGTCGACGGCGTCATCATGCTCGACGTGACAGTCGACGACGAACGCGTCGCCGTCATCCGCGAACTGGGCCTGCCAACCGCACTCATCGGAATCCCGAATGATACCGACGGGCTCACCTGTGTCGACCTCGACTTCGAAGGCGCCGCACGCCTGGCCGTCAACCAGCTCGTCGCCCTCGGCCACACCTCGATCGGCCTGATGGGCCACGCCCGCAACCTGTACGAACGCGGCTCCAACTACGCCCCGCGCTTCCGCGACGCGTTCCTCGCCGCCGGAGCAGCGGCCGGTATCGACACCGCGTTCCACACCACCGACGCCACCAGGGCAGGCGTCGAGGAATCCTACGACGGCCTGCGCGCACAATTGCCTGCCATGACGGCCATCGTTCTCAACTGCAACGAAAACGTCCACGGAATTCTGCTCGAGGTACTGCGGGAACGCGAGATCGCGGTCCCCCACGAGCTGTCGATCGTCTCTGCCTGCTCCAGTTTTTCCACCGACCATTTTGTCCCGCCGGTGGACGTCATCCCGCTGCCAGCGCTCGAGTCAGGCCGCCGTGCCGTCGAACTCGTCATGCAGCAGCTGGGCGGATTCGCTAACCCGCACATCGAGCTGATCGATCCGGTCTACGTCCGCAAAAGTTCAACCGCCCGTCCATCACCCTCGTGATCGACTAGCGCGGCCCCTTCCCCCTAGCCCCACAGCCCCAAACGAAAAGGACGCCCTCACAATATCGAAACGCTTCGATGCCCACGAAGCAGCATGTACGCCAGTTCAAAAAGAGGGAACACCACGCGGTGTTCGCCTACAAGGAAGTAGTTTTGAAATGAAGAAAAGCAAATTTGTCACCGCAATCGCAGCCGTTGGCGTGAGCGCTGTACTGCTCAGCGGATGCTCCGCCGGCTCTGGCGGCAGCGATGAGAAGGTCACACTCGATTTCTGGTCGTGGGCACCGGGCACCCAGGAGATGGTCGACACCTGGAACGCGGCCAACCCCAACATCCAGGTCAAGTACACGGATGCCGGTGGAGGAAAAGACTCCTCCGCGAAGCTCCTCACCGCGAGCCGCGCCGGAAACGCCCCCGACATCGCCGCAGTCGAGTACCCAACGCTGCCGTCGCTGATCGTTGCCGACGTGCCGCTGGACATCACCGACCTCGTCTCAGAGGTGACAGACAAGTACGACGAGGGAACCCTCTCGCAGACCACCTTCGATGGCCACATCTACGGCCTGCCGCAGGACATCGGACCGATGGCGTTCTTCTACCGTTCCGACCTGCTCGCTCAGTACGGCATCCCCGTTCCCACCACCTGGGCTGAGTTCGCCACCGCAGCGGCAGCCGTTCGCGCCGCTGACCCGACCGCATACCTCGCATCGCTGCCTGCCGACCAGTGGGCGTTCTACGCCGGCGTCGCAAACCAGGCCGGCTCCAAGTGGTGGTCAGTCGAAGACGGCACCTGGACTGTCGGCATCGCCGACGACGCCTCCCTCAAAGTGGCCGACTTCTTCGAGGGCCTCGTCGACGCTGACCTGATCTCGACCGACCCGATCCTCACCCCTGAGTGGAACGCCAAGGCCAACAGCGGCACCATGCTGTCCTGGCCAGGCGGACTCTGGGCTCCCGGCGTCATCGAAGGCGTCGCACCAGACACCATCGGCAAGTGGTCAATGTCCAACTTCCCCGAGTGGACCGCCGGAGACCCGTCAGTCGCCTACCAGGGCGGCTCGGCGAACATCGTCACCAAGGACTCCGACCACCCCGAACAGGCTGCAGAGTTCATCTCCTGGCTGAACGCCAGCGAAGAAGGCGCCGACCTGCTGCTCACCGTGCAGAACGCATACCCGGCCGCCATCTCCGGCCAGGAAACGGCCAAGTCCAGCGCCCCGCCGGCACTCATGCCGCAGCAGACCGACTTCTACGAGCTCGCCGCGACCATCTCGTCCAACGCGATCCCTGTCACCTGGGGCCCGAACGTCAACGTGGCAGAAAGCGCCTTCACCGATGAGCTGAACAAGGCCATCACCGCTGGAACCTCATGGCGCGACGCATTCACCGCCGTGCAGAAGATCGTCGTCGCCGACATGAAGAAGTCCGGCTTCGAGATCACCAACAAGTAGTCCAGCGCCTCAGCAACACAGCAGCACCACGCTCACTCGCGGCGCCAGTCGCACTGAGAGGGTCGGCCACCGCCGACCCTCTCCTGAAGAAGGAAGAATCGATGACTGCCACCTCCGCCAGACCGGCGGCGCCACTCACGCGCACGGGTTCCGTCCCCCCGCGGAAGCGACCGCGTTCGCGCATCCGCTTCGCCCCGTACCTGTTCGTTGGGCCCGCGGTTGTGCTGTTTGTGCTGTTCATGCTCGTCCCGATCATCTACGCGGCGTACCTCAGCTTCACGGCGTACAAGATTCAGGGCGGCGGCATCCTCGGCACCAAGGCACTGGTCTTCGCCGGCTTCGACAACTACATCGCCGTACTCACCGACCCTGCCCTTGGCAGCGGATTCTGGCACCTCGCGCTGTACGCAGCGATCGCCGTGCCCGTCACCCTCGGCCTCGCACTGCTCTTCGCCCTGCTGCTCGACACCCCTGGCGTGCGCGCCAGCCGGTTCGGACAGACCGCCATCTTCATCCCATACGCAGTGCCCGGCGTCATCGCCGCCCTGCTGTGGGGCTTCATGTACCTGCCATCCACCAGCCCCTTCTCGTACATCACGCAGGCGCTCGGCTGGGGCACCATCCCGTTCCTTGAACCCGGTGGCATCTTCGGATCGATCGCCAACATCGCAATCTGGGGTGGCGTCGGCTTCAACATGATCATCATCTACACCTCGCTTCGCGGTATTCCAGGTGAGATCTACGAGGCCGCACGCATCGACGGCGCCAACGAGATCCAGATCGCCCTGCGCGTGAAGATCCCCCTCGTCGTTCCAGCGCTGCTCCTCACCGGAATCTTCTCCGTGATCGGCGCGCTCCAGCTCTACAGCGAGCCCACAACGCTGAAGCCGATGACCGACATCATCAGCCAAACCTGGGTGCCGCTGATGACCATCTACCGCAACGCATTCCTCACCGATGACCTCCCCGGCGCCGCAGCGCTGTCCGTGGTTCTCGCTGTCGGAACCGTCGCGCTGTCTGGAATCGTCATCTGGCTCAGCAACCGCCGCAACAAGGGAGAAAAGTCATGACCGCCGCCGCAACTCGCGAGACGGCCAAGCTGGCCACCAATCGCGGCAAGGTCTTGCCAACCACCATCCTGATGATCGGTGCGCTCTACTGCCTGGTTCCGGTGCTGTGGGTCTTCACCGCCATGTCGAAGTCGCCGAGCGAACTCTTCACGACCTTCTCGTTCATCCCCGGCAGCGGCCTGATGGATAACCTGGGCGACCTGTTCAGCTACGGTGGCGGCCAGTACGGCCTGTGGGCTGCCAACTCGATCCTCTACGCCGGCTTCGGCGGAGTGCTGTCGACGTTCGTCTCCACGATGGCCGGATACGGCCTGGCCAAGTACGAGTTCAAGGGCCGCACGGTCATCTTTTACTCAATCCTCGCCGGCGTCCTGATCCCCGGAATCACCCTGGCCATCCCGCAGTACCTCCTCCTCTCGCAGGTGGGCCTGGCCGGTGGAACCCTGTCGGTGCTCCTCCCGCTCATCATCAGCCCGTTCGGCATCTACCTCTCCCGCGTCTACGCCTCTGCCGCTGTTCCGCAGGAAACCATCGAGGCCGCGCGTCTCGACGGCGCCGGCGAGTGGAAGATCTTCCTCCGCATTGGCCTGCCCATGATGCTCCCCGGCATGGTGACGGTCTTCATGCTGCAGTTCGTCGGCATCTGGAACAACTTCCTGCTGCCGTTCATCATGCTCAGCGACCAGAACAGCTACCCGCTGACCGTGGGCCTGTACACGCTGCTGTCGAAGGGCTCAGGCACCCCGGCGCTGTACTCGGTGGCCATCACCGGCGCCGCGATCTCCATCATTCCGCTGATCGCGCTGATGCTCTTCCTGCAGCGCTTCTGGCGCCTCGACCTGCTCTCCGGCGGGGTCAAGGGCTAGGGAACAGATCATGTCAGCACATGTCGAGCACGAGGCGGCGGTCCGCACGGCACCGCGCACCCTCGGACCGGATGGCCCCGCGATCTCCCGGCTGTGCCTCGGCACCTCGTCCTGGTCGCGCGCCCGTTTCGGCGACGACCAGGTCGCGGTGCTCGAGGCCATGCTCGACGCTGCTGTTGATGCTGATGCTCCGGTCACCGCCGCCATCACCTTCATCGACACCTCGAACGAATACGGCGCTGGTGCCAGCGAAAGCTACATCGGCGATGCCATCCGTCGCCGCGGCGGACTTCCGGCCGGTGTCGTGCTGCAGACCAAACTCGATCGTGACCCCGTCACCGGTTCGTTCTCAGGCGAGCGGATGCGCCGAAGCCTCGACGAGAGCATCGACAAGCTTGGTCTCGACCGATTCCCCATGCTGTACCTGCACGACCCAGAGCTGATCGGTTGGGACGAGGCCTTCGCGGTCGACGGACCGGTACGAGCGCTCTTCGAGATGCGCGACCGTGGGCTGGTCGACCAGATCGGCATCTCCGGCGGCCCCGCACCGATGCTCCAGCGCTATGTCGAGACCGGCCTGTTCACCGCCGTCATCACCCACAACCGGTACACCCTCGTCGACCGTTCCGCCGAGGAACTGGTGATGGTGGCAGCAGAGAGCGGCGTCAGCGTCATCAATGCCGCGGTGCTCGGCGGCGGAGCCCTCGCCCGGTGGCCGGAGGTCCCACGCACCTACGCGTATCGACCCGCGTCATCCGCTATGGCTGATGCCATCGCCCAGATGGGTCTGGCCTGCCAGCGCGCCGGGGTGAGCCTCTCGGCGGCGGCACTGCAGTTCAGCACTCGTGACCCGCGGATCACCTCCACCATCGTCGGGGGCAACACCGTCGCACAGGTGGAGCAGACGGTGGCGGCCGACGCCCTCGATATTCCGCAGGAGCTCTGGGCAGAGCTAGAACAGCTCGTGCCAGACCGCTCCGTCTGGCAGGAACCGCCCGGAACTACCTGGCCTTGACCCCATTCGTTGCAAGAGAAAGTGACCCACCCATGACGGACTTCGTGTCCCGCTCCGCCGATGTACCGGTCGGAACCACCTTCCCCTGGATCGCTGACGGCTTCGCCCTCGGTGGCGACTACAGCCCAGAGCAGTGGCCAGAGTCCGTCTGGATCGAGGACATCGCACTGATGACCGAAGCCGGCGTGAACTCGCTGAACGTCGGCGTCTTCTCCTGGGGCCTGCTCGAGATCGCCGATGGCGTCTTCGACTGGGGCTGGCTCGACCGCATCCTGGACCTGCTCGCCGAGGCCGGCATCGGTGTCAACCTCGCCACTCCCACCGCAGCACCGCCCATGTGGCTGATGCAGGCGCACCCGGAGATCGCCACCGTCAACCAGCACGGTGTACGCAACTCACAGGGTGGCCGCCTGGGCTGGTACCCCAGCTCTGCCGTCTTCCGTCGCTACGCGCTGCGCATGGTCGAGGCCATCGCCACCCGCTACGCAACCCACCCCGCACTGAAGCTCTGGCACGTGAGCAACGAACTCGGCAACGAGAACGCCCACAGCTACGACGACGAGACCGGCCGCGCCTGGCAGGTCTGGCTCGAGAAGAAATTTGGCACCATCGAAGCGCTGAACGACGCATGGGGCTCCGCGTTCTGGGGACACCACTACACCGCGTTCACGCAGATCGTGCCGCCGCGGTACACCAGCACCAGCCACAACCCAGGCCTCCTGCTCGACTTCGAACGCTTCACCTCAGACGCGCTGCTCGACTACTACATGGCAGAGCGCGAGGTGCTGCGCCGGATCACCCCGAACATCCCCATCACCACCAACTTCATGGTGCAGAACCACCCCAACGGCCTCGACTACGCCCGCTGGGCCAACGACGTCGACCTCGTCGCCAACGACCACTACACGATGGGTCACGACCCGGAGACCTACGGAGAGCTGGCGTTCTCCGCCGACCGCGTGCGCGGTATGTCGGGCGGTGACCCGTGGCTGCTCATCGAGCACTCCACCTCTGCGGTGAACTGGCAGCCGCGCAACCGCGCAAAGGCCCCCGGCGAGCTCACCCGCAACAGCCTCGCCCACATCGCCCGCGGCGCAGACGGCGCCCTGTTCTTCCAGTGGCGCCAGTCGACGGCCGGCAGTGAGCAGTTCCACTCCTCCGTGGTGCCGCACGCCGGCGCACGCACCAAAATCTTCCGCGAGGTGACCGCGCTCGGCAAGACGCTGCGCGACATCCGCGAGGTGGTTGGCAGTCGCGTGCAGCCGTCGCAGGTCGCGATCCTGTTCGACTACGACTCCGCCATGGCGCTGAAGTCCGGTGCGAAGCCCACCGTCGACGTGAACTCGCTCGACGTCGCCCTCGCCATGCACCGCGAGCTGACGAGCAGGGGCATCCAGGTCGATGTCGTGCACCCGTCTTCCCCGCTCACCGGGTACAAAGCGGTGCTGGCGCCCACCCTCTTCCTGCTGACTGCAGCGGATGCCGCGAGCCTTTCCTCCTACGTCGAGGGCGGCGGCCACCTGGTCGTCACGAGCTTCTCCGGCATCGTCACCGAGCACAATCGAGTGATCGAGGGCGGCTACCCCGGCGCCCTGCGCGATCTCCTTGGCGTGCGCGTCGAAGAGTTCTTCCCGCTGTTCGAGGGCGACACCGTCGGCCTTGAGGGCGCCGTCACCGGCGACGGATCGTGGACGGGCGCCGTCTGGAGTGAGCTGATGGAGGCGACCACAGCATCCGTTGTCGCCCGCTACACCTCAGGAGAGCTCGCCGGGCTTCCGGCGATCACCCTCAGGGAAGTCGGCGCAGGGACGGCGCAGTACGTCTCGACCCAGCTCGACCGCCCCTCAACCGGCGCGCTTCTCGACCTGCTCATCGCGCGTGCGGGGCTCACCCCTGTCGCACGAGCCGACCGCGGCCTTGAGCTCGTTCGCCGCGTCGCTGGGTCTGCGGATGCCGGGTCCTCCACCACCTGGCTCTTTGCCATCAACCACTCATCAGGGCCGCTCGCTCTCGATGCAACCGGACTCGACCTCGTGTCGGGCGACCGGTTCACCTCTGGCGGTTCCGTTGCCGCCGGAGCCGTCGCCGTCATCCGAGAGGACACCGTATGAAGTTCACCGATGGTTTCTGGCAGGCACGCCCCGGCGTGACCGCCCTGTACGCCCAGGAGGCGTACGACATCATGCCCGACGGGGACAACCTCCGCGTCTACGCCCCCACCAAGGTCATCGCCACCCGCGGCGACACGCTGAACCGTCCCATGCTGACGGTGACGCTGTCGTCCCCGCTCGACGGCGTCATCCGGGTGCGGATTGAGCACCACAAGGGCAGGCGTCCAGCTGCCGGCTTCGACCTCGTTGGCGCCACAGAGGGTGTTGGTGTTGCAGAGACCCAGTCGGTCGACGGCGCCATGGCCTCTGGCACGCTGACCAGCGGAGGCCTCACCGCTCGCATCACCCCAGGCGCCCCGTGGAACCTCACGTTCGAGTCAGACGGCCGCGTGCTCACCTCGAGCAAGCACAAGTCGGTCGGCTACATGCGCCTCGCCTCCGATGCCCCCATCGCCGCCGAACCTGTGGGCGAAGTTGGCATCACCACGACCGGTCTCGCCCCGGCCAGCACCTACGTGCACGAGCAGCTCAGCCTCGGCGTCGGTGAACTCGTCTACGGCCTCGGCGAGCGCTTCGGCGCCCTGGTCAAGAACGGCCAGACCATCGACATCTGGAATTCAGATGGCGGAACATCCAGCGAGCAGTCGTACAAGAACATCCCGTTCTACATGACCAACCGCGGGTACGGCGTGCTGGTCAACCACAGCGAGCACGTCTCATTCGAGGTCGCCTCAGAGTCTGTCGAGCGCGTGCAGTTCTCCACTGCAGGCGAGGCACTCGAGTACTTCGTCATCCAGGGCCCGACCCAGAAGGACGTCCTCGAGCGCTACACGACCCTCACCGGTCGCCCGGCGAAGGTGCCGGCCTGGTCATACGGCCTGTGGCTGTCCACCAGCTTCACCACCGACTACGACGAAGCGACGGTGAACAGCTTCATCGACGGGATGCGCGAGCGCGACCTGCCGTTGTCTGTCTTCCACTTCGACTGCTTCTGGATGCGCGAGTTCAACTGGACAGACCTCGAGTGGGACGCCCGTGTCTTCCCAGACCCAGAGGGCATGCTTGCCCGCCTGCACGAGCGCGAACTGCGCCTGAGCGCCTGGATCAACCCGTACATCGCCGAGCGCTCCAAGCTGTTCGACGAAGCAGCGGATGCCGGCTACCTCGTTCGCCGCGCAGATGGCAGCATCTGGCAGTGGGACCAGTGGCAGGCCGGCATGGGCCTTATTGACTTCACGAACCCTGAAGCGACCGCCTGGTTCCAGGCCAAGCTGCGCGTGCTGCTCGAGCAGGGCATCGATGCGCTGAAGACCGACTTCGGCGAGCGCATCCCCACCGACGTCGTCTGGCACGATGGCTCTTCTCCTGAGGCCATGCACAACTGGTACACCCAGCTCTACAACCAGGCCGTCTTCGAGGTGCTCGAAGAGCACCGTGGGCAGGGCGAGGCTGTGCTGTTCGCCCGGTCAGCGACCACCGGCGGGCAGCGGATGCCGATTCACTGGGGTGGCGACAACTCGTCCTCCTACGAGTCGATGGCAGAGACCCTCCGCGGTGGGCTGTCCCTCGCTTTCAGTGGCTTCGGATTCTGGAGCCACGACATCGGCGGCTTCGAAGGCAAGCCAGACCCGGAGGTCTTCAAGCGCTGGGTCGCGTTCGGCATGTTCTCCAGCCACTCGCGTCTGCACGGCTCCTCCAGCTACCGGGTGCCGTGGGCATTCGACGAGGAGGCCGTCGAGGTCACGCGAAAGTTCTCCAAGCTGAAGCTCGAGCTGATGCCGTACCTGTACTCACTGGGCCTCGAAGCCCACGAGCGCGGACTGCCGTTCATGCGCCCCATGCAGCTGGAGTTCCCGAACGACCTGTCGTGCTCCTACCTCGACCGCCAGTACATGATCGGCGCCGACATCCTCGTCGCTCCGGTCTTCAGCGGCGACGGCAGCGTCGAGTACTACCTGCCGGCCGGCACCTGGACGAACTACCTCACCGGTGAGGTCGCCCAGGGATCGACCTGGCGCAGGGAAACCCACAGCGTGCTGAGCATGCCGATCTGGATTCGCGGCGGCGCCGTGCTCGCAACCGGAAACCGCACCGACCGCCCCGACTACGATTACCTCGACGGCCTGCTCGTCACGGTGTACCCGGGTGCAACAACGAAGTCCACCACCACCCGTGTTGTGAGTTCTGAGACGGGTGCAGAGGTCCTCGTCACTGTGACCACCAACACGGTGACCACAACCGGCACAACAGTAGAGGTGTCGACCACCGGCGCGGACATCCGTGTTCGCCTCGCCGGCGGCGACATCGTCACCACATCGAATGGAAAGGCCGTTCTCACCTATGTCTAACGCACCCACCACCACGGGCTCCGCAGCAGCATCCGTCGGCAACGCCGACTACCGCGACTGGGGACTGGAGTTCCCGGCTGACTTCATCTTCGGTTCGGCCACGGCCTCGTACCAGATCGAGGGAGCTGCCACCGAAGACGGCCGCGGCCCGTCCATCTGGGACACCTTCAGCCACACGCCAGGAAAGGTCTGGAACGGCGACACCGGCGACGTGGCGGATGACCACTACCACCGCCTCGAGTCCGACCTCGACCTGATGAAGGAGCTGGGGCTTCAGGCCTACCGCTTCTCCATCTCCTGGTCACGCATCCAGCCGACAGGAACCGGCCCGGCCAACGCCAAGGGCCTCGACTTCTACACGCGCCTGGTCGACGGGTTGATCGCTCGCGGCATCAAGCCCATCGCGACCCTGTACCACTGGGACCTCCCGCAGGCCCTTGAGGACGAGGGTGGCTGGACCAACCGCGCCACGTCATACGCGTTCGCTGAGTACGCCCGCATCATGGGCGAGGCACTCGGCGACAAGGTCATCACCTGGACGACGCTCAACGAGCCGTGGTGCTCCGCCTACCTCGGCTACGGCTCTGGCGCGCACGCCCCAGGCCTCACCGACGGCGCGAAGGCTCTCGCCGCAGTGCACCACTTGAACCTCGCGCACGGCCTCGCCGTCACCGCGCTGAAGAAGGTCGTCACCAACGACCCCGCCTTCTCGATCACCCTCAACCTGCACGTCATCCGCGGAGAGGGCGAGAAGGCTGCAGAGGCCGTGCGCCAGATCGACGGACTCGCCAACCGCGTGTTCCTCGGCCCTCTGCTGCACGGCGCATACCCTGAGGACGTCTTCGTTGACACAGCGGATGTCACGGATTGGGCATTCATCCTCCCAGGCGACCTCGAGCTGATCCACCAGCCGCTCGACCTGCTCGGTGTGAACTACTACTCCACCACCCTCGTACGGATCTGGGACGGCGTCAGCCCGCGAGCCAACAACGACGGCCACAAGGACATGGGTGGATCACCGTGGCCGGGCGCCGACCGCGTCGAGTTCATCGCGCAGGCCGGCCCGTACACAGAGATGGGCTGGAACATCGAGCCGGCCGGCCTCGAAGAGCTGCTGGTGGCGTTGCACGAGGAGTTCCCGGCCCTGCCGCTGATGATCACGGAGAACGGCGCATCTTTCGCTGATGTCGTCACCTCTGAGACCACAGAGTCCGGCGAGACCGTCTCCGTTGTGCACGACGAGCAGCGCACCGACTACCTGCAGCGCCACTTCACCGCCGCTCACCGGGCCATGGCCCGCGGCGTCGACCTGCGCGGCTACCAGGTGTGGTCGCTGATGGACAACTTCGAGTGGGGCTACGGCTACTCGAAGCGGTTCGGCATCGTCTACATCGACTTCGAGACGCAGGAGCGCATCATCAAGGACAGCGCCAAGTGGTACTCGAAGGTCATCGCCACCCGCACCATCCAGCCGCTCAGCTAACGAGAGCGACACCAAAAAGGCCGGGCCGCACCGAATCATTCGGTGGGGCCCGGCCTTGTTGTGTTAGCGGGCGTCGCCCTGCAGGGTTCCCCACGACTGGGATGAACCGGCGGCGTTCCGCTGCTGCGGAACATTCCACGGGTTGTCATCGCGCAGTGGAGTCGGCAGCAGTTCCTGCGGAACGCTCTGGTAGGCGACTGGACGCAGGAATCGGCCGATGGCCGCGCTCCCCACAGAGGTGCCGCTGTCGTTGCTGGTGGCCGGCCACGGCCCGCCATGCTGCTGCGCCGGCGTGACGGCGACGCCAGTTGGCCAGCCGCCCAGCAGTACACGTCCGGCGTTCTGGGCGATCCAGTCGATAATCCCGCGGAGGGCAGCGCTGTCTTCACCGGTGCCGGCGTGCACCGTACCGGTGAGGTTGCCCTCGAACAGCTGGCTCGCCTGCGCCGCGAGCTCTGCAGCGTCGTCGTACTCGACGAGCACTGACAGCGGGCCGAAAGCCTCATCGCCCAGGGTGTCGCGCCCGGCAAGCAGGTCGGTGGACGACACCGACACGATGGTGGGCGTCGCCCAGCCATTGCCGTCGTCGTCGACACGAACTGAACCCAGCACGATGGGCGTGACTCCAGCGGTTCCGAGGATCGCGTCGCGCCTGGCCTGGTAGCCGGCGGTGATCCCAGGGTTCAGCAGGCGGTGTTCTCCCACAGCGGCCGCCTTCGCCACCAGAGCATCGGCCAGGTCGTGACCGCTCGGCACGAAGAGGAAGCCCGGCTTGGTGCATAGCTGGCCGGCTGAGCCCGACACGCTCGTGACGTATCCGCCTGCGATGGCGTCGGCATCCTCATCGAGCGCGGCCTGGGTGACGAACACCGGGTTGACGCTGCCGAGTTCACCGTAGAACGGGATGGGGGCTGGGCGTGCCGCAGCGATGTCGGCCAGAATGCGGCCGGCCTTGATCGACCCTGTGAAGCTGGCGGCTGCGATGCGCGCGTCCTGCAGCAGCTGCACGCCCTCTGCCTGGCCGGTGATGAGCTGCAGGATTCCGGCTGGCGCTCCAGCGCCCTCGAGCGCTGCGGCCACGATCTCTGCCGTGCGCGCAGAAAGCAGCGGATGCCCAGGGTGCGCCTTCACGATAACGGGGCACCCAGCGGCGAGGGCAGCGGCCGTGTCTCCGCCGGCGACGGAGAACGCGAACGGGAAGTTGCTGGCGGCGAAGTTCAGCACGGGGCCGACCGGTATGCGGTAGCGGCGGAGGTCTGGACGGGCACCGAGCACGAAGCCGGGGTCTGCATCGTCGATGCGCACATCGAGGTACGACCCGTCGATGACGACCTCGGCGAAGAGCTTCAGCTGCACGGCCGTGCGGCCGACCTCACCGGTGAGGCGCGCAACCGTCAGGCCCGTCTCGTCCTGCGCGATCGCGACGAGCTCGTCGCGGGCCGCGATGAGGGCATCCGCTGCCGCCACCAGGGCAGCTGCACGCACGCTCGGCTCTGTGGCGGCCCAGACGGGCGCCGCAGCCACTGCGCGGTTCGCGATCGCATCGAGCTGCTCTGGGGTGGTGACGGGGGTACTCGTTGCGGTGCTCATGGCACGACGCTCCTTACAGATAGAACGGGGTGAAGCAGAGGAAGAACGGGGTGAAGCTAGAACTGGAATCCGGTGGGGAACGGGTCTGCGGGGTCGAGCAGGTACTGGCCGATGCCGGTCACCCAGGCCCGACCTGTGATGGTTGGGATGACGGCGGGGATACCGGCAACCGTCGTCTCCCGAATCAGGCGTCCGGTGAACGTCGAGCCGATGAATGACTCGTTCACGAAGTCCTGGTCGAGGCCGAGCTCACCGCGAGCCCAGAGCTCTGCCATGCGCGCAGACGTGCCGGTGCCGCACGGTGAGCGGTCGAACCAGCCGGGGTAGATCGCCATCGCGTGCCTGGAATACTCGGCCGTCGAGCCCGGCGCGATGAACTCGACATGGTGGCAGTGGTCAAGCCCGTCGATCTCTGGGTGCTTCGGCGGGTTCGTGGTGTTGATGGCGTCCATGATGGCCAGGCCGGCGGCGAGGATCTCCTGCTGGTTGGCGCGGTCGAACGGCAGGTTGACCGCATCGAGGTCGACCATGGCGTAGAAGTTGCCGCCGAAGGCGAGGCTGTACTCGATGGGGCCGTAGTCGGGCACATCGACGGTGTCGTCGAGCCGCACGCTGTATGACGGCACGTTCTCCAGCGTGACGGAATCCGCATGGCCATCGCTGACGGCCACCCTGGCGATCACGAGGCCGGCCGGAGTGTCGAGGCGGATGGTGGTGACCGGCTCGACGACCTCGACCATGCCGGTTTCCACCAGCACGGTGGCAACCCCGATGGTGCCGTGCCCGCACATCGGCAGGCAGCCGGACACCTCGATGTACACGACGCCCCAATCGGCATCCGCTCTCGTCGGCGCCTGCAGGATCGCACCGCTCATGGCCGCGTGGCCGCGTGGCTCGTTCATGAGGAACAAGCGGATATCATCCATGTGCTCCATGAAATGGAGGCGCTTCTCGTTCATGGTCGCGCCGGGGATGACCCCGATGCCACCGGTGATGACCCTGGTGGGCATCCCCTCTGTGTGGGAATCAACCGCTGTATACATTCGCGATGAGCGCATGACTATGCGGCGGAATACGCAGCGCGGCGCACAGCCAGGTAGTCGAGCGCCTTCTTCGTGTCTGCACGCACCTGGGCGTCGACGGCCGGGCTCAGCGGTCCGCGCGGCGGACGCGTGGGTCCGCCGTAGCTGCCGCCAGCGAGGTCGATCGAGAGCTTGATGGCCTGCACGAACTCGGTCTTGGAGTCCCAGCGGAACACGGTGACAAGCTGCGTGTAGATCTCAAGTGCCTCAGCGATGCGGCCATCCTTGACGAGGTTGTAGATCTCGACGGCCTCACGCGGGAACGCATTCGGGTAGCCGGCGAACCAGCCGGTCGCGCCGGCAACGAGTGACTCGAACAGCAGGTCGTCTGCGCCGGCGATGACGTCGATGTCGCAGAGTTCCTTGATTTCCAGCACGCGACGGATGTCGGCGGAGAACTCCTTGACCGCGACAACCTCAGGGATCTCGGCCAGCTTCGCCACGAGGCTCGGCGTCAGGTCGACCTTGGTGTCGTACGGGTTGTTGTACGCCATGATCGGCAAGCCGACCTCTGCCACACGCTGGTAGTGCTCGATGACCTCTGATTCGTTCGCACGGTAGAGGGTCGGCGGCAGCAGCAGCACGCCATCGGCGCCGTCTTCCTTCGCGTACTCTGCCCACTTCTTGGCCTGGTGCCAGCCGACACCGTGCACACCGGCAACGACGAGACCGCGGCCGTCGACAGCCTCAACGGCCACCTGGACGACCTTGCGGCGTTCCTCGTCGGTCAGCGAGGAGTACTCCCCCAGCGAACCGTTCGGGCCGACGCCGCGGCATCCGTTGCTGATCAGCCAGTCGCAGTGCGCGGCGAACTTGTCGTAGTCGACCGCGAGTCCGGCGGGAGCCGACGAGTCTTCCTTGAATGCGAGGGTCGTGGCGACGATGACGCCGCCGAGATCGAATGCCTGCTTGGTCATTTCGGTCCTTTCGTAGGTGCTTGGTGTGATTCGTGAAAACCTGCGGTGGCATCGCCTGCCGAAACCACGGGAGCTGCCAATTCGCCCAGCCGGATCGGCGCGGCGATTGGGCGACGATCCGTCGATACGCCATCGGAAAGGCCACCGGTGCGGGTGGCGAGCAGCGCCTCGACGGTTCGCCCGCAGACGCGACCCTGGCAGAGGCCGAGGCCGGCCCTGCTGCTGAGTTTCAGCGCGCGAAGCGAGTGCGAATGGGTGGCGTCGGCCGCACTGCAGAGCGCCCCATAGCTCACCTCTTCGCAGCGGCACACGATGGTGTCGTGCGTGAGCATCGTCGGCCAGCCGCTCCGAATGCCGTGAGCCGCTTCGATCCGCTGCGCGAAACCGCGGAATGTCGTTCGCTTTCGCGTCGCCTTGGCGAGTGTCGCGTCGGCCGCGGTGCCGCCGGCGGCGACATGTCCGGCGATGCTGCCCTCTGCGAGCGCCAGGTCGACTCCGCCGATGCCGGTGATCTCGCCTGCGGCGAAGACCCCTGGGACGCTGGTCTCCTGGCCTGCGTCGACCTGCACGAAACGCTCAGGGGTGAGCGCGCAGCCGGCGGCGATGGCCAGCTCAAGCCGCGGCGCGAAGCCGTGGCTCACGCAGACGGCGTCAACGGCGATCCGCTTCTCGGTGCCGGGAATCGGCGACCAGTCAGCCGTGACGGATGCCACAGTGACCGCTTCAACCCTGTCGGTGCCGTGCGCGGCGATGACGGCCTTGCCCAGTCGGTACGGGATGCGGTTCTTCAGGTGCCCAGCCACATACCCGCCGAGCTCTGCGCCCTTGCTCGCCGCGGGGAAGAGCTGCCAGAAACGTGGCAGCCAGCCGCGCACCAGCGCCGGCATCCGGTTGGCTTCGAAGACGCCGAGCACGCGTGACCCCGTTGCCGCCAGTGAGGCTGCGACGGGAAGCAGGAATGGCCCTGCTCCGGCAACGACGACGCGGTCACCCACCGCGAGGCGCTCTCCCTTGGCGAGTGCTTGCGCTGCGCCTCCGGTGAAGACGCCTGGCAGGTCCCAGCCGGGGAACGGCAGGGTGCGGTCGTGCGCGCCTGTTGCCAGCACGATCGCGTCCGGGTGCAGCACGAGCCGGTCGCGGCCGACGCCGTCTGGTTCGCCGATGACGACGTGCACTGTGCCGGCGGCGTTGTCCCTCAGCTCGATGGCCCAGACCTGCGCTGAGGTGATGATGCGGCATCCGTCGTCGCCCTCGAGCGCGGCAGCCATGGCACGGAATTGTGCCCAGCCGTGGTGCAGGATGCGCTCATTGACCGCTGGGCGCTGCTCTGGCAGGTGCCGCCAGAACTGGCCGCCCAGCTGGTCTGACGAGTCGAGAATGGTGACGGATGCCCCAGCCTCGCGAGCGGCGAGAGCTGCGGCGAGACCGGCTGGTCCTGCCCCGATCACGAGAACGGTGTTCACTCTGCACCACCGCCCGGCAGCTCGTCGTGCTGCGTGACGACGACATCACCAGCGGATGCCCGGCGCTGGCAGGCACGCACGTCGCGTTGGCCGTTCACCACGACCACGCAGTCGAAGCACACGCCGATGCCGCAGAACACGCCGCGTGGGGCGTTGCTCACCGAGGTGCGCCGGAAGCCGAGGGTGCCACTGCCGAGGATGACCCCGGCCAGGCTCTGCCCTGCGACGCCGGTCGCAGGTTCACCGTCGACCGTGATCGTCACCGGCGTTGGTGGGGCTGGGCGCACGGGGTCGAGGCCGTTGTGGAAGAGTCGGGGAGCCATCAGGCCACCTCCGTGAGGTGAGGAATCAGGTGGGGTGCCAACGACGGGCGTGACAACGAGAACGGGGTCGCGTCGAGTGCGGTGGGCGTGCCGAGCATCAGGTCCCTGATCATGGCCGCCGTCGCCAGGCTGAGGCCGATGCCGGCGCCTTCGTGTCCTGTCGCGTGCCAGAGTCCTGGCAGTCGCGGGTCTTCGCCGATGACGGGCAGGTGGTCTGGCATGAACGGGCGGAAGCCGCCGTAGCTGCGCATGATCGCCGCGTCTGCGAGGAACGGGAACAGGCGCATGGCCTTGGTCGCGATCTCGTGCAGCGCATCGACTCTCAAACGGGAGTCGAAGCCGACCTGCTGCCTCGACGAACCGATCAACACGGTGCCGGCTCCGGTGGACTCGACAACGCTGGAGGTCTGCAGGGCGCTGTCATCCGACCCGACCGCGCCCACATAGTCGGCGTCGTAGACCTTGTGGAAGATGCGATGGCGCATCCGGCTCGTCACCAGCACCTCGCCCCTGCGAGGTCGAACCGGGAGGTGCACACCGAGGAGCGCTGCGACTTCGGCCGACCACGGACCGGCAGCAACGACGACCCGCGGTGCACGGAGCGCGCCCTCTGGGGTGATCACGCCGACGAGCGCACCCGCAGAATCGAGCAGCGGACCGAGCACGGGGGTGTTCTCCAACACACGGGCGCCGTAGAGCCTGGCGGAGGCCATGAGCGCGTCCGTCGCGATCGTCGGCTGCACCTGCGCGTCTTCCGGGTAGTGCACGGCCGCCTGGATCCAGGGCGCGATGTCGGGTTCGAGCACCCTGGCCTCGTCGGTGCTGATGACGCGGGCGTCAACCCCTGCGCCCAGCTGGCGGGCGGCGAACGCCAGCAACGGCGCGGCACCTTCCGGCGTTGTCGCGACGACGAGGCCGCCCTTTGGGTCGTATTCGACAGACGGGAATGACTCGCCGAGCTGCTCGCGGAGGTCGATGGCCGCCTGCTTCCACAGCGTTGCGGTGTACTGCGCGAGGGCGAGCTCGTGGCCTGCGCCCTTGTCGGAGACCAACAGATTTCCCTCGCACGCCGATGACGTGCCGCCGGCCACCGTGCCGCGATCGATGACCGTCACGCTCAATCCCGCAGCGGACAGCGTGCGCGCGCAGGCGGCACCGATGATGCCGGCGCCGACGATGATCACATCCTGTGCCATGCCCAGCCTGTTGTTTCCATCACGGTCGCTCTCCGCCTGTTCTCGCAACGAGTTCGGTGAGCCGGGTGAACACCCGATCAGACCCGATGCCATCGTGTTCGTATTCATTGGTCACCCACGCTTGGGTGTTTCCGACGTTGGCTGACGTCTCCAGCTGCAGGTGCGAGTCGACATACATGTCGTCGTAGTAGACGGCCGCGGCGACCGGCACCTCATTGGCTGCGAGCGCGTCACGGTCGTACAGCGCACTCCAGTCGGTCTGCGCCGCCATCAGTTCCACCGCGCCACGGAACGGCCGCAGCGCGCGAATCTCTTCGAACATCCACGGGTACATCATTTCTCCGGTGAACAGCAGCGGCCGTGCTGATTCAGCGAATTGCGGATGGCGAGCACGCTCGCGCTCTGCCGCCCAGTTCGTCGCACCCGTGGTGTCTGCGGCGTAAATGCTCTCCTGCATGACGGCGAAGAGCGGGTTGTCAGCGTAGGAGGTGCGGGCTTGCACCTGGCTGAGGAATGTCTCGCTCAATCGGTCGTTGCCGGTGGCGAATGCCTCGTCGACCAACCAGTGCATGCGCTCGAATCCGGGCTTCATGCCGAAGTCGATGCCGAGGCTCTGGAAGCGTCGTACCGTCAGGGTGTCGCCGTCTGGCAGCACGACGTCGCCCGCCGCGAGCAGGTCAGCGATGCGGCCGACCTGTTCTTCGTCGTGCGGGAAGCGGGCGTAGAACTCGCGGTTCTTACCCTCCGTGCGCGGGTATGTGCGCCGGTAGACCTCGCTGGCGTCTGGGCGCACACTGGCCAGGCCGCCCGTGACGTAGCAGGCGCGAAGCCCCTCAGGTGCGAATGACAGGTAGCTGAGCGTGAGGAATCCGCCGTAGCTCTGGCCGAGGGTTGCCCACGGCTTTCCACCGAACACGGTGCGGCGCAGGAACTCGGCGTCCTTCACGATGGAGTCTGCCCTGAAGTGTCCGAGGTATGCGGCCGCGGCTGCATCGTCATCGAATGACGCGATGACCTGGCCGTCGATGCGCGAGCTGCGGCCTGTGCCGCGCTGGTCGAGCAGCACGACGCGGTGAGTCGCGAGGGCGTGCCCGAGCCATCCGCTCGGCTCGGTGGGCCGTGGACCCTTGCCGCCTGGGCCGCCCTGCAGGAACACCAGGTATGGCAGGTCGTCCGCACGGCGCACCGGGTCGACGATCTCGCGCGCGAACACGGTGATGCGCCGGGTCTCTGTGTCGTCGAACCAGTTGAGGGGCACCTCGACGTCGTGGTCAGTGATGCTCATACCGGGCACCGTGTAACTGGCGGTGATCATGCCAGGACTCCTTCTGTTCACACTGCGTGATCAAGACCCTATGGTGATAGGTGACATATTACAATCCTGCACAACCCCTGCTGCGCGTGGCTTCGCGGCCACGGGCGTGCGCCTAACTGATTTCTGGCGTGCCGGCCCACCAGCCGACAACGTGGCCGAGGTGCAGCACGACGAGCTCTTCCAGGCCCGCACCGTCGCCCTTTTCGAGCAGATCGAGCATGAGGTGGTGCTCGTGCGCCGAGTCACGCAGCTTGCTGCTGTGAGTCATGCGGGCCAGGTTCACCATGCGGGTCTGCTGGCGCAGTTCCCGCACCATGTCGACCAGATGCGTGTTGCCATAGAGCTCAAGGAGCCCGAGGTGGAAGTCGCGGTCGCGCTCCACGAAACCGGTGAGGTTCGCGGTGTCGGCGTGTGTGCTGATCTCGTCGGCAATGGCACGCCATTTCGGCAGGGTCTCGACAGGGAAGTTCGCGGCGAGAGCGCGCATTGCAGGCGCCTCGAGCAGCTGTCGAAGTTCGAGGATCTCCCTGAGGTCCTGCTCACTGACATCGGTCACCCTGAAGCCCTTATTGCGTACAGACACCACGAAGCCGCGCTGCTCGAGGTCAAGCATGGCTTCGCGCACCGGCGTGGCCGACACCTCGAACTGGGCGGCAAGGGTGGGAACGGAGACAAGCGTTCCCGGCGCCAGCTCGCCAGAGATGATTGCGGCAGAGAGTGATTCGCCGATGCGATCGCGCAAACTCGCCAGCTGCTCCACCTTATGGATCGCTGAGACGGTCATCGTGTACTCACTCTCGTAAACGCGGTTTCGCGCTGTTGCCGGCCGCGCGCCCGGTGAACCATATCGAATGGTAGCCGACGGCGTGATCCGTTAACGAGCGAAGGACCGCGTGAGTACTCACACGGTCCTTCGGGCGCACTCCCTCAGGAGTGGCAATCAATGGCTAGACGTTCTTCCGTCCGGAGATTGAGCGCATCAAGAATACGATGACTGCGATGACGGCCAGAACGATTCCGACCCACAGCAGGAAATTCAACGACTGCACGAATCCACCAGTGATGAGGAGGAGGACAGCAACGATTACAACAATGATCAGCAGGAGATTCAAGGGGTGACTCTTCTCTGTTCTTTTTCGCGGAGACGATCTCCGGCCTGATAGCTTACCCCCAAATAGGGGTGACGTGGTAGAAAATCATGAACCCGGGCGTGTCGCGCCTCCCGAAGAAGGGCTGATCACGTCAATAACGGAGCCCTCACCATACGCCGGACGAGCCGCGCCGGTGACTGTCGAGCAAGTGGGTGTCGACGATCCCTGTCGCCTCCATGAGTGCGAACATCGTGGTCGGGCCGACGAAGGCGAAGCCCTTCTTTTTCAGCGCCTTAGACAGTGCGATCGATTCCGTAGATTGCGTGGGAACCTCCGCGTGCGACCGCGGCTGCGGGGTCTCTGACGGACGGAACGACCAGATGAAGTCGACGAGGCCACCGTCCTCGCGCAGCGCGACAGTGGCCCGCGCATTGGTGATCGTGGCGAGCACCTTGAGCCGGTTGCGCACGATGCCGGCATCCGCCATCAAGCGTTCGTAGTCGGCATCCGTGTATGCGGCGATGAGGTCTGGATCGAAGTTATCGAAGGCGGCCCGAAAGGCCGGGCGCTTCTTCAGGATGGTCGCCCACGACAGCCCAGACTGAAACGCCTCGAGGCTGAGCCGCTCAAAGAGGCCGTGCTCATCGCGCACCGGCATGCCCCATTCGGTGTCGTAGTACTCGCGCATCAGCGGATCGGTGGCCGCCCAGGTCGGCCTGGCCAGCCCGTCAGCGCCATGCACGACAGCGCCATGCACGACAGCTGTCACGATTTCGCTCACCGCAGGTTCTCCTTGCTCATCGAAAGGTGCATCACACGGATGCCGCCTCAAGCGTAAGCAATATGCGCTTGGCTTCCGTACCTCCCGCATAGTTGCCGAACGATCCGTCTGAACGCACAACGCGATGGCACGGCACGATGAGGGGCAGCGGGTTCGTGGCGCACGCGGTTCCGACGGCGCGCACTGCATTCGGACGCCCCGTCGCGCGCGCAACCTCTGTGTAGCTCTCCGTGTGGCCGTAGCGGATGTCGGGCAGATGCTCGATCACGCTGCGTCGGAATCCGGCCGTCAGCCGCAGATCGAGCGGCAGGTCGAAGGTGCGGCGCGTGCCGGCGAAGTACTCGTCGAGTTCGCGAGCGAGCGCGTCGAGCCTGGCCGGCGCGCGCAGGATCCGCGGGCTGATCCGCGTGCCGAGAGTCTCGAGCACCGCATCGTGGTCTTCACGATCGAACGCCACCCGCACAACGCCCTGGTCGGTTGCCGCGAGCAGCATGAGACCGACAGGCGTATCGAGGGTGCGGTATGCGACGTCCAGGTCGCCGCGCTCGGCGGCAGTGAGCCCGAGTGCGGCATGCAACCGGTCGAGGTCGCTCTGCGCGACAGCACTGGCCGGCGCGAGCAGCGCAGCGATCTCTGTGTCGTCAATGTCAGTGTCGTCAATGTCAGTCATCCGACTAGTCCTTTCACGCGCAGCCGCACTCGCAGTGACGAGATGCCGTCCGCTGCGGCGCGACGGGCGGCATCCGTTGTGCCACCGAGGATTTCGGCAACATCGCGATGCGGGAGCCCGACGATGTAGTGGTACGTCACGGCCTGCCTTTGCTTGGCGGGAAGCGTGCCGATGGCCGCCCAGAGGTCGCGGTCGCGGCCGTCTGGAATGCCGAGTCGCGACTCCCCTTCCAGCAGCCGTTCGACCGGGATCGGCGTGCGGCCCCGCAGCCGAATGATGTCGATGGCCTTTCGGTGGGCGATAGTGACGAGCCAGGCTTCGACGTTCGCGCCTTCGCCGAGCTCCGGGTACGCCCTGAGGGCCGCGAGGAAGGTCTCCGACCAGGCATCATCGGCGTCGACGGCTCCGACGACCGCGCGACAGACACGCAGAACCGTGGCCCCGTGCTCGGCGACAACCTGCTCGAATGGTTTCATGGCCTCAGATTTCGAAGGCTCAAAAGAGCCGGTCGACGCCGGCCTCTGCCGGTTCTTCGAGGCCGAGGAGGTACCGTTTGCGGTCAAGGCCACCCGCGTAGCCGGTGAGGCTGCCGTCGGCTCCGACCACACGGTGGCACGGCACGATGATGCTGAGCGGATTCTTGCCGTTGGCCGTTCCGACCGCGCGAGCGAGATTCCGATCGCCGAGCAGCGTGGCCAGCTGCCCGTATGAGCGGGTCTGCCCATACGGAATCTCCCGCAGCAGCGCCCACACCTTCAATTGGAATCCATCGCCAACCGGCGCCAGGGTGAGGTCGAACGTGGTGCGGTCACCGGCGAAATATTCGGCAAGCTGAGTGACGGCATCCGTGAATGCATCATCGTCGCGCAGCCCGAACGCCTCGGCCTCAGGTCGGCGCTTGTGCTCAGCGAAATACACGGCAGAAAGGCCCGCGGATCGGCCGACGAGCGTCAACTCGCCCACCGGGGAGTCGATGATGCGATAGCGGATGCCTGCATCACGAGAGAGATCCGCACTGCTTTCGATGCTCATCACGAGTTCCATCCTGTCGTTCCTATTCTGTCGAATCGGTGCCTCTATGGGGTAGACGTAGCCCAGTATCCAAACGTGAGATCGCTATTCCATTCCGCACCCGCGGCGTAGCGTGGCAGCACGGGTACGTGACAGCCGGAGGTAAGTGACATGCAAGCCCACGTTGGCGACCGAATCATCATTCGAGGCAAGACAGTCGAGACCCCTGATCGGCACGGCTCGATCATTGAGGTGCGCGGGCAGGATGGTAACCCGCCCTATCTCGTGCGGTTCGAGAATGGCCACGAGATCGTGGTGTATCCCGGCACTGACTTTGTGGTGGAGCATCCGCACGACTGAGCTTGCCCGGCTGAGCGCAGTGTTTGCAAGAATGAGGGCATGAACCACGGCACGCCTGCGAACCCGACCCTCCTGGTGCGAGACCGCCGCGCCTCGGATGCAGGAACTCTCGTTCCTGCCCTCGCAGAGGTGCACCGCCTCGATGGATATCCCATCATGGAGAGGCACGTCAACGCCCAGTGGCTCTTCGACGGAGACGTCGAGCAAGCATGGGTCGCTGAAGTCGAGGGAACGTGCGTTGCACATGTGTCGCTTGTTCGAGCGTTTCGTGCACCAGGCCTCGCTGACGCGCTCGAATTGGATGCGCCATCGGTTCTGGGGCTCACCCGGCTGTTCGTCACACCCGCAGGCCGAGGTCTGGGTGCCGCCTCTGCGCTCATAGCGCGAGCAGAGGCCTACGCCACCGAGTCAGGCGCATCGCTGGCGCTCGAAGTCGTCGACCACAATCAGGACGCCGTCACCTTGTACGAGCGACGGGGATGGAAACGGATCCACTCCTACGAGTCTTCGTGGTTTGGCGTGGACGGGCCGCATCCGATCTCCCACGTCTACCTCGCGCCGCTACTCACTCAGGATGCGTTGGAACAGTAAGTGGTCCTGCCAGCTGCCGGCGATTTTGAGATAGTTTCTGGCCACGCCAATGGGTTCGAATCCGGCCTTCTGTAACACGCGCTGTGAGGCGACGTTGTGCAGCAGGGTGCCGGCTTCGAGGCGGTGCAGGCGGAGCTCGTCCCTGCTGTGCGCGACGAGGTGGTCGAGGGCTGCGGATGCGAGGCCAGCTCCAGCGTGTTCCTTGTCAACCCAGTAGCCGACGCTGGCGCTCTGGAAGGGTCCGCGCACGATTCCTGAGAGCGTCATCCGGCCGATGATGGTGTTGCCGTGCACCATGACGAGCGGATACCCGGCTCCAACTCCCAGCTGCGCGATCTGGTTCGCCAGGATCTGGCCCTGTTCGGTCGACTCGAAGAACGACTCCGCGCGTTCCGGCTCCCACGGCGCGAGGTGTTCCCGGTTGCGTCGATACGCATCGCGAATCGACTCAAGGTCGCGGGCCGTGACCAATCGAAGTGTCACATCGTCTGACAGCGCAACGGGATAGGGCATCCATCGATGCTAGCCACCCCGGGGCGCCATGTCGCGGATGAGGTCCGCGACGCGGGCGACGGTCAAGAAGTAGCTGGCGCTGCCCCACCACTGCTCACCGGCCTCACTGCCCGAACGGCCATACTGATCACCATGGATTCCATGGGCCCAAACCAGACAGTCCTCGATTGGGCCGCAGGCCGCGTCGGCGCATCCGCTAGCTCCTGGGAGCGCACGCTACACGGTGGCGAGCATGCCGTGACAAGTGTCATAACTACGTCGAATAACAAGTCACTCGTGCTGCGGCAATTCCCGCGGGGCGACACCGCGGTGCGGCGCGAAGTCGTCGTCCTTGGCGCGCTCGGCAGCGCTGGCATTATCGGCGGCGCTGGCGGTTTCGCACCACTGCTCCTCGCGGCCGACGTCGACGGAGCTGAGTGCGGTCAACCGACAATCCTGACGTCCCTCATGCCCGGTGTGGCCAACATCACCCCGCGGAACCCCATTTGGTTCGCGCAACAACTAGGCCAGCTCCTCGCGTGCATCCATGCTCATCCATTGCATTCTGGGTTGCCGGACATCATGGCAAAAACCACGCGGATACCCGCCCTCGGCGACCAGTGGGACGTCTTGCTCGACGACTCCCCCGTCGTCACGCACAATGACTTCTGGTCTGGCAACACCCTGTGGCAGGGTGACCGTCTCACTGGGGTGGTGGATTGGTCTGGTGCCGGCCTGGCGCCGCGTGGATTCGACGTGTCCTGGGCTCGTCTCGACCTCGTCCTCCTCTACGACGAAACAATCGCGGATGCCTTCACACAGTCATACGAGCAGACCAGCGGCGAGCGCGTCCCGCACCTGCACCTGTGGGACCTGTTCGCCGCCCTCAACGCGGAACCGAACATCGAGAGCTGGGCTCCCAACTATCAGGGCCTCGGCCGAGAAGACCTGGGGCCAGCCAGACTTCGACAGGATCTCGAAACCTGGCTGGTAAACGTGCGGCACCGCGACAAAGAAGCGCGAGGCTCATACGTCTCCGAGATACCTCCCGACGCATGACGAAGGCCCCGATTCCGGATCGAATCGGGGCCTTGATCATGTCTTCACTACGCCAGCACGCTTTTCGCCAAGCGGTGAATCGTGACGGCACCAACGGCGGCAAACGGATGCAGCGGGTCAGGCTCGCCAGACCCGGTCGGTCCGCCCAGACGGGAATGCCCGACCGCGCTCATCACCGCGTATGCATCACCCTTGCTCCAGCCGTTGTCATCGACGAGGAACGAGAACATGTCCTCGTACCCGCGCTGGATGCTTGTCTGCACTGGATCGCCGAGTCCGACGAAGATCCACTCGTCTGCGGTCTCCACACGCGGTGCACGCAGTGCCATCCCGCGCACGAGATCGATGCTGACGACGGCAATGCCTTCGGCTTCGATCGCCACGAAGGACGATTCGCCCTCCGCCATGATCGCGTGGATGTCGCCGATTGAGAGGTACGCACCCTCGACCATAACCGGCAGATAGACGGTCGATCCCGGTCGGCATTCGGTGACATCCATGTTGCCGCCCTGCGGAGTCGACGGCATGATCGTCGAGTTCGACCCTTCTGCTGGGGCCGTGCCGATGCATCCGATCATCGGGCGCGGTTCGAAGACGTGCCGATCTGTCACGTGCACGCCAGCGTCGTCGATCGGCACCTTGCGGGTGAAGACGTCGTCGCCCATCAGGTGTTGCAACGCGCCAGAACCAGGCAGGCTCACCGACCAGCCGTGCTCCTTCAACCGAATCTCGTGGATGGTCACGGCGAGGGCGTCGCCGGGCAGCGCCCCCTCGACGTAGACGGGGCCGGTCACCGGGTTAATGCCCGCGGTGACCTGTGCGAGGTCCTTCAGCTCGTGCAGCTGCGCGTAGACGGCATCGCTCGTTTCGAAGCCGATGCGCTCTCCCGTGCCTGGCGTGATGCGAATGGCCGGCTCCACATCTGCGGAGAAGCCGAACTTGCCGTGCGACTTGTCGAGAAAGTGATCCATGGGTTACAGCCCCCCGCGTTCGCCCGTTGCCGGAACCTCGAGTGACTCGGCTTCGCCGGCAAGATCGGTCTTGCGGCCAGTGACCCGGTAGTAGAAGAAGACCCCTGCACCGAGAATCAGCCAGACGATACCGCCGAGCTTTGCCTCGATGCTCGCGTTCAGCAGCACATAGCCGATGATCAAGAAACCGATGATCGGCATGACGAGGTGCAGGAGGAAGTTGCGTGACTTCTTGCGCACGATGTAGAACACGATCACCGAGAGGTGAAGCATCATGAAGCCGAACAGCGCACCGAAGTTCACGAGCGACGAGATCAGGTCGATCTGGCCCACGAAGAACAGCACGAGCACGGCCGAGAGCGCTGAGACAAGCAGCACGGCGTTGCGGGGCACCTGGCGTCCGCTGATCTTGCTCAGGAACTTCGGCAGCTGACGGTCGCGGCTCATCGAGAACAGCAGGCGCGATGTTGCGGCCTGGGCGGCCATGGCGTTGGCGATACCGACGGCCAGCACGTTGACCACGAAGAACGCGTTCATCCAGCCGGTGTTCGAGGCAGCCTGCACGATGGTGAAGAAGGCGTTGCCCACTTCGTCGTCACCGAACGACTCACGCCCACCGGCGAGCGCTGCCGCGAGCCAGGTCTGCAGGATGAAGCAGAATGCGACGATCACGAGGGCAATGATCATTGCCTTGCCGGCCGAGTTGCGGCTACCGGTCGATTCTTCGGCCATGGTCGAGATGCCGTCGAACCCGAGGAAGCTAAGCACTGCAATCGACAGAGCGGATGCGATCAGTGGCCCTGTCATCTTGCTCGGGTCCCAGATCGGGTCGATCGTCAGCTCAGCGCCCGGGATGGTTCCGCTGTTGAGTGCGGTGACGGCGATGACCACGAAGATCAGGATGAATGCGAGCTCAACGACGAGGAAGATGCGGTTCATGCGCTTGATCGAGCTGATTCCGAGCAGGTTGATCGTGGTGTTGATCGCCACGAAGACCAGCGCCCAGACCCAGCGAGGGGTGTCGGGGAAGATTCCGACCATCGACTCGGCCGCGAAGACGTAGAGCAGCGTCGGCACCAGCAGGTAGTCGAGCAGGATTGCCCAGCCAGCGAAGAATCCGGCCGTTGGATGGATGCCCTTTCCGACGTAGGAGAAGACCGAGCCGGCCAACGGAATCGACTTCGACATCTGCTGGTAGGCGACAGCGGTGAAGATCATCGCGATGAGGCCGATCAGGTAGACCAACGGAACCATGCCATCGGCCGCGTTGTAGACGACGCCGAAGATTGCCCACGGCGCGATCGGCACCATGAAGATCAGGCCGTAGATCAGCAGGTCCATGGTGGAGAGCGAACGCTTCAGCTCTTGTTTGTAGCCAGCTGCCTCGAGCTGTTGCTGTGGGGTAAGCACAGTGGATCCGGTTTTCAATGTTGACACGGTGGTGTCCTTTCGACGGCGGGTGGGTGTGGTGCGGTCAGGACCTGTGGAGGGGGTCGTGACTGGCGAGGAATTCGCCGATGACGCGGCGGAACGCGTCGGGATGCTCCAGGTGTGCGCAATGGCTGGCGTCGGGGAAGACGTGGCTGGTCGCGCCACTGATTCCGTCAACAAAGGGTTGCCACGTCAGAGGGGTCGCCTCGTCGTGTTCACCCGCCACGACGAGCGTCGGGGTGTCGATGGCCCCGAGCCGGTCGATGATGGTCCAGGAGCGCATGCTCCCGATCACATGGAACTCATTGGGGCCGTTCATGGTGTGGTACACCGTGGGTTCGGCCTCCATTTGGTCGACACTCTCCTGATAGTCAGTCGGTGTCGGGGTGAGCATGCAAACGTGCCGTTGGTAGAAGACGTCGGCGGCGCTCAAGTATTCGGGGTCGAAAATGGTGCCAGCCTGCTCGTGTCGGTCGAGCGCATCCTGCACCTCGGCCGGCAACTGGGCGCGCAGTTCTGCCGCGGCTTCGCTCCAGAGCTGCATGGATGCAGGCGAATTGCAGATCATGAGGCCACGAAGACCTGCGGGTTGCCTGGTCGCGATCTCGGCGGCGAGCATGCCACCCCACGATTGGCCAAGCAGGTGGTATTCGGTCAGTCCCAGGTGCTCGACTAGGTTCATGAACTCATCGACGAACAGCTGCGGATTCCAGAACTCCGCCGGTGCGTCTGGCAGATGGGTGCTGTTGCCACAGCCCAACTGGTCGTAGTGGATGACCGTGCGTCCGGCATCCGCCAACTCAGCGATGTTGCGCACGTAGTTGTGCCCGATGCCCGGCCCTCCGTGCAGCACGATGAGCGGAATCGCGCCCTGCTGCGGCGCCTCTGGCGACGCAATGCGAACCCAGGTCTCCCACTCACGAAACGGGATGGTCTCGGTAGCCACGTGGTGCACTTCAGGTCCTTTTCTCGATGGGTACGACAGCAACGTGCCCAGGTCACGGCGAACGCTCAGCCGGCGGAGGTGGGTGTGCAATATCATGGCGCATTAATGGTCTTGTGCCAAGACCATTGTTGAGTCTTAACATGGTCGTAACGCGGAAGCCGAAGACGGATGCCGCCAGAATGCACGAGGAATGGGGACTTCGATGGCTGGTGCACTCGGCACGCCGGTGGCCACCCCGTCACAAGCTGACGAAGTCACCGACCGCTTGATCACTGCGATTGCCATCGGCGAATACCTGCCTGGGTCGAAGCTGCCGGCAGAGCGCGACCTGGCCGCGTCCCTGCATGTGGGACGGATGACGGTGCGAGCAGCACTCGCGCGGCTGGTCGATCACGGCCTGCTCGAGACCCGACTCGGTCGTGGCGGCGGATCGTTCGTGCTTGAGCAGTGGGCAGCCACCTCGAGCGACTCTGTTCAGCGCACCCTGACTGCTCGGTTCGACGCGATGCTTGAGACCCGCGACGCTATCGAACGGCTCCACGGAACTATTGCGCGGGCGGCAGCTGAGAACCACACAAGCGCCGACAACCTCGTTTTACAGCAACGACTCAACGCCTTTCGCGACGCGGATTCCGGCGTGCAGAAGCAGCACGCCGACGAGTTGCTTCACACCGCGATCTTCGACGCCGCACACAACACAACCTTGAAGACGGTGCTCGTCGACCTCGAGGCTGGTCTGAGCATCGTCGCCCCAGCGCATCTCTGGGGCTCAGGGGAAAGCATGCTCACCATGGAACGCCGCGCCCTGCTCGAGCATGTGAACCTGGTCTCTGCGATCTGCGAACGACGCGCCGACGACGCGAGCAGGATCGCGCGCGAGCACGCAGGGATCGACCTGGAACTACTCGAATACGCGATGTCGCAAGCCGGGCGAACCCAGTAGGCGTCAAGCAGGCATGAAAAAGGCCCCGATTCCAATGGAATCAGGGCCTTTTTCGAATGTCCGTGTAGCGGGAGCGGGACTTGAACCCGCGACACCACGATTATGAGCCGTGTGCTCTAACCACCTGAGCTACCCCGCCGCAACCTAATCGAAGAGTACTACGACCAAGTCTGAGCCCCCTGTGGGAATCGGACCCACTACCTCTTCCTTACCAAGGAAGTGCTCTACCAATGAGCTAAGGGGGCGCGCATCTCGAAGAGAAGCATGCCGCTTTTGGCAACCGAACTAGATTATCACCCCGGCGGGCCGGTTGCGTACACGAGGCGCCTTATACCCCCCGAACGCCGGGCAGAACCCACGCCGTAAACGACGTTTCCCCCGTAATTACGCGGAAGTTTCCGTCTGAAATCACAATTTCTCCGCTGCCAAATTCTCGCTGCGCATCCACGATTCCTGCCACTGCGTGCCCGGGTAGCGTCAGTTCACCTCCGGTACGCGCTGCCAGCACGAGAACGGATGCCTCCGCGGCCTCCCGCACGAACAGGAGAAGATCGTCGTCCACATGCAGCCAGCGCATGCCGCCGCCATTTAGCGCCGGCTGGGATCGCCTGAGGGCGATCAGGTCGCTGTATAGGTCGATCACTCGCTCGGTCTCAGGAGCGGATGCCTGATCCCACGGAATCGGGGTCCGCGAGTGTTCGCCGTCAACACCGGTCAAGCCGAACTCGTCGCCAGCGAACACCACAGGGATGCCGGGCAACGTGACCGATAGCCCGAGCGCGACAGGAATCGCTCCCACGAGAGCCCTCGTGCGGAACCGCGGAGTGTCATGAGTGTCGAGCGCGTTCATCGTCGCCAGGCGGGTGCGCCACGGGAAGCCCGCCGCGAACCGCGTGTGCGCCTCGAAGAACTGCCGTCCGGTGAACGTCGGCACCTGGTTCGCGGCGAAGCCGATGCCACCGCCGGCCTGGCTCCCAGGCTCTGACAGCCAGCTCCACAGCGGCCGGGTGAAGTTGGCGTACGTCATCGCCCCGTGCCAGGCGTCGCCCTGGAAGTCGCTCGATGCGTCGTTCGTCGACTCGCCAAGCAGGATCGTGTCTGGATTGATGTCGATCATCGTGCGGCGGATGGTCTGGCGCACCTCGGCATTCAGGTCTTCGTCCTTGAGCCTGCCCGTCATGTTCGCCACGTCGATACGCCAGCCGTCGAAGCTGAACGGCGGCTTCAGCCAGCGGGCAACGACGGAGTCCGGCCCCTCGATGAAGCGGCGGCGCAGCTCTGTCGAGTTCCAGTTGAACTTCGGCAGGCTGGGCACACCGAGCCACGACTCGTAAGCCGTGTGCTCCGCATTCCGCCAGTAATAGAACTCGCTTTCAGGGGCATCCGGTTTGCCGAGGGCAGCGAGGAACCACTCGTGCCGGTCGCCGGAGTGATTCGAGGTGAGGTCGCCGATGATCTTGAACCCTCTGGCATGCGCGGCGTCAACCAGGCGAATGAGCGCCTCGTCACCGCCAAGCAGTGGGTCAACCTCGTCGAAGCTCGAGGCGTCGTAGCGGTGGTTCGACCCGCCTGGGAACACCGGAGTCAGGTAGATCAGCGTGACGCCGAGGCGCTCAAGGTGATCGAGGTGTTCGATCACGCCGTCGAGGTCTCCCCCGTAGAACTGCTGCGAGCGACCAGGCGGCAGCTGGTCAACCTCGTCGCCCCACGCCGCTGGGATAGCCCACTCCGGCAGCTCACGCTCGTCTGCGGCGATGGAACGCCCGAATCGGTCGGGGAAGATCTGGTACATGACGCTGGATGCGGCCCAGTCCGGCGCAGCCGGGTACGCGAGCAGCTTGAAGTCCTCAGAATCGAGGGTTTCGACAG
This sequence comes from Leifsonia sp. Y878, assembly GCF_057669685.1. Lineage (NCBI taxonomy): Bacteria > Bacillati > Actinomycetota > Actinomycetes > Micrococcales > Microbacteriaceae > Leifsonia > Leifsonia sp. Y878. Next base: position 35,315 of record NZ_JBYHFS010000002.1, on the reverse strand, counting down.
CATGCAGGCCCGTCGCGTTCAGCCAGAACTGCCGACCGTCGGCCATCGCCAGGTGGAACCGGTAGCCGTGCACAGGGTTCTCCACCTCGACGGATGCCTCCCACCAGGTCCAACCATGGCCCGCGCCGTCTGCAGCAGCTACAACGGATGCCGGTGCAAACCTCGGCTCCCGATTCGGGTTCGACCTGGTGTGCACCGAGGCCACATCGCCGAAGTCAGCGGGGATGCGCACGCGCACCTGCACGATGTCGCCGAGCTCCGGCTCCTGGGTGGACACATACAGCGGGGATCCGTCGTGGTGCGGAAGCAGCGTCATGACTCGAACTTACTTGACCGGCGCTACTTGACGGAGCCGGCCGTCAGGCCGCCGACGATGTACTTCTGCAGGAACAGGAACAGCGCCATCACCGGCAGTGCGGCAAGCACGGCGCCGGCGGAGAATGCGCTCCAGTCGGCGTAGTTCGGGTTCGACACCAGCTTGTAGAGGCCGACGGCGAGCGTCTGCTTCTCCGGGTCGATGAGGAGCACGCTGGCCACCACGAACTCGTTCACCGTCGAGATGAATGAGAGCAGGGCCACCACGGAGAGGATCGGGCCGACCAACCGCAGAATGATGGTGAAGAAGATCCGGGCGTGCCCTGCCCCGTCAATCTTCGCCGCCTCATCAATCGACGACGGCACGGTGTTGAAGAAGCCGTACATCAGGTAGGTGTTCACGCCGAGCGCCCCACCCATGTAAACCATGATCAGGCCGATGTGGGTATTCAGCCCAATGGCAGGGAAGATGTCGCTGATCGTGCTCATCACCAGGAAGATCGCCACGACGGCCAGCAGCTGCGGGAACATCTGCACCAGCACGATGGTCAACAGCCCTGCACGACGCCCGGTAAAGCGCATGCGCGAAAAGGAATATGCCGCGAGCGCACCGAGGAACACGGTGCCAAGCGCCGTGATGCTGGCAATGAGCAGCGTGTTTCCGAACCAGGCGGCGAACGGCTGGTCCGGGTTGGTCAGCAGGCGCTCGTAGGCGTCGAAGCCGATCGAGGAGAAGAGTGCGTTCGATCCCGTCAGCGTTCCGGCCGGGTTGAGCGACGCAGAGAGCACGTACAGCAGCGGGAACACGGAGAACACGACCAGGACGGCACCGATGAGGTGGCGCCAGCCTGTCGCCCTGAACCAACGGCTGAAACTGAATGGACGGCGGGTGGAGATGATCTCCCCTGACGCAGTAGTGATGATTGGCATCAGCTGAGCTCCTCCAACGCCTTCGTTTTTCTGAAACTGATGATGGCAATAAGCGCGACGACGATGAAGATGATGATCGAGAACGCACTGGCCAGGCCGTAGTCACGGGTTTGACCCGTGAAGGCGACCTTGTAGACCATCGAGATCAAAATGTCCGTCGATCCGACGTTGACACTGGCCGCCGGGTCACGGGGCCCGCCGCCGGTCAGCATATAGATGAGGTTGAAGTTGTTGAAGTTGAAGGCGAATGACGAGATCAGCAGCGGCGCAACCGTCACGAGCAATAGCGGCAGCTTGATCAGCCTGAACACTGCCCACGGCTTGGCGCCATCGACGGTGGCCGCTTCTTCGAGCTCTTCCGGAATCGACTGCAGCGCGCCAGTGCAGACCAGGAACATATAGGGGAAGCCGAGCCACAGGTTCACGACCAGGATGCTGATCTTCGCCAGTGTCGGGTCGGTCAACCAGGGAATCGAGGCACCCCCAAGCAACACCTGGTTGATGAAGCCGAAGCTCTCGCTCAGCATTCCGGCCCAGACCAGTGCGGAGAGGAAGGCAGGGAACGCGTACGGCAGGATCATTGCGATGCGGTAGAACTTGCGTCCTCGCATCCGCTTGTCGTTGAAGACGATGGCCAGGAAGAGGCCGAGGAAGAAGGTCGAGGCGACCGAGATGAGCGCGAAGGCGAACGTCCACAGGGTGACGCCGATCAGCGGGCCGCGGATGCTCTCCTCCGTGAAGGCGCGGGTGAAGTTGTCGAAGCCGACGTTGACCTTCCAGCCAGGCAGCAGCTGCGTGCCGTCCGTCGCGGTGAAGGCGCCATCCCCGGTGTCGGCGTAGACCGTGCCAGTGGTGACATCCGTCATGGTGTCTGCCGTGGCATCGAATTCGAGGGTGGAGCTGTAGACGTACGCGCTGCTGCCGTCTGACGTGCGGAGGGCACCGTCGTTCGGGTCGCTGGAGAACGGCACAGCCATGGCCGTGATCTCGTCGGTGCGCTGCAGCACGGCTGCGAAGTTGAGTGCGGTGTATCCATCGAGGGCGACGGCCTTGCCGCCTTCCATCGTGGCGTTGTCGACGGCGTGAAGGGGCGAGTCAGCGTTGCCGACACTCACGTCTCCGTCTGGGTCGGTCACGAGCAGGTTGAGCTGCCCGGCCTGATCGAGCACGGTGACGGCGTAGGTGGGTGAGTCAGGAACGCGTTCGAGCGCAGAGCCCATAAGAGCAGAGATGGCCTGGCTCTTATCGCCGTTGTGGCCCGTGCTGTAGTTGGTGAAGCCGATGTATGCGGTGTAGCCGATCACGAAGATCTGGAAGATGACGAGGAAGATCACACCGGGCGTCAGATACTTGGCCGGCAGCTTGCGCTTGGAGAAGTAGATCCAGTTCACCAGGGCAGTGACGATGACGACGAGGGCGAAAATCACCCACTCGGCCTTGGCGAACAATATGAACAGCGCGTAGACGGCGATGGCGTCCACCAGCCCAAGCGACACGATCTTGACCAGCAGGGTCTTGACCCCGACGGATGCCGATTCGGCGATGCTCGAGGCCTGCTTCTGCCGCTTCGTGGGCGGCTTCTCGGGGCCGGCTACGACGGCTTCCTCTTCTATGGTGGCGCTCATTGCTCTTACTTTCGACACGTCGTTGTGGTGCATGGGACAAAGCCCCCGGGGCTGCCGTGTATTCGACGGCCCCGGGGACTCGGGGTGCTGCTGTTAGCCGATTGCTGCCTGCACGTCGGCGGCCAGCTTCTGCCAGGTGGCAACCGGGTCTGCACCGTTGATGATGGCGGCTTCCGCGATGCCCCAGTACTGCCAGACCTGGCCCATGGCCGGGATGGCCGGCATCGGCACAGCGTTGGCGCCTGCAGCGGCGAACCCGGCGATGAGCGGGTCTTCCGAAGCGGTCTCTGCGGCCGCAGTCAGAGCGGGCAGAACGTTGCCAGACTTGAACAGCGCGAGCTGCACGTCTTCGGTTGCGATGTAGTTGACGAGGAAGTCGTTCGCGGCAACCTTGTTCTTGCTCTGCTCGTTGACGAAGAAGCCCTTCACACCGGCGAACGGCTGCGCCGTCTCAGGCCCTGCGCTCGGGATGGCGTCAACGGCGACGTTGATGCCGGCATCCGTTGCAGCGGCGACGTTCCACGGGCCGGTCAGCCAGAAGGCTGCCTGGCCGGTCGTGAAGGCTTCCTTCGCGATGTCGCCGGTGATCTCCGTGTTGAAGACTCCGGTTCCGGTCTTGCCCTGGCTGCCGAGCCAGGTTGCGAATGAGTCGCCACCGGCGTTGCCGAGTTCGAGGTTGGTGGCGTCATAGCCGCCGTTCGCATCGGTGCCGAAGACGGGTGCTCCGAAGCCGGTCTGGAACGGGTACAGGTGGTACGGGTCGCCCTCTGTGCCCTGCTGCACGATGAACGGGTACGTGACACCGGCGGCAGTGCCCTGCGCGATCATGTCGTCGTAGCTGGTGGGAGCGGTCGGGGCGAGGTCAGCGTTGCGGAGCAGCGCAAGGTTCTCGACGGCGTACGGCAGCTGGTAGACCTTGCCGTCATAGGTGGCCGCGTTGAGGGCGACGGGCAGGAAGTCTGCCGACTTGTCGCCGAGTTCGATGGGAGACACGACGCCGTTGGTGACCAGCTCGCCGAGCCAGTCGTGAGCGCCCATGACCACGTCAGGACCCTTGCCGGTTGGCGCCTGCTGGATGAAGTCATCCTTGATCTTCGCGGTGTCCTTCGACACGAGGTCGACCTCTACGCCGGTCTTCTCCTGGTACGCAGCTGCCGCGTCCTTCAACGCATCGACGCGTTCAGCGTCAACCCATACGGTCAGGGTGCTCGAAGCGGATGCGGCGCTGTCGCCAGACCCAGAATCTCCAGCTGAACATCCGACCAGGGCCAGAGAAGCTACGACCATGACTGCACCAGCAGTCAGAAGGCCATTCTTTTTCACCGTCATTGGTGTTGCCTTTCGTGAGAATGCTGGCAAAAATGCAAGCGATTACATGTATAGCTGCTCGTGCGCGGATTGACAACTCAACGTTTATCCATCGAGATCAGTTCGTGATGATCGCCCACGCCGCCAACTGTGCAAACGCTTCCAAAGGCGCCAGATGCCGTAAGGTATCGCTCATGACAGGCAACACAGAGTGGTGGAGAACCGCCGTTATTTATCAGATCTACCCGCGCTCCTTTGCGGACGCCAATGGCGACGGCATGGGCGACCTTGCCGGCATCGAAAGCAGGCTGCCAGCACTGAAGCAGCTGGGCATCGACGCAATCTGGCTTTCGCCGTTCTACACGTCGCCTCAGCGTGACGCCGGATACGACGTTGCCGACTACTGCGACGTCGATCCCCTGTTCGGCACCCTCGCCGACTTCGACGTGATGTTGACCAAGGCACATGACCTCGGCATCCGCGTCATCGTCGACCTCGTGCCCAACCACAGCTCAAGCGAGCACCCGTGGTTCCAGGCGGCACTCGCTGCAGGGCCCGGCAGCGAAGAGCGCGGACGCTACATGTTCCGCGAGGGCAAGGGCGAGAACGGCGAGCTTCCCCCGAACAACTGGGAATCGGTGTTCGGCGGCCGCGCCTGGACGCGCGTGACCGAGGCCGATGGCACGCCGGGCCAGTGGTACCTGCACCTGTTCGACACGACTCAGCCCGACCTCGACTGGGACAACCCCTGGGTGCGCGAGCAGTTCCGCGACATCCTGAGCTTCTGGCTTGACCGTGGTGTCGATGGCTTCCGCGTCGACGTTGCACACGGCATGATCAAGGCCGCAGGCCTGCCAGACTACTTCCCGCCGGCCGAAGGCGGCAGCATGGGCGGCGGCAGCGCCACCCTCGAACCCGCGATCAGCACCGAGCCGCCGGCTCCCGCTCCCTACTGGGCGCAGGAAGGCGTGCACGAGATCTACCGTGACTGGCGCGAGCTGCTCAACTCGTACCCCGGTGACCGCATCCTGGCCGCAGAAGCATGGGTCGACCCGCTGTCCCAGGTCGCCAAGTGGGTGCGCCCAGATGAAATGCACCAGGCGTTCAACTTCGCGTACCTCGAGACCCCGTGGAACGCTGCTGCGCTGCACTCGGTGATCGATGCGTCGCTTGAGGCATTCGGCGCGGTCGGCGCCCCAAGCACCTGGGTGCTCTCCAACCACGACGTCGTGCGTCACGCCTCCCGCCTTGCCCTCACCGCAGAGAACCTGCAGGGACACGGCATCGGCCCGAAGACCCCCGGCCTGCCGGACCCGGTCGTCGGACTCCGCCGTGCACGTGCAGCCACGAGCCTCATGCTCGCGCTCCCGGGTTCCAGCTACCTGTACCAGGGCGAGGAGCTCGGCCTGCCAGAGGTCGTCGACCTGCCTGACGAAGCCCGTCAGGACCCGACCTGGTTCCGCACCAACCACGAGCGTTATGGCCGTGACGGATGCCGCGTGCCGATTCCCTGGGAGGCCAACAGCCCCTCATACGGCTTCGGCCCGTCAGACCAGAGCTGGCTGCCGCAGCCCACAGAGTGGGCAGAACTTGCCCGCGACGAACAGGTCGGCGTCGCAGGCTCGACGCTTGAGCTCTACACGCTCGCGCTGAAGCTGCGCCGCGAGCTAGGCCTGGCGCTCGGCGCCGTCGAGTGGCTTGACGGCTACGAAGCGGATGTCGCGGCGTTCCGCAATGGCGACCTGATCGTCATCGCCAACACGGGCTCTGACCCCGTTGAGCTGCCGGACGGCGAGATCCTGCTCAGCAGCGAAGCGTTGGCCGGTCGCACGCTGCCCGGTGACACCACCGCCTGGATCCGCGCGTAATCCTCCTCGTTGATTGAGGAACGAGCGCCAGCGAGTGTCTCGAAATCCAGTGGGCCGATCTCTGAACTTCCGGAGATCGGCCCTCGGTGGTTTCGAGACGGCCTGGCGGCCTCCTCAACCAACGACCGGGTCTGGCTGAAACCGATAGCCCATGCCCGATTCGGTGAGCAGGTAGCGCGGTCGGCCGGGGTCCGGTTCGATCTTCTTGCGGAGCTGGGCAATATAGAGCCGCAGGTAGCCGGTGTCTGTGATGTGCTCTGACCCCCAGATTTCGGTGAGCAGGCTTTGCCGGGTGACCAGTTTGCCTGCGTTCCGCACGAGCAGCTCAAGCACCTGCCATTCGGTCGGGGTGAGGCGCACCAGCTCTGCACCGGCAACACCAGCAGAACCAGCAGCAGCGACCCTGGTGATGCTCTTGGCTGCCAGGTCGATGGAGATGTTCGCAATGGTGACCACCGGCGTTGCCTCCTGGTTCGGCACCCGGCGCGTGAGCGCCCTGATTCGCGCCAGCAACTCGTCGATGGCGAACGGCTTGGTCACATAGTCGTCGGCGCCGGCGTCCAGCGCATCCACTTTGTCGCCGGCACCCGTGCGGCCGGACACCACCAGGATGGGCGCACGGGTCCAGCCCCTGAGCGCTTCGATCACCTGGATGCCGTTCAGCTGGGGCATGCCGAGGTCGAGCATGAACAGGTCGGGGTTGTGCTCGATGGCCGCGTTGACTGCTTCTGTACCGTTCGCCGCTGTGATGATGTCGTAGCCGCGCGCTGACAGGGTGATGCGCAGTGCGCGGAGGATCTGCGGGTCGTCGTCGGCTATAAGGATTTTCATGCGGTTTCCTGTCGATTGTCCTGTCGCTGGGGATCCTGGCGTTCACCAGCGGGAAGGGTGATGACCATGGTGAGCCCGCCGCCAGGGGTGTCTTCGGTGTCGAGGCTGCCGCCCATGCCCTCAGCGAATCCCTTGGAGAGCGCGAGCCCGAGGCCGAGTCCGGTGAGGTTGTCGGTGTCGCCGAGACGTTGGAATGGCACGAAGACCTCGTCGCGCCGTTCAGCGGCGATGCCGGGGCCATGGTCAATGACGCGAATCTGCACGGTGTTTCCGAAGCTGCTGGTCGAGATCCGCACGCGCGTTCCCTCTGGGGCGAAACGGTGAGCGTTGGCGAGGAGATTCACGACGACCCGCTGCAACAGTCCGGCATCGGCCAGCAGCGCCGGCAGCACGGGGTCGAGGTCGAGTTCGACGTCTCCAGGGCCCAGGCCCAGCTCGTCGAAGGCCGGCAGGATCACGTCTTCCGCGTCGACCGGCGCCAACGAGATCCCCAGCACGCCGGCCTGCAACCGGCTGACATCCAGCAGGTTGGTGACCAGGCTGGACAGGGTGGCAAGACTCTCCTCTGCCGTGGCCAGCAGCTCTGCCCTGTCAACGGGTGACCACGACACCTCTGTGGAGCGGAGCCCGGTGACCGCGGCAGTGGCGGCCGCGAGCGGACGCCTGAGATCGTGGCTGACCGCGGAGAGCAGCGCGCTTCTCACCCGGTCGGTTTCGGCGAGTGGGCCGACCTCCCTCGCCGTCTCGCTGAGGTCTGAATGTTCAAGTGCGGCATCAATCTGTGTGGCGATGACAGCCAGGAGCCGACGTTCGGACGAGGCCAGGTCTGCCCCGTGGAGCTCGAGTATCGCGCGGCTTCCGACGGGGATGGTGCTGAAGGTCTCACCAGCCGGCTCCCCGTCGACGCACAGCACCTGGTCGCCCTTCATGAGGCGCACCCCGGTGAGGTTGAAGGCTTCCCGGGTGCGGCTGACCAGCGCCTGGAGCGCGCCTTGCCCACGGAGCACACTTCCGGCGATCGTGGCGAGCAGTTCGGATTCGGCTGCCGCACGCGACATCGCCCGTGATCGCCGAGCGGCCTGGTCGACGACGTAGCTGACCAGCACTGCGTTGAGGATGTAGAGCACCAGGGCCAGGAGATGCAGAGGCTTGTCGACGGTGACGGTATAGAGCGGTTCGACAAAGAAGTAGTCGAGGGTGAGGCCGGAGAGCAGCGCGGCGAACAGTGCTGGCCAGATGCCGCCGACAATCGCGACCAGCACAACCAGCAGCTGATAGGCCAGCACATCGCTGGTGATGGAGTCGGTGGTGCGCAGGGTGATCAGCAGCCAGTTCAGCAGCGGTCCGCCGATCAGGGCGATGGCGAGACCATAGACCCGGCGCTTGGTGGTGAGCCCACCGGAGATTCGAGGAAGTGTGAAGCGGCCGCCTGCACCAGCGTGGTTCACAATGTGCACGTCGATGTTGCCTGATTCGCGGATGACGGTGGCGCCGATCCCCGGACCGGTCATGGCCGCCTGCAGCCGACTACGCCGGCTGACCCCAATGACAAGCTGGGTGGCATTCGCCGCCTTCGCGAACTCCACAAGCGAATGCGGAATGTCGTCTCCGATGACCTGGTGGTACGTTCCGCCCAACTTTTCAACCAGGGCCCGTTGGGCGGCCAGCGCCTCCGGATGGGCGGTTCTGAGACCGTCCTGGCTGGTGATGTGCACGGCCAGGAGCTCCCCTCCCGCAGAGCGCGCGGCAATCCGCGCACCACGGCGCAGCAGGGTCTCACCCTCCGGTCCCCCGGTAAGGGTGACAACGACCCGTTCCCGGGCCTCCCAGGTGCTGTCGATGCCCTGCTCTGCCCGATAATTCTTGAGCGCACTGTCGACCTCGTCGGCCAGCCACAGCAACGCCAGTTCACGCAGCGCGGTGAGGTTGCCGAGCCTGAAGTAGTTGGACAGCGCAGCATCGATGCGTTCCGTCGGGTAGACGTGCCCATCGGAGAGACGATCCCGCAAAGCCTGCGGCGCCAGATCGACAACTTCGATCTGGTCGGCAGCGCGCAGCACACCGTCGGGGATCGTTTCGCGCTGTGGGACTCCCGTGATCTGCTGCACGACATCGTTCAATGATTCGATGTGCTGGATATTCACCGTCGACATGACGTTGATGCCGGCAGCAAGCAGCGTCTCGACGTCTTGCCAGCGTTTCTCATTCGGCGATCCAGGAGCGTTGGTGTGAGCGAGCTCATCGACCAGCGCAACCGCCGGGTTTCGCCGCAGGACAGCGTCAAGGTCCATCTCATCCAGCTCAACGCCGCGATGGGAGACGCTGGTGCGTGGCACGATCTCCAGACCGTGCGTCATTGCGATCGTGGCGGCGCGGCCGTGGGTTTCCACGACCGCGACAACCACGTCTTTACCTTCGCCCAGCAGCCGTTTGCCCTCTTCAAGCATGGTGAAGGTCTTTCCGACACCGGGAGCGGCACCGAGCAGCACTCGAAGCCGCCCTCGTTTCATGGCTAGCCGTTCAGCTCGCCGAGTGCGAGGTTGAGCTGCAGCACGTTCACCGTCGGTTCGCCCAGGTATCCGAGGTCACGCGCCTGGGTCTTGCTCTCGACCAGGGCGCGCACCGCATCCGCTGTCAGGCCTCGTGCCGCCGCAACGCGCTCTACCTGAAGCAGCGCGTATGCGGGACTGATGTGCGGGTCGAGCCCTGACGACGACGCGGTCAGTGCATCGGCGGGGATGTCCGCCGGCGCGACCTGGTTGAACTCGGCGATCTGCGCCCGGCGTTCGTCGATGGCTGCGATGAGGTCGGCGTTCTCCGGCCCCCAGTTGCTGCCGCTGGATGCGCCGGCGTCGTAGCCGTCACCGGCCGCTGACGGGCGCGGCTGGAACCATTCAGGCAGCGGGTTGCCGTCGGCATCGGAGAATGACTGCCCGATCAGGGCGGAACCGACAGTTTTGCCGTTCACTTCAACGGTGGAGCCGTTGGCCTGCGCGGGGAAGGCCAGCTGGCCGACCCCGGTGATCGCCAGCGGGTAGACAACGCCAAGGACGGCGGTGAGCACAAGCATGGCGCGGATGGCGACCCCGTAGTGGCGGAAGCCGGTGCGAGGTGAACTCATTTCGTTATCTTCTTTCTTGGGTGAGGCACGGTTAGAAGCCGGGGATCAAGGTGACGAACAGGTCAATCAGCTTGATTCCGATGAAGGGAGCGATGATGCCGCCGAGGCCGTAGACCAGCAGGTTGCGGCTGAGGATCTTCGAGGCGCTGAGCGGCCGATACTTCACGCCGCGCAGAGACAGCGGGATGAGAGCGACGATGACCACGGCGTTGAAGATGATGGCGGACAGCACGGCCGATGATGGCGAGTGCAGGCCCATCACGTTCAGCACGGCGAGGCCAGGGAACACGCCCATGAACATCGCGGGGATGATGGCGAAGTACTTGGCGATGTCGTTGGCGATCGAGAACGTGGTCAGCGCACCGCGGGTGATGAGCAACTGCTTGCCAATGCGCACGATGTCGATGAGCTTGCTCGGGTCAGAGTCGAGGTCGACCATGTTCCCGGCTTCCTTCGCCGCCGAGGTGCCAGAGTTCATCGCGACACCGACGTCGGCCTGGGCCAGGGCAGGGGCGTCGTTGGTTCCGTCACCGGTCATGGCGACGAGGTGCCCGCCCTCCTGCTCCCGACGGATCAGCGCGAGCTTGTCCTCAGGGGTGGCCTCCGCGAGGAAGTCGTCCACCCCGGCTTCAGCGGCGATCGCCTTCGCGGTCAGCGGGTTGTCACCGGTGATCATGACGGTGCGGATGCCCATGGCGCGCAGTTCTGCGAAACGCTCAGACAACCCCTCCTTCACGACATCCTTGAGGTGCACAACGCCGAGGATCGTGCCGACGCCCTCCGGGGATTTCACCGCGACGACCAGCGGGGTTCCGCCGTCCTGCGAGATGCGTTCGACGTGCGATTCAAGATCGGCAAGCACTGAGCTTGCGGCCCGCTGCCCTTCTTCGATCCAGGCGATGACGGCAGAGCCTGCACCCTTGCGGATCAGGGTGCCATCTGGCTGGTCAAGGCCGCTCATCCGGGTCTGGGCGGTGAACGGCACGATGTCGCCCACCGCGAATTCGCCCACGTGCACGCCCTGCTCATGGGCAAGGTCAACGATCGACTTGCCCTCTGGGGTGGGGTCCGCAAGGGAGGAGAGCGCTGCGGCCCGCACGAGCTCTGCGTGGCTCACCCCGCCGAGCGGCACAAACTCGGACGCCTGGCGGTTGCCGTAGGTGATCGTGCCTGTCTTGTCCAGGAGCAGCGTGGTGACGTCACCGGCCGCCTCGACGGCACGACCTGACATGGCCAGCACGTTGTGCTGCACGAGCCTGTCCATGCCTGCGATGCCGATCGCAGACAGCAGGGCGCCGATGGTGGTCGGGATCAGGCAGACCAGCAGGGCGACAAGCACCGGCAGGCTGACGGTCGCTGCCGAGTACGACGCGATCGGATTCAGGGTCAGGGTGACGATCACGAAGATGATCGACAGGCTGGCCAGCAGGATGTTCAGGGCAATTTCGTTGGGCGTCTTCTGACGAGACGCCCCTTCAACCAGGGCGATCATCCGGTCGACGAACGTCTCCCCCGGCTTCGAGGTGATCCGAACGACGATGCGGTCTGAGAGCACCCTCGTGCCACCGGTGACGGCGCTGCGGTCTCCACCCGACTCCCTGATCACCGGCGCTGACTCCCCCGTGATGGCGGATTCGTCGACAGAAGCGATGCCCCAGACGATGTCTCCGTCACCGGGGACGAGTTCGCCGGCCGTGACAACGACAATGTCTCCGAGCTGCAGCTCTGCCGACGACACGTCGTGCAGGCCGGAACGCTCAGCTTCGGCATCCGTGACCTCGTCGTAGTTGCTGACCCGCCAGGCCATCGTGCTCGTGCGCGTCTTTCGCAGGCTGTCAGCCTGCGCCTTCCCGCGGCCCTCCGCGACCGATTCGGCGAGGTTCGCGAAGATCACGGTGAGCCACAGCCAGAGCGCGATGCCCCACGTGAAGCTGCCGGGAACTACGCTCCCTCCGGAGGATTCCGCACCACCGAGGAAGGGCTCTGCGAACGCAAGCACCGTGGTGAAGAGCGCGCCGATCTCGACGATGAACATGACGGGGTTCCGCCACATCAGCCTCGGGTCGAGTTTTCGGAATGCGCCTGGCAGGGCGGCGAGCAGCTGGTCAAAGCTGAAGGCGCCCTTCGAGGGCTTCGTGTCGTGCCCGACGCCGGATTTCTCCGGTGCAGGCAACGTTGGTGTTGTTATGGACATGGTTTACAGCAGCCCTTCCGCCAGGGGACCCAGCGCGAGAACGGGGAAGAAGGTGAGGGCCGTCACAATGACAGTCACACCGATGAGGAGGCCGACGAACTGCGGTCGGTGGGTGGGCAGCGTTCCGCTGGTGGCTGGAATCTTGTCCTGCGCGGCCAGGGAGCCGGCCAGTGCGAGTACGAAGACGATCGGGATGAAGCGCCCGAGCAGCATCGCAACGCCCAGGGCGGTGTTGAACCACGGCGTGTTCGCGGTGAGGCCGGCGAAGGCAGAGCCGTTGTTGTTCGCCGCAGAGGTGAAGGCATACAACACCTCTGACATGCCGTGGATACCGGGGTTCCAGATGGACGTCGATTCGACATCCGCCCTGATGGCCGGGATCGCGAACGACAGTGCGGTTCCGACAAGCACGAGGGTCGGCGTCACCAGGATGTAGAGGCTGGCGAGCTTGATCTCCTTCGGGCCGATCTTCTTTCCGAGGTACTCCGGCGTGCGGCCGACGAGCAGTCCGCCGATGAAGACGGCGATGACAGCGAGGATCAGCATGCCGTAGAGACCGGAGCCGACGCCGCCTGGGGCGACTTCGCCGAGCATCATGTTGATCATCGGCATCATGCCGCCGAGCGCGGTGTATGAGTCGTGCATCGAGTTCACTGCACCGGTTGAGGTCAGCGTGCTCGTTGAGCCGAACAGCGTGGACGCGAAGATGCCGAAGCGCGCCTCCTTGCCCTCCATGGCTCCGCCGGCGAGTTCTGGCGCTGTGCCGGCACCTCTCGCCTCGAAGAAGCTCAGGCAGGCGAGTGAGACGGTGAAGATTGTCGCCATCACGGCGAGGATCGTGTACCCCTGCTTGTGACTGCCGACCATGCGGCCGAAGGTGCGCGGCAGGGCGAACGGAATCATCAGCATCAGGACGTTCTGCAGCAGGCTCGTCCAGGCGTTCGGGTTTTCAAACGGATGCGCTGCGTTGGCGTTGAAGAAGCCACCACCGTTGGTCCCGAGGTTCTTGATCGCTTCCTGCGACGCGACGGGGCCGCCGGGCAGGTTCTGTGTTCCGCCGACCAGCGTGGTGAGCTCGGTGAAGCCGTTGAAGTTCTGGATCACGCCGCTGGCCAGCAGCACGAGCGCGCCGAGCACCGAGATGGGGAGCAGCAGGCGCAGGGTGCCACGCGTGAGGTCGACCCAGAAGTTGCCGATCGTGCCGGACTTTCGCCGGGCGAAGCCACGCACGAGCGTGATTGCGATTGCAATGCCCACTGCGGCAGAGACGAAGTTCTGCACGGCGAGGCCGGCGATCTGCACCGTGTACCCCATCGTCAGTTCAGGGGAATATGACTGCCAGTTGGTGTTGGCGACGAACGACGCTGCCGTGTTGAACGACAGCCCCTCGGGAACGGCCGGCAACCCCAGGGAGTATGGAAGCGCGGCCTGGAAGCGCTGCAGCAGGTAGACAAACACCACGCCGACTGCGGAGAACGCCAGCACACCGCGCAGGTAGGACTGCCAGGTCTGCTCTGCGCGGGCATCCACTCCGATGAGCCGGTAGAAGCCTCGCTCTATCGCGAGGTCTTTCGTTGACGTGTAAATGCGCGCCATGTACTCGCCGAGGGGGCGGTAGAGCACGGCGAGGATGAGAGCCAGGGTGGCGACTTGGAGGATCGCGAAGAATACGTCCATTTAGAAGCGCTCCGGTTTCACGAGGGCGTATACGAGGTACACCACGGCGGCAACGGCCAGCGCGGCGGCCAGGAGGTCGAAGAAGATCACAGCTTCTCAACCCCCCGCCCGATGACGCCGACAAGCGCGAACACGGCGATGATGCCGAGCACGTAAACAATGTCAAGCACGAAAGACTCCATCTGGAGAGGGATGACGCGACCCGGTCGGGGCGCGCCTGCCGCAGTGGCACGGTGGTACAGCGGCACAGCATCCGATTAGATACCCGTATTCACGGCAGATTCCCGGCCCTAACGATTCCCACACGGCCTTCGCGCAAATCCTCACGGCATCCATACGGCCGACCCTCGGCGCCTGCGGCACCCCGTTGATTGAGGAGCGAGCGCCAGCGAGCGTCTCGAAATCCGCGAAGATCCATCCATCGCACCGACCTCAGACCGTATGAAGACCGTTAGGTTTGTCCGCTTACCCGTATGGATGCCGTTCACACACCTCAGATGGAATCTGACCTGGCGTAGACCTGACCCTCATGACCCTCACTTCGCTCATGCCATCGCTGCGCCGCAGCATTCCCGATCCCATCAATATCAACCTGTGGCCAGAGCACACCCAGGTCTCGACGACCGACGTGGTGGTGTCTGGGATCTCGATGCTGCGATTGGTTGAGATCTGCGACACCCCGTGTATTCACACCGCGGCAGCCGTGATTCCTGGCACAGGCGGGCGCGCATCGTCTGTCGACCAGGCTGCGGTCATCGTCGTCACCGTCACTGCGGTCCTCGGCACCTGCGACGACGACCGAATCGTTCTCGTGGATGCGTGTCTCGATCGGATTCCGGTCGTGTGGTGCGAGCTGCGCCTCATCGGGCGCTCCTCCACCGCGCACCACGTGCGAGCAACGGTCCTTGCCGATGAAGCCCATGGCGGATGCGTGCCCTGCGAGATGAACGGCGCTGCCAGCCTGCCGTCCGACGTCAGGGTCGGAGACCTGCTCGCGATTCCGTGTGCAGCCATGGTGGTGCTGCGTGAGCTCAGGTCGGCGCGAGATCGACAGGTGGTCGACGCACTGGACGACGTGAACCAGAGCTGGTTGAGCCGGCTCGGCTAGCCGTACTGGGTACGCAGAAGGGGGCGAGTGGATGCATCCACTCGCCCCCTTCTGCGTCGTTCAGGTGCGTTGTCGTTCAGGAGCGTTGCCGTCAGGCGCCGCGTAAGCGCAGGTCGTGGAGTGCCGCAGGTTCCGCACAGGGGAATGCGATGAGGTCACCGATCGCCAGGTCACGGGGAAGCAGCACAACTGAGGTCGCCTGCGCCGCCATCGGGCGGAGATGCACCCGCTGGGTTCGAGTTGAGCTCCTCCGGCCAATGAGCCGGCATTCACCGAGAATGGGAACGCAACCGTCGAGATCTGCGTCGACCCAGACGTCACGGCCGTCGCCGGCCGCGTGCGGCAGGATCTCCTGCACCTGCGTGACGACGACAGAGACGAAGCGCGTGTGCGCTGGGCGGTACACACCCACTCCTGTCGCGATCAACGGCACAGGCGCGGCAGCGGTGCGCACGCACGGCGTGCCCGTCCGTTCTGCGATCTGGGCCATGGAGGCACCGACGACCCAGACATCCGTCGCGCCCAACACCGTGTACTCCGGCCAGGCTTCCAGGGCAGACAGGTGCAGAGCCAGGTTTCGCATCGATGCGATCGTGTGCATCAGACTCATCTGGATCACCGCCTGCAGTGAGAAAAGGGCAGGTCGGCTTCCTCGTCATCGTCCGGAACGAGAACGAGAACGACCGGCTGACGGGACGCGGCCGGGGCGGACTGGGTGGCGTCTGCCATTGTCGTCGCAGCGCTGTGCATAAGAAATGTCATGGAAAGGGTCTACCTCTCGGGCCGCTCCATCGCGTGCGTGCTAACAAAACCCGTGCACATTCGGTTCGGCAATGCGCCATTTGCTCACACAACGCATGCACGGCTCGCCAACGGCGGGCAGCGGGAGTGCATGGATTCCGTTAGGCCCCGACTGGCGGCGCGTGAACCTCACTAGCGTCAGAGCGTGACCACGCAACATCCTCTCCCCGGCGCCGGACAGCCGCGCAACGTCTCTCCATTCGCCCGCGAGCTTCTCCGTCGGGCAGTGGGGGGCGAGCACCGGTGGGGGCGCATAGACGTGAGCCCCAGCATCCGCTCTGGTTGCGTGAGCACGCGGCTGAGCGTCTACCCGCCAGGAACGACTGCTGGCGAACGACGTGCGCTGCATTTCCACCGGTCGTGGCCACTGTCAGGGGCATTCTTCACCCTGGCCGTCGCCATGGTTCTCGCCCCATGGCCGCCCGTGCTCGTCGCAACGACTGCGGTCGCACTCTATTGCGCTGGCCTGTGGGCCGCCGCAACGATGACCAGGGACGTGCGTGCCGGCATCCGTTCCATCGCCGTTGCGGAGTTGGCCACGGTCAGGGGAGCCGAAGTCGTCGGCGATGTCGAGCGCCTGCGCACAACGGTCCGTCAGCTCACCGCGCTCGATACGCTGCTCTCCATCGGCGCGATCGATGCGGTCGACCATGAGGCGCGGCTCACGGCCATTTACGAAACCCTGCCCACAGTGCAAGGTTCGCCAAACGCCTAGTTCGTGTTCGCCTTCAGCCAGACCAGCGGGTTGACGTGAACGCCGTTCACTCCGCCGAGGCGAATCTCGAAGTGCAGGTGCGGGCCGGTCGACATGCCCGTTGTGCCCGTCTTGCCGATGATGTCGCCCACCTTGACCAGGTCACCGGTCTCGAACAGCATCGAACCGTGGATCATGTGCGCGTAAACGCTGGTCACGACTTCGCCGTCGATCACATGATCGATCATCATGTGCACGCCGAGGCTGCCGTTGCCGTCCTGCGTGTAGCTCACGACACCGTCTGCGATGGCCTGGATCGGCGCGCCGAGGCCTGGGTTGAAGTCCTGGCCCTGGTGGTTCGATGAACAACCGGCGCAGTCGCGGGAACCGAATTCGTCACCGACGTGCACGCCAACGGAGAACGGCCACTGGATGGTGCCGTTCGGGTTGTTCGTGAACGTGTTCTCGAGGCGAATACCGCTTGCCGCGGCGACTTCGGCGATGCTCTTGGATTCGTAGCCATCGCGTTCCACCGATGCGCCACTCGTCACCGTGCCGCTGGCGGCCACTGACAGGCTCTGCGACGGTTCCGTCTGCGACGACTTCGTGGCTTCGATGGCGGCAGCCTGCACGTCGGCCGACGACAAGAGGGCTTCGGCCGGGATCGAGGTCGACACGGCGATCAGGGCTACGACAGCCATGGCCGCGAACGATGCTCCCTGGGCGGCCAATTTGCGCATGCGGCCCGTTGGGGCGGCAGCGGTGAGGGCTACAGGCTTCGTGCGTTCAGCCGTCGCCCTGTTCCTTACAGAGGTACTGGGGCTCCAGCTGCTCGCCGGACGCTCTGCGTCAGAGACGGAGTGCGATGTGCGAGCGGATGCCTTGGCATCCGACCTCTTGAACGGAGCGAAATTGGCACGCATCGTGGGTGCTGCCGCAGCTGCCTGTGCGCGCTGCTCACGTCTCGAGGTGAACAGCAGCGGAATTTCAGTGGACGTCGTCGTCGACGGCACTTCGTTGTCTTCGGTGCCGTTACCGTGACGCACGACGGGAATAACCATCGTTTGCACCGTAACAGTGGGAACGTCAGCGGCAAAGGGGCCAGTGGGGGCCACTGCGGCCGGCACGATGACCGTCTGAGCGTCGCTGGCTGCCGGCACGGTGTCCGCGGCGGGTGAGGCCTGGGCTGCAGGTGCCGGCACTGCCGGTGCTGCCGGTGCTGCGCCGCGGCGCTCGAGTTCGCGCATTTCGCGACGGGTAAGTGGCATAACCGGCTCTATGGCCACGGTTTCCGTCGGCGCAGGCACTGTCAACGCAGCTTCGACCGGCCGAGATGCCGAAGCATCAGAGGCTGAGGAGTGACGTGACAAAAGGTGAGTGCTCTCGCTAAGTGACGGGATTTAAATGCTCATCTTGGCCAACGCCAAAATAACGAATTGGTAAAAGGCTATCCCGCCAGCCACGAGACTTCAAAGGAAGAGCACGCGTTTGCCCCCAGAAAAGGGGGCGGATCACGCCTTACACTCCAGACCGGTCTCCACGACCAAATACCGCGTCGCCAGTCACTCGCTGGTCAGCGGGGGCAGAAGCCACAGGAGCAGGCGATCAGTCTTCGTCGGTCATGAATTGTGAAAAAAGTTCTGCCAGGAGGGGCTCAACCGTGTCGTAGAGATCAGGTGCCGCCGCGATCGTCAAGCTTTGGCCAGCTTTGGCTCCGTCGAAACCGCCAACGCGAGCGCCTGCTTCCGCCGCGATCAGCGCGCCGGCAGCGTGGTCCCACGGGTTCAATCCACGTTCGTAATAGAGGTCCAGCCGGCCGGCGGCCACATTGCACAGGTCGAGGGCCGCTGACCCGATGCGACGGATGTCACGCACCTCGCCGATCAGGCCATGCACCACCTGGGCCTGGCGCTTGCGCCTGGCAGCCGAGTACGAGAATCCGGTGCCGATGAGGGCAAGGTTCAGGGCGACGCCGCTGGTGACTGCCAGCTTCTGGTCGCCGAGGTATGCGCCCTCCCCTGCCGCCGCTGTGAACAGTTCGCCACTGGCCGGGTTGAACACCACACCGGCCAGCGCGCTCCAGGTCTGCGGGTCGGCCTCACCGGCAACGACGGCAATACTCACCGCATAGCTCGGGATGCCGTAGAGGAAGTTCACGGTGCCATCGATCGGGTCTACGACCCACGTCAGTCCTGAGGTGCCGGACGTCGCATCCGATTCCTCGCCGTAGAAACCGTCATCGGGGCGTACCACGGCGATCAACCGACGGATGAGCACCTCTGTCTCGCGGTCTGCGTGCGTCACGATGTCTTCTGGTGCCGACTTGGACGCGGCGACCTCAACACCCTCCTCGCGCCGGGTGCGTGCAAGCTCCCCAGCGGCGAGCGCGATCGTCGTAGCGAGGCCCAGCAGTTCAGCAGGCGTTGGCAGATCAGCAGGCGTTGGAGTCGACATGCGACCAGCGTACCCTCGCCGATTTTGCCGATCTGGTGCCCTAAGCCGTTCTGGTGCTCTAAGAAATGACAGCGAGCGGAGCTTCGTTGTGCGCGAGCGCCCGGCGAACGTCGACGGCACCCTGATACGACCGCTCATTCAACGTTGCGAGCGGAAGCACATCATCGTCGGAGAAACCGCCTCGCTGCGCCTCACGAATGAGATCCTCCGGCCTGGCCGGGTACTCCATCCCTGACAGGAAGCGGTTCATGCGCCCTGTTACGTTCATCGCCTTCCCCTTCCCTGGTGAGAAAAACCATGCGCTCGGTACAGCCCAACGTTACGCGCGGCATGGCAGGGAATCAACGGATTGACGGGAGCTCACAGTGGCTCAGGAGAAACAGCGAAGGCCCCCTGCGAATCGCTGGGGGCCTTACGTGTATTGGTGGCGAGTGAGGGATTCGAACCCCCGAATGCTGAGCAGTCTGATTTACAGTCAGATCCCTTTGGCCGCTTGGGTAACTCGCCAGTGCGCACCCGACCATATGAAAAATCACCTGACCGAAGACGCTCATCAAGAATACTCATGACTTGGCCCCCACGAGAAATTGAGAGGGCCTTCCGCGCCAAATTGGTTCCAAAATGGCGCGAAAGGGGCGATTTCGTGCTCGGTCGATAAGATCAAGCACACCCCACCCACCACGACGAGGTAACAATGGTTGGCATCGACGAGGTCGCCCGCCGCGCGGGTGTCTCCACTGCAACGGTTTCCCGCGCGCTGAGCGGCAACGGACACGTTTCCCCTCCGACGAAGCTCAAGGTCGAGACGGCTGCCGCCGACCTCGGGTACGTTGTCTCCTCGAATGCGTCGAGCCTGGCATCCGGTCGCATGAAGAACATTGGCGTCGTGGTGCCGTTCCTCAACCGCTGGTTCTTCTCCAGCGTCGTCGAAGGCGCCCAGCAATCGCTGCTGCGCAACGGCTACGACCTCACCCTCTATAACCTCACGGGTGGAGGTGAGGAACGTCGCAGCGTCTTCGAGCATTTCCTGCTGCGACAGCGAGTGGATGCCGTCATCGCCATCTCTCTCGAGCTGACCGAGAGCGAGGTCACGCGCCTGCACGCGCTGAATAAGCCGCTGGTGGGCGTTGGCGGTCCTCTTGAAGGGGTGCGCACCCTCACCATTGACGACATTGCCGTCGCGCGGCTGGCGACCGAGCATCTGCTTGCGCTTGGCCACACCCGCATCGCCCACATCGGCGGTAATAAGGACTACGACCTCGATTTCCATCTCCCGACGAACCGCCGGTTCGGCTACGAGGCTGCGCTGAATGCCGCGGGCATCCCGTTGGCCCCCGAGCTGTTCCAGCCGGCTGACTTCACCATGCGCGGTGGCTACCAGGCGGCCAAGCAACTCCTCGGCACCCCGCACAACCGACCGACGGCGATCTTCGCTGCATCGGATGAGATGGCGATGGGCACCATCCTTGCTGCCCGTGACCTCGGCCTGATCGTTCCGCGAGATGTGTCCGTCATCGGCGTCGACGACCACGACCTCGCCGACTTCTTCGGGCTGAGCACGATCGCCCAGTTCCCCAAGGGCCAGGGCCAGAAGGCCGTGGAGATCCTGATGGACCAGCTGCACCCTGGCCAGCACGACCAGTCGGGGTTGAGCACCCCAATGCCGTTTGAACTGATCGTGCGCTCCAGTACAGCCAGCCCCGCCTCGCACTGAACCTCGCACTGAACAGTCCGGCCCGTTCCGCCACACCAGACGCCGTCAGCGTGCGTACTCGGTAACATGGCAGGTATGGCAGATTCAACGTTCGACATCGTCAGCAAAGTCGACCAGATGGAGGCCGACAACGCCCTCCACCAGGCTCAGAAAGAGGTCGCTCAGCGCTACGACTTCAAAAACGTCGGAGCCTCGATTGAGCAGAGCGGCGACAAGGTGCTTATGAAGGCCACCAGCGAGGAGCGCGTCAAGGCGATCCTCGAGGTCTACGAAGCCAAGCTCATCAAGCGCGGCATCTCCCTGCGCAGCATCGACGCTGGTGACCCGTACCCGTCTGGCAAGGAATACCGCATCGAGTCAACGCTGAAGGCCGGCATCGACCAGGAGAACGCGAAGAAGATCAACAAGATCATTCGCGACGAGGCGCCCAAGAGCGTCAAGAGCCAGATCCAGGGCGACGAGCTGCGTGTCAGCTCCAAGAGCCGCGACGACCTGCAGGCCACCATGGCGCTGCTCAAGGGCAAAGACCTCGATGTCGCCCTGCAG
Organism: Leifsonia sp. Y878; assembly: GCF_057669685.1. Classification (NCBI taxonomy): domain Bacteria; kingdom Bacillati; phylum Actinomycetota; class Actinomycetes; order Micrococcales; family Microbacteriaceae; genus Leifsonia; species Leifsonia sp. Y878. The sequence continues at coordinate 14,129 of NZ_JBYHFS010000002.1, read as the reverse complement.
TTCGTGAACTTCCGCTAGCGAGAACCGGCACTCAGCCGGCGAAGATCCGACGTGCGCCAGAGTCAAACTCGCCCAGGTCGCCGGTCTCGCCGGCTCTGTATGCCCTGCGCCCCAGGATGAGCATGTAGGCGAGGAACGCGCAGAGCGCCGCAGCGCCGATGCCGATCTTCACGGGCCATGGCCACGGCGCCGGGGTCACAAATCCTTCGATGATGCCGGAGACGAGCAGCACGAAGACCAGGCCGATCGCCACCGTGAAGAGCGCACGGCCGTCCTCGGCGAGCGCCTGCCCGCGGGTCCTGGCCCCAGGCGCAATCCACGCCCAGAAGATGCGGAGCCCGCCGGCCGCCGCCACGAAGATCGCCGTGAGCTCCAGTAGTCCGTGCGGCAGGATGTACAGGAAGAACACGTCCCCCTTGTCGTAGGCGAACATCACGGCAGCTGAGACGCCCACGTTCTGCGCGTTCTGCAGCACGATGTACGGCACATAGACGCCGAGGATGCCGAAGGCGATGCACTGCGCGGCAATCCAGGCGTTGTTCGTCCACACCTGCCCCGCGAATGACGCGGCCGGGTTCTCTGAGTAGTAGTTGACGAAGTCGTCGCTGGCCAATTTCTGCAGGTCGGCGTCCGAGCCAAAATTGGCGAGCACCCGGGGATCGCTGAGGGCCCACGAGGCGTAGAGCCAGGCGACGAGAACGGTCACGACGGCAACGGCGAGCGTGATCCAGCGCAACCGGTACAGCGCGGCGGGCAGCTGCAGCAGGAAGAACTGGGGAAGCTGCGACATCAGATTCGTGCTGGTGCCGGTGAAGCGGAGCCGCGCCCGCGACAGCGCCACCGACAACCGATCGCCCTGCACCGTGGAACCGGCGGTGGTCTTGATCGCCGAAAGCTGGGTGGCACCCGACTGGTACAACTCGATTAATTCGTCGGCTTCCGCACCCGACAAACGCCGCCGTTGGCCGAGTTCGGCGAGGCGGTCCCATTCGGCGCGATGCGCTGCCGTGTATGCGTCGAGGTCCATCTGGTTCAATAGTAGACATGGCAGACCTGCAGGTGCCCGTCCACGACGAAGATGTCCCCGGCGAGTACGAACTCGTGACGGGCGAGGCCGTCGCGCTTGATGTACGTCCGGCGAGCGTCATCCTGCGGGCAGCGGGCACCATCATCGACTGGTTCGCCTACATCGGGCTCTACCTCGCACTTGTCCTGATCGTGAGCTGGCTGTTCGCCGACTCCCTCGACGCCGCCTTCATGCAGGCGCTCTCCATCGCCGGCCTGGTGTTCGCCATCCTCATCGTGCCGACACTGGTCGAGACAGCGACCGGTGGCAGGTCCCTCGGCAAGCTAGCGGTCGGGGCGCGCATCGTGCGTGACGATGGCGGCGCCATCGGGCTGCGGCACTCGTTCATTCGTGCGCTCGTCGGGGTGATCGAGATCTACATGACCTTCGGCGGCATCGCGGCCGTGGCCGGGCTCCTCAATTCTCGATCGAAGCGCCTTGGCGATCTCCTGGCCGGAACGTACAGCCAGCACGAGCGGGTCCCCCAACTCACAAACGTGGTGTTCGGCATGCCTCCTGAGCTCAGCGCCTGGGCTGAGACAGCGGATGTCGCATCCCTGCCAGACGCCCTCACTCGCCGAATCTCGCAGTTCCTCCAGCAGGCGGCCAAGCTCAGCCCCACGAGTCGGGCGCGCATCGGCGCAGAACTGGCCCATGAAGCCACACCTTTTGTCTCACCTGTCCCGCAGTGCCACCCGGAGGCCTTCCTTGCCGGTGTCCACGCTCTGCGCCGCGAACGTGAATACACGGCACTCATGCTGGAGCGAAACCAGCTGAGCCGGTTACGTCCGGTGCTCACCGGGCAACCCCACGACTTCCCCACCCGCTGACGCCGGTTCAGGCGTGCGCACCGCTTCGTGGATCAGTGCGGGAGCGGGCTTGCGTCGGATAACAAGGAACATCCCGAATAGCGTCAGCGTCATGCCTGCGATCTGAAAGGGTGTGGGGACCGCTGCCAGGCGTAGCGCCGCAGAGCTGGCTCCGACCAAAACCGGAGTGGCGAGCCCGAGGAGCGCCACGTACGAGGGCCCGCTCGTCACGAGGAGCCGATGCTGGAGGAGATAGACGGGGACGTAAATCACGATACCGAGGAACGCCAGCATCCCGATCGATGACCAGTTGACACTGTCGCCAGCCGCAACCCGCACCGCGGCCCAGATCGCGAGAGGAATGGCGCCCACCCCGAAGATCGGCAGGATCCGCGGAGCCATCGCTCCCTGATACCCACGGTTCACCCTCGCGAAATACAGGGTGTAGAACGCCATCGACAACATTGCCGCCGCTGCGACACAGGCACCGAGCCAGACTCCCTGAGCTGTCGCGTCCGAAAGCCGGGGAAGAACGTAGCCAACCGCGCCTGCGACCGCGAGGGTCGTTCCAGCGACCACGCGTGCTGGCGGGCGAGTGCGGGTCGTGAGCGCTTCGGCGACCAGGACCACGGCCGGCGTGAGCGCCATGACCAAGGTTGGCAGCGCGGGGCCGCTCAGGCTGATTGCAACGGTTGACAGTACCGTATAGGCACTCACGCCGGTCAGCGCGAGGAGCACCACCTGCCACCAGCGGTATCGGGATGGGGTCGCACGGGAGGAATCGTCGTTTCTCGAAGACGATGGCGTTCTGGACACCGACCACCACGTGAGGGCCAGCAAACCCATGACGGTGAACCCCGTCCGCCCCGCCGACACAATCGCCGTACTGGCTTCATGAAGTGACGCTCCGACAATCAGCCACGTCGACGCCAGAAGCACCACCAGTGCGGCAGACTCCCCCACCGATCGCGCCGTGCGGCCGCTCACGCCTCGATTCGTTCCGCAGATGTGCCGGACATTCGTGCTCGCTTCCACGTCGTTGTTCGCTGGGCCAATCATCGTTCGTCGACACAGCATTCGCCTAATGGAACGTGCTCATCGAGTTCTCAAACGTGGTTTTGTATCAACCAATCGACGTTCGTGCTTCGCCATTGCTTTATTTCAGTGGTTTGTAACAAAGATATTAAGAAGTTGTTTCGGGTTTCGATAGGTGGTTACATAACCTGCTAGCTTTACCTTCACCGCATCACGTGCTGCGGGAAAGAGAGAGCTCATCATGGTTGCCCCCAGTCCCGCAGACATCCGTCATGCGAACGCACTCACCTGCGTTCATGTGCTTCGAACCTCCGCCGGCCCGCTGACAATCAGTGATATCGCCCAGCGCACCGGGCTCTCCCGCCCGACGGTGGACGCCGTCATTGCCGGCCTTGAGGTACACGGAGTCGTCGCTGGCGCCTCTGCCGATTCGTCGACCGCGAGCGGCGGGCGTCCGGCACGCCGCTTCCAGTTCCAGGCCGACAGCGCCATCGTGGCCGGCGTCGATGCAGGTCCACGCAACATCCGCGTTCTGCTGGCCAACCTGCAGGGCACTGTGATTGCACGCGCAGAACGAATGATCGAGGGCGCCCCCACTGCCAGCCAGCGGATGGAGCTCGTCGCTGAGACCGTCAGGGACGCGTACACCGCCTCCGGCGTTGGCGCGGGAAAGCTCAAGGCACTCTGCCTCGGGGTGTCGGGCATCATGGGCTTCGACAACAAGCTCTCGCACAGCTTTGCCGTGCCTGAGTGGAACGGCGCCGACATTGCCCAGCGCCTCGGCGCCACCTTCGACTGTGATGTCGTCCTCGAGAACGACATCAAGCTCGCGGCCTTCGCCGAGCACCACATGGGCGCCGCGCAGCTGGTCGACAACACTCTGTACGTACAGATCGGCAACCGCATCTCTCTCGCGCTTACGCGGGACGGTGGCATCTACCAGGGCGCGCATCGCAGCGCAGGCGAGGTGGGCAGCCTCCGCGGTATGCACTGGACGAAGAATTCAGTGCAGGGGCAGCTCGTCTGGACGAGCGCGCCGACTGCCGAGCAGGTTTTCGCAAAGGCCCTCGCCGGCGATGCGGACGCGTTGGCCGAAATCACGCAGCTCGCAGTCGAGATCGCTCCGCGCCTCACCACCGTCAGCCTGGCGCTCGACCCCGACCTGATCGTGGTCGGCGGCGGGCTTTCCCAGTCTGGGGGGCTCTTCGTTGAGATACTGCGCACCGAGATCCACCGTCTCATCATGATCGAGGGCAAACCGAACGTCGCCGCGTCGACGCTCGGCTCAGATGGCACAGTGCTCGGCTCCCTGGCACTCGCCTTCGAGAGCGCATCAACGCGCCTCTTCGGCATCGACGGAGTTCCTGTGCCAGACATCAGCGTCGGGGACAACGCGTGAGCGCCGCAGACCTCCGCGTCGCCCTGGTCGGCGTCGGGGCACGTGCCGCCATTGGTAACTGGGTCGCCGCAGACGGCAACCGGGCAGAACTCGTCGCCGTCGCTGACGTGCGCCCCGCAGCGGCACAACGGGCACGCGACCTCTTCGGCGACTCCGTCGAATTCGTCACGGACTACCGCACACTGCCGCAGCTCAACATCGATGCGGCCATCGTCACGGTTCCAGACGATGCCCACGCAGAGGTTGCCGAATACCTGTTGCGTGCCGGCATCGCCGTGTACCTCGAGAAGCCACTCGCCATCTCCCTGCCAGACGCCGACAACATCCTGCGTGCCGCCTACGAATCGGGCAGCAAGCTCTACATCGGCCACAACATGCGTCACATGAGCGTCGTCCGCCAACTGCGCGACATCGTGCAGAGCGGTGCAATCGGTGAAGTGAAAGCCGTCTGGTGCCGGCACTTCGTCGGCAACGGCGGTGACTACTACTTCAAGGATTGGCATGCAGAGCGCGAGCATGTCGGCACGCTGCTCCTCCAGAAGGGCGCGCACGACATCGACGTCATCCACTGGCTTGCCGGTGCGTACACCGAGCGGGTCACCGGTATGGGCGACCTCGCCGTGTACGGCGACGTAACCTCACGGCGTGACAACACCGACCGGCTGATGGGCGACTGGTTCAGCCACGACAACTGGCCCCCTGAGGAGCAGACAGACCTGAACCCTGTCATCGATGTCGAAGACATCTCGATGATCCAGATGCGGCTCACCAACGGCGTTCTGGCCTCCTACGAACAGTGCCACTTCACTCCTGATTATTGGCGCAACTACACCGTGATCGGCACACGCGGCCGGGTCGAGAACTTCGGGGATTCAGCCGGCGGCGTCATCCGGGTCTGGAACAAGCGCCACAACTATCAAGAACAGGGCGACCTGGAGTTTTCCATCGGAGGTGACGAGCACGGCCACGGCGGTGCCGACCAACTCACGATGGCTGAGTTCCTGCGGTTTGTGCGTGAGGGCGGGGCGACCGAGACGTCGCCTGTCGCCGCGCGTCAGGCCGTTGCGACGGGTATCAAAGCCGCGGAGTCACTGCGCGACGGATCGATGCCACACGTGATCGAGCCGTTGCCGGAGCAGCTGCTTCGGTATTTCGACAATCACCAAACTGCATCCGGGTAGACGGCTCTGCCGCAACGCCTCGCAGATCACCGAACAACCAACGTAATAAGGAGTATCGAATGCGCCTGTTTCGAACAACGGTAGGAGTGGCCGCACTGGCACTTCTGCTGACGGGCTGTGCCACATCGGCGACCGGCAACGCGTCAAGCGGGATCGACACCGACACAGCCCCGGCCGACGTCAAGGGTAAAATCTCGTACGCGATCTGGGACATCAACCAGGAACCTGCGATGAAAGAACTCGTCGCCGACTTCAACAAGACCTACCCGAACGTCGATGTATCGGTAGACGTCACCGCATACGGTCAGTACTTCACCAAGCTGCAGACCCAGGGCTCGTCCGGCACGCTGCCCGACGTGTTCTGGATGAACGGCCCGAACTTCCAGCTGTTCGCGTCCAACGACCTGCTCGCACCCGTTGAGCCGTTCGCCGACGCCGACCTGATCGACCCGGCCAACTACCCGACGGCCATGAACGACATCTACACCTACGACGGTGAGCAGTTCGGCGTGCCGAAGGACTTCGACACCATCGCCGTCTTCTACAACAAGAAGATCCTCGAGCAGGCCGGCGTCGCCGCGCCGACGGAGGACTGGACGTGGGACGACTACCACGCAGCCGCCAAGAAGATCTCCGACACCCTGGGCGACCAGGGCATCGTTGGCTCCGGTGACAACTACGACAACCAGGCCATGGTCTACCCGGCAATCCTGAGCAACGGCGGCACCATCCTCGAAGACGGCGTCTCCGGCTACGACGACCCGAAGACCATCGAGGCACTGCAGTTCTGGGCCGACATGGTCGCAGACGGCTCGATGCTCTCACCGGCTCAGAACGCCGACACCTCTGGTCTCACCAAGTTCCTCAACGGCCAGGCCGGACTCGTCTGGACGGGCAACTGGCAGGTCTCCGGCCTGCTCGAGTCCGTCGTCGCCGACGACGTGACCACTGCGCCGCTGCCGCTGTCCCCTGCAGGCAAGCGCGAGACCGTCATCCACGGTGTCGGCAATGCGCTGAGCGCGAAGTCTGCCGGTGACCCCGCAGCGCAGGCGTTCTTCACCTACCTCGCCTCGAAGGAAGCTGCCGTCATCCAGGCAGAATCCGGCGTCGCCAACTCGGCATTCACCGGAACACAGCAGACCTTCGTCGACTCGGTTCCCGGCTACAACCTGCAGGTGTTCCTTGACGCTGCCACCGACTACGCCGTCGCTTACCCGGTGTCAAAGAACACGAGCGCCTGGAACAAGCTCGAAGGCGCGTTGCTTCCAGAGGCATTCTCTGGGCAGCGCCCGGTCGCCGAGGTCGCACAGGACCTCGCTGACCAGATGAACGAAGCACTGACCAAGGAGAAATAGGAACCATGGTCATCACGAAGGAAGGGGCGGGCGCAGCTGTCGCGTCCGCCCCGGCGACGGGCAAGGCATCCGGTGCGCCCGTAGCGCGCAAAAAACGCCCCATCGATGGGTACTGGCCGGTGTTGTTCGTGCTCCCGCTCTTCGTGGGTGTGGCACTGTTCTACCTCTGGCCCCTCCTGCAGTCGTTCTACTTCAGCTTCACCGAATGGGGAGCTTTCGGCGGAACAACCTGGATCGGCCTCGACAACTACGTGCGGCTCGCTGCTGACCCACAGGTCGGCCGGGCGATCGCCAACACGCTGATCTACACGGTCATCCTGCTCCTCGGCATCCCGATCGCTGTCGGCTTTGCGAGCCTGCTGAACCAGCCGGGCCTCAAGTTCGCGATGGTCTATCGCACCTGCTTCTTCCTGCCGTATGTGGCCATGCCGACCGCCATCTCCATGGTCTGGAAGATCATCTACAACCAGGAGTACGGCGTCATCAACTCGGCTCTTCGCGTTGTGGGCATCGAAGGCCCTGCGTGGATTTCCACCGAGTGGTTCTCTCTCATCGCCGTCGCGGTGATGGGTTTGTGGATGTCGATCGGGTTCAACATGATCATCCTCTCTGCCGGGCTGAAGAGCATCCCGCCAGAACTGTATGAGGCCGCTTCAATCGACGGCGCGAGCCGGTGGCGACAGTTCGGCTCCATTACGGTGCCGCTGCTCAGCCCATCCATCTTCTTCCTGTCAGTCATGACGCTGATCAGTGGATTCCAGCTTTTCGACATGCTCTACGCCCTCCTCGGCCCGAGCAACCCCGTGATGCCGAAGACGCAGTCGCTCGTCTTCCTCTTCTACGATGCAGCCTTCCTCACCAACGAGAAGGGCTACGCGTCAGCCATCGCCATGTTCGTACTCGTGATCATCGCGGTCTTCACGTTCTTCCAATTCCGACTTCAGCGCAGATGGGTTCACTATGTCGACTGAAACTCTCTCCCGCGCGATACACGCGGAACCGACACGGCGAAACCGTGTGAAGGCGTCGCGGGGCACCGTCAACCACGGCAGCAACTGGATCGCACACACGATCTTGATCATCGCCTCAATCGTCATGATCTTCCCGTTCGTTTGGCAGATCAAGATGTCTATCTCCACGGAGGCGGAGATCACCTCGATCCCGCCGAACCTCTGGCCATCGGGCATCGAGTGGGAGAACTACGCAGAAGTCTTCCAGCGGCTGCCGTTCCTCAGCCAGTTCTGGGTCTCCATCGGCATCACAGCGCTCCGCACCCTCGGTCAGGTCGTTATGTGCTCGATGGCAGGTTATGCATTCGCCAGAATGCAGTTCAAGTTCAAGGGCCTGCTGCTCGGGCTGATCCTCTCGATCCTGATGGTGCCCGGCCAGGTATACCTGATCCCGCAGTACCAGATCGTGCAGAACCTCGGCCTGCTCAACACCATCATCGGTATCGCAGCTCCCGGCCTCTTCAGCGCCTTCGGCACGTTCATGATGATGCAGTTCTTCAAGACGATGCCCACAGAGCTGGAGCAGGCGGCCAGGCTCGACGGCTGCAACAGCTGGCAGATTTTCTGGCGCGTCATGCTGCCGCTGGCCAAGCCGGGCATCGTCTCGCTGGCGATCATCACCATCCTGGCGTCGTGGAACGACCTGTTGTGGCCGCTCGTCGTGGCCAGCACTCCTGAATCCATGCCGCTGTCCGTCGGACTCGCCACCCTGCAGGGCTACCGCGGAAGCGTGCACATCGGCGTGATGATGGCGGCCTCGCTCCTGGCGATGGCACCCATCCTCATCGCTTTCATCCTGTTGCAGCGTCGAGTCGTCGAAGGCATCGCCTTCTCTGGCCTGAAGTAAGAGAGAAATTCATGAACACCACGCCTACAGGCGCGTCCACCTCGGCATTCGTCGTCGGACTGATCGGAGCCGGCGGTATCTCACGGGTGCACGCCCCAGCGTGGAAAGCGCTGGGCGCCCACGTGCTCGTCTATTCAGAGGTCGGAGCCGCCGAGCTGGCTGAGCAGTTCGACCTTGAGGTCGTCGACACCTTTGATGAGGTGCTGCGCCGCGCCGAGTTCATCGATATCGTCACCCCGACGCCAACGCACAAGTCGATCGCGTTGGCGGCTATCGCGGCCGGCAAGCAGGTCGTCTGCGAGAAGCCGCTGACGCTGACCGCTGCCGATTCCCGCGAGGTGCACGCGGCAGCGATGGAGGCCGGCGTTCAGCTGTATCCCGCTCACGTCGTGCGTTTCACCGCCCCGTACGCTGCCGCTCACCGCGCGGTAGCTGCGGGCAAGATCGGGCAGGTCGCCGTTGCGCGGTTCTTCCGTGAGGGTTCGAGTCCCGGCATCGGAACCTGGTTCCAGGACCAGGCCGCGTCAGGCGGCATCGTGATGGACCTGATGATCCACGACTTCGACCAGGCCCGCTGGACCTGCGGCGAAGTCGAGACCGTGTACGCCGTGCAGAACCCGCCAACGATCGACAATGTCATCCCCCCGTTCGTCTCTGCGCACGTCACGCTGACACACGTCGGCGGCGCCATCTCGCACATCCACGCCACGTGGGGTGCGCTGGGCACCAAGTTCAAGACCGGCTTCTCCATCGCGGGCGACAAGGGCGTCATCTCGTACTCATCGCTCGACAACAATGGCTTCACCGCCGAGCTGCAGGTGCCCGACGAGGCGAACCTGGTCATCCCATCGTCATCGCTGCGTGAGAGCCCGTACCTCACAGAGATCCGCGAGTTCGCGGATGCTTTCAGGGGCGGCCCCGTGCCGCGGGTCACGGCAGAAGACGGCGCCATTGCGGTGTACCTGTCTGAAGCAGCCCAGGAATCCCTGGCGACCGGGCAGGTCGTCACCATGTCGAAGTTTGCATCGAAGGCAGAGGTAGCAGCATGACCGCCCCGGCACCACTGAAAATTGCCATTGCGTCATTCGCGCATGTGCACGCGGCCGGCTATGCCTCTGCTCTCGCCGCGATGCCGGGCATCCAGGTCCTCACCGCAGATCCCGACGGCGCTGCTGCACCGGATGCCGCGCTGCGCGGGGCCGCTCTGGCAGCCTCACTGGGTGTCGACTATGTCGACAGCTACGACGAGCTCTTCGCCTGGAAGCCGGATGCCGTCGTGATCACGAGCGAGAACTCACGCCACCGTGCGCTCGTCGAGCAGGCTGCGGCGGCCGGGGTGCATATCCTGTGCGAGAAGCCGCTGGCCACAGAGGTCGCCGACGGCGAAGCCATGGTTGACGCCTGCGCAGCGGCCGGCGTCATCCTGATGATCGCGTACCCGGTGCGCTTCGCTCCCCAGTTCACGGCACTGCGCGGCTATCTCGACGCTGGTCGTCTGGGCGAACCGTTCGCCGTCTTTGGCACAAACAACGGCAAGATCCCGATCGACTCCCGTCGATGGTTCACCGACAGGGAGCTCTCCGGCGGCGGCGCTCTCGTCGACCATGTCGTGCACTGCGCCGACCTGATCGATGTCATCACCGACGGCGCGCGCGCACGCACGGTGTACGCGGCGGCCAACAGCATCCTGCATGCAGACAAGGGTGTTGACGTTGAGACCGGCGGCCTGGTGACGATCACCTATCCGAGCGGCCTCATCGCCACGATCGACTGCTCATGGAGCCAGCCAGACAACGCCCCGACCTGGGGCGGAGTGACGCTGCAGGTGACGGGAACCCTCGGTTCCGTCGAGGTCGAGCCCTTCGCAGAGCACGTCGGCGGCCAGGGCGTCGGGGGCGGCATCCGCCTCGGCTTTGCCACCGACGTCGACAGCCTGCTGCTGACCGAGTTCCTGCGCGCGGTGCAGCTCTCCGGAGCACCGACCCCCGGCGAAGCTCCGGCAGTACAGCCGCAGCCCGACGGCCATGTCGGGCTGCGGACACTGGAGATCGTCGACGCGGCACGTCGCTCGGCGCTCTCCGGCACACCGATCACCATCGCGTAGCTCGCTCAACCGCCCAGCCCACTGCACGTCAGCCCCACCGCACTAAGGACACCTGATGAAAGCCCTCCTCACGTCGGCGACCGGTCCCGGTCTCGAACTTGTCGACCGTCCGGAACCGATCGCCGGCGAGACCGAGGTCACGATTCGGGTGATGCGCACCGGAATCTGCGGCACCGACCTGCACATCGAGTCGTGGGACAACTGGGCGCAGAGCATGATCACGGCACCGCTGGTGCCTGGTCACGAGTTCTATGGCGAGGTCATCGCTGTCGGACAGAGTGTGCGCGATGTGAAAATCGGCGACCGGGTGTCGGCAGAGGGGCACGTGGTCTGCGGCATCTGCCGCAATTGCCGGGCAGGCCGCGGCCACATGTGCATCCGCACCGTCAGCGTCGGCGTGCAACGTGACGGCGCGTTCGCCGAGATGGTCGTGATCCCGGAGAGCAATGTGTGGGTGCACCACGCGGATGTGACCCCAACGCTGGGCGCGATCTTCGATCCGTTCGGAAATGCCGTCCACACCGCACTGAAGTTCCCGGTGGTGGGCGAAGACGTCCTGATCACGGGCGCAGGCCCCATCGGCCTGATGGCGACCGCGGTTGCCCGCCACGCCGGCGCCCGATTCATCGTCGTCACCGACGTGTCCCCCGCCCGCCTTGAGCTGGCCCGTGGAATGGGAGCAGACCTCGCCGTCGACGTGCGCTCAGCCGATGTGGCCGGCGCGCAACGAGAGCTCTGCATGCGCGAGGGCTTCGACGTCGGTCTTGAGATGTCGGGAAACCCGAGGGCTCTCCCCGAGATGATCACCAACATGAACCACGGCGGATCCATCGCGCTTCTCGGCTTGCCGAGCGCACCCATCGACGTCGACTGGGCGACTGTCGTGAGCCACATGATCACCCTCACCGGGATCTACGGCCGCGAGATGTTCGAGACGTGGAATGCCATGAGCGCCATGCTTCAGTCAAGCGTTGCCCTCCGCGAGTCGATCACCTCGGTTGTGACCGACGAGCTTCCGGCATCAGACTGGCAGCGCGGCTTCGATCTTGCACGCGCCGGTGGCGGCGGCAAGGTCGTGCTCGACTGGACCCAGCTCTAAACACGAAGGAACACGATGACATACGCAACGGTGCAGGACAGCCTCAAGGGCGAGCTCGATGACATCAAGGCCAGCGGCCTGTACAAGGCGGAGCGGGTGATTGCCTCCGCGCAGTCAGCTCGCATCACGGCGGGGAACGCCGGCGCCGATGCTGCGAGCGTGCTCAACTTCTGCGCCAACAACTACCTGGGCCTGGCGAACCACCCCGCAATCATCCAGTCGGCCAAAGACGCCATGGACACCCGTGGGTTCGGCATGGCCAGTGTGCGGTTCATCTGCGGCACGCAAGACCTCCACCTCGAGCTCGAGCAGCGGATGTCGCGCTTCCTCGGCACCGACGACACCATCCTGTTCTCGTCGTGCTTCGACGCCAACGGTGGTGTCTTCGAGGTCATCGCGGGCGCCGACGACGCCATCATCTCCGATGCACTGAATCACGCATCGATCATTGACGGTATCCGCTTGTCGAAGGCAGCCCGCTACCGGTACCGCAATACGGATATGGCTGACCTCGAGGCGAAGCTCATCGAGGCTGCAGGTGCCAGGCGGCGCGTGATCGTCACCGACGGTGTGTTCTCAATGGATGGGTCGCTCGCTCCCCTGGCCGAGATCTGTGCCCTGGCGGATCGGTACGACGCGCTCGTGATGGTCGACGATTCCCACGCGGTCGGCTTCATGGGCGCTGGCGGACGCGGCACCCCAGAGCTCGCCGGTGTTGGCTCTCGGGTGGACATCTACACGGGCACCTTCGGGAAGGCGCTTGGCGGCGCATCCGGCGGCTACGTCAGTGGACGGGCTGAGATCGTGGAGTTGCTGCGCCAGCGTGCGCGGCCCTACCTGTTCTCCAACAGCCTGGCTCCGGCCATTGTCGCGGCAACGCTGACGGCGCTCGACCTGGCAGAGGACGCCACCGAGCTGCGGACACGCCTGCACGAGAACGCAGCCCTGTTCCGGTCGAGGATGGCGGACGAAGGCTTCGACCTGCTCCCCGGTGAGCACCCGATCGTGGCTGTGATGTTCGGCGATGCCGCAGCGGCCACCCGGATCGCGACCGACATGCTTTCCCGCGGAGTCTTCGTGACCGCCTTCAGCTTCCCCGTAGTCCCGCGCGGAGAAGCCCGCATTCGCGTGCAGCTGTCCGCCGCACACTCCCCCGCCGACGTAGAGACCTGCGTGAGCGCCTTCGTGGCGGCCAGGGCGGCGACCACCACCACCGCCTCGACGGCGTAACGCCCGCCCCAGCGCGGCCGATACCGAACCCCGTTAGTCAGTTACACCCGAACGTCCCCAGGCTGCCGTCGCCCAGGCACGCGCCACTGCTGCTGCAGCACTTGGTGGTGTCTCGTGGTCCTTCTACAGGATCGTTCCGGTCACCGTGGTTTCTGTCACGGTCGGCGGCGTCGCGGTGACGTCATAGACCCGAATCCAGACAGGTCGGACAACGACGACGGCAAACCCACTCGACTGCGCGCGCGATCCAGGAAGTTGTCGGTTGTATTCCGCGCCAAACGAGTCCCGCTCGGCGCCTTGGACGATAGCTGCGATCCCTTCTATCTGAACCGAAACGCCACCGACCGTGCCTGCCACAATCGCAACTCGGTCAGTCGAGCGAAGATTCACGATCTTTCGGGCGTCCTCATGACTGTTGAAAAGCAGTGTGCCGTCGTCGAGGATGGCGAGCCCAACTAGTGCTGCTTCTGGTTGCCCGCTCGAGGAGACCGTGGCGACAACGCCGCGACCGGCAGCGCGAATGAACGCAACGACGGTGGCGAGATCATTCGCGTTTACAGCCATGCCACAGGATAACAACGTCTCTCACCGCCGAAACGCACAAGCGCCGCAGCGGCGCGAGTTCGCGCCGTCGTCTCACGGGCCCACAGCTACCCGCCACCCGGCACAATGTCGTGCGGCGCGGGTTGAACGCAGCTGCGCGCACTCTGCAGTGCCCGCATACCTGCGTTCGATGAGCGCGGCGCCCCAGTGAGCCCCGCCGGCGCACTTGCACCGTCGCGTCGCGGTCGCGAGGACAGGACGGATCAGCCTGCTGTCACCGGATACCAGATAGTTTCGCTCGGTCCACCACGCTCATCCTGTATCCGCACCGCCTAGCAGCCTTCGCCCGCCGGCCTGGTGGCCTCGCCGGCTGTCCGGAGTGGTGGGTGTGGCGGGGTGCCGAGTTATGGGGGTGTGGGGCAGGCCCGGAGCCTGCGGAGGGCCTGCCCCA